>JACPWG010000141.1 GCA_016197205.1 Planctomycetota bacterium
CTTTTCGACGACAGCGCCCAGACCGCCTGAAGGCGGTACTACGAACAGTAGGTTCCGAGAGCAGCACCCACTGTTTGTAGTACCCCCTTCAGGGGGCCTACGAAAAGTAGCCACACCCATTCTCAATGACCACCATGGAACGCAGCCCGGGCACGGAATCGCGGACGCTGAGCCTCAGACCTCTGGACACGCTACCCGCAAACCCTTCTGCCGTCTGAGGCCGGCCCCTCCGGGGTGCGGCATCATGCGGGGGCGAGGGTCGACGCTTCCGTTCCCGTGACCGTGGAGTCCGCCGACAGCATGGCCTTTGAGCGCCCGACCTTTCACGAAGCGTGGTTTCGCGTCGCCGAGCTGCGACCGCGGCTGCCGAGCGCGGTCCAGGTCCGGCGCCAGAGCTTCCGCCGGCGCCTGTGGTACGTCCTCCAGGACCCGGCCACGGGCCGGTTCTTCCGCCTGCACGAGGCCGCCTACGAGTTTCTGGGTCGCCTGAACGGCCGGCGCACGGTCGAGCAGGCGTGGCGTTTCGCGCTCACCCAATCGGGCGACGACGCCCTCACCCAGGGAGAAGCGGTCCAGCTTCTCGGGCAGCTTCGCGGTGCGAACCTCCTGCAAGCCGACGTCCCGCCGGACAGCCAGGGCATCCTCGAACGCCACCGCGTGCGCGCCCGCCGAGAGGTCGTCAGCCTGCTCACCAACGTCCTCGCCGTGCGCATCCCGCTCGTGGACCCCGACGCCCTCCTGACGCGTTGGGCCATGGCCTTCGGCTGGATCTTCGGCCCGGTCGGCTGCCTCCTGCTCGGACTCTCCCTCGCGACGCTCGGCTACGTCGCCATCACCCGGGCCCCCGAGCTCGGAGACGCGGCCTCCAGCCTCCTCGCTCCCCGCAACCTGCCCTTGCTCTACCTGTCGCTGGCCGTGCTCAAGCTCTTTCACGAGCTGGGACACGCCCTCTCCTGCAAAAGCTTCAGCCTGCGCGAAGGGGTTCGCGGCGAGATCCACGCCATGGGCGTGATGTTTCTCGTATTCCTGCCGCTCCCTTACGTGGACGTCTCTTCCGCCTGGGCGCTTCGTCGTTCGGGCCACCGGGCGCTCATCGGCGCCGCCGGCGTGCTGGTGGAGCTGGCCATCGCAGGCATCGCCGCCGTCGTCTGGGCCAACACGGGACCGGAGGCGGCGGCCCACGCGCTCGCGTACAACGTCATGTTCGCCGCCAGCGTCTCCACCCTGCTCCTCAACGGCAATCCCCTCCTGCGCTACGACGCCTACTACGTCCTCTCCGACCTGCTGGAAATCCCCAATCTCGCCGCGGCCGCGCGGGAGCACTTGCACCTGCTCGTCCGGCGCCACGCCTGGTCGGTCAAGGGGCTTCAGGACCGAGCGGACACGCGCGCGGAGAAGGCCTGGCTCGTGGCCTACGGTCTCGCCGCCGCCGTCTTCCGCACCCTCGTGTGCGTGGGCATCCTCCTCTTCGTGGCGGACAAGTTTTTCTTCGTCGGCGCCGTGCTGGGGGCCATCGCCCTGGTCGGCTGGGTGCTGGCGCCGGTCGCGAAATTTGTCGAGTACCTCGCGGCGAGCCCGGAGCTGCGCCGGGTGCGCGGGCGGGCGATCGGCTCGACCCTGGCCGCCGCGATGCTCGGCGTCGCCTGCCTGGGACTGCTCCCGCTCCCGGAGGCGTGCTGGGTGGAGGGGGTGGTGGAAGCGCGCCGCCGCTCCGAAATCCACATGGCCGCCGACGGCTTCGTCCGCGAGTGCCTCCCGACCGATCTCGAGGTAACGCCGAAGGGGCCCGCGCTCGTGCGAGCCGAAAACCCGGACCTCGCGGCGCGCCGCACGGAGCTGGCCTCGGAACGCGACGCCCTCCGCACTCGCGGAAGGCTCGCCCGTGCCGAGGGCAACACTGCCCTGGGTCAGGCCCTTGCCGAACAGGTCGCTGCGCTTGACGCCAAGCTCGAGCGCACGAGTACGGAATTGTCGTCCCTGACGCTCTTGTCCCCGATCGCCGGCACCTGGCTCGCCCCAAGCCTCGAGCGCCGGCAGGGCGGCTGGCTGCCCCGCGGACAGCTCGTCGGCGTGGTCGCCGGCCTGGAGGACCTCATCGTGCGGGCCGGCGCGGACCAACAGACGGCGGCGCGCATCATCGAGCACGCCGAGGTCGCGCAGCTCGAGTTGCGGCCCCGCGGGCGGCCCGAGCTCGCCTTTCCCGGCCGCATCGAACGCATCCTGCCCGCGGGGGAAAAGCACGCCCCGACCGCCGCCCTCGGCTTCGTCGCGGCGGGCGGCCCGCGCGCGACCGCCGGGGAGCGGCCGGGCAAGGAGGGCGCCGATCGGATTTTCACGATCTTGATCGCCCTCGACCCGACGACCCACGAAAGCCTGCTGCCGGGTCAACGCGTCCACGTGCGAGTTCGGTTGCCTGCCTCGCCCCTGCTTTCCCAGGCCTGGCAGGCCATGCGCAGGTTGATCCAGCGCAGATTCAAGCTCTAGTGGCGCGTTGACGAACGCTGGACACAGTCGTCAACTCCGTCACGTCGGGTCGTGAACCAAGCGGCCGTTCGCCCGGGCCGGTCCGCGCCCCCGGGCATCCTGGCCGCATTTCGTGAACGCGTCGCCTTCCCCGGACGAGGGAGCACCCATGGCCATCGACGGCCATACCTGGCGCCACCTCTCGCGGTCACAACGACCGCGGGAACCGCTTCGCGGCCTCGATGCGGCCTGGGACTCGGTGGTCGCACGCGCCCGGCGCGGATTCCAAGGACCGCACACCTTTCTCCGTCGCGCGGAGGGCCTCACGGCCCAGGAACGAGCGTTCGCCGACCTGACGGACCGGCGGCTCCGCGAGGCGGCGGACGAGCTGCGCGTCGTCTTCCGGCGGGAACGCGAGCAGCCGGAGGAGGTCGACCGCGCGTGCGCGCTCATCCGGGAGGCGGCGTGGCGGCAGCGCGGGGAGCGGCCGTTCCCGGTCCAGGTCGCGGGCGCGCTGGTGCTCCACTACGGCGGCGTCGCGGAAATGGCGACGGGCGAGGGGAAGACCCTGACGGCGACCCTGCCCGCGACGCTTGCCGGGTGGCGCGGCCGCGGTTGCCACGTGGTCACGGTCAACGACTACCTGGCCCGTCGGGACGCCGAATGGATGGCCGGTCTCTACCGCTCCCTCGGGCTCCGCGTCGCGCACGTGGAGCAGGGCATGAGCGCCCGGGACCGCGAGGACGCGTACGCCGCGGACATCACCTACTGCACGAACAAGGAGGTGACCGCGGACTTCCTGCGTGACCGCCTCGCGCTCGGACGGCGCAGCGGGCTCTCCTCGCTGCTGCTGGACCAGCTTCGCGGGCGGTCGACGACGCCGGCCGCGAGGCTCGTGCAAAGGGGCCTCGAATGCGCGATCGTGGACGAGGCCGACTCCATCCTCGTCGACGAGGCGGTCACTCCGCTCCTCATTTCCGCGGACGCCCCGAACCCCGACCACGCCGAGGCCATGCTCACCGCACGCGACCTCGCCGCCGAGTTGCGCAGTCCCCCGGACTATCGGGTGGACGAACGCCACCACGAGCTGGAGCTGACCTCGGAAGGCCGGGCGCTCCTCGCCGAGCGGGGGGTCCGGCTAGGCGGGGTCTGGACGGGTCGCCGGCGTCGCGAGGAACTGGTGCTGCAGGCGCTTTCGGCGAAGCACTTCTATCTGCGCGATCGGCAGTATGTGCTGCGGGAAGGCAAGGTCGTCATCGTCGACGAATTCACGGGTCGCCTGATGCCGGATCGCACCTGGCGGCTCGGCCTGCACGAGGCGATCGAAGCCAAGGAGCACCTGGAGCTCACGCTCCCCAAGGAGACGTGCGCGCGCATCAGCTTTCAACGTTTCTTCCGCATGTACCGGCGTCTTTCGGGCATGACGGGGACCGGCGTGGAGACGCGCGGCGAGCTGTGGCACGTGTTTCGGCTGCCGGTGATCCCCATCCCCACGCACCGTCCCTGCCGAAGGGAGGTGCGTCCGGATCGCGTCTTCGCCGCGCGCGAGGCCAAATGGCAGGCGGTGGTCGAGGAGGTGGTGCGCCTCCATGCGACGGGGCGACCCGTCCTGCTGGGCACGCGCAACGTCGCGGCCAGCCACGAGGTCGGCCGGCGCTTGGAGACTCGCGGGATCCCGCACCGGGTGCTCAATGCGGTGAATGACCGGGACGAAGCGCAGATCATCGCGGCGGCCGGCCGGCGAGGCGCGGTCACCGTGGCGACCAACATGGCCGGGCGGGGCACCGACATCCGGCTGGGCCCCGGCGCCGCCGAACTAGGTGGGCTGCACGTGCTCCTCACCGAGCGCCACGAGGCCGGCCGCATCGACCGGCAGTTCATCGGCCGGTGCGCCCGCCAGGGAGACCCCGGCAGCGCGCAGGCCTTCGCCTCGCTCGAGGACGACCTGCCGCGACGCTTCGCCCCGTTCCTTTCACGCCTCCTCACCCGCCTCGCGGCGGGGGCGGAACGGGAGCTGCCCTCCGGTCCGGCCCGCGCGCTCCTCGGTCGCGCGCAGCGCGCCTCGGAGCGCGACGCCGCCCGACGGCGACGGGCGGTGCTCCGCTCCGACCACGAGCTGGACGAGCTGCTGGGCTTCTCGGGGGCCGAAGGCGGGTGATGGGAGCGGTAGGCGGACGGGGAGTGTTGCGGTCGCGGTCCCTCGTCGTGCACGCCCGTGATCGTCGTGCGGCAGGTGCAAAGTCGTTCCGCGCACGGGAGACCGGTGGAGGTGCCGGCGCCGGCCTACCAGAGGCCGTGGATCTTCGAGCAAGCGAGTAGCTCCGGATCGCAGGTGAGGACGGTAGCACCCAGGCGGTGCGCTTGGATGGCGATCAGCCGATCGTGGATCTCCGGGACTTCCTCCCAGTCGGGCATCGCAAGCAGATCTTCGATCGACAACGGGTCGTAAGCATAGGCGGGGCCTCCGCGCGTCTTGCGCACAAAGCCTCGCCTGTTCACGCGCCGAGAGACGGAGAAACCACAACTGCGTGCGGAGCATCGCAGCCTCAGTACCGCCCCACAGAATTGGGTGACCAATTTCCTCGGCGATTTCGGCCGCCTGCTTCGTTGCGCTCGCTCGACGTAGTTCTCCGTTACTACGCCTCGCTCGCGCGCCTCGCAGGCGGCCGAACTTGCCTTCGGCTATTGGTCACCGACTTGAGCAGGCGGCCACCCGCGGCGTCGAGTCGAACTTCCCCGCGTGACGACATGCGAATCAAATAGGCAACGGCTTCGCCCGCGCCTGCGCCTGCGTCCGCGGCGGTCGCGTCTCGCGCCGTCGCGCCGCTGCCGCCGGACGCCGCCGCGGAAAGCGTGCCGGGGACAACCGGACGAAGCTCGGCTTCGAGCTGATAGGTGATCCGGGCGATCCGCGCGGCGGCCGGACCCGTCGATTCCTGCACTTCCGCGAGGACGCACTCCGCAACGCCGCTCACCACTTCCGGAGCAGCGCCTTTCGGCTCTTGACGAAGGAGTCGCGCAGGAGCCAGGAGGGGCGAAAGCGCCTGCCCCTCGACCCGCCAGCGATCGCCGACCTTGACCGACCCGGACGGCAGGAGGCACGCGTCCGCGTCTTCCAGGCTCAGCGCGGCCCTTGCGTCCTCCGCGACTTCGCCCCCCTTCGCAACGGTCACACGCAACGCTTCACCCTCGCGAACCAGGACGAAGGTGCGCCCCTCGAAAGGGTCCTCCAGTGTCGGAAGCGCCTGCTCCTCGCCGTCCCGGGTGACGCGCCGCTTCGTCTCGTGGCGCACGTACTCCGTGCGGCATTCCGTTCGACGTCCGTCCGCGTCGGTCGCGAGGACCACGGTTTTCGCCTGCTCGCGGGTCTGGTGCTCGACGGCGAAGTCCGAGTCCTGCTTCCCGGTCTGCCCCTCGATGCCGTAGGAGAGGACAACGTTCGTGTCGCAGGTAAGCCGAAGAGTCTGCTCGCGAACGCTCGATTCGCCCGCGGTGCATACAGGTCGGAGCCGGAACACGGGCGATTCGTCAGCGGCGCCTGCGCCGGCCGGAGCCCTGGACACGACGAGGCACGCGAGCAGGACGGCGGCGCGGCGCACGTCCCTGTGACGCCACATGGCGGCTCCCCCCGGCGAAACGGGCCTTATGGAAAGCGAAGGGGGCGCAGAATAGCACGGCCTCCGGGTAGGGTCAAGTCCTGTTCCCGCCGCGTGGAGGCGTTGGCGAGCGTGACGGTCCGGACGATGCGGCAGCCGCGCAAAGGGGCGCGCGCGCGGCCCTGCCGGGCGCGCAAAGGGCAATTCCCAACAAATTCAAACCCTCCCCGCGCTCCACCTCAAAAGTGAAATCCACTTGTGGTCGGAGGGAGGCGCGCGCTAGGATACGCGTGGCCGTTCACGGGTAGGTACGTATCACCACGGAGGCACGGAGAGGTTGACATGTCGATTCAGGAATCTGGCGACCTTGTTTTGACAGGATAACAGGATCACCAGGATTCTCCAAGGCCGTATCCAGTTGATCCTGTAATCCTGTCAGAAAGAAATCCGACGCAATTGCTTGTCGACAATCGTGTGTTCGAAAAGCCGGCGAAGGTCCTCCGTGAGGCCTTCGTTTCTTCGTGCCCCCTGGTGAACGGTTACGGATACGCTTCCTTCGTTGCGGGCAATTGACAAGGGGGGACGCCGTGGCCCCGGAGCGATCGGCTCCGCGCGTCGTAAGGAACGGACAAGCACCCGAGAGGAGCGTTTGACCGGATGGACCTTTCCCCGGGAACGATCCTCGCCCAGCAATACCGTGTTCTCGAGCGCGTCGGAGCCGGCGGCACGGGGGCGGTGTATCGGGTGCAGCCGGTCGCCGGCGACGCCCGCGGTGGGGAGGCGATCCGGACGCTGGCGCTCAAGGACCTGGACGCTCTCCGCGGGAGCGCGAAGACCGTTCTCGACAGGGCGCGCAGGGAATTCAAGCTGCTCGGGGCGCATCGACATCCGCACCTCGCGGCCGTCGAGGACCTGGTGCACGACCGGGAGACGGGACGCGTTTGCCTGGTCTACGAATGGCTCGACGGACCCGATCTCAGCGTCGAGGCGCTCGAGCCGCTCGTGGGCACACTGGCGACCGCCACGCAGGAGAGGCTGCTGCTCGACCTGGTCCGCCAGGCGCTGTCCGGGCTCGCCTATCTCCACCTGCACGGCCTCGCCCACGGGGACGTATCCCTCCCCAACCTTCGGTTCGAAGCGCCGCTGCCGAACGCCGGGGAGTCGCGTCCTCCCGCGACTCGCGCGGGCCGAAAGGGGGGACCGACCTGCTCCCCGGAGAGTACTCCCCGGCTCCCCTTTCTCCGGCTTCTCGACTTCGGCCTTTCCCGACGCACCTCGCCACGAGCCCGCGCGCACGGGAGCCGGCCCGCGCAGCCGGCATTTCGCCGCGACCTCCGTGATCTCGCGTCCGCCTATCGCCGCCTCGCCGCCGGGCTCGCGGGCGATCGGGACATCGAGCACCGCTTTCCCCGACTCTCCAAGCTGCTCGGCGGGCTGGCCTCGCCGACCACGGCAGGCCGGATCGGCTCCGCCCAGGAGGCCGTCGCCAGGGTCGACGCCTGGCTTGCCGCGGACGGGCGGCAGCTCCGCTCTCCGGAAGCCCGCCTTCCGTTCGTGGGCCGAAGCCGCGAGCTGGCGCGTGTCGCGGCCTGCTTTCCAGGCGAACCCGGCGTGGCCGGCGCGGAAGTCGCCGGCCGTCGCCCCAACCTCGTGCGCGTGGAGGGAGAGGCGGGCAGCGGCCGGTCGGCGTTCCTGGAGCAGGCTCGTCGGCGGGCCGTTTCCGCCGGCCTGCGGGTCGCGCTGGTCCCGGGGGGCCGCGGCTGGAGGGAGGCCTTGCCTCCGCTCCGCCCCTTCCTCGAGCCGCTTTCCCGCACCCGCTTGTCGAACGCGGCAAGGCGCCTCTTGCAATCGGCAGGGTCCGCCGCAGGCGGGGAGGGGCTTTCTTCGGCGCAGGCCGCGCCCCTCCTCGCGGAGGCCCTCGAGTGCGCGAGCCTCGCCGCTCCGCTGCTTCTCGTTCTCGAGGACTTCGACCTCGCGGCCGACGCGGATCGGGAAACGCTTCTGGCCGCGGTCGCACAGGCAGGAACCTCGAGCGCCCGACAGGCCCCTCCGGGCGCGCGGCAGCGCCTGCTGACGCTTCTCGCGGACCAGCCCCGCGGCGGGAGTCCGCCGGCGCCGTCCGGCCTGCTCGAGCTCCGGCTGTCGCTCCCCGCGCTGAGCGAGAGCGAAGTGCGACGACTGGTCCGCGCCGCGCTCCCGGCCCCTCACGACTCCGTGACGCGCTGGGTTTTTCAACGGAGCGCCGGCCATCCGGGGCTCGCGGTGGAGTCGATCCGTTGGGTGTGCGAGCAGTCGCGCGCGTGGGGGCGGCCCGCGGTGTCGGCCGCCGACGTCGCGGAGCTGGACCGCGCGGCGCCGCCCGGGGGAGTCGCCGACTGGCACTTGCGACGCGCAAGGACGCTTCCGCCGCGCGCGCGGGAGGCCCTGCTGTACCTGTGCGCGGCGGGCCGCCCGGTGGCGGGCACGGAACTCCGCGCCCTCCTCGCAGCCTCCGCTTCCGAATTTGCCCTCCTGCTGGACCTCCTGGGGGCCCGGGGGTTCGCATCGGAGTCGGAGCTCGGCCATCGCCCCGCGCAGCCCTTCCTCGCCGGGCCCCTGTTGGGCTCCCTCGCCCCGGAGGAGCGATCGCCGCTCTTCCGTCGTCTTCACGAGCGGCTTGCGGATGCCCCCGACGCCTCGTTCGGCCTCGAGACGCGTGTCGTCTTCCGGGTACGGTATGCCCTCGAGGCGGGCCTCACGGCCGAAGTCGCGGCCCAGGCGCTTCCCGCCGTGGACCATTTGATCGCCGCTCGCGCCTGGGACTCCGCCGTGTCGCTCGCCACACGAGCGGCGGCGGCGCTCCAGCCCTCGGCTTTCGCGGCAGTGCGGCTCGACCTCGGGGAGAGACGGCTGCGCGCCCTGGCCTTGGCGGGCAGGACGGAAGAGGCCCTGCGCGCCGCACGCGACTTTCTGGACTCCGGCGCCGCCGGGCTTCATCGGCTGCGGCGCTCTTCGCTCCTGCAACTGTACGCCCGGTTGTCCGGCTCCGCGGGAGCACCCCGGCAGGCCGTCGAGGCCCTGCGGGAAGCACTGTCGCTGCTCCGGCCGTCGGACGCCGCTGCGCGAGCCGAGGTCTTCGATCTGCTCGGCTACACCCTCACGCTCACCGGGGACGCGGCAGGCGCGGAGCGCGCGATCGCGGACGGGCTGGCCTGCGTTCCGCGGGACGACCGAAAGCGGCGCGGGTCGCTCCTGAACACGCGCGGTGTCGCCGCGCAGCAGGCGGGCCGGTATGGGGACGCGGCCCGGGCCTACGAGGAGGCGCTGGCGGAACGCCATGCGGCCCGGGATTTCGAGGGGGAGGCCGACAGCCGCTACAACCTGGCGATGACCCTGCTCGCCATGGGGGATGCCCGCGCTGCCCGTCGGGCGGTCGTCGCCGCGCGGCGGGTGTACGTCCGCATGCGCGACGAGGTTGCGGTGGGCCGGTGCTGGCTGGAGCTCGCCCGCGCCTACCTGGAAGAGAGCGACGTGGCTTCCGCGCGCGCACCCTTGGCGGAGGCCCGCGCCGCGCACGCGCGGTGCGGCCACGCCGGGGACGCCTACCTGCTCGAGACGTGCGCGGGCTTCGCGGACCTCCTCGCGGGTGACCTCGAGGGCGCCCTCCCCCGCTTGGAGGGGGCGCGCCGGGCCGCGGAGTCCGCCGGCGACGCCTTGGCGTCGGCCACCGCCCTGTCCACGCTCGCCGCCGTCCGGCTCGAGGCCGGACGGCCCGCGGCGGCGCTCGCGGACATCGCGGCCGCCGGCGCGCTCTTCCGCAAAGCGGCGGACCGCCACGGGGAGGCGACCGTCGCGCGTCTTCGCGCCCAGCACGCGCTGACCGTGTGCGCGCCGGACCGGACGGTGGCGGAGGCGACGCGCGCCATGGACCTCGCGGGCGCCGCGCGTATCCCCCGGGTGCTCGCCGAGGCGACGCTCCTCCTGGCGCTCGGGGAGCGCGGCCGTTCGTCCCCGGAAAAAGCGCGAGCCCACATGAAAAGCGCGGTGCTCATCGCGGAGGCGTGCGGCGATCCGCGGGTGCCGCTCCGCTGTCTGGCGGAGGACCCCGCGGCCTTCGGCGGGGAGCGCGCCCTCCGCGGCGCGGAGCTGCGGGCTCGAAGGCTCGGCCTGGGCGACCTGGAGGCCCGCCTCCTTCTCGCACGCTCCCGGTTCTCGCGGACCGCGCGCGCCGCGTTCCGACTTGTCGAGGGCGCGCGCAGGGCCGCGCCGAGCGCCACCGGCGGCTGGCTCGCGGTCGACCTGGCGCTGGAGCTCGGGCGTCTCCGGGCCCGACTCGGCGAGCCGGCCTCCGCGCTCTCCCACTTTGATGAGGTAGCGAAGATGATCGGCGAACTCGCTTCTCGTTCTTCGGAAGGGGATCGCGAAAACGTGCTGTCGGCTCCGCAGCTCGTCGCTCTCCGGGAAGAAATCCGGCGGGCGGGCGACCTCTTGCGGCGCGGCGGTCGCACCGCGGGGAGCCGGGAGGACACGCGCCTCCGCGGCCTCTTCCGGGTGCTCGAGGTGACCGCGGAACTGAACTCGACGCGTGCGACGGCGGTGGTGCTGAAGAAGATCATGGAGGCCGTGTTCTCCTTGACCCGCTGCGAGCGCGGCTTCCTGGCCCTGCGCGGGGAGACCGGCGCCCTGCAATTCGTCGCCACCCACAACCTCGAGGGAGGCGAGGTGACGAACCCTCGCGACCGCATCAGCTCCACGATCTGCGCCCAGGTGCTGGAGACCGGCAAGCCGCTGATCGCAGCCAACGCCCAGGAGGACGACGCGCTCCGCCAGATCGTAAGCGTGCGCGAGGAGCGGCTGGCGTCGGTCCTCTGCATCCCCTTTCGCGTGAAGGAGCGGGTGCTCGGGGTGTTTTACGTGGACAATCGCCTTCGCACGGCGGCCTTCTCCGAGGCCGACGTCGAGGTGCTCGAGATCTTCGCCCACCAGGCTGCGCTCGCGATCGAGAACGCGCGCCTCCACGACGAGAAGAACCAGGCCCTTCGCCGCGCGGACGAGCTCGCGCGCCGGATCGAGAAACAACTGGACCTGCAGGCCCGAGAGCTGGACCTCGCGCGCGAACGACTCGCGAGGATCGAGGAGGGCCCGGGCGTGCGCGACCGCGTGGGGCGGCTGCTGGGACGCAGCGCCGCCATGCAGGACGTGTACGCGGCCATTGAACGGAGCAGCTCCGGCTACCAGCCGGTCCTCATCCTCGGGGAGACGGGGACGGGCAAGGAGCTGATCGCCCGCGAAATCCACCGGCTGGGCCCCCGTGCGTCGAAGCGGTTCGTGCCCGTGAACTGCGCCGCGCTGAGCCAGGGCCTCGAGGAATCCGAGCTCTTCGGACACGTCAAGGGGGCCTTTACGGGCGCGCTCGCGCAGCGAAAGGGGCTCGTCGAGAGCGCGGACGGCGGCACGCTCTTCCTCGACGAGATCCCCGCCATGACGGCGGCGCTCCAGGCGAAGTTCCTGCGCGTGTTGCAGGACGGCGTGGTCCGACCGGTCGGTTCGGACGACTCCCGCAAGGTCGATTTTCGCGTGCTGGCGGCCAGCAACGAGAAGCTGGACGACGCCGTCCATCGCGGCGCGTTTCGAGAGGACTTGTACTACCGCTTGAAGGGGGAGGAGATCCGGGTTCCGCCGCTGCGCGAGCGGCGGGAGGACATCCTGGTGCTCGCGGACCACTTCCTGGAAGAGGCGGCGACCCGCTCCGCCACGCCGCGCCGTCAGCTCGAGTCGGGGGCGCTCGGAGTCCTGTTGGAGTACTCCTGGCCCGGCAATGTCCGCGAACTGGAGCAGGCGATGCACGCGGCGGCGGGTCGGGGAAGCGGCCCGATCACGAGCGGGCTGCTGGTGGACTATCTGCGCATCTCCCCGCAGGCGGCCCCCGCAAGCGGCGCCCGGGAGGACGACCTGAATCTCGACGCCGCCCACGAACGACTGCAGCGGCAGTCCCTGCGGGAGGCGCTCCGGCGAACGGAGGGAAACCGCACACGGGCCGCGCGCCTGCTCGGCGTGAGCGCGCAATGGCTGTACGTGATGATGAAGAAGTTCGGGATCGACTAGCGCACGCTTCCGCGCAGGCGGTGACGAATGTTCTTTTGTTTGGCAGGCTGAGGGCGGGTAAGGGAATAACTCCTGAATCGGCACTTTCCTCGGAGGGAAGGGGCCGTTGTGGTGCAGACCTTCCGGCCCGCACCGACGGACGTGAGTGCCTGACTTGTTCCTTTACAGTCGTGACGAGGGGGGGCCTTAACTCTCAAGCCTACTTGAGAGTCTCCACGGCACTGGAGAGTCCACCCTGCTCGCGCTGATCTCCGCCGGCTCCCCTTCCGCCCTTAACCAAGGTCCCTGCCGGGTGTTCCGTCATCGGGCTGCTCTTCGGGTCCGAGGCCACCTCCTTGCTTTCACCTTCTCCGGCTTCCGCCCTTCCTGTGAGGGAAGGGCAGGCCTGTCGGGCTGTAACGGCAGGTCGCAGCACATGCGGCCGTTCGCGCGGGCCGGAGGCCCGCGCCCCCAGGCATCTTGACTTGACTTCGTCGACGGGCCACCAGCACTACAACGCTAGAAGAGTGGAGCCTTCGAGCCCAACTGGTTCGTAGTTCCGTCTTTAGGCGGGGCTGCCAACCAAGTGTCGCGGTTCTCGCCGCACGCGCCGCCTGAAGCCGGAACTACGAACAGGGGCGGCGTTTGGCAGCATCCGTCGCAGACGCCGAAGCTTTCGATTTCGCGTTGTAGTGCTAGGCATCGCGCCCGGAGTTCGTCCATAGGCCCCTTGTGACATCGCCCGCCTGGCCGCGCCGGCCGGTTGCGGCGCACCAGCGAGATCCCGATTGCGCAAGCGCGGTTTCACGGGCGCTTTCGAGGCTCTCGTCAACTTCCGAAAGGTGACCTCATGGGCAATGCCGTAGGCGAGAAACTGAGCTCGAGCCCCTGCCTGGAGGACTTCTTCCCCCCCATGGGCGACCGCCTCGTCGCGGTGATCGACGACGACACCCTCCTTCTCGAGCTGATCCGCACCATCCTCACGCCGCGCCTCTGCGAAGTGGCGAGCGCGACGGACGGAGCCAGCGGGCTGGCGCTCTGCAGGGCCCGCAAACCCGATTTGGTGCTGGTCGACGTCGGCCTCCCGGGCACCTCGGGACTCGACCTGTGTCGCACCCTGAAGAGCGATCCGGAGCTCCGGCCGATCCCGGTCCTGGTCATGACCGCCCTGCCGGAGGAGGAGAATCTGGTGAAGGCCTTCGCGGCCGGAGCGGACGACTTCCTGGAGAAGCCGTTCCGGAACTACGAGCTCATGGCGAGGACGCGCGCGCACCTGCGGACGAAGTCCCTGTACGACCAGCTCGAGGCCGCGCTCGACCGGATGAATGAGGAGGCGGCGAACCAGGAGCGGCTGGTCCACATGCTCGTCCACGACATGAAGAGCCCGCTCACGGGCATCATGGGCTACCTGGAGCTGCTCGTGCGCAGGCACGCCCTCGGGCCGCAGAACCGGGCGCTGGACGCCATGTCCGCAAGCTGCCAAGGGCTGATGCGCCTCGTCAGGGACCTGCTCGACCTGGGGAAGGCAAGGGCGGGCCGGCTCCTCCTGCAACCCGAAGTGGTCGGGCTCGGCCGCGAGCTCGAAACGGCCTGCGCGGAGCAGGAGGGGGAAGCGGAGCGAAGACGGACGCGGATTCGGGTCCTCCTCCCCGCGCAGGAGGTGCTGCTGACCGCCGACCGCGGCATCGTGCGTCGCGTCCTCGCGAACCTGCTGTCCAACGCGCTGCGTCACAGCCCGGCGGGGGAAGAGGTGAGGGTTTTCGTACGAAGACTCGACGGCGCCGGCGAGGTCGGCATCGCGGTGCTCGACGCGGGAGAGGGGATTCCGCTCGACGACCAGCAGCGCCTTTTCGATGCGTACGCCCATTCGGCGGCGCCACTCCCGAGAGCCGGCGGGGGCGTCGGGCTGGGCCTCTCCTTCTGCAAGCTTGCGATGGAGGCGCATGGGGGCCGTATCGAGGTGGACAGCGAACCGGGCAGGGGTGCCTGTTTTACCGTCTGGTTTCCGGTCTCGACCCGTCTTGCTTCGTAGGACAAGGAGCTTCCCTCATGCGCTCGGCAACGCCATGTTCGCGGGCCCCTGCCCCACGCGAGAAATCGGCGCGCGTGCTTGTGATCCACGATGCCCTCGACGGCGCGCAGGCTCGACAGCTTCTTCGCGTCCTCCGGGGGCTGAACACCGAAGCGCTGCTGGAGGCCTCGCCGGCGGGCGGTCTCGAGGCGGCCCGCCGCATCCTGATCGACCTGGCGGTCCTGGGGGAACGGGCCTTCCGGGAGACCCGCGGGGAAGTCGCACGCCGGTTGCGGGAGATCGATCCGGACGTGCCCGTCGTGGTGCTCTCGTCCGAGGACGTGGACGGACAACGGGCCGGCCTGCCGGAGGTGTACGATTGGCTGGCGCCCGGGAGGGAAAGGGTCGAGCCGGGCCTCCGCCGAGCCCTGGAACACCGGATGCTCACGTGGCGGGTGCGCACCTTCGAGCAGGAAGCCGGAGGTCCGCTGGAGTGGACCCTCGGGACGGGGACGGAGGCGTCGGAAGCGGTGTGCGCCATCGACCGCGCGGCGGCCACCGGCTACTGCCTGATTCTGCACATCGAAGACGGGATGGGGGCGGAGGACGCCGCGCGCAGGGTGCATGCGCGCAGCGTGCGCGCCGCCGACGCGTTCGTGGAGTGGGAGACGGAGGAGAGCGGCGGACCGGTGCATCCGGGTTCCTCCCTGCGCGGCGGGCGCAACGGACGCGGGGAACGCTCGATCGCGCTGGGCACGCTCTTCCTGCGGGGACTCGAGCGGTACGGCCTGCGGGAGCAATCGCGCGTGCTGCGCGCGCTTCGGGAAGGCGTGGAAGGCGGGGCCGAGCCACGGCTGATCGCGAGCACCAGCATCGCCCCCGAGGAGCTTCTGGTCTCGGGACGGCTGCAAGCGGAGCTTTTCCGCCGGCTGAACGAAATGGTCATCCGGGTCCGCGCCCTCCGCGAAAGGCCGGACGATCTGGCCCGTCTCGCCCGCTACTACCTCTCGGAGGCCGGCTCGGACCTGGGCAGGCCGTTGCTCGGCTTCACGGAGGAGGGGCTGGAGGCGCTCTTGGCGTATCCGTGGCCGGGGAATGCGCTGGAGCTCCGCAACGTGATCCGACGAGCGGCGGCGGCGGCGGATCCCCTGGTCGGCCGGGGACACCTCGGTCCGCTCCAGGTCCACGGACAGGTCGCGGGTCGTGGCCGTTCGGCCCTGCCCAGCAGGAAGGGCATCGCCTGACGCAGGCGGCGCGACCGGGGTCGGACCCGGGCACAGCGGCCGCGGACCCGGTCCCGCTCGCGAACAGGGCGTTGAGCTATGCGTTATGAGACGTGCGGCAACCTTGAAACGTGAGCCATCGTTTCCATCCATGCGTCGTGCTCGTACCCGCACTCACGAAACTCCTCGAACTCCATTCGGGTACGAGCACGACCGCCTTGCCCTTCGTTCGCAAAAAAAACAACGACCCGAACAAAGGCTAAACGCGACCGAGGGCGGCAAGTGGCTAGATCATGGCTCCACGTCCCAGCTAGCCGCGGGCGAAATTTGAAATTTGAAATTTGACTTTTTGCAATTTGAAATTCGGACTGGCCGTGTGGGTCGAATGCGGGGATTTTACACAGAGACGCGGAGACGCAGAGGCCGGGCGCCGAGTCCACCCTCCTCTACCGGCGATCATCGCGGGCAACGCACTGAGAGATCGATTTTAGCTTCCTTTCGGCTTGTTGAAAAAAAAGCCGCACCGTCGCCCGAACGCCGGCCCTTGACAACCGGCCCCCGCCCGAGCTAGGTTTCAGGGTCCAGGCAGGCACGAATCGATCGGACCCGGGTGGGAGGAGCTCGGATGGGACGGAGGCTGTCGAGAGCCTGCGCGAGCGCGCTGGCGCTGTTGGTTTGCGTCGGGCGGCCCATCGTGGGCGAGGACCCCGCCGGCGGCATGCCACCGAGAACGCTCGTCGAGCTGCCCGCGGCGGCGACGGCGATCGATGCGTGGCTGAAGGCGGGGGACTGGGACACGGACCGGGGCTCGCCGCGCAAGTGGACGGTCGGCGAGGGGCAGCTCCACATGGTGAGCAACGGGGACTCCGTGATGATCCACACGAAGAAGGGTTTTCCCATCGACCTGGAGGCGTGGCCGATCGCGCACTTCGAGGTCAAGGCCGAGGTGCTGCCGGAAGGGTCCGACAACAGCGTGAACAAGAGGGACGACGCGGCCTTCCGGCTCTATTTCTCGTTCGACACGTCCGGCAAGCCACCGCGCACGGTCGGCTACGGCTGGACCTGGAGCGACAAGGTCGACGCGATCGTGCCGAGCGGCCACTTCGACCAGGTGAAGCTCGTGGTGGTGGCGTCGGGTCCGGCGGCGCTCGGCACCTGGCTGGGCTTTGACCGGGATCTCGCGGCGGACTATCGGCGCTGTTTCGGCGACGGACCGGTTCCCCGGGTGACGGGCGTGGCGCTGAAGTGCGACTCGAACGACGTGAAGAACGCGCACGCCGCGGCGTGGGTTCGAGCGGTGGAAATGCGCACGCGCGCGAAATGAGGGGGCCCGGAGGGGGCGGGACGGGGGGGCGCGCCGCCGGGCCCGCACGGTCCCCGCCGCGCGACCGTACTCGGGGCGGCACTCGGCGCGGCATGCCGCCGGCCGGGGCTGCGCGCGAACGCCGCCCTGGGCGCCCGGCCCGCCGACAAATCGCTTGACCTTTCCCTCGCGGGGCGTAAGATAGCGCGCCTCTTCGCCCGTCCGGGAGGAGCACTCCTCCCCGGCGAAGAGCGTGGTCACGGGTCGTGGGTGTTACGCCGGAGGTCAGGCAGCATGCGGACGAGGTCGCAAGGGCCGAAGTGGATCGCACTGGGGACGGGGCTCGGCGCCGGCATCCTGGCGCTGGCAGGGTGCGCGTCGCAGGTGGAGTATCCCCTCCAGAAGCGCTCCATCTTCACCGCCGAGCGGGCCCACCCGATGAAGGTGGCCGTGGCGACCTTTTCCGACGAACGTCCGCCGGAGGAGCGCGACCTGAAGATCCGCATCGCCCGGAAGGACGTGCATGCCGACGCCTACACGTCGGACGAGGACTTCTCGGGCCACAATCTCGCGCCGCCGCTCACCCGGATGACCGCCAAACATCTCGCCTTCAGCAACCTCTTCGAGCGCGTGGACGCGGTCGAAGTCACGAGCGAGCAGGTGCGTGGAAAAAAAGAGAACCTGAAGGAGCTGGGCGTCCAGTACGACGCGGTGATGGTCGGCCGCATCAAGCACTTCGTGGGGTACTTTCACCGGGATGCGGCGCGGGACTGGCTCTTCCTGCCGCTCGGTGGGACGGGCTTCGCCATCAACTCCCTGATTCCCTCGGACGTGAAGGCGGACGCTCAACTCGACGACGTGAAATTGGTAAGCTTGAAGACGGGCCGGGAGCTCTGGAAGGGCGCGGCCGCCTGCAAGTGGGACAAGGAGCGCTCGCTGCCGGGCGGACGGCGAGACAATGCGCTCATCGCCTGGCGCAACGCGGTCAACGATCTCGCGAAGCAACTCGTGGACGCGAAATTCGACGGCGTGAACTAATGGCCCGTTGACGAACCGCGGACCCAGTCGTCAACGCCGTCACGGCAGGTCGTACGCCGTGCGGACGTTCGCGCGGGCCGGCCTGCGCTCCGTAGCTCGCGGCGAGCGAGCGAAGGAGGGAGGCCTGCGCCCCCAGGCCTCGTGTCTGAAGTTCGTCCACGGGCCGCAAGCGACGACCGGCCTGCTTCCGGCCGCGACCGCCTGCCCGGCACGCACCGGCGCCCCGCTCCGGGGCGCCGGCTCGACTTACCGGCCGTCGATCACGGTGTGGCCGCCGCCGCCACCGCCGCCGCCGCGGGCCCGGTTCTCCACCGCGCCCATCTTGTCCCGCGAGCCCATGATGAGCGACTTGATCTTGTCGCCGTACAGCCCCACGGCCCCGATCAGGAAGATCGCGACCAGGGCCACGATGATGATGTACTCGGTCATGCTCGCCCCGCGAGCCTCGACCGACCGGAGCACCGGCATCCCTCGCCGCATCGGGGCCCTCCTTAGCGGGAGTTCATCTTCGACTGGACCGCGTTCAGCTTGGTGGTGGACGTGCTGAAGAGCGACTTCACCTTGTCGCCGAAGAGGCCGACCGCGCCGATCAGGAAGATGGCCACGAGCGCGACGATGATGATGTACTCGGTCATGCTCGCGCCGGCCTCCCGTCGCGCCATCCGGCCCAGGATTTCAGGCTTCATTCGGATCTCCTCCTGCTGGCACCGCTTCCCCGCCGCCGGTCGGGCGATCGCATCCCGTACCGGTCGCGGGCATTCGTCATTCTAGCCATCCCCCCGGGGAAATTCAATCATGAAAATGCATGCCGCCGTCTTCGACATGGACGGGACGCTCTCGGACTCCAAGGACCAGGCCCTCGAGGCCGCCGTCCTGGGGCTCACCGATTTCTACCGGGAGCTGGGTCGACCGCCGCGGATTCCTTCCCCAGCGGAGGTCGAGCCGCTGATCGGCATGCCTTCCCTCGATTATTTCCGCGCCCTGGTCCCGAGCGACCTGCACGTGCACGCCGAGCGGATCCGCGCGCTCGTCGGCGGCTATGAAGTCGCGCACCTCCGCGCCGGCCGGGGGCGTCTCTACCCGGGCGCGCTCGAGCTCCTCGCCGCGCTTCGCGCACGGGGCTGGGGACTCGCCCTCGTCTCCAATTGCGGCCGCCCCTATTTCGAGGCGAGCCTCGACGGACTTGCGCTGCGCGAGCCCTTCGACGTCCGGCTCTGCCTGGACGACGGGCCGTCCGGCACGACGAAGACGGACCTCGTACGCGAAGCGCTTCGGCGCCTGGGCAGCTCGACCGGCTCGATCGTCGGGGACCGGAAGTACGACCTGGAGGCGGGCCGGGCCAACGGCCTTTCCACGATCGCCGTCACCTACGGCTTCGGCCGGCCCGGGGAGCTCGCGACCGCCGACCACCACGCGGCTTCCCTGGCGGACGTCGGGCGGCTCCTCCTGGGCGGCGCGGGGAATGGGACTCCGCAGGTTTTCGCGGTCGAAAAAAAGACTACACTCTAGGGACCTCAAGGGGGCGCCATGCCGAGCCAGGCCGATCTGCTCTTCGCGAAACTCGCCACGCTGAACCGCTACGTCACCGCGGAGCGCGTCGAGGAAGGCCTCCGCCTCCTCGAGGGCGCCACGCAGCTCGGGCTCCCCATGACGCTCGGGGAAGTCCTGGTCAAGAAGCAGTTCCTCACCCCCGACCAGGGCGCTTCGGTCACCCGGCTCCGCGACTACCTGCTCGTGCGCAAAGACGATCTGCGGCTGGGCGAACTGGCCGCCTCCGCGCGCATGATCACGGAGGCGCAGCTCGCCGAGTGCCTCACGCAGCAGGAGAGCGTCTTCAAGAAGAAGCTGCCCTACCCGCGGCTGGCGGACATGCTCGTCGAGCGGAAGCTGGTCACGCTGGACGCGCTGGAGTCCCTCCGCAAGCAGCAGGAGCGGCTTCAGGCCGCGATGGTAAGGCGGGAGGGAGAGCCCGGGGCAGCGGCCGCGGCGGCGGCTGCCGGCCTCGGCGGGCCGTCGGGTTCGAGCGGCCCTCAGGCGGGCGGCGGCGGCGCCGGCGCCGGTACCGCGGAGGCCCACGCCGCAAGAACGGGCGAGGCCGGAGTGCGCAGGCCCGCCACGAAAACAAAGAGTCTCGCTCGACCCGCCCAGACGCAGACGCGCATCCTCGTCATCGGGCCGGAAGAACTGCCGAAGGGGTTGGAGCGAAGCATGTCCGTCACGGGCTTCAAAGCCTCGCTCCGCGCCGTCCGCCTCGTTCCGAGCAACGCCTCCGTCCAAACCAAGACCCTCGTGGTCATCGATGCCGACGGCGCGCTGGACGGCTACACCTTCCCCTTCTTCGAGGAATACCTCGAGGAGATCTGCGGCGCGGGCTTCGCCTTCCTCGTCGTGAACTGCGGCCGGCTCAGCTACCTCTCGAGCGCGGGGATCGGCGTGTTGATCGGCATGACCAAGGAAGTGCGCGAGCGCCACGGCGACCTCCGCCTCAGCGACGTCCCCGAGCGCATCAAGCAGGTCATCGACCTCATCGGGAGCGAGGTGCTGCGGACGTTCGACTCCGAAGCCGCCGCGGTGAGTTCGTTCAAATACCTGTAGCGCGCGCGGCACGCCCACGCGGCGAGCGAGCGCAACGCTTGCGCCCCGAAGCCCCGCAGCGCGAAGGGGGGGAAGCGGGCGGCCGACAGCGCCGAGCCCATGGGGCAGCCCATGCCGTGGGGCGGTACGCGGGGAGCTGACGATCGTGTAGCGGCGGAGCCACCGACTGGACCGCCGTCTCTCCTCACGGCGCGCCTAGCGCCCGCTTGAAGGCGTGCAGGAAGTCCCGCACGACGGCCTTCTCGGCGCCCGAGGAAGTCACCAGCCGCCCGTCGACCTCCAGCGCCTTCCCGGTGTACCCAGGGGCGAGGGCCATCGCCTCCTGTCCGGCCTCCTCCGCCGTGGTCACTTTCCGATCGCGCAGGCACGGCTCCGCCTTCAGCAGGGCGAGCGACGCCCGTCCCGCGGCGCCCACCGCGCGTTTCGCAGCCACGGCCTCACAGAGGAAGGGGGCGAGACCGGCGTCGCTTTCGAACTCCGTCGTCGTCGCCCCGCCCAGCAGCAGCACGCCCTCGACGTCCGCGACTTTCAAATCCGCGAGCTTGCGCGCTTCCTCGACCGGCTTCGCGGGCGACCCTCCCGACTCCGCCGGCTTCCCATTTCCCATGCCCTCGCCTGCCCCGACCCTCACCATCAGCACCTCGACTCCCGCCTCCATCAACCCTTGCAGGACCAGCCCCTCCCACTCGAGCGGCTTGGTCGGCACCACCACGGCGACACGCTTCCCGGCCAGCGTGTAGTAGGGCGCGAGCGCGGTCCGGATCGTCCCCTTCCGGCGCGCCACCGAGAGACGAATCGCCTTGCGCCTCGCGCGAAGCTGGGCGGCCAGCCCCGTCTTGAACGCGGACAGATCCGGGGTCGCGCCCCCCTCCAGCTCCACCAGGATGTCGCCGGGCTGGAGCGCGGCCTTCGCCGCGGGCAACCCCGGCGCGACACGCGTCACGAGCACGCCGGCCGCCTCCGGCAGGTTGAACCGCAAGCGTGAAAGCGGCACGATCCGCTGGACCGCGAGCCCGAGCTCCTCGTAGACCAATTGCGGCAGCTCCGCCCCGCGCTCTTCGTCGCCGTCGAGACCCGATGGACGCGGATCGTCCTCCCGCAGTTCCGCTTCGAGTTCCCGCGGCTCCGCCGTGCCCGTGGAGGACGGCCGCCGCACGCCGAACCGGACCTTGGCGCCCACCTCGCGGGTCACCAGCCCCCAGTGGAACCGCAAGAGCTCCGCGCGCGTCCGAGCGGCCACCGGCTTTCCGTCCACCGAGACGATGACGTCCCCGGCCGCGAATCCAAGCCGCTCCGCCTCGGACCCCGGCACGACGTGGTCCACGAGCACCCCGCCCTCCACGTTGAACGCGCGGGCCAGGTCGTCATAGAGCTCTTCGAGCACCATCGTCGGGACCTCGGCGCGTACGAACCGACCGTGCCTGAGAAAGTGCTCCCGCAGGACCATCGCCACGCGGATCGGAATGGCGAAGCCCATGCTCTGCGCGCTGCCGAAGCCGTACGTGTTGATGCCGAGCACGTGGCCGTGCTCATCGAGCAGCGGGCCCCCGGAGTTGCCCGGATTGATCGCCGCGTCGGTCTGCAGGATGCTCGTGAACGTTTCGAGGTCCGTCCGCTCCACCGCGCTCAGGACGCCGCCGGTGAACGTCCGCTTCATCCCCATCGGAGAGCCGAAGGCGTAGCACCGCTGCCCCGTCCGCGCCACGTCGGAGTCGGCGAACTTGATCGGCACGAGCGGGCGCCTCGGCTCGATCTTGATGAGCGCCACGTCCGGATCGAGACAGTGGCCGATGACGCGCGCCGGGTACTTCGTGTCGTCGTAGAGGACGACCGTGATCCGCTTCGCGACCGCCAGCGGGTCCTCGGCGTCGCTCTCCTGCACCACGTGGCCGTTGGTCAGGATGTAGCCGTCCTCGGTCACGACGAACCCGCTTCCGCCGGCGCGCTCGTGCTGGATGGCGACCACGGAGGGGTCGACCTGCTGGAAGAGGGCCTGGCCCGCCTTGTCGGTCGGCTCCGCGTCGCGCGCGGGCTCCTGGGCGGCGAGGGCTCCGGCGAGGGCCAGGACCGCCCCCGCGAGGGACGTGGCGGCGAGCGGTCTCATTTTTCTTCTCCTTTTCGGGAGTGCTTGAGGGCGAGGTTCAAGGCGACGTGCGTGGTGCGCACGCCCCGCCGCAGCTTGAGCAGGAGGCAGGCCTGGCCGCTCTTCCGGATCTCGGAGAGCGCCGCGGCGAAGGCCTCCACGGTGGGCGTGGGCCGGCCGCCGAGCGCGACGATGACGTCGTCCTCGTCCAGCAACCCGCGCCCGAACGTCTGACTCGTGGCGGCGGGGCTCCCTTCGACGACCGACTTGACCAGCACCCCTTCCCGCACGAAGACGTCCTCCTTCGTATGAAACAGGAGGTCCGTGATCTCCTGGACTTCGATCCCCAGGTCCTCGGCCAGGAGCTCCCGCGGCTTCGGTTTCTGCTCCAGCTTGCACGTGATGCGCTGCCGGTCCGCGCCGCGCAACACCTCGAGCGCGACCTCACGCCCAACCTCCGGCGCGAGAAGCTTGAAGAATTGCTCGCTCGCGCGCTCGCCGCACCGGTCGATCGGGCAGCCGTCCACGCCCACGATGAGATCGGACGACCGGATGCCGGCCTTGTCCGCGGGCGAGCCCTTGCAGACCTCGAGGATCCAGATGGCGGACTTCGGCAGCGACGAGGCTTCCGCGTAGTCCTCGTTCATCGCCCCGAGCGTGACGCCCAGCCAGGGCTCCCCGTCCTCCCGCGCCGAAATCGTCGCGGTGCCCGGCTCCGCGGCGCCGCGCGCCAGGTCGTCGAGGCGGCGCCGGATGTCCCGCAGGACCACGCAGTGGGCGCCACCGTCGGCGCGAACCAGAGCGATCGGCACGCCGGCCGCATCCGCGAGGAAGGCGCCCGGGCTGAGCTCGGCCCCGTTCGAGACCACCAGCTCGTCGACCTCTCCGGGGACGATGCCCCGGACCAGGTGGAGGGACGTGAAGAGCTGGAAATCCCGCTCCTTCCCCGAGGCGAGCATCGAAACCAGCCACTCTCCACGCTTCGGAAAGCGGGCGGTCCCGAGGGCGAGCGGCGTGTAGGGACCTGCGGAGGCGGGCAGCTTCAGCATGGAGAAGCGCAGGCGATCGTCCGCCTTGAGCAGATTCGCGGACAGCTCTTTCTCGCCGACCCAGGCGCGGATCCGGCGCACACGGTCCTTGTCCAGCCTCGCCGGGAAGAGGAATTGCCCGTCCGCGGCCAGGATGAGCCCCGTCCCTCGCACCGCGCGATCGCCGTCCATCTGGACCTCGACGTAGACGAGGGTCCTCGCGAAGCGAGCCGCGTTCTCCTCGACGACCTGCGAGAGCGCCTCCAGCACTTGCCGGCCGGAAGGCGCCTGCACGGGCGGAGGCACCGCGGGGGGCTGGGGCGCCGGAGGGGCCGCCTGGGCGTTGGGAGGGGGCGCCTCGCCCTCCGGGGGCGGCGGGGCGGGGGGCGTGGGCACGGCGCGGCCGATGGCCGGGGCCCCAAGGAGGAGAAGGATCAAAAGCAGAGAGCGGGCCAGGGACGGCTTTCGCATGAGGCTCCTTCCGGTCTGCTTGCGGGTGGAGGAAGGACGATTCGCAGGCGGGAAATCTACGCGAGGCGGGGGCCTGCGTCAAGGGATCGCGTACGGCGGGGGGGGACGGCGGCGGTCTTGCCCCTTCGGGGCAGCCCTTTCAAGGTGCTTGTCTCGCCCCGTCGCCCGTCGCAAGTAGGCTGTTCACTTGAGCCTGCGACTTGAGTCTGCCTTGTGGTGCAGGGCTTCCGCCTTCGCGCGCGGCGCTTCGGTGGACGTGTCCGCCCTGCACCCGCACTCGCACGAAACGGCCGAAGTGCCTCCTCGCTTCCCGTCGAGCCGCCGCCGCACCCAACGGGCTGCGTGATTTCCACCCGAGATGTCCCGCCGGTGCAGGGCAGAAGCCCTGCACCACAAGGGCTCGAGGCCGGCGGAGGCAAGCACCCAGAAATTCGCCCCGTTCCGCGGTCGAACCGTTGATGCGCTGTTCCGCAAGGGTCGACTCGTTCGCCCACCTCGAAAGGGCTTCCACCTTCGGGGCCACGCCTCCTCGCCTGCTACCGATGCTCCAACTCGAACCACCAGGCCACGCGTCCCGCGCCCCTCACCCGCACCAGGCCGGGCCGCACCCATCGCTCTTCTGACAACTTGAGCAGGACCTGCCCTTGGTCCTGGCCTCCCGCGTTTCCCGCCCCGACCGCGACCGACAGCGCTGGATCGTCCTGCATCTGGGCCCACAATTTTGCGCCCAGTGCCTTCACCTCCGCCCCGCGCTCCGCCAGCTCCGGCCGCCTACGCAACTCTTCCAGCTCGGCGATCGGCTCGGGTGCCGCGGCCAGCAGGAACAGCTCCTTGCCCACGCTTGGGTCGGCGGTGAAGTACCGGACCTCGCGGGCGCCGGCCGGCGTTCGCACCAGCGGCGGCACGAAAATCGCCCCCGTTTGCGGTCGCTGCGGGTTCCGCTCCGGCGGGCCCGCGACCTTCCCTTCGGTGAGTTCCTGCGCGTAGAGCTGCTCGAAGACGTCGGGATACAGGCAAACAGCCTTGCCGTCCGTGTCGATGTTGAAAAGGTAGACGTGGAGCGGGGCGTCGCTCTGGATCGCCAGGCGCAGGCCCTCCCCCGCGCGAATCTCTTCCGCCTGGAAGCGTAAGGCCCCGACGGATGGCACCCGCTCTCCCTGCGTCAGCTCCCTCGTGAAGCCGCGGGAGGCCGCGCGATGAATGGCCACGGCCGCGCCGGCGAGCGTCGGCGACGCCCGCGGGACCGTGGGCCGTTGCCCAGGCGCGGCGCCGTGTCCCGAGTCCTTCAGCTCCGGACGGGCGCCCTCGTGCACCGCCGCCGGGGGGTTCGACGCAGGCTGGAGCGCCCACAGCAGGAGGGCCGTGCCCAACGCGGTGGAAACCACGCCGATCACCGCCTGCCGATGCCGTTCGTGCACGATCGCCGCCGTCGCCGCGACCGCGGTCCGGGGCGACTCGGGGTTCCGTCCGCCGCGGGCGGGAGCCGCGGCCCCGACGAGCCCCTCGAGCGCCGCCACCACCTCGTCCGCGGCGGCCGGCCGCCGCCCCGGCTCCTTCTCGAGCAGGCGTCGCAGCAGCGCATCCAGCTCCGCGGGCACGTCCGGGGTCAGCGTCGCCAGCGACGGCGCCGGTTCCGTGATATGCTTGAACATGATCGCGGTCGCCGAGCTGCCCGAGAAGGGCGGCCGTCCGCTCAACGTTTGGAACAGCGTCGCGCCAAGCGCGTACAAGTCCGACCGGCCATCGACGCCTTTCCCCTCCCACTGCTCCGGCGGCATGTACATCGCCGTCCCCATCCCCTGCCCGGTCGCCGACAGGTTCAGTGAAGTGGAGGCGTCCCGGACCAGGCCGAAGTCCCCGAGCTTCACCGCCCCGTTTTT
Source organism: Planctomycetota bacterium (assembly GCA_016197205.1). Classification (GTDB taxonomy): domain Bacteria; phylum Planctomycetota; class MHYJ01; order WSZJ01; family JACPWG01; genus JACPWG01. The sequence goes on from JACPWG010000141.1 coordinate 25,755, forward strand.
CCCGAGGAACACATTGTCCGGCTTGACATCCCTGTGCACCAGCCCTTGCCGGTGCGCTTCCCCCAGGGCTTTCGCCACCTGGATGCCGATGCGCGCGGACTCCGCCACCGACAGCTTCCCGTCCCGCTTCAAGCGGGCGGAGAGCGATTCCCCTTCGACATACTCCATGACGAGGAAATGAACGCCCGCGTCCTGGCCGAAAAAATGCACTTGCACGATGTTCGGGTGCACCAGGCGACCGGCCCCCTGGGCCTCGCGCTTGAAGCGCTCGACCGACTCGGCGTTCTGCGTCACGTTGGGCGGCAGGAGCTTGATCGCCACGGGCCGCTTCAGGGAGAGCTGCTCCCCCAGGTACACAGCGCCCATCCCACCCTGGCCCAGCAGACGGTCGAGGCGGAATTCCCCCCCGAGAATCGTGGAGGTCGGCGCGGGCGACGACTTGAGCGTCGCGCCTGCGCCTTCCACCGCCTGCGGAAGCCACGTGGTCATGCCCGGCGGGGGGGGCGAGCCGCCCGCCGCGGCCGCGACTCCCGCGGGGCCGCCGACGTCCCCGGCCGCGCTCAGCGCCGCGACCGCGCGCCGGAGCTCCGCCACCTGAGCTTCGGACAGAAGGTTGCCCGAGCAAATCGCGGAGGCGAGGTCAGGGGCAGGCAAGTTCGCCCGCTGCACGGCCCGCGCCTGCTCAAGCTGCTCGGGAGTCAAAATGCGCCTGGCCAGCAGTTCGCGCGCGAGGGATTCGTCCAGGCACGACTGTTCAACCGTCATGGCATAGCGCCCGCGCAAGAATTACTTTACATATTCGTGGATCGACCGATGCCTGGGGGCGCGGGCCTCCGGCCCGCGCCGCGCGCCCCCGTGGGCCGCGCCCCCAGGAGCCTCGAGGACTGAGTCTGCACAGTTATTTTTGCGCGGGCGCATACTCCAACGCAGCGGCCGCACCGCCACTGGATGGGGACGCTCTCCGGCAGCCTCCAGAGGCCGCACCGCCCTGGCCTGCCCAGGCAGGCGTCGTCCGCGACGGCTCACCCGGGAGGCACGGCAGCGCAAGCCCCCCCCGGGACCCGGGCCCTCTCCACTTCGCGTGTGGAGAGGGCCGGACTCTTCTTGCCTCCCGTGCCACGCTTGCTGCCCTGGCACGAGCGCCGCTGCCCAGCACGCTTCGCCCGAGAGGGCGACGCTTCTATTTGCCGCCGGGCTCCTTCCCCTTTCCAGGCTCTCCTGGCTTGCCGCCGTCCTTTCCACCGTCTTTGCCGGCGTCCTGCAGTTTTCGCAGCCGCTCCGACCACCCCTCGATCACCTTCTTCGCCATGGGGTTTTCCCCGAGCATCCCCTTGAGCACGGTGAAGGCTTCCTCGAAGAGCGCGACGTCCCGCTTGCTCTCGGCGTAGTCCAGCAGCGCCATCCAGAAGGGGCGAAGCAGGCGCTCGTCCGTGGGCATGCGCCCGGCCTTCTTCATGGCAGCGAACTTCTCGCCGGCCGCTAAGGCCTTGGCCCGGTCCCGTTGGACCCCCTCGAGCGCCTTCGACACCTCTCCGTTCGTCAGGAGCGCATCCAAGCGCGCCTGCTGCTCCTTGCTGAGCGGGCCGAGCTCCTTCACCCGCGCCTGCGCGTCGTCGGCCCCGATCCTGCCCAGCTCCCCCTCGAGGAGCGCGACCTCGATCTTGGCCCCCTTGTCGCCCGACTCGGCCTTCTTCCGCGCATCCAGCAGGGACTGGACCCGCTGCAGACCCGCTTCAAATCCCGCGACGGTGCGCGGGCCGTTGTGCTTGGAGAGAACGTTTCCCTCCGCGTCCATGAACACGAGGTAGGGGAACCCGGTCCCGCCCTTTTCGTGGAGGAGATCCGGATAGGGCTCTCCCTTCACCTGTGACGTGATGTGGCAGAAGAGCACGACGCTTTCCGCGAACTTCGCGAACGCGCTGTCCACGAGGGCGCCGCCCTCGAGCGCGTGGCAAGGGGGTCAGGGAGCGTAGGAGCGGCTGAAATAGGCGAATATGGCCTTGCCGGTTTTCTTCGCCTCCGCGCGCGCCTTGTCGTAGTCGGTCGTCCAGGGCGCCTTCTTCAAGAACTCCGACTCGAGCTTCTTCGCCTTTTTTTCCTCGAGGCTCTCCGCCGCAGCGAACGTCGCGCCGCAGAGGAGCAGCGCCGGCACGAGAAGCCCCACCCGGTTCCACTTCACAGTGCACCTCCTTCCCGGGTCGGCCGGCAAGCCGGCGACCCTTCCACGACAATCCTACGGGGTCGGCGAAAAGCCGTTGAGACGAAGCGAATTCAAGACCACGGAGACGGAGCTGGCGGCCATGGCCGCGGCGGCGAGCATCGGCGGCAGGAGGGGCCCGCCGGCCGCGTGGAGGGCTCCGGCCGCGATCGGGAGCAGCGCGAGGTTGTAGCCGAAGGCCCAGACCAGGTTCTGCCGGATGATCGCGAGCGTCGTCGCGCCGAGCGCGAGCGACGCCGGCACCCCGGCAAGGTCGCCCCCGGTGAGCGCGACGTCCGCCGCCTCGAGGGCCACGGCCGTGGCAGAGCCTACGGCAATGCCCACATCCGACTGCACCAGCGCGGGCGCGTCGTTGATGCCGTCTCCCACGAAGGCGACGACGCGGCCGGCCTGCTGCCACGCCGCCACCGCGGCCACCTTGTCCGCGGGCAGAAGCTCCGCCGCCACCTCCTCGATCCCCGCCTCGCGCGCGATGCGCTCCGCGGGCGCACGCCGGTCCCCCGTGAGGAGCGCGACGCGGAAACCCCGCGCCCGGAGGCCGCGCACGACCGCGGGGGCCTCGGGCTTCACCGAGTCCGCAAGCCCGATCAGTCCCAGCAATGCCCCCTCTCGCACGACGAAGAGCACGGAGAGTCCGTCCCTCTCCAGCGCCGCGACCCTCTCCGCCTCGACGTCGGCCGGCAGCCAGGCCTTCGACAGGATGCGTGCGCCGCCCACGAAGACGCGACTTTCCTCCACCTCGCACTCCACGCCGCTGCCGACCAGCGCGCGGAACTTCACGGCGGCGGGAAGGAGCAGGCCGCGCGCCTTCGCCGCCTCGACCACGGCCCGGCCCAGCGGATGTTCGGACGACGCCTCCGCGGCCGCCGCGAACCGCAGCACGGTATCCACCGGGTAGGTTCCAAGCGGGTGAATGGCCTTCACCTCGAAGCGGCCGCGCGTGAGCGTGCCGGTCTTGTCGAAGGCCACGAGGTCGATCCGCTGCAGGCGTTCGAGCACTTCCCCGCCTTTGATGAGGAGGCCGAGCTGCGCGCCGCGTCCGGTGCCGACCTGGATCGCCGTCGGCGTGGCCAGCCCCAGCGCGCAGGGGCAGGCGACGACGAGCACGGAAACCGCGACCTGGACCGCCAGCGCGAGCGCGCCGGGGCGACCCCAACCGAACCCGAGCCAGAGCGCGAAGGAGAGCAGGGCCACGCCGAGGACCACCGGCACGAAGATCCCCGCCACGCGGTCCGCGAGCCGCTGGATCGGCGCGCGCGCGCCCTGTGCCTGTTCGACCAGGCGCACGATGGAGGCGAGGAGCGTCCCGCGTCCCACCGCGGTCGCCCGGTAGCGAAACGCCCCGGTGCGGTTCACCGTGCCCCCGAAGACGCGCGCGCCGGGTTCCTTCTCGGCGGGGGCCGACTCGCCGGTCAACGCGGACTCGTCGACGGTGGAGGAGCCGGACAGCACGATCCCGTCCACCGGCAGGCGCTCCCCGGGACGAAGGACGAGCTCGTCCCCGGCCTGCACGTCGGCGATCGGGACCTCGAGCTCGCCCGACGCGCGCGCGACCCGGGCCACGTTGGGCGTCAGCCCGGCCAAGGCGCGGACCGCGGCCGACGTCCGGCGCTTCGCGCGCGCTTCGAGCAGCCGACCGAGAAGGACGAAAGCGACGATCATCGCCGCCGAGTCAAAAAAAATCGCAGGCGCGGCCGCGTCCGCCGCGAAAAGGTACCGGAGTGTCTCCACAAGGCTGTACGCGTAGGCGACGGTCGTCCCGAGGGCGACGAGGGTGTTCATGTCCGCCGCGCGGTGCCGCAGGGCCGCCCACGCGGCCCGATAGAAGCGCGAGGCGCACCCCACCTGGACCCCAGTCGCCAGGAGGAGCTGGAGCGACAGCAGGGTCGCGGCCGAGAGGGCGGGCAGGGCGAGCGCAGCCCGCAGGTGGTGGTACATGTCGAGGGCCATGAGCGCCGCGCCGAGCACCGCCGCGCTCGCGAAGCGCAAGGCCAGTTCGCGGACCTCGCGCCGGCGCAACGACTCTTCGCGGAGCTCGCCGCTCTCTCCGGCCACCGCCTCCGCCGCGTACCCGACGGAGGCGACGGCGGCAAGGAGGTCGGGCGTGGATGCCCCGCCGGCGACGACTTCGGCGAGCGCGGTCTCCGTGGCGAGGTTGACCTCCGCGTGCACGACCCCCGGGACGGCGGCGAGGGCGCGCTCCACTTTGGCGAGGCAGGAGGCGCAGGTCATCCCGCGGATGGAGAGTCGGACGAGGTCCGTGCCGGGCCGATAGCCGAGGGCGCGGATCTGGCCGAGGAGGTCGGTGGGCGTGAGCTGGGCGGCATCGTAGACGAGTCGGGCTCGCTCGGTGGAGAAATTGACGTGGGCCTCGCGGACCGCGGGCAACTTGCGCAGCGCGCCGGAGAGGCGTGCGGCGCACCCGCCTCAGGTCATGCCGTGTACCGGCACTTCGAGGACCGCCCCGGGAGCGGGCGTGGCGGGCGGCGGCTGCGTGTCCAGCATTTGCATCCGTGGTTCCCCCGTGCAGACGAAGGCACGGAGAACGGGGTTGAGAAATTCCTGGAGACGCGGACGATCTTACCACGCCAGGGGCGGTGTTTCAATGGAAGCGCGGGAGGTGAAGTGCCGCGGTTTCGCCGACCTCGGACGAGCGAAACGGAACCGTGACCGTGAGGGAGCGGTCTCGAGGCGCTCGCCCAGAGCCCCCCGGTCCGACTTCGCCGATCGGGTCGGCGTCGTCGAATCCGGGGTGGCGCAAGGACGCCCCCAGACCGCTCCCTCAGGGTCGCGGTTCGGTAGGGCGGTCCGGAAAGGCGCGGCCGCCTGCAACCCTACCCCGCGTCGGGGCGCCCTACCGGAACGGACACGCGCACGGCGTCGCCTTGCACCGCGGACAGCCGCCCTCGTATTTACGAATGGCCTCCTGCAGGTCGACGCCGGCCTGGCTCGCCAGGGTCGCGAGCCAGGCAAAGCAGTCCGCGAACTCCTTTTCCTGGGCCGCATGGTCCTCGCGGAGCAGCGAACGGGCCAGCTCGCCGACCTCCTCGGTGTACCACGCAAAGCACTTCCAGAGCCCGCGGCGGCTGTCACGCTCGAGGTACTGTGCCTCGATGAGCTTTTGAAACTCGCGGATCGTCATGCAGGTGTTCCCCAAACCGAGCCTTCCTCGTAAGAGCTCAGGCCTTTCCGTCCGAACCTGGAGTCCCCGTCGTGGTGCCGTCCCCACCGCCGCCGCCGCCGAGAGCCGCGGGCGCGGCGCGGAGGAAGCCGCCGAACAAGAGGGCGACTTCGGGCATGCGCAAAAGCGCCGCCGCCCCGAAGTAGACCGCCGCGCCGACGCCGAGCGGGCCCGCGACGCGCAGCGCCCGCCATGCGACGCCCGCACCCCCTGCCCCGAGAGCCCACAGCAGCCCCAAGCACGCGCCCCCCATTGCGAGCGAGGCCGCCAGGCTCAGCGCGCCGGTCCGCGCGATCGGCCGCCACGCCCACTCCCCCACCCGCCTTTCGAGCAGCAGGCAGAGCGCCACGAGGTTCACGACCGACGAGAGCGCGGTCGCCAGCGCGAGCCCCGCCTCGCGCAACGGCCACACCAGCACCAGGTTCATCGCCACGTTGAGGACGACGTTCCAGGCCCCGATCCGCACCGGGGTCCGGGTGTCCTTCAGCGAGTAGAAGGCGCGCGTCAGCACGTGATTGCCGCAGTAGGCCCAGACGCCGAGCGAGTAGCAGATCACGACCCATGCGGTCCGCTCGGTGTACTGCGCCGAGAATTTCCCCCATTGCAGGAAGAGTTCGATGATCGGCGTGGTCAGGACGACGAGACCGACCGACGCGGGCAGCGCCCCGAAGAGCACGATGCGGAGCGCCTGTCCGACCTGCTCGCGGAGCCCTGCCGTGTCTCCGTGGGCGGCCCGCTCCGCGAAATACGGAAAGACGGCCTGCGCGATGGCGATCCCGATCAGGGCCAGCGGGAACTGCATGAGACGGTTGCCGAAGTACAGCGCGGAGACCGCGCCGTCCCCGGGCACCAGCGCCTCGGCGATGACGCTGTCCAGGACGAGGTTGATCTGGACCACGGCGAGGCCGAACACGGTCGGGCCCATGAGCCGCAGGACCTCGCGCACGCCGGGGTCCCGATGATCGAGATTGGGCCGATACCGCACGCCGTGCGCGCGCAAGGCGGGGATTTGCATGAGCAGTTCGAGCACGCCGCCGACCACGATCGACCACGCGACGATGGTGACCTGCCGCTCCTCGTCGCCGCCCCCGACCTTTACCGCCACCCAAAAGCCGCCGATCCAGCACACGTTCAGCATCACGGAGGCGAGCGCCGGCAGGGCGAAGTGCTTGAAACAGTGCAGGATCGACGAGACCAGCGCGACGAGGCAGATGAGGGGCAAGTACGGGAGCATGATGCGAAGAAGACGGCAGAAGAGGCTTGCCTTCCAGGCCTCCGCGGGCGAGACGAGCGACGGCAAGGCGTACGTTCCCGCCCAGGCGAGGAGCGCGACCCCCGAGAGCAGCACCGCGAGCAGGGTCAGCACCGCGCTCATGAAGCGAAAGGCTTCCGTCGCCGTGCGTTTCGCGAGCGCCTCGGAAAAGACCGGCAGGAAGGCGGCGGAGAGGGCCCCTTCGCCGAACAGGCGGCGGAAGAGGTTCGGCATCTGGAAGGCGAGGGCGAAGGCGTCCCAGACGGGGCCCACCCCGAAGAGGCGGGCCGCCATCATTTCGCGCGCGAGGCCGAGGACCCGGCTGGCCAGCGTCGCGGCGCTGATGATCCCGGCGGAGGCGATGAACCGTGGGGCCTTCATGCGCGCCTTGAAACCAGATCCCGGGCGGCGTGTCAAGGTTCAGCTTGCCTCGGCCGGGCTCCTTCCCTATCATGCGCCGCCTTCCGCGGAGGAACCAGCGTGGCCATGAGAATCCTTTTCGCCGGGACGTCGGCGTTCGGCGTCCCCACCCTCGAGGCCCTCATCCAGGACGGGTGGGAGGTCGTGGGAGTCATCTCGCAGCCGGACCGGCCGACGGGCCGGGGCCGAAAGCTCCAGCCGACCGAAATGAAAGTCGCGGCCGAGCGACACGGGCTCCTGGTGGCGCAGCCGGAAGACGTAAACGCGCCCGAGGTGCTGGAGGAAATCCGCGGCCTCGCGCCCGATCTCCTGCTGACCGCCGCCTACGGCCAGAAGCTGGGCAAGAAGCTCCTGGCGCTTCCGCCGAAGGGCTGCTTCAACCTCCACGCCTCTCTGCTCCCGAAGTACCGGGGGGCTTCGCCGATCGCGCAGGCCATCCTCGACGGGGAGCGCGAGTCGGGCGTGACCATCTTCCGCATGGAGTCCCGCATGGACGCCGGCCCGATCCTCAACCAGGGGTCGATCCTGATCGGGCCGGAGGAGACCGCCGGGGAATTGGAGACGCGGCTCTCCGGCCTGGCCGCGGGCGTCCTTCTCCAGTGCATTCGGCTGCTCGACGGGATCCCGCCGCGGCTGACCCCGCAGGACGACGAACAAGCGACGCTCGCCCCGCGGCTGCAGAAGACGGACGGGCTCCTCGACTGGACCACGGAGCCCGGGGGCGTGGTCAATCGGGTCCGCGGGCTCCAGCCCTGGCCCGGCGCCTACGCCTTTTTGCGGAGAACGGGCGAAACCGCGCAGCTCCGCGTCGGGATCCTGCGCGCGCGCGCCGGCGAGGCTCGCGGCGGCGGCGAACCCGGCGCCGTCCTCGCCGTCACGGACCAGGGCCTGCAAGTCGGCGCGGGTCGGGCCGGGTCCGTGTGGGTTGTTTCGGTGAAGCCCGAGAGCCGGTCCGAAATGTCCGCGACGGAGTTTTCCAAAGGTTACCGCGTCACCCCCGGTGACCGCTTCGAGAGGCCCGCCTCATGTTGATCCCGTCCCGCCGCGGGAGTGTCGCCCGCGAATTCCTCGGCCTTTCGGCGGCGCTCGGCGTGGTCGCCGCGGCCCTGGCCTGCGGCTTGGCCGCTCACGACTCCGCGCTCGTGCCCGGGCCGGGGGATACGCCACGAGCGGCCCGGGGGCCGGCGCGGGCCGCGTCCGTCGCGAAGACCCCTGGAACCGCAACGCAGAAGCCGGCCGCGGGCTCGCCGGCGGGCGCCGAGCTGCTCAACCCACCGCCGCCCGAGTCCGCGGCGGGCGAACCCGCACCCCCCGCCGGAGGCGCGGGCGCCGGGAATGGCGAGCCGAAGCCGAAGACGGACGACCCCGTGCGCAACGCGGACGCGCCCGCGCCGGGGGAGGTCCCTGCGCCGAACCCCGCGGACGCGCCTCCCGCCGCATCCGAAGGCGATGCCGAGCGGAAGCCCGCGCCGACTCCCGCCGCACCCGCCGCACCCGCTGCACCCGCTGCACCCGCTGCACCCGCTGCACCCGCTGCACCCGCTGCACCCGCTGCACCCGCTGCACCCGCTGCACCCGCTGCACCCGCCGCACCTGCCGCACCCGCCTCCACGCCGCCCGCTAAGCCCGCGTCGGCCACGGCGGAGCCGGCCAGGCAGGTTCTCCGCCTTTCCGCACGCGAAGCGCTGGATCTCGCGATCTCCAACAATCTGGACGTCCAGATCAGCCGGATCGGGCCGGAGCTCGGACACTGGGACGTCATTTCCGCGATGGGAATTTTCGACCCGATCGCCTTCTGGAATTACCGCGATTCGCGCGACATCCGCCAGACCGGCAGCGTCCTGCAGGCGGGCGAGGGGATCGACGTCTCGAACAACCTCTCCGGCCAGTTCGACCTGGGCGTGAAAGGCCTGGCCTTTGAAGGTCTCAAGTACACGGTCGACTACCAGGGGCAGCGGAGCGCCTCCAACTCTTTTTTTCAGAGTCTCAACCCCTCGTGGACGACCTCGCTCGGCTTCAGCCTGTCCCAGCCGCTCCTGCGGGGCGCCGGGGCGAAGGCCGTCATGGCCCCGATCCGGATCGCGCGGAAAAACAAGTCGATCGCCCTCGACCAGTTCGAGCTCGACCTGACGCAGACCGTGTTCGACGTCCTCCAGGCCTACTGGAACCTGGTCTTCGCGCTGAAGGACTGCGAGGTGAAGCAGAAGGCCCTGAACCTCGCCCAGCGGCTGCTCGAGGTCAATCGGAACAAGGTGAAGGTCGGCTCGCTCGCCCCGATCGACGAGCTGGAGGCCGAGTCGAGCGTCGCCGCGCAACAGGAAGGCATCCTGGTCGCGGAGCTGGCGATCGAAAACGCGGCCGACGTCCTCAAGCGCCTGATTCTCCCGGTGAAAAAAGACCTCTCGGAGTGGTCCCTGCGCCTCACGCCGATCGACGAGCCGCTCTTCGTGCCCCTGCTGCCGGACCCGGACGCTTCGATCGTGACCGCGCTCAAGAATCGACGCGAACTGGGCCGGTTGGTGAAGCAGGCGGAGGCGCAGGACATCACCCTCGCGCAGGACGCGAACCAGCGCCTGCCGCTCTTGGACGTCACCGGCTCCTACCGCTACAACGGCCTCGCGCGCGGGCTCGAGGAGAGCTTCGACAAGATCAGGGACAGGGACTTCAAGACCTGGGAAATCGGCTTCGCCTTCGAGTATCCGCTCGGGAACCGGACGGCGGACGGCAAGAAGGAGCGAGCGGAGGCGGAGAAGCGCCGCTTGATCCTTCAACTCAAGAACGCGGAGCAGCAGGTCGTCGTGGAAGTGCGCGCGGCCGTGCGGGAGATCCAGACCGCGATCAAGCGGATCGAAGCCAACTCCATCGCTGTGAACGTCGCCACGAAGCAGCTCGAAGCAGAAGAGAAGCGCCTGGAACTGGGCCTCTCGACGAGCCACCAGGTCCTGCAGGTGCAGAAGGACCTCGCGCAGGCGGAGGAGAATGCGACGAAGGCCACGATCGACTACACGATGTCGGTCTACAAATACCAGAAGGCGCTCGGCAGGCTGCTGGCCGAGGAGCGGATCCAGGTGCGGTAGGGTCGGGCCTTGCGCCCGCCCCCTGGCGGCGCAGCGCGGAAGGACGACCTGCCGCCAAGCGCGTGCGCCCACCAGCGGCGGCCTTACGAGCGGCGGCGCGCCACGGGCTTGAGCGGGGCCGCACGGCCGCGCTTGCGGGGGGTGGGCGCCAGGGAGAGCAGGAACCGCGCCACGAGGCGATTGACGACGGCGGCGGCTTCCTGATTCGGGATGTGACCGCAGCGCTCGACGATTTCGAAGCGCGCGCCTTTCAGTTCCGCCGACAGCCGCCTTCCGTGCGCCATCGGCAAGAGCGGGTCGCGTTCCCCCCACAGCACGAGCGACGGCACGCGCAGCCCCGCCAGGCCCTCGACCACGTGGGAAGAGGCGCCGAACGCGACGGCGTCCAGGCTGGCGGCGAGCGCGTCCTTGCGGCGCGGCTGCCGCAGCTCGGACGAGTACTCCTCGATCTCCTCCGCCCGGACCAGCTCGGGTCGGCCGTAGATCCAGCGCAGCATCCCCTGGACGATCGGCCGCTCGGGCAGGACGGCGAGCGCCAGGCCGGCGAGGCCTCGCAGTCGACAGAGCCTCAACCAGGACGGAATGAGGTCCCGATAGGCGAAGGCATCGATCAGGACGAGGGCTCGCGTGCACGCCGGATGCGCCTTGGCGAAGGCGAGGGCGATGGAACCGCCGTACGAATTGCCGACCAGGACGACACGGCCCAGGCGCAGCGACTTCACCAGCTCGCCCAGCAGCCCCGCCTGCGCGCTCACGGAATAGTCGCCGTCGAGCGGCTTGTCGGAAAGGCCGGCGCCCAACAGATCGACCGCCAGGACGCGGAAGCCTCGCCGCGCCAGGGGGTGGAGATTTCGCCGCCAGTCGTACGCGCTCCCGCCGAGACCGTGCAGGAGCAGCATCGCCGGGCCCTCGCCGGCCTCCGCGTAGGCCAGACGGCGGCCGCCAAGCTCGAGAAAGCGCTGCAGCCCGCGCGCGCGCAGGCTCCGGCGAAACGGTGTGTCGAGGTCCGGAAACGCTTCGGCGGGGCGGGGAGCCGGCGGCATGCCTCTGTATCTCCTGCGCTGCGAATCCCTGGAAACTCGTTTTCTTGCGACAATTCTTGCTTGGGTCGGAAGCCACGAAAACCACAGATTTCACAGATTAGAATCGTCGCAATCTGTGTAATCTGTGAAATCTGTGGTTCGTGGAGCTTTGGTTCCAACCGCCGCCGCGCTGTGGAATCTGTGGTTCCGTCCTCGCTTGGCTTCTGCACCGCCGCGCCGCGAGAGCCGGGAGGGACCTGTCGAACCCGCTTCCATCCTACGCGTTTTTGGGTTGCGCCGCAACCTGTGTCTACCTATAATTCTCCTCCCGCTTCCGAGCCTCCGCCTCGCGAGTCCCCTTCCGTGGAGCGTGCCCCCGACCATGACCCGGTCCCGGTTCCGCGTCTTTCTTCTGCCCATGGCCCTGCTCGTGACCGGCCTCGCGTGGCTCCGCTGCCCGACCGCGCTCGCCGCGCCCGAGGACGTCGTCGCCTTTCTCCACCACAAACGGCCCGAGGTCCGCGCCGCCGCCGCGCGTCTCGTGGCGGAGGGGCGGGACCGCTCGGCGATCGAGGAACTCCTCGAGGCCTTCCGCGACGAGTCGGACGAAGGAGTGCGCCTCGCTCTCGCGAATGCCCTGCGCCATGCGACCCGCCGCGATCAGGGTTCGGAATATGCCGCATGGCGGCAGTGGTTTGACGGCGAAGGCCAGGCGCTCTTCCCGCCCGGCTCGACCGCCGCGAGGAGCGCGGCCCACGCCTCGGACTTCCCGGAGGCGCTGCGTTCGACGGAGAGCTGGGTCCTGATTCTCGCGCAGGCCGCCGTTGTGGCCATCGCGGTCGCGATTTTCGGGATGTTCGTCGTCGCGGGCTATCGGCTGCGCAAGATGAACGACATCACGCGTCGCGCCGACGCCTACGTGACCTCCGCGGAGGAGATCCGAAAGCAGCTTGACGGCATCCAACGCGACGTCGAGGCGCGAAAGGAAGAGCTGTTCAAGTACTTCGCCCGGCTCAAGGAGGAGAACGAGGCCGAGATCGAGGGCTTCAGCGACGTCCTGGAGCGAAACGTCGAGCACCGCATGCGCGAGGTCACGATGGCCCTTCGCGAAAAGGCCGAACGCGAACTGGAGCAGACGCTGGAAGAGGTGCGGGAGGAGTCGCTCGAGACGATCCGGAAGGCCTCCCAGGCCGAGCGCGAACGCATCCTCGGCGAGCTGCGCGCCTGGGAGCAGGAATTCAAGAAGCAGTTCTCCCCCGCCTCCCAAGCCTCGGCTTGACCATGGTCGCCGCGCCCCCGGACGCTTCCTCCCTCCATGGGCGCATCGAGGCCCTCTCGCGGGCCTCCGCCTGCGTCGCGGTCTCGCTCTTCCTCGCCATGCTGGGCGGCATCGCCGCGGGCTGGGTGTTCGCGTACGGCCTGCTGGAGACCGCCCCGCCGCTTGCCGATCCGGGGCTCTACAAGGTGGAGCTGCTCGCCCAGCTCCCCTTCGCGCTCAAGGGACCCGCGGCCCTCTTCGTGGGCGTGCTGCTCGGCTTCTGGGTGGGACTGCTCCTCGGGGTCGGGCTGTTGCTGAGCGAGCGCGTGGGTCCGAACCTGCAGGACGCGGGCGTGCTGGCCGCGGCCGGGGCCGCGATCTTCGGCGTCTCCACGTGGTGCTGGGACGCGCCGGGCTGGAGCGCGCTCTCGGTGTTGTCGCTCGCGCTGTTCGGCTGCGCGGGCTTCGCCTTGCCATGGTGGCTGCGCGGGGAACGCGCGTTCCAGGGGGACGAAAGGCGCGCGGCGACGGACCGCGCTGCGCTCGGGGTCGTGCTGGGCTGGCTCTTCGTAGCCCTCGCGGCCGCGCCGGCGCTCGCCGGCGTGTGGAAGCTGGAGGCGCCGGCGACCGCGGCCGGCGGCGATGCGGGAGCGGGCGCGGGCGCGGACGGCGACAGCCGGAGGGTCGAGGGCCACGCCGAGGCGCAGGCCGAGCAGCGGGCGGCGGCCCGCTTTCGCGATCGCTGGCTCCTGGGGGGCGGGCCGGGGCAAGTCGTCAGTGATTTCTACTACCGGTACAGCCCCTATGCGGCGCATTCCATTGATCGGCAGGGGGCGGGAGGCACGCGGCCGGCGGTGCTTTGCGGACTCGTGCTCGTGAAGGGCGTGTTCTGGAGCTGGGGACGACTGGGGCTGGGATGGATCGCGTTCGTGCTCTTCGTGGCGTACGGCCCGGCCGTCCGGCTCTGCGGAGGCTCGCACCGCGCCGTCCTGTATACGGCGATGACCCTACTCGTCGCGGGTGTGGCCGTGTCGTCGTGGCGCCGGTGGAACCCGGACGCCGTCCGACTCGCAGGGGCGTTGGCGGAGGTCGAGAGCGCGACGCGGTACGAAGCGGGCGAGGCCCGGCATGCGCGGCTCCGGTCGTTCCTGTCGCACGCGGAGCCCGACGTGCGTTACGAGGCCTGCTATGCGCTGGCGGAGGGGCCGGCGCCGGAGGACCGGGAGCCCTTGCGGGCGCGGCTCGCGGACGCGGACGCGCGGGTGCGGTTGTGGTCCGCGCGCGCGCTGGGCGCCTTGCGCGACGCGGACGCCGCGGACGCGCTCGCGCGGCTGCTCACGGACCCGAGCTTGAACGTCCGCTGCCACGCGGCGTGGGCGCTGGGCGAGATCGGAGGGCGGACGGGCGCCGACGCGCTCCAGGCGCTGCGAACGGGGGACGACCTGTTGTATGTGCGGATGGCCGCGGCGGAGGCGCTGGAGAAGCTCGAGAAGCGGGGGCAGGCGCAGGAGAAGTGACGGGGCGGGCAGGGCGGAGGACGGGGCGCGTTTGACCAAGCCCAGCAACCGAAGAGCGAGTACGACAAAGCCGTGAGGCAGCATTCGACCCCCGAGGCTCCGATGCCCGGAGCACGGCCGACGCAGGAGCCGGGCTGGCCGGAGCTGGTCTGCATCGTCGCCGTCGTCGGCGCGTCGGAGGCGCTCTGGCGCGACATGGCACCCTGGTGCTCGTCGCACGCCGGCGCCTTCCTCGCCGAGCACGGGCAGCCGCTCAGCGACTTCGTGGCCGGCGGAAGCGCACGCGAGACGACGATCGCCTGCGTGCGCGACTTCCTGCTCATCGTCCTGCGACTCGGCCAGGCGGCCTACGTGACGGGGCTCCTCGCGCGCCGCTGCGCACTCTCCGCGCGGGCCTTGGGCATCGCACTCTCCGCGCGCGCGGACGCGCTGGAGGCGCTCCGGGTCGGCGGCGCCCTCCTCCTCCTCGGCTGCGGCCTCCAGGTGCTCTACGGCGTTTCCTCGGGGGGAGACTTCCTCTACGAGGAAATCGTGCTTCCGGGGCGCGACCCCGCGCTCGCCTCCCCGCAAGCGTTCGGGTGGGAGCTGGCGGCGACGGCCCTGGTCGGACCGGCCGCCGAGGAACTGCTCTTCCGAGGGATTTTCCAGCGCTTGCTTCACGCCCGACTCCCTTCGTGGGGCGCGGTCCTCGTCGGCGCTTTTCTTTTCGCGATGGCCCATGTACGGGCCGGCGCGCCTCTCCCCCTCCTCCCGTTCGCGGGCGGGGTCGCTTTCGGCTTCGCCTACGCCAGGACCCGACGCCTCGCCGCGCCGTTTGCCGTCCATGCCTGCGCGAATGCCGCGCTCACCCTCCTCCCCTTCGTCTACCGCACCTGAGTACCGCCCCACAGAATTGGGTGACCAATTTCCTCGGCGATTTCGGCCGCCTGCTTCGTTGCGCTCGCTCGACGTAGTTCTCCGTTACTACGCCTCGCTCGCGCGCCTCGCGGGCGGCCGAACTTGCCTTCGGCTATTCCTTGCGGTGCAGGGCTTCCGCCTTCGCGCGCGGCGCTTCGGTGGACGGGTCCGCCCAGCACCCGTTCGGGCACGGAGTGTACGACACACCTCCCCGATTTCCCCGGGTGCCTCCCCGCACTCTACGAGCCGGGTAGTTTCCAGCCTAGCTCTCCCGTCGGTGCAGGGCGGAAGCCCTGCACCACAAGGGCTCGTGGCCGACGAAGGCGAACTCTCGGAAGTTCGCTCCTTCCCGCATTCGAGCCTTCGATACGATATGCCGCAAGAGTCGACTCGTTCACCCATCTTGAAAGGGCCGGCCGCCGGCCCCACCCGCAAGCCGTCGCTACCTCCGGACGTAGCGGCCGCCGTTTTGCGCCGCGAGTTTCCGGAGGAACGCGACGTTCTGTTCGTCCCCGACGCCGATCGTGTGGATTCGCATCCGGCCCAGGCGATTCATCTCCGCGACCTTCGACAGGATCTGCCGCGGCTCCGGAAAGCGCCCCCGATTCGGCGAGCCGTCCGTCAAGAGGAAGATCGTGTCCACCTTCATGTCCGCCTTTGGATCGTTCACGCCCGGACCCGCCATCGAGAAGCACTTGTCCAGCGTGTCGAAGATGTTGGTGCCGCCCCCGGTCGCGACTTTTTCCACGAACTTCACGGCCTCGTCCTTGTTCGGCTCCGTGGCCGGGACGGTGTCTTTCTTCCACGACCGCGGATCGAAGGAGTAGACCCAGAGCGCGAAGCGGACGTTCGGCTTCAGCGCCTTGATCGTCTTGATCAGCTCTTCCTTGGCGACCTCGATTTTTTTTCGGCGCCGCTTCCGCGCCTGGCCGGGGGCGTCCGTGTAGACGACCGCCTCGCGCGAGGTGTCCGGCCATTCCATGCTGCCGCTGATGTCCAGGCAGAAGGCCACGCGATCCGAGTTGACCTCGATGCCGTGGTAGAGCACCGTCGCGCGGAAGTCGAGGTTGTCCTCCTCGTAGTGGACCCGGAAGCTCCCCTTCACCCCGCTCCACCACTCCTGCCACGCCTTCGCGTCCGGCCCGAAATCCTTCCCGGTCAGGTCGCGGAGCAGGCTCGCCAGTTCGAGGAGCAGCCACTCCTTCGAGCCCGCCATGGCCCCGAGGATCGGTTCGACGACGTCGTCGCTCCGGATCTTGTAGAGGGCGTAGGCCGCGGCGAAGCGCAGTCTTGGATCCCCAACGGCCAGCTTCGCGGCGACGGCGGGCACGCACTCGAAGTCCCCGATTTCGCCGAGGGCGTCCAGCGCGGCGACCTGCACCTCGAAGGCCTTGTCGTCGAGGAGGGCGAGCAGCGGGGCGACCGCCTTCGCGGAACGCATCCCGCCGAGCGCCTCGATCGCGGCCAGGCGGATCGAGTCGTCCGGGTCCTGGAGCGCCTTGAGGACGTCCTCCTCCATGGCGCCGAGCCCCGCGCGGCCGATGCCGAGGAGCCAGGTCGCGCGATTTCGCAGGAGGCGGCGCGGGTCCGTGTCCTGCCGGAGCTCGTCCAGGATCTGCACGAAGAGCTTTCGGTCCCGGAGGCGGCCGAGGCCGTTCGCCAGCGCGTCCCGGAGGGCGTCCTCCTCCCCCGGCTCCGGCGCCGGCGGCATGCGGCGGAGCTTTTCGGCGAGGAACTGCGCGCCTTGCGGCTGGTTCATCTCGCCGGCGCCGAGTAGCGCCGCGATCCGGGGCCGCAGGTCTTCGGCTTTGAGCTTGTAGACGGCCTCGAGGACTTCGAGCGCCGGGGCAGGAACAAGCTTACCGAGCGCCGCGGCCACGCGCGCCTGGTCCTCCGCCTCCTTGACGGCGAGCAGGATCTTGTGGACCGTCTGCGCGTTCTTCCGGTCGCCGAGCACGCCGAGGGCCTCGGCGACCTCGACCCAGAGGCCGGGCGCCTTCGGCAGCTTCGCGACCAGCGGCTCGATGGCCTTCGCGTTCCCGAGCCGGCCCAGCGCCTCGGCGGCGGCCTCCTGGACCGCCTCTTCGGAGTCGTCGAGCAGGCCGAGCATCACCTCGAAGTCGGCGGAGGCGTGAAGACGGCCCAACGCGTCGATGGCGGCGACCCGCACTTCGGTTTCCGCGTCGCCGAGGCAGCGCTCGAGGGCGGCGAAGGCGCTTTCGTCCCCGACCTGGGCGAGGATGCGCGCGGCCCGGACGCGCGTGGACTTTTCCTGGGAGCCCAGACGCGCGATGAGCGTCACCACGCGGTCCTTGCGGACCTGGTCACGGTCCCGCTTGGCGGTGGCGGCAGCGGGCGGCGGCGAAGCAAGGTGGCAGGCCAGGAGGCAGGCGACGGCGAGCACGGCGGTCGCGGTTCTCGCGATGCGTGGGTGACGCATGGGGGTGACCTCGCGAGGCAGGGACAAGGGCGTCAGTGCGACAGCGGCGCGAAGATCGTCACCGTGCGGTCTTCGATCGTCGGGTCGGTCCCCTCGGTGGGTGGGCGGAGGATGCCGACGATGCAGACGAATTTCACGGCGCGAGGGAGCCCCTTCTTCTCCTTGCTGTCCCAACCGTCCACCCAGTTCTGCCCGTCGGAGTACTGGATGTCCATCGACTTCACCAGTTCGTAGATGGCGACGAGCGGGCCGCCGGTGGTGGGCTTGTCGTCGACGCCCGGCGCTTGGCGGCGGTAGAGCCGGAAGTAGTCCCGATGATCGGCGTTTTCCTGGAGCTGGTAGCCCAGCTCCGACATGTCGACGGCCTGTTTCGTTTCCGGGTCGAAGACCGTGCGGGCGGCGACGAAGTCCACGCGGTCGGTCGCGGCGAGACCCACGGCCCGGTCCTTCCCGATGAAGCAAGCGGTCTTTTCGTTGTCCGCGGTGAGGAAGGCGGCCGCGAGGTCCCCTTCGACGAGCGCGGCGAGCGCCGGCGCGACCGTGACCGGCGCCAGCACCTGCTCCACGGTCTCCCGGGCACGCAGGGTCGAAAGCAGCACGCCGTAGACCATCGAGAGGACGAGCGCGAGCACGACGAGGGCGATCATGATCTCGAGCAGCGTGAAGGCGCCTTGGCCTCGACGCGGCCTGCGAGAGGTCGTTCTCAAAGGATGATTCCTGCCTGGGTAGAGGACGACGGCAACAGGGGCCTTCAGGGAAGGGTTCGGTGCCGGCGGTCTTGGGGAAACACGCTCAAGCCTTGCAAGCCAAGCTCACGGCGCACGGCCGCGGGTTGCGGGGGTCGAACAGCGGGATGCGCGAGCACCCGCCGAGACCGCTCCCTCACGGTCGCGGTTCCGTTCCCGGCGCCGCCTTGGGCGCCTACTTCTTGGGAGTCTGGCCGGACTCCGGCGCGCCGGCGCCGCCGCCGGGCTGCGCGGCCTTGTCTTCCTTGGGCTGCTCGTCTTCCTTCCGGAGGCGGTAGGAGACGACCACGACCTTCACGGACGGGGGTTGTTGGGGATCCGCGGGGACGTCGGTGACGGTCACGACCGTCTTCTCGACGTCGAATTGCAGCTCCCCTTGCCCCCCTTGCGGCGGGTCGAGCGACTGGTGTTCGAGGGAAGTCTCCTTCGTCCACTGAAAGCCCGCCTCGTCGGGGAAATCTCCGGAGGCCCGCTCCTCGCGGGCATCGAAGGATTCGTACTCCCCCATTTTCTCGCGCGCGAGGAACGCGGCCACAAGGAGGTTCCGGGCGGCGCCGGCCTCGCGCAGGCTGTTCTGGCAGATCTGGATCATGGGCGTGAGCGCAATCGCGAAGACCGCGACGCAGAGCATCACCTCGAGGAGGGTGAAGCCCGAGGCTCGGCGGACGGCGGCGAAACGGAACATGGGAACTCCCGGCCCGGCGTCGGCGCGCGGGCCCGTCGCGAGGCTGCTACTGGTCAGGATCGGTGAGCGCGGCGGGAGGGGCCACGTAGCCCTCCTCGAGCGTGGACACGCCCGTCAGCGGGTTCACCTCCACGGAGAAATCGGACTTCCCGTCCGTCAAGTGGACGACGTAACCCTGCGTCTGGCCGAACGGCGTTACCTGGATCGTGATGTCGGTGATGGTCTTCGAACCGTCGTCTCCCACCACGCCGGTTCCCTCTGCGATGTCCTTGAACGCGATCCCGTCCGGGAGCTCGCGGTGAAGGGTCTCCTCCCATTCGAGGTCCGGGAGGAGCGAGAGGTCGCGCGAGGCGCCGGGGAGTGCGCCCAGGTCGCCGCGGCGCTCATAGGGCGCGAGGATGGCGTAGCTGTGTTCCTTGAGGTCGAAGCGGATGTAGTGGATCCGTCCCTGCGTGATCGCCTGGCTCTTCGCGATGTTGATGAGGTGGGCGACGTCGCGCCCGGCGGCGCGCAGGGAGTAGCGGGACGTGAGGAAGTCCACGCGCGTGACCGTGAGGAGGACCATGAGCCCGAGGAGAAACGTGACCATCACGATCTCGATGAGCGTGTATCCGCGGTCGCGTCTCACGGTGTGGATCCTCGGCCTACCGGTCCCAGCACGAAATGTCGGCATTCGCGCCGTCGCCGCCCGGGCTGCCGTCGTTCCCCATGGAGACGATGTCGTATTCCTTGCCGTTCGGACCCGGCTTCGCGTACTTGAAGGGATTTCCCCAGACGTCATTCATGGGGTCCGTCTCATCCTTCACAAAGGGCTCATGCCTCCCGCCCTTCGCATCGGCCGGCGGGTTGAGGAGGTCCTCCAGCTTGTCGGGGTACTTCCGGAAATCGAGCTTGTACAGGTCCATGGCCGTTTGGAGGCTGTGCATCTTGGCCTTGCAGCCCTTCACCTGGGCGCTGCCAAGCTGCCCCGTGAGAAAGGTGACCGCAACCGTCGCGAGCATCCCCAGGATGACCACGACGACCATCACTTCAAGGAGCGTGAAGCCCGCCGCGCGGGCGCGAACGGAGCCGGGGGCGAAGCCGAATCGGACGCGAGTCATGGCGCCACTCCAGACAGGGGGACTACCCGACCTTGGACATTTCGAGGATGGGGAGCAGGATCGACAGGACGATGAAGAGCACGACCGAGGCCATGCAGACGATCATCAGGGGTTCGATAAGGGCGGTCACCTTCTGGCTGGTGATCTCGATTTCCTCGTCGTACGCCTCGGCGACTTTGTGCAGCAATTGCTCCAGCTTGCCGGACTCCTCGCCGACCGCGATCATGTAGCAGACGGACGGCGGAAAGACCTTGCTCTGCCGGAGGGGGGTGGAGATGTCGGCCCCTTCGACGATGCGATTGCGGACGATCTCGATGGTGTTGGCGAGAAGCATGTTGTCCACGACGGCCTTGACGATGCGCAGGGCCTCGAGCGCGGGGAGGCCGCTTTCGAGGAGCGTGGCGAAAGTGGTGGCGAAGCGGGATACCGCCTGCTTCTTGAAGAGGGGGCCGACGACCGGGACCCGCAGGAGGAAGGTGTCCCACGCGAGCCGGCCGGCCTCCGTGGCCAGGGCGAGGCGGAAGAGGAACCAGAAGAGGATGAAGGCGCCGACCATCGCCCACCAGTGGTGCCGGAGGATGTCGCACAGGGAGATGAGCATCTCGGTGGGGAGGGGGATGGCCTGCTTGCGCTCCTGGAGCACGCGCGTGATTTTGGGGACCACGAAGCCGAGCAGGAAGACGACGACGCCGACGCCGATGACGCACATGACCATGGGGTAGGTCAGGGCGGCGACGATCTTGGAGCGCAGGCGGTTTTGCGCCTGGATGTAATCGGCGAGGCGGAGAAGGACGTGGTCGAGGTTGCCCGCGGCTTCGCCGGCCCGGACCATGTTGACGTAGAGGTCGTTGAAAAAGCGCGGGTTTTTCGCGAGGGCATTGGCGAAGGAGGAGCCCTGCTGGATGCGCTCGCGGACGTCGCGGAGGGCGATTTCGAGCCCCTTCGACTCGCACTGGTCGATGAGGGCGGAGAGGGATTGGGCGAGGGGGATGCCGGAATTGAGGAGGGTGGCGATCTGCCGCGTGAGCATCGCGATCTCGCCGAGGTTGCGGCGCGCGAACACGGGCTGGGCCGCGACCGTGCCGCCCTCTTCGGCGACGTCGATGAGGGGCTTCAGGTCGGTCACCTGCAGGCTCTGGGCCCGGAGCCGGCTGCGGGCCTCCCGTGGCGTGGCGGCGTCGATCACGCCCTCGGCGGGGTCGCCGGTGTGCTTGATGGCCTTGTACTGGAAGACGGGCATGACACGCTACCCGACAAGTCGAGGGCTGATTGCTGATTGCTGATTGCTGATTTCTGATTTCTGATTTCTGATTACGGGTGCGCGTCGAGGACGATTGCGCGAGCATGCACCGCCCTGGCGCCCGGGCCGCGTAAGCTCTCAGCGAACCCGTTCGACCCCTGTCATCCTGAACGAAGCGAAGCGCCGCAGCGCGGAGCGAAGTGAAGGATCCTAACCAAGGGTCGCGATCGCGCTTCTCGACACGTCCCCGAAAGGCAGGCGGCAGAGGTCGGGAGCCTGTCGAGAAGTTTTGGGGGTCCGCCTTGGCTTGGATCCTTCGCTTCGCGCTGCGGCGCTCCGCTCAGGATGACAAGCAGTGCGGACGGCGTTACTGCAAGCCTGCGGCACCGCTGTTGCCATCAAACGGCAAGGAGACAAGGAAGGGCCCGTGTCCGCACGCCGTGCACCGTCCGGGCCACGATCCTTCGAAGACCGCTCGACTCGCTCCGGCCGCCAATCAGCAATCGCCAATCAGCAATCAGCAATCCTACATGACGTCCATCTGCGTCACGCGGAGCACTTCCTCGATCGTGGTCTCCCCGTTGATGACTTTCTGGGCACCGTCCATACGCAACGTCCGCAGGCCCTTCGCCACGGCGTCCGCCTTGATCGTCGTCGATTCCGTCCGGCTCATGATCTGCTGGCGGATGTGGTTGGTGAGCGGCAGGACCTCGTAAATCCCGCACCGGTCGTGATACCCTGTGTCCAAGCACTCCGAGCAGCCCCGTCCGCGCGAGACCACGCCCCCCTTGAGCTGGCCAAGGGTCAAGCCGATGTCGGCGAGTTCCTCGGCGGTCGGCGGGTACTCTTCCTTGCACTGTTTGCAGATCAAGCGCACCAGCCGCTGGGCGACGACCCCGATGAGCGCGGAGGAGACGAGGAACGGCTCCACGCCCAAGTCCAGGAGGCGCGTGACGGCGCCCGCCGCGTCGTTCGTGTGGAGCGTGCTGAACACCAGGTGGCCGGTCAAAGCGGCCTGGACCGCGATCTCGGCGGTCTCGAGGTCGCGCACCTCGCCGACCATGATGATGTCCGGGTCCTGTCGCACGATCGAACGCAGGCCCATGGCGAAAGTGTAGCCTCGCTTCACGTTCACCTCGGTCTGGCTGACGTTTGGCAGCTTGTACTCGATCGGGTCTTCGATGGTGATGACGTTGTTCTCGATCGAGTTGATCTTCTTCAGCGCCGCGTAGAGCGTCGTGGTCTTCCCGCTGCCCGTCGGGCCGGTGACGAAGACGATCCCGTGCGCGGAGTTGAGGAGGCTGTTCACGAGCTTGTGCCGCTGCGGATCGAGGCCCAGCTCCTCCAGCTCCAGCAGGCGCGCGCTCTTGTCGAGCAGGCGCATGACGATCCGTTCGCCGTTGGCCGACGGCAAGGACGAAATGCGGACGTCGATGTCGGAGTCGCCGAGCTTGATGGACGCGCGGCCGTCGAGCGGGATCCCGTGCTGGGCGATGTCCATCTTCCCCATGACCTTGATGCGCGAGACGACCGGGGAGAGGAGCTTTGCCGAAAGCGTCATGCGATCGTAGAGGATGCCGTCGATCCGGTACCGGACCTGGAGCTTGTCCTCCGCGGGCTGGATGTGGATGTCGCTCGCCCGCTGGCGCAGGGCCTGGAAGAGCACGCCGTTTACCAGCTTGATGACCGGCGGCGCATTCGGATCGAGGATGGTGGTCGGCCCATCGTCCAGCGCAGAAGTGTCCAGCTCGAGGTCGTCGGTCGAGCTGTCCTCGACCATGTCGTCCCCCTTCCCCTGCTGGTAGGACTTGTTGATCTGGGCGACGATCTCCGCGCGCGTCGCGAGGACCGGGACGACTTCGCAGTCGAGCATCCGCGAGACCTCGTCCATCGGATGGAGGTCCAGCGGGGCCGCCGTCGCGACCTCCATCACGCCGTCCCGCTCCGCAAACCCCACGAGGTAGTGGTTGCGCGCGAATTCGATGGGGACTTTCGACACGAAGGACGCGGGCGTCGAGATCCCCTTCAGCTTGTCGAGGTACTTGAGTTCGAGGACCTGCGACAAGAGCCCGAGCATCTGCTTCTCGGTCAGATACCCCTTCATGACGAGCGCGTGGTCCAGCGCCTCGCCGCTCCGCAGGCAGTGCTCCATGCAGTCCTGCAGCTTCTCGATCGGCAGGATGTTGTCGACGGAAAGCAGCCGGGAAATGCGTTCCTTGACCGCCACGGGGTTATTTCTCCGGGAACGGAGACTTGTATTCGATGAGGTCGAGCGACCGCGACTCGGTCTCGTCCTCGGTGCGCACGCCGACCCACCACTTCCCCTTGCTGTCCCTCCGGACCCCCTCCTGCTTCTGTCGGGACAGGCCGTTGTAATCGGCGAAGTCGAGGTCGGAGAGGATGGTGGGGGTGATGAAGATGTAGAGGGTGATCTGGAGCTTGTTGCGCTGCGTCCGCTTGAAAAGCTCCCCGATCCAGGGGATGTCGGAGAGGCCCGGAATGGCCGCTACGTTTTCCTCCTCGTCCTGCCGGGTGAGCCCGCCGATGATCAGCGTGTGCCCGTTCGGGATCGTGACCTGGTCGGTGATCTGACGCGTGTTCTTGGCGCGCGGAACCGCGGGGTCGATCTGCTGGCCTACGAAGTTCTCGAGCTTCTGGTCGATCTCGAGGCGGAGGTACTGGGCCTCGCTGATGTGCGGGGTGATGGAGAGCGTGATGCCGGCTTCCTGGAAACCGCCGAAGGAGGTGATGACGCCACCCGCGGAGGGCTGGACGGTGGTGGTGATCGGATCCGCGTCCGTCACCTTGAGGTTCGCGGAGGTGTTGTCGTTCACGACCGCATAGGGCTGCGCGAGCACTTTGGTGTCGCGCCGCGTCTTGAAGGCGCGGAGAATCGCGGGGATGCGCCCGCCGAACTGCTTCACGGCGCCCGCGGTGAGACCGTCGAAGGGGACGAGCTGGCCGTTCACGGTCTGGAAGGGGAACTTCGCGTCCGGGACGCCGTCGTTGTTGGTGTCGCGGAGCGTGGAGAGGCCGAAGCTCGTGGAACCGAACGGGATCAAGGCGTTGCCGGCGCGGTCGACCGTCGAGATCTCGACGCCGAGGTCGAGGCTGCCGACGCCCGTGATCTCGACGAGCGCCGCCTCGAGCATGACTTGCGGACGGCGAACGTCGAGGGACTGGATCGTGGGAAGGATCTGGTTCGCGTAGGTCTTGTCGTCCGCGACGATGATGAGGGCGTTGTTCTGCTCGTCGGCGACGATCGAGGGATTGATCGAGGGGCCGGAGCTGGCGACCAGCGCGGCGCCGCCGCCACCCGGCGCGCCACCGGGGGCGCCAGGCGCGCCGCCCGGCCCGGGCAGGGCCTGGACGAGGATGGGGGCGTTGGTAGGCGACTGGCCGGTGGGCTTGCTCTGGGCGATCGCCTGGTAGACCTTGCTCAAGTTCTCGGCCATGATCTTCGCTACGCCGTGCTTCAGGTTGTAGACGTGGATGATCTGCGGCTCGGACTTGATCTGCACGTCCAGCTCCTGCACCATGCCCTTGAGCTGGACCAGGCGGTCCTCCTGCCCGAGCAGGACCAGCTTGTTCGTGCGCGGATCGGCCGTGACCTGGACGACCTCGGGCGCCTGGCCGGGCTTGCGCTGGACCTGCGTGAGGATCTGCACGAGGCGGGTCAGCTTCTGCTCGACGTCCTGCGCGGAGGCGTAGAAAAGCTGGACGACTTCGATCTTCACGCCGGCCTTTTCGCGGTCCATGAGGGCCGCGATCTGCTCGATGCGTCGGACGTTCGGGGCGTAATCGGTGACGATGATCGTGCCCGGGTCGTCGATGGTAAGGACGCCCTTGGGGTCGTTGACGAGGGGCTGGAGGGCGGCCTGCACGGTGCGCGGGTCGGCGTACTTGAGGCTGATGATCAGGGTCACCATCTGGTCGGTCTCGGGGAGCCGCTCGCCGGTGCGGAAGACCGGGCTGGGCCCCTTGGCGGAGCTGGCCAGATCAACCACCGTGACAATCCGCGCTTCGGGCGGGCCCGACTCGATGAGCGCGAACCCGTTCACTTTCATCACGGACTGGAAGACCGAGTAGAGGTGCTTGATGGGGATCTCGCTCTGGGAGGTGAGGAAGACCTTCTTCGCCTTGATCTTCTCATCGTAGAGGAAGCGCACGCCGGTGAGCTGGCTGACCTGCTCGAGGATGAGCCCGAGATCGACCCCCTTGAAGTTGATGGGGATCTTCTTCTCGTCGTCCTGCTGGGCGCGCACGGCGGGCGCGACCGCGAGGCCGACGAGGATGGCCGCCAAGAGCACGACAAGGACACGACGTCCCATTCAGAACCCTCCTCCGGAAACGCCTCGCAAACGACAGAGTCTGGCTTGGACCGAGGGGGACCTCGGATCGCCTGCTTTGAAGACCGCCATCATACCCGGCCCGGGCGCCGAGTTCAAACCTTTTCCTTGACTTGGGCGAAATCTGAAGATCAGACTTGTTTTTTTGCCGAAAACAGGTAGAGTGTAGCGACTCTCAAGAGCCGCGAATTATCGGTCGTCCCCCGTCCGGACCCCGGGAGCCCCCCTGGAGGCAACACGATGGTCGCCGAAGCCGGTCTGGCCTTGCGGAAGTTCTCCTCGCTGAGGACGCTCTTCCTGCGCACGCGTCGCTTCCTGAACAAGTGCGTCAACAACCTCGAGTACAAGTTCAAGCGGCCCGTCCTCTGGTCGTATCCCCAGGTGATCATCGCGGATCCGACCAACATCTGCAACCTGAGCTGCCCCCTCTGCGCGACCGGCGTCGGCTCGGCCTCGCACAAGAAGGGGATCATGGGCTTCGACATGTTCCGCGGGGTCATGGACAAGCTCGGTCCCTACGCCTATCAGCTCCACCTGTACAACTGGGGGGAGCCCATCCTCAACAAGAACCTCTGCGACCTCATTCGGTACGCCAAGCAGTGGCCCGTCAAGGTCTATTTCAGCACCAACCTGAACGTGCTCCCGGAGCGCGTGGCCGACGACCTGGTGACGTCCGGCACGGACGAAATCACGGTGGCGGTCGACGGCATCACCCAGGAAACCTATTCGAAATACCGCGTCGGCGGCAACCTGCAGGCCGTCCTCGACAACATGCGCCTGCTCCTCCGGAAGAAGAAGGAGCACGGCAGCGCGACGCCGAAGGTGATCTTCCGCTTCATGGTCATGAAGCACAACGTGCACGAGGTCGAGACCGCGCGGCAGATGGCAAAGGAAATGGGCGCCTCCTTCCGGACCAAGACCGTGCGGATCGACATGTTCGACTTCGCGCAGGGACGGGCGAAGGACAAGCTTCCGGACCGCTCCGAGTGGCTCCCCGAGGACCCGAAATACAACCGGTACCGCACGATGGAGCGGTCGATCAAGAAGCACGAGAAGCGCGTAAGCGGCGAGCGGGTTTGCCAGGACCTCTGGAAGAGGACCTTCATCTCCTGGGACGGCTCGACGCACCCCTGCTGCAACGTCTACAACGTCGAGAACTTCTTCGCCACGCAGTGGGTGGACGGCTGGAAGCAGCAGGTCTGGAACGGCGAAAAGTACGTGATGAGCCGGCGGATCTTCAGCGGGCAGTGGCCGGAAGAGGGGAAAACCATCTGCAGTTGGTGCGTGAAGAGCGGCAACTTGAACTACGTGAGCTGAGTACCGCTCCACCGCCCGGCCGAAGCAGGCCCTCCTCCGGGGCGATCCGTTGCGCGAGGCGCGGCGGGTCGCCCCGATGCTTTTGAGGCAGGCTTCAGCGCGGGCGGCGGTTGGGGCACACGGCTCATCGTGGGGACGGAGGGGAGGGCCTGGTGCCCGCCCTCCCGGCGACCGCGCGCAGGCTGACGGCCGGCGGGCGGTCGCGTGCGCACACAAGCGGCGCCCCCCTACGGCAGGGAACGGACGACCAGGTGTGACCCGGCCCTAGAGCATGCGCGAAATGGGTCGCGGCTGCCCGCGTCAGGCCTTGACGATCTTTTCCCGGCCCTTCGTCACCTTCTGCGTCGCGTTCCGCGAGTCGACGACCAGGGCGGCGTGTTCGACGATCCAGGCGTAATCGTAGGTCGCGTGATCGGTCGCGATGAGCACGCAATCCACTTCGCGCAGCAGCTCCGGCGTCAGGGCCACCGACTCCATCCGCAGGTGCGGATACTCGCGCAGGGAGGGGAACTTCGGGATGTGGGGGTCGTTGTAGCGGACGGTGGCGCCGCGCTCCTCGAGCAGCTCGATGAGCTTGAGCGCGGGCGACTCGCGGATGTCGTCCACGTCCCGCTTGTACGCCACGCCCAGCACGAGCACGCTCGCGCCGTTCAGCGGCTTTCGCTTGTGGTTGAGCGCCTCCATGACGCGGTTCACGACCCAGAGCGGCATGCCGGAGTTGATCTCCCCGGCCAGCTCGATGAAGCGGGTCGGGAACTCGAATTCCCGCGCCTTCCACGTCAGGTAGAAGGGATCGATGGGAATGCAATGTCCGCCCAGGCCGGGACCGGGGTAGAAGGGCTGGTAGCCGAAGGGCTTGGTGGAGGCGGCCTGGATCACTTCCCAGACGTCCAGGTGCATCCGCGTGAAGAGCATCTTCAGTTCGTTGACCAGCGCGATGTTGATGCACCGGTAGATGTTCTCGAGGAGCTTCGTCGCCTCGGCGGCGCGGCAGCTCGAGACGGGGACGACGCGTGCGACGACGCTGCCGTAGAGCCGCTGTGCGGCGACGGCCGACGCTTCGTCGAAGCCGCCCACGACCTTCGGGATGCGGTCGGTCGAGAAGTTCGGGTTGCCGGGGTCCTCGCGCTCCGGGGAGAAGGCGAGGAGGAAATCCTTCCCCGCGACCAGCCCGCCGGCCTCCAGGATCGGCTTCAGGATCTCGTCGGTGGTCCCGGGGTAGGTCGTGCTCTCCAGGATCACGAGTTGCCCGGCGCGCAGGTGCGGTGCGATGGAGCGGCCGGTGTTTTCGATGTACGAGAGGTCCGGCTCCCGCCAGCGGTTGAGCGGCGTCGGAACGCAGATGATGATGGCGTCCACCTCGCGCAGGCGGGCGAAATCGGTCGTGGCGGAGAAGACCTTGCGCTCCAGCACGAGTTCGGCCACCTTGGCGGACGGGATGTGCTTGATGTACGACCGGCCCTCGGCGAGGGCCTGGACCTTCGACGGGTCGATATCGAAACCGAGCACGCGGAAGCCGCCGTCGCAGAAGACCCTCGCCAGGGGCAGTCCGACATACCCAAGGCCGATGATCCCGACGCCGGCCACCTTGCGCTCGATCTTCTCCAGGAGGCTCATCGCTCACGGTCTCCACCAGGGGGGGACGAAGGGCCCGGCTCTCGGGCGGAATCGAAGCCGCAAGCGTATACCAGACGGGCCTGGGGAAGTCAACGGTAGGAGGCGGAGGACGAGGGAAGGGGGGAGTAGACCGAGGGCGCGCCCGTACCGCGGGTCGGCTGCAAGACTCATGAAGTGGGGGAATGTGAAAGTCTTTTTTTACCGCAGAGGCGCAGAGACGCAGAGGACGTTCGGTGAAGTGAACGTCCTCTGCGTCTCTGCGCCTCTGCGGTTTCGTCGCCCCTTCCGACGCTCAACACGTCTTCACACTCGCTCCCCCTCTCATAGTCCCCGCACGAACTCCACCCAGGCCGCCTCCACCTCCCTCGTCGCGGCGGCGGCGAATGTCTCCGCGTAGGCTTTCTCGGGCTCGCGTCCGTCACGCACCGCCTTGGAGAAAGAGAGGAAGAGCTTCGCGACCGACGGGTGTCCGCCGGTGACGAGAAGCCGGGCAGCTCCCCACAGCAGGGCACGGTTCTCGTCCGTCGCCTTGTCGGCGGGGAGCGCAAGCGCGGTCGCCAACGTCGGCAGCGCCTTCTTGCCCACCGCCTCCTTGAGCGCGGCGACGTAGTCCGCCGACCTCTTCTCGAAGAGCACTCGCTCGCCGCCCCGCTCGACCTTCGCCGCCGCGAAGAGGTCCCCGATCCCCGCGCTGAGCCATGCCGGCGCGACCCAGGAGCCGAGCGGTCCGGAGCCGCGCCCGAGGTACTGCAGCCACGCCTCGCGCAGGAGCGGCCCGGGATCGGAGTCCTTCGCGCCGTCTCCCGCGTTCCAACAGATCAGCTCGTCCCGCGCCCCGTCGTAGGTCGCGAAACTCTCCGCCGTCCCGGCGTACGCCTGGTAGGCAGGCTGCGCGGCGAAGAAGATCACGCGCGCGATGCGGTCGTCCTTCTTCGCCGGGGCGAGCAGCTCCGCCGCCCGACTCCGCGCCCCCTCCAGGAGCTTCGCGAGGCGATTCATGCGGTCCTCGCGCGTCTCGTCCGAGACGATGCCGAATCGCGGGGTCTCAAAGCGCCACCAGCCCTTCGCCTCCGTGCGCGTCCCCACCCACAGTCGGCGGGGCTTCCCCGTGGTGGCGAGGGAGCCCGGAGGCCCGGCCAGGCCCGCGTTCGGCGGTTCGGCCGTGCGCCCGTCCCCCGCGTCCGGCGGCGGACCCGACCCGGGCCCCGGCCCCGGCCCCGGCGCCGCCGCTTCGGGTTTCTTTACCAGGCCCGCGAGCCGCTCGCGCGACGCCTTTGCGCGCGTCGCGAAGGTCGTCGCGCCGCAATCGCGGAGAAGGCGGTCGAGCGTGTCCAGCGACTCGGTCCCCTTGCCGCCCTTCTCCAGTTCCTGCGCGCGTGCGAGGAGGGCGCGGGCGGCCCCGTTGGTCACGAGCGACGCTAGCCAGGCGATCTCATTGGCGAATTCCTCGGGGGGCGCGGCGGCGGGATCCCGCAACGGCGCCATGCGCGCGAGGGCCTCCTCGAACTTCCGGTTCTCGACGAGCGTGTGCACGGCATCCAGGAGGGTCTCGACGGCCTTCGCCTGCGCGCGCCCCTCCGCCGCCGCAAGCAGCGGCTGGATCGCGGCGAGGTCCATCCCCGCGGCCTCCGCCAGCCCGGCCGCCTTCTTGGACCGGGGCAGGTCGCCCAGCTCCGCATACCAGAGGGCGAGGGCGGCGTTGTCCTCCGCCGTGCGGGCCTTCACGGCGAAGGCGGCAAGACTCTCGACGGCCGCGCCGGTGAGACGACTCCACGGGAGCAGGCGTTCGGCCGGCGGCGCCCCCCACACGAGGCCGGCCTCCTCCGCGCGCAGGAGCGGCCCCTCCACGCCCAGCTCCTGGAACTCCTTCCCCGGCGACTTCAGCGGAGCAGTCGTGAGGGCGTGCGCGATCTTCTCCTCCACCCCGGCCATCGCCTCGTACGCGGCGGCACGAAGCTCGGCGGCCTCCTGCCCGGGCACCCCCGAAAGTCCCTTCAGGCCCGCGCGAACCAGCGCGGCCGCGCGCCCAAACCGGCCGGCGCGTGCCGGCTCCGCGGCCGCGGCGACGGCGGCGGCGAGGCGCGCGGCTTGCACTTCCGGCGTCTCCGCGGGCGTCGCGGCCTTCCCGGGCTGTCCCACGCCGCCGGGCGGCGTGACCGGACGCGGCGTCTCGCTCTTCATGTAGAGCTCGCCGTCCCGGACGACCAGCTCCTCCGGCTGGAGGGGGTGCGCGACGATGCCCGCGAGCAGCTCGGCGACCCGCGCGGGCGCGAAGTCCGAACGGGCACGCAGCAACGCGAGCGCCTTGCGCCCCGGACCGACCAGGATCCGCTGGTCGCGGCAGAAGGCCGCGACGGCCAGCGAGCGGGTGCGATGGAGCTGCAGCAGCTCGAGAAGCGCGGCGATGTCCCCGGGCGGAAGCTGTCGAAGCGGCAACTCCTCGTCCGGCTGGCCGGCCGCGCGCGGGGCGAAGACGAGCATGCCCTTGCCCGCGCGACGGAGTTCCCGGCGCGAGCCGTCGGACAGGGGCAGCACCGGGCGCGGCCCCTTCCACTTCTCCAGGGCGGTGATGACCTCGTCGAACGCGAGGGCCTCCTCGGTCCACTCCTCCATCCGGCGCTGCAGCTCGGCCTTCTGCTGCGGGTCCGTGCTCCGCATGTAGAGCTTCGCGAGGAGGGCGTTCGCCGGTCCGAACTCCAATGCCCGGGCCCGCTCCTCGGCCTGGCGAAGGACCGCGTCCGCCTCGGCGGCGGTGAGGACGGGGTTGGCGGCGGGGACGACCGGCTCGGGCGGCGGCGCGAAGATCGCCCGCACGATGGCGGGCCCCAGGAAGGCCACCAGTCCGAGAGCGCAGAGCGCGCCGGCCGCCAGGAGGGCCGGCTTCCGGTAGCGGAGCAGCTTCTTCCGCCGCTCCTCCTCGTGCTTTTTCCCGCGTTCCTGTTCGAGCAGGAGCTTGAGCCGCGGCTCCTCCAGGAAACCGCGGAGGAGGAAAACCTCCGTCAGTTTCAGCTCGATGCCGACGCTCTCCAGGGTCTGTTGCGCGCTCTTGGCTTGGCTCGCCTGCTCCGCCGGGAACGTCTTCCCCGCCTCGACCAGGGCGCGAAGGGCCGCGTCCTCGGCCTCGGAAATGCGCGGCCGCCGGATGACGGGCGCCTGGTTCATCTCCATTTCGAATTGCTGCATCTGGAGGATGGCCTGGAGCGCGTCGTACGTGACCATCTTTTTTTCGACGATGACTTCGCCCAGGCGGAGGCGAAGCCCGCACCGGGCGTGGAGATCGCGTTGCAGGGCCATGGCCTGCTGCACGGTAGCGCGCGACAGGAGGCGGTTGACGATGGCGCTCGCGCCGAAGAAAAGGTCCTCGAGGTTCAGGATCGGCAGCACGTCCGTCGCGCTGGGCGACGCGATCGCTCGGGTCGACCGGATGTACTCGAGGATCGACTCGACCACCTCTTCGCGCAGGGCGCCCTTCTCGACCAGGATTTCGGTCAGGAGCTTCGGATGGCCGATGCTCGCGAGTTGCTGGCGGATCCCGACGCACTCTTCGAACTCCGCTTCGGACACGAAGCGGTTGTTCGCCACGAGGTTGCCGAGCTTGGCGTCCTCTTTGGGGCTGATGCCGAGTGTGCGCAGCCTCGGTTCCGAGGTGGCGGCGGGCGTACCGAGCTGTTCGCGGCGGATGCCCTCCACGACCGGTCGATTCAACAGGCCCTTGTCGACCATGACGTCCGCGAGCGAGAGCTTGATGCCCTTCGTCTGCGCGTACTCCAGCACTTCGAAGCACTGCTCGATCTCGGCACGCGTGGCGAGGCCGTTTTTCTCGACGATGTCGGCGAAGGTCACGTCAATCGGATCGGGCATGGGGCGTGCTCCGTACGTGGCGCGGACGGCGAACAGACCGAAGAGGGGGCATCGCACGGCGGCGCCGCAGCCAAGCGATGACGGAACCACAGATTTCCCAGAGCAGCCGATGGCCGCAACCAAAGCTCGACGAACCACAGATTTCACAGATTACACAGATTGCGACGATTCGAATCTGTGAAATCTGTGCAATCTGTGGTTTCGTCGACCCCGGGATCACCGAGAAAGGTTGCCAAAAAAACAAGCTTTTGGGCTCTTGTGTCACAGAGTAACGACGATTCCGCAGATTCGAAATCTGTGAAATCTGTGAAATCCCGCAAAATCCGTGAAATCTCTGGTTGCCGTGGCGTTCGATCCGTGTAGAAATGGTCGCAAGAAAACGGAATTCCACAATCACGTAGTCCTGGGGGCAGCTAGAGTTTTCCCAGCGCCCGGGCGCAGCCGTAGGCCCAGGAGAGGAAGAAAAAAACGCCGAGGCCGGGGCCGATATAGAGCCAACGGACCGCCGCAAGCCGCGCCTGGAAGGGGTAGCCCCAAGCGAGGGCGCGCAAGGAACCGACGGTAGAGGCCGCGACCATCAGGCACAGGAACGCGCCGAACGGTTGGGCCGCGGCGGACTCGGGGAAGCGGCCCCTCACCATGCAGGCGAAGCTGGTCGTCATCCCGCACGTCGGACAGGGGAGGCCGGTCGCTCTCAGGAAGCCGCACGGCAGCAGCCCGAGCTGTTCGTGGGTGCCGAAACCGCGAGGATCGGGTTTCAGCCAGGCGGCCACGGCGAGCAGCAGGAGGCAGCCCACGAGACAGAGCCAGAGGAGGACCCGGTCCTCGCGCGGCGGCAAGGGCCTCGACGTCATGCCAAGTGCTCCAACGCGGCGTGCACGGTCGGCACGGGCACCAGCGTGAGGCCCTGGGGCGCGGAGAGGCCGACGGAAGCCTCGGCGGGCACGATGGCCTGGCGAAAACCGAGCCGGGCGGCCTCCTGGACGCGAAGCCCCACCTGCGAGACCCCGCGGACCTCGCCGCCGAGGCCCACTTCGCCGATCCAGACCGTGGCCGCCGGCCCGGGGCGGTCCCGAAAGCTCGAGGCGATCGCCGCGGCGATCCCCAGGTCCGCGGCCGGCTCGTCGATCTCCACGCCGCCGGTCGCGTTCACGAACACGTCCTCCGATCCGAGCGAGAGACCGCCGCGCCGCTCCAGCACCGCGAGGATCATCGCCACGCGGTTGGGATCCACGCCGGAGACCTTGCGGGCAGGCATGCCGTAGTTGGCGCGCGCGGTCAGCGCCTGGATCTCCACGAGAATCGTGCGGGTGCCGAGCACCCCTGGGACGATCATGCTGCCCGCGGGGTTCCCGGTGCGACCGGCAAGAAAATACGACGACGGATTCGCCACTTCCGCGAGCCCCTCCTGGCGCATCTCGAAGACCGCCACCTCGTTCGTCGACCCGAAGCGGTTTTTCACCGCCCGCAGGATGCGAAACGACTGATAGCGGTCGCCTTCGAAGTAGAGGACGGTATCGACCAGGTGCTCCAGCGTGCGCGGTCCGGCGATCGCGCCCTCCTTGGTCACGTGCCCGATCACGAAGAGGGCCACGCCGCGGCGCTTCGCGAGGGCGACGAGCTGCGCGGTGCATTCGCGCACCTGGCTCACCGTCCCCGGGGCGCCGGGCACGTCGTCCTTGTGGATCATCTGGATCGAGTCGATCACCGCCAGGGCGGGGGCGAGGGTTTCCAAGTGGCTCGTGATGGCGTCGAGATCGGTCTCGGAGGCGACCAGGAGCTTGTCTCCCCGAACGCCGAGTCGCTCCGCCCGGAGACGCGTCTGGGTGATCGACTCCTCGGCGGTGATGTAGAGCACCGGCGAGCCGGCGCGCGACGCCCGCTCGGCGATCTGGAGCAGGAGCGTGGACTTCCCGATCCCCGGGTCGCCGCCGATGAGGACCACGGAGCCGCGCACGATGCCGCCGCCGAGCACGCGGTCGAACTCCACGAGCCCGGTCGGCCGGCGCGGCGTCTCGTCGCCGGTGACCTCGGCCAGCGGCACGGGCCGGCCGGCGGGGTCGGAACCGGCGGCGCCGCCGACGGCACGCGCAGGGCCCCCGCCGGAGGACGTGACGCCGCCCACGCGTTCTTCCTGCATCCCGCCCCACTCGCCGCACTCGGTGCAGCGGCCGAGCCACTTCGCGCTCTGGTGGCCGCAGGCGCGGCAGACGTACAGGAACCGGGGCTTCGACATGGGGGAAGGTCCGAACGCGGGCGCGCCGCAGCCGGCGACGAAGAACGAAACCACAGATTTCCCAGGGCAGCCGCTGGCCGCAACCAAAGGGACGAGCCACCGAAGACGCCGAAGACACCGAAAGACGAACCGCGAATTTCGCCGATTTCGCGAATTTTCTATTGGGAATTCGTTGCCAAAAAAACACAACGACCCGAACAAAGGCTAAACGCGACCGAGGGCGGCAAGTGGCTAGATCATGGCTCCACGTCCCAACTAGCCGCGGGCGAAATTTGAAATTTGACGAATTCACAGTTTCGAGTCTTCCAGATTTTCGAGCAGCGCCGCTCGGGCGGTACTACGCATACAGGCGAGCTTGAACCCCAGGTCCACGAAGGACGTTCCGAGACCGCTCCCTGACGGTCGCGGTTCCGTTGTGGCTGCGGTCCCGCCGCGCAAGGTCACGAGGGTGGACAAATCAGAAAGCCTCGAGCAGGTCCTCGAGGTTCGGCCGCGTGGTCTCTTCCAATTCGTAGGTGACGCGCACGGTCGGCTTGGAGATCTTGAGAAAGCGCGTCAGGTTGACGGGCGTGCCGATCACGACCAGCTCGGCGTCGCTCCCGTTGATGGTCGCCTCCAGGTCGCGAAGCTGGGCGTCCCCGTAGCCCATCGCCGGGAGCACCTGCTCCACGCCGGGATATTTGCGGAACGTCTCCGCGATCGTCCCCACGGCCGAGCGGCGCGGATCCACGATCTCGCGCGCGCCCAAGCGCCGGGCGGCCGTCCACGCGGCGCCGAACTTCATCTCCCCGTGCGTCACGGTCGGGCCGTCCTCGATGCACATCACCCGGCGCCCCTCGAGCGCGCGCGGGTCGTCGACGGTGAGCGGTGACCGGGCGAGGACCACCGTGGCGCGAGGATTTCGCGCCCGCGCGTTCGCGCACACGCTCTCCACGTCCTCCGGCTTCGCGGAGTCGATCTTGTTCACGACGATGACGTGCGCGCGCTCGAAATTCACCCGTCCGGGATAGTGGCTCAGCTCATGCCCCGGCCGCAGCGGGTCGGCCACGACGAGCCAGAGATCGGGTCGGAAGAAGGGCGTGTCGTTGTTGCCCCCGTCCCAGAGGATCACGTCCGCTTCCTTTTCCGCAAGTCGCAAGATCTTCTCATAATCGACCCCGGCGAAGACCACGTTGCCGCGCCGCAAATGCGGCTCGTACTCCTCCATTTCCTCGAGGGTGCAGCGGTGCCGCGCGAGGTCCTCGATCGAGCCGAACCGCTGGACCTCCTGGGCCTGAAGGTCGCCGTAGGGCATCGGGTGCCGGCAGACGACCACGCGGCGGCCTTTGGCGCGGAGCACCTCGGCGACCCGCCTCGTGGTCTGGCTCTTGCCCGAGCCGGTCCGCACGGCGCAGATGGCGACCACCTTGCGCGTGCTCGGGAGCTGGGTCCGGTCCGGGTCGGACAGGGCGAAAGACGCCCCGGCCGCCTCCGCGAGCCGGCGACGCTCCTCCACGTATGCGTAGGAGACGTCGCTGTAGGCGAAGACGACCTCCTCCACACCCAGCCGGCGCACCAGGTCCGGCAGCTCCGACTCCGGGTGGATCGGGATGCCTTCGGGGTAGCGGGTCCCCGCCAGCGCCGCCGGGTAGCGGCGTCCGTCGATGTTCGGGATCTGCGTCGCGGTGAAGGCGACGACCCGGTGCGCGTCGCTCGAGCGGTAGCAGGTGTTGAAGACGTGGAAGTCCTTCCCGGCCGCGCCGAGGATCAGGACCTTGCGCATGGACAAGCTCGCAGCCCTCGTAAGGTCAGCCCTTGTGCCCCAGGGCGAGGAGCGCGCGATGCAGCTCCGCGGGCTCCTGGTAGCGGTCTTCGGGATCCCCTCGCATCATTTTCTGGATGACCGCGTCGTAGGCCTCCGGCACTTCGGGCCGGTGGGTCCGCGGGGAAACCCAGGTGTCCCCGTGCGATTTCGCCACGACGTCCACCACGGAGCGCACCTTGTACGGAAAGGTCCCGACCAGAATGAAATAAAAAGTGGCGCCCAGGGAGTAGATGTCCGCGCGGTGGTCGACGCTGCGCGCATCGAACGCCTGCTCCGGCGACATGAACTGCAGTGTCCCCAGGCCGACGCCCGCGCGCGTGATGTCGGTCGCCGCCTGGTCCCGGTAACACTTGGCGGAGCCCATGTCGATCAGCTTCGCGCGGCCCTCGACGCCGATCATGATGTTCGAGGGTTTCACGTCGCGGTGCACGACCCGGATGGAGTGGAGGTACTCGAGGGCCGCCGCCACCTGGAGCGCGACGGATCGCGCCTGTTCGGGGGGCATCGGCCCGCTTCTCGCCACGAGGTGCTCGAGCGTGTCCCCCTCCACGAACTCCATCGCCAGGAAGTACAGCTCCTCGGTCTCCCCGGCATCGTGGATCGCGGCGATGTTCGGGTGGTCCAGCCGCTCTTTCCACTCGGCCTCGCGGAGGAACCGGCTGACGAACTCCTCCGACGGCGCGTCCGCCTTCCGGAGGACCTTGAAGGCGTAGGCCCGCGGGTCGTCCCCCTTGCCCGCGCGATAGACCGGGACCCGTCGATCGTCCGAGACCTTGTCGACCAGCGTGTAGCCCGCGATGACCTTGCCCAGGAGCGGGTCCGCGCAGCGCCGGCAGAGGAGCGTCCGCGCCCGCCGCCGGAGCGGGTTCTGCGAGGGGGCATCCGGGACGTACGCGGTCCCGCCGCAGCGCGCGCATTTCTCCTCGCCGAGAAGGAGGGTCGATTCCTTCTTGAAGGCGTCCGTGCCGAGCCCGTAGGCCCCCTCCAGGTTCCGCTCCACGTGGAACTCGAACTCCGAGTCCCCCAGCCGGACGCGGTCCCCTTCCCGAAGGGTGACGGACGTGATCTTCTGGCCGTTGACGAACGTCCCGTTGTGGCTGTTCAGGTCGGTCAGCGTCCAGCAGAGGCCTTCCGACTCGAAGATGCAGTGGCGGCGCGAGAGATCCTCGTCCGGGAGGGTGAGCGTGTTCTTCTCGGAGCGGCCGAGCGAGATCTTGCGCCCCTCCAGGAGCAGGATCATCTTGCCGCGCATCGGGCCCTGGAGGACGCGGAGCTGGGCCAGCATGATCTCGGCGCGCCGAAAAAGCGGGCGTGGGGGGAAACCGACGCCGGTCAGACCGGCGGAAGCGTCTTGGAGGGATCGCGCATCCTGGCGATCGCCGTCTTCGCGACGTCCAGCTCCGCGATCAGCTCGGCCGGCACCTGGTACCGGTCCTTCGGATTTCGGGCCATCATCTTCTCGATGACCTTGCAGAGCTCGTTCGGGAGACCGGCGTTGTATTTCCGCGGAGAATCGATTTTCTCGGAGCTCACCTTCGCCAGGAACTCCTTCGGGGATTTCGCCTGGAAGGGCAGGCGGCAGGTGAAGAGGAAGTAGAACATGGCGCCCATCGAATAGATGTCCGCCCGATGGTCCACGTTCTTCGCGTCGAAGATCTGCTCGGGGGACATGAAGTTGATGGTGCCGATGCCCATGCCCGTCTTCGTCAGCTCGGAGAGGCCGGACTCCTGGAGACTCTTGGCCGTCCCCATGTCGATCAGCTTCGCCACGCCGTCGCGGCTCAGGATCACGTTGCCGGGCTTGATGTCCCGGTGGACGATCCGCTTTTTGTAGGCATAGTCGAGGACGGTGGCCATCTGCATCGCGATGTCCATGCCGTTCGCGAGCGACATCGGCCCCTGCTTCTCGAGGAGGTCCGCCAGGTTGTCCCCGTCGACGAACTCCATCGCGATGTAGAACGTCCCCTCGTCCTCCCCCGCGTCGTAGAGCTGCACCAGGTTCGCGTGGTTGAGCGAAGCCCCGGCCCGCGCCTCGCGGAGGAAGCGCTTGACCATGTTCTTGTTCAGCGTCAAGTATTCGAAGAGGATCTTGATGGCGGCCGGGCGCTCCATCGTCTGGTGCTGCGCGCGGAACACGATCCCCATCGAGCCCTGCCCGATCTTTTCGAGGATCTTGTAGTTCGCGATGATCCGGCCGAGGTACGGGTCGGCGCAATCCGCGCAGAAGTTCTTGCCGTCGACTTCGCGGGCCTTGCCGTCCACGATCTCTTTTCGCGGAATGATCCGGCCGCACTTCGAGCAGAACTTGTGCGTCTGCACGAAGGCGCCCGGCATGCCGGCCGGCACGCCGCCCATGGCCAGCGCCGCCGACGGGCCCTGCGGGATCTCCTCGATGGTCGGGGAGCGCGGAGAGCTCACGGTGCGCGGATCGATGGGGGGCGCCGGCTGCTTGAGGCCCGGCCGCGGCCTGATGTTCGTCGTCGTCCCTTCGGTGGTCGCGACCTCGAAGATCATCACCGTCTCGCCGACGATGATCTCGTCGCCGGCGTCGAGCGCGGAGGTCTGGACGCGCGTGTTGTTGACGAAGGTCCCATTCGAGCTGTTCAGGTCGTACAGCTTGCAACCGCCGCCTTCGTTCTGCACCTTGCAGTGGAGACGGGAGGCCTTGCCGTCCGGCAGGACGATGTCGCTCATGTCGGAACGGCCGAAGGTGACGCTCTGCCCTTCGGCCACGGGGACGACGGTCCCCGCGAGCTGGCCGTTCGTGATCACGAGCTGAACCTTCATCGAGCGCCTCCACCGGGCATGGGCACGGTCGGGAAAGGGCAAACCTCTATTATAGCCCAGCTTCTAGCGGATTCAAGGGTTTACGAATTGAACGCGATCGCCGCGTAGCTCACCGAGTGCCGGAAGTCCCCCGTGACGGCCCCGGAGGTCGTGTACTCCAGGAGTCGCCCGCGCACCACGCCCCTCAGGAGATGGAGCAAGAGCGCGATCGGCCGGTAGCCGCAAACGGTGATCCCCGTTCGCTCCTGATAGTCCAGAAAGGCCCCGACCTGACCCGCGAGGATGAACTCGATCGCGCCGCCGTCCAGCCGGGAGAGGTTCTGCTGGACGTCCGCGCGAAAGGGGACATAGCCGAACGAATCCCCGTAGTGGGTGAAGTCCGAACTGGCCACGACCAGCGTGTCGCCGTCGAGCAGCAGGCCGAGCGCGGCGGCGGCCGGCTCGTAGTCGCGCGGCCCCAACTCCCCAACGATCAGCGGCACCAGCCGGAAATCGCCCAGCACGCGCTGCAGGAACGGCAGCTCCAGCTCCAGGGCGTGCTCCGACTCCTCGGCGCCTCGGTGGGGGGAGAAAAGGGGGAGGGCGCGGAGGGCGTCCACGGCCGCAACGTCGACCGGCACGAGCCCGAGCGGCGTCCGGTAGGCGGCGAACGCGGAGGTCGCCAGCCCCCGGAAGAACTCGCCCCGGTGGTTCGGCCCGAGGAGAAGAACGCGCCGTGGCCGCGCGCGCGCGCCGCGGAGGTCGGCGAAGGCCTTGCCGGCGGTCGGGCCTGAGTAGCGATAGCCGGCGTGCGGCACCACAAGGCCGAGGGTCGCCGGAGCGGCGGCGGCGGTCACGGAGGAGTGCGGGTTCGCGGACTGGGCGGGGGCGAGGAAGCCATCGACCGCTCTTTCGAGTTCGGCCGCCGTGGCCGGGTACCAACTTCCGGCGAAGACCGGCGGGCGGATCTCGCCGGTGCACGCATCGGGTTTCGGGCTCGAGTCGACCATGGCGCAGGCTCACTGACAGGCGAGGGGGACGAACCACGGGACAGGATACCCGGAGGCGGTCGGTGGATCAAGCCCGGCGAGCGCGCGCATCGGCGAGCGGGCGGCCCTCGTACGCGCGCACCGAGCATTGCAAACCCTCGGCGGCCGGAGTAGGATCCCCTCTTTCCTTCCGGCGCTACCCGACGCTCCCCCACCGGACGAGCAAGGACGACCCGCATGATCTGCGTCAGCCTGGGCGATCTCACCCCGGCCGGCGTCGGCCCCGCGCTGGCGCCGCTCACGGGCGACGGGCTGGTCGCCGAAATCCGACTCGACCTCTCCCCCGCCGACACGCGCGAGGCCGTGCTTCGAGAGGCCGCGCGCGTCGCCGCGGTGCCGCTCGTCGCAACCTGCCGGCCCCACGCGGAGGGCGGGCGTTACGAAGGGAGCGAGGCCGCCCGGGTCCGGCTGCTCGAGCTCGCGGCGCGGAGCGGGTTCGCGTACGTGGACGCGGAATTCGCGGCTTCGCGCCTGCCGGAGCTGCCGTCCGGTGTTCGCCTGATCCTCTCGCAGCACGACTTCGACCGCACGCCGCCCGGGCTCGTCCGCATGCTTCGCCGCATGGAGGCGCGTCGCCCGCACCTGGTGAAGCTGTGCGCCATGGCCCGATCGCCGCTCGACTGCCTGCGCATGGTAGAAGCGATCCGCGCGGCGCGGCTGCCGATGGCGGGGCTTGCGATGGGCGAGCTGGGCGCGCCGACGCGCATCCTCTACCGCGCGCTCGGCGGGGCGATGACGTACGCGTCGGCCGCGGCAGGCGCGGAGACGGCGCCGGGGCAGGTCTCGCTCGCGGACCTGCGCGGTCTGTACCGCGCCGACCGGCTCGGCCCACGGACGCGTGTGTACGGCCTACTCGGCTACCCGGTGGCCCACAGCCGCGGCCCGGCTCTCTTCAACCGGGTCTTCGCAGCGGAGGGAAAAAACGCGGTCTACGTACCGATCGCGATGCCGGACGCGCGCGACCTGCCGCACTGGCTCGCCGCGGACCTCCCGGCGCACGGTTACAGCGTGACGATTCCGCACAAGGAGGCGGCGCTCGCCGCGGCGGCCGAACGGGCGAAGGCGGCGGCGACCATCGGCGCGGCCAACACGCTCGTGCGGCGCGGCGGCGCGTGGCGGGCGGAGAACACGGATTGGCGGGCCGCCATGCAGACGATCGACCGGGCCGCGAGACATGCAGGGTTTGGGTCGGAGGCGTTGCGCGGCGGATCCGCGCTCGTGCTGGGCGCGGGTGGCGCGGCGCGGGCGCTCGCCTACGGGCTGGCACGCGCGGGGGCGCGCGTGACGGTGGCAGGCCGCACCGCCGTGCGTGCGCGGCGACTCGCCGCATCGCTCGGGATGGAATGGGCGGAGTGGGACAGGCGGGCTCGCGTTCCGTGGAACGTGCTGGCGAACACCACGCCGGTCGGCATGGAGCCGCGAGCGGAGGAGAGCCCATTTCCGGCCGCGTCGCTTCCCCGACAAGGGCTCGTCTTCGACGCCGTCTACACGCCCCCGGAGACACGACTGCTCCGCGAGGCGGCGGCGGCGGGGTGCGTCCCCGTTTCCGGCGCGGGCATGTTCGAGCTGCAGGCGGACGCGCAGTACCGGCTGTGGTTCCGGCGGCCGATGCCCGGGCTCAGTTCGAGATGACCACCCGCGAGCCCACGGTCACGAAGTCGTACAAGTGCTCCACGTGCTCGTTTTTCATGCGCACGCACCCGTTGGACGACGGGGTGCCGATGGTTTCCGGCTTTGTCGTCCCGTGGATGCCGTAGTCCGGCGGATCGACGAAGCCCATCCAGCGGGTGCCCAGGATGTTGTTGGGATTGCCGGGCGCGATGTTCTTCCAGGGGGGATCGACGAGCTTGTTCCCGATGGTGAAGGTACCGGTCGGCGTGGGACTTTTTTCCAAGACGCCGATCCCGATCGGGTAGTCGCTGACCCAACGATTCGCGTAGTAGAGGGTCAGGCGGAAGGCGCTCTTCAAGACCTCCATGTCCGCCTTACCCTTGACGATCTTGAGTCTCTGGTTGGGGAAGATCCGGTCGCTGGTGAGGCCATTCGTGCGCTGGATGAGACCCGCGGTGACCCCGTACTTCTTCCTGATGGTGTCGAGAAGTTCCT
Organism: Planctomycetota bacterium; assembly: GCA_016197205.1. Classification (GTDB taxonomy): domain Bacteria; phylum Planctomycetota; class MHYJ01; order WSZJ01; family JACPWG01; genus JACPWG01. The sequence continues at coordinate 67,913 of JACPWG010000141.1, forward strand.
TGGACTGGACCACGTGGATCACGCTCCCGGGCGTCTCCACGGCCGAGAAGAGAAACTTCTTCACGATGGGCTCCATGCGCGCGGCCAGCTTCTCCCGCTCCGCGCCCGCGGGCCCCTGCCGCATGAGGCCGGAGAGGGCGAGCCAGGCCTCCCACTCCTTGCCGTCCTTGAGCAGACGCTCGGCGTCCGCCGCGGCCGCGGCCGCCACGCCGGGCGCTTTCGCAAATTCCCGGTACAAGCGGCCGATGCTGTTTTCGCGCTGGTCAGGGTCCTTCGCGAGCCGGCTCAGCCGGAGGAGCGCATCGGCGGCGTGCTTCGAGTCCGGAAATTCCTTGTCGAGGCGCGCGAGGTACGCGATGGCTTCGTCCCCCTTGCCCAGCTCGTCGCAGGCGACGCCGAGGCAGTAGAGATCGCGAACGACCTCCGGCCCCTTCTTCGCTTCCTGTTCCTTGAGGTCGGCCTTCAGCGGCTCGAGGGCCTCCGCGTAGCGGCCCGCCTCGAAGAGCTGCACGGGGTCGGCGGGCGCCTGGGGACCGCCCTTGCCGCCATCCGTCGGGGAGCCGCCGCCCGTGCCGGGCGAGACGACCTTGCCGGCCGGCTTCCACGGAAGGTAGCCCTTGGAGTAGGCAAAGTAGCCTCCACCGGCGAGCAGCACGAGAACGACAACCATTTGTTTCATGTCGAAGGATCTCCGCGAGGCCCGGCCGCACGCCCCCCGACCGGATCAGTTTATCGGACACTTGCGCCGAAACGGCCGCTGCTTTTCCCGGGCGGGGAAGGCGCATTCCCCAACAACGGCGTCCCTTCCTGGGGGAACGGGCCAGTGGCCGACGCGCGACCATTATAGCGGCGGACAAAGGGGTTGCAAGGCAAATGGGACCGTTTCGGGGCCTCCCGATTTTGACTTGACAGCACCCGCAATTCTGCTAGGATCCCCCGCGCTCGGGCTGGGAGATGCGTGCCCGGGCTCGCGCCGCGCATCGGCGCGCCGCCGGCCGGGAGAGAGCCCGATGCGACCGGCGGGACGCCGATGCGACCGGCACCGCGAGAGGCGGACCGCACCCGCGGCCCGCCCCGGCCTGTTCCCCGGCAGAACGCGCCTCCCCGCCTTCTGCCTCATCCGTTCTGGAGGGATGTGGTCATGCGTCCCGCCGACCTGAAGTACACCGAGTCGCACGAGTGGGTCCGGTTGGACCGGGACGAAGCCGTAATCGGCATCACGGACTACGCCCTCAGCGAGCTTTCCGACCTGGTCCACATCGAACTGCCCGACGTGGGGGTCTCCGTCGACCAGGACGCCCCGTTCGGCGAAGTCGAGTCCGTGAAGGCCGTTTCCGACCTGGTCGCCCCCCTGACCGGCCAGGTGATCGCCGTCAACGAGGAGGTCGTGCAAGACCTCGATCTCCTCGCCGAAGACCCGTTCGAAGAGGGCTGGCTCGTCAAGATCCACGTGGACGATCCCTCCGAGCTGGAGGCCCTCCTCTCCGCGACGGAGTACGAAGAGTTCATCCAGTCCTCCGAAGAGGAGGCCGAAGAGGACGAGGAGGAGGACGAAGAAGAGGAGGACGAGGACGAGGACGACGACGAGGAGGAAGAGGAAACGCCGGACCCGGAATAGGCTCGGATCTCCGGCGGAGGCTCGAAACGTCCGAGGGCCCCTTTCCCTGCCGCGCCGTACGGCGCTCCAGCCGACCCGAGCGGGTCGGCTTTTTTTTGCCCGCCCCTGACGCCGCGGAGCGGCGACCCGAGCGCCCGCGCAAGAACTGCTTCACCTTTTCGTGGACCGACCGATGCCTGGGGGCGCGGCCCAGAGGGCCGCGCCCGCGGCGCCTGGGGCACCCCTGCCCCCACCCTCTCCCCCCCGGAGACTGCGCGACCGGTCAGAGGGTGAACACCCCGTCCGCGAGCCGCCCCAGGTCATCGGCGAAAGGGGAAGGGGGAACGGCGGAGAGGGCCGCGCGGGCGCGCGCGGAGAGCTTTCCGGCCTGCTCCTTCATGGCCTCGCGGATGCCGTACTCCTCGAGCAGCCCGGCGACCCGGCCGCGGCGCTCCAGGAAACCCTCGGTCGCCGTGAAGAGACCGGCGAGCTCCGTCCGCCTCTCCGCGGGCACGGCCGCCAGCAGCCGGATGAGCGGCAAGGTGAGCTTCCCTTTGAGGAGATCGGTCCCGAGGGACTTGCCGGCGCGGGCCTCGTCCCCGGTGAGGTCGACGAAGTCGTCCACGATCTGGAAGGCGAGCCCGAAATCGGTGCCGAACCGCTCGAAGGCGGCGGCCACGGCCGGACTCGCCCCGGCGAAGTGCGCCCCCAGCCGGCAACAGGCGCCGAAGAGCGAGGCAGTCTTTTTTTCGATGATCGACAAGTACTGTTCTTCGGAGAGCTGGAGGTTCCAGCGCTCGGAGGTCTGCAGCATTTCCCCGAGGCAGAGCGCCTCCGAGGCACGCGCGAGGATGTCGAGCGCCTCCTGGGAGCGCAGGTCCGCGGCCAGGTGGAAGGCGCGCGCGAAGAGGTAGTCGCCGAAGAGGACCGACATCTCGTTCCCCCACCGCATCGGCAGGCTCTCAATGTTCCGGCGCAGCGTGGCCTCGTCGAGCACGTCGTCGTGGACCAGCGTGGCCGTATGGATCAGCTCCACGATCGCACCCAGCCCGTAGTGGATCTCCCGCACCTCGCCGCAGGCGCGCGCCGAGAGAAGCAGCAGCGCGGGCCGGAGGCGCTTGCCGCGGAACTGGGAGACGTGCGCGACCAGCCGCTCGAGCACGGGGTAGGTGCTCTCGAGATCCCCCCGCAGGCGAAGCTCGACGTGTTCCAGGTCCCGTTCGATCGGACCGTAGAGGGAAGTCACCAGGAGGGTCGCTCCGAGCGGGGGTGGGGAGCCGGGGCGGGCCGAGGCGCGGAATTCTAGCATTCCCCCCTCCGTCGATGCAAACCTTTTGCTTGACTTGCCTCCGGGCGGATGGTTCGATGATCGCGATCCGCACTTCTCCTGCTCGAGCACCGCGCACATGGGGATCATCCGGGGGAGCGTCAGCACCCTCAGCCTCTCCGACCTCATCCAGACGCTCATCCAGAACCAGAAGGAAGGGACCCTCAGCGTCTGGAGCGGCGAGAACCGCAAAAGCATCTACTTCTCCCGGGAAGGCCTCCGGCTCCTCTCCAATCTCCCGCGCGGCATGCCTCCCGAAGAAGAAATCTACGAGCTCTTCCTCTGGAAAGAGGCGGATTTCCAGTTCGTCGAGGGTCCCCCCTCCGTCGCGCAACGCTCCCTCCGCGACCGCGCGGCCGTGCTGCGAACGGACGTGAACACCCTTCTGATCGAAGCCGCGCGCCGCCTGGACGAGATCAACCTCCTCCGGCAATCGATCACGAACGGTTCGTCGGTCTTCGTCCTCACCACCAAAGGCCGGCAGCTCCTCGCCCGCGCGCCGCACGACCCCGCCATCCGCGTCCTCCTCGGCCGGATCGACGGCATCCTGCCCGTGGCCCGCATCATCGCCGAGGCGGACCTGCCGCAATTCCCGATGTGGAAGGCGCTCTTCCAGCTACGGAATACCGGGTACATCGAACCGGTCGACGTCCATGCCGAGCCCGGGCCGGAGGACGAGGGCACGGGGCGGGACCACATCCACAAGCTGGCGGCGGACCTCAAGATCTCGCCCGAGGCGGTCGCTCCCGCAAACCCCGGCGGCCGAAAACGGGTCCTGGTCGTCGACGCCGTACCGGGGTTTCGGGAGAGCGTAGCGCAGGAACTCGTCGCGGCCGGCTTCGAGGTCCTCGAGGCCAGCGACGGGAAAGAGGCCCTCTCCCTCCTCAACGGCCAGCCGGTCGACGCCGTGCTCATGGATCTCGTCATCCCGGGCATCGACGGCTTCCAGGTCATGGAAACCGTGCGCAAGACGGAGAAGACCCGCTTCATCCCGCTCATCGTGCTCACGGCGCACAGCGAGCGCCCCTTCGTGCTGCGTGCGGTCCAGAGCGGCGCCACCGACTACGTCGTGAAACCTTTCCAGCGCAGGATCGTGATCGAGAAACTGCAGAAGGCCCTCGGCGGGTGACGCGCGGGGCTCGCTAGCCGCTGAAGTGCCGCTGAATTTGACGACGCGGGGGAAAGATCAGGCAAGAAAGACGGAGACCCTGGAAACCAAGTAAAGAGTACCGACGAAGCACGAGCCACCGAAGACGCCGAACGATTTTTTTTCAAGAAGCCGAAGTGAAGCCAAGACCGAGCTCTCCGTGCGTTGCCAGAGATCATCGCCGGTAGAGGACTTTGGACTCGGCGCCCGGCCTCTGCGTCTCCGCGTCTCTGTGTAAGCGTCTCGCATTCGCCCCACGCGGCCGGGTCGATTTTTAAATTGCAAAAGGTCGAATTTCAAATCTTAGACTTCGCCCGCGTCCAGCTGGGACGCGGCCCCCTGATTCAGCCGGCTGCCGCCGTCGGTCGAGTTTAGCCTCCGTTCGGGTTGTTGTTTTTTTTCCAAGCGGTGGATTCGCCCTTTTCGGTGGCCAGGTCGCGGCCCGAAGAGTTCAGGATCGGGTGAACATGTCCTCCTCCTCCCCCGCCGGCCCCGCGAAGATCGCGGCGGCCGCAGGCCTTTTGGTGCTGGGCCTCGCCCTGTCCGCGGTTGCAGGCTGGCGTGGCTACGCGCGCATGACGGCGTGGGTGACCGGGCTCGCACGCGTCGTCGGGCCGGGGCGCGCCGAAGTCACGCTCGCCAGGGCCGGCACGTACACCATCTACTACGAGTGGGCATCGACCCTCGGAGGGAGGACGGTTCGCGGCCCCTTCGAGCCCCCCCCGCTCCGCTGTTCCTTGACCTCGAAGGCAACCGGTCAGGAGGTCCGACTCGAGGCCCCGTCCAGCAAGGTCACCTACGAGTTTTCGTGCGCCGGGCGCAACCTGTTCGACTTCACCGTCGACCAGCCCGGGGTCTACCTCCTCGAGTCTTCCTTGACCGGCGCTGGAGGGCCTTCCGAGGTGGTGCTCGCCGTGGGAGAGGGCTTTGGCGAACGGCTCGGCGGATTCCTGGGCGGCATTTTCTTTTCGATCTGCTGCACGTTCGCGAGCGCGCTCCCCGTCTCGATCCTTCTCTTCCTGACCTTTTTCCGCAAGCCCGGTCAAGCCGGGAAGAGCAGGTAATGCTCAGGGGCAAAGGGGTCCCAGGCCGCGGCGAGGTCGGCCAGGAAGCCGGCGCCATGCCGCGCGACATAGGGTAAACACCCGAGGACCCTCTCCTGCAACTCCCCGCCCGGAAGCAGGTGGGCGAGCGAACGCTCGACCCGCCGGGCGCCGATCCCCTCCGCCTCCAGCCACTGTTCACGCAGCCGCCGCTCCAGCTCTCGACCCGCGCGTACCAGCCGGTTCGCATCGGAGCGGCATCCCCGGTCCGGCGCCTCCCCCGTCCCCCCGCCCGCGGCCGGCGCCTCCGTTTCGCGTACCGACCGGAAGAGCCGCGCGAGCGAGTCCGCGACGTCGGCGCGAAAGCGCGAACACGCAGCCTCGAGCTCGGCCGGCTGCCGCCGCGCCTTCGCCGCGTCCCGCCACGCCTCGGGAACCAGGAGATACCCCTCCCCCACGCCCAGCTTCGCGGCGGCGCGCGCGACGCCCGGCTCCACGAGCGTGGCCGTCGCCCTCGGGACCAGGACGGGAGGGACGAGCCCGAAGGCCTCGTGCAGGCCCCGGAGCTGGCCGAGGTAGGCCAGTTCGTTCGGCCCGACGACCTGCGCGATCGTCGGGAAGAGGTACTCCTGGCAGGCGATGCGCAGCGCAACCCCCGCGGAGAGTCTTTCGGGCGTGTCCTCGACGAGAGCGAGGGCCCCGGCCCGCGAGAGACGGGCATCGGTGAGCGCGACGCGAAATCCGTCGCCGTCGGGCAGGAGGCGGGACCGCCCCCGGTCCGTGCGCAGGAAAAGGTCCGGCCGCGCGTCCGGACGGAGCGGCGGCTCGAACCCCAGGGCCGACCAGGCCTCGGCGCCGCGCGCGACGACGCCGGCACAGGGATGGGGGCGCGTCTCCAACTCCCGCGCGAACACCGGTCGAAGCAGGTCGCGAGCGAGGCGCGGCTCGAAGAGCACGAGCGGGTCTTCGGGCTCCTGGAAGAGCCGCGCGAAGAGCCGGGAGAAGGCCTCGGCGTGGGGCTTGCCGACGAGCGCGGCCTTGCGCACGGACCGGCTCGCGTCGGATTCGTGCCCCGCGTCGTCGCGAGCGCTCAGGTCGGCAAGCACCTCGCGGACCGCCTGCTCGAACGGTTCCGGGTCCGCAAGGTCCGCGACGGCAAAGCCGCGTTCCGCCCCGAGCGCGAGCGCTTTCCGGAGCCCGCCGTGGCGATCGAACCAGTGCGCGCGGCCGACTTCGTCCAAGTCGTGATCGTCGGAGTGATTCCAGAAGACGGCCACGACCGGGCGACCGAGCCGTCCCCGCAGTCGCCGCGCGAGCGCGACGGCGGACGCCGCCTTGTACGCGGTGAAGAGCGGCCCGCCGAGCAGGCCGGGCTGCTGGCCCGTGACCACGGCCAGCGCGCCCGGTCTCGAAAGCGACTCGGCGGCGCGGAGCGCGGCCGGCGACGCCTCGAGCGCGCGGTTGTACTCGACGAGCCGCGCGGCCAGCTCCGCGCGGCGGGGCGGTTCCGGGATGCGGGCTGCGTGCGCTGCGAGCCCAGCCTCGGTGCTCGGGTACACTGCGTACCGAGGAGCGAGCCGCGGGTCGCCGGTGAGGTAGGCGCGGAGGGACTCGGGGTAGCGTGCCCCGACGCGGGCGAACGGGATGGAGGTCATCCGGCGCATCGACGCGTCCCGTCACGGCCGGGTTTCGAGTGAGGTTTGGGGCCCGCAAAGGCATCACTCATGGATCGGCACGATCATCGGAGGGAAGAGGCGATGGTGGTGCAGGCCTTCCGGCCCGCACAGACCGGCGTGAGTCCCTGACTTGTTCCCTTGCGGGCCCTCTCGTGGCCCGTTGACGAAGTCCAGTCACGATGCCTGGGGGCGCGGGCCTCCGGCCCGCGCGAACGGCCGCATGGGTTACGACCCGCCGTCGCAGAGTTGACGGCTGTGTCCGAAGTTCGGCAACGGGCCACTAGAGCCGGGCGTGTACCGCGAGCGAATGGGCCCTTGCGCACGGCACCGGCTGGGATCGCCGACGGCTCGCAGGACCGAATCCGGGGGAGACGAAGGGCGCGCCGAGACCGCTCCCTCACGGTCGCGGTTCCGTGTCCGGTCGCGGCCGGGCGGGCCTACTTCGGGGCGGCGGACCCGAGCGCCTGCAGGGCCATGGCGGTCGCGAGGATGGGGTCGTTCTCCCCCATGATGTTCACGTCGTTCCGCCAGTACCCCTCCTCTGCCTGGACGCCGCACAGGTGGTCGAGGATGGCCGGCCGCCACTTCGTCGTTTGGCCGATCCCGACCGGCAGTTCTTCCTCGCCGTACGCGTCCAGTGCGTCCGAGGCTTCCATGCACCAATAGAACTTCAGGCCCACCCGGTAGTCCACGGCGGCGTTCGGGTCCATCCCCGGCACCCCGTCCGGCGTGAAGCCGCGCGCGAGCCAATAAAAGGCCGCCTGGACGCGCGGGGACTCGCGCGGCACGCCCAACCGCAAGAGCGAACGAAGGCCGTCCGCCGTCATCGTCCCATAGCTCCGGTAGGCGAGCGCCGCGGGCGTCGACTCCGGCAGCTCTCCGGCCTTGCTGTCGCGGGGCTGAAAAATAAAACCACCGTCCTGGTGGGGCCGGCGCAGCGCCTCCTCGTCCGACCAGTTCTGGCAGCGCTCGACCAGGTTTCGCGCGTTCTTCCAGACCGGGTTGTCCCCCGGCACCGAGGCCTCGCGCAGCGCGTGGATCACGAACGAGGCGAGCGACAGGTCGGCCCGCAAACGCGCCGTGCGCACTTCGTCATAGTAGCTCCAGCCGCCGTACGGCCAGTCGCTGGGTTTAAAGCTGTACTTTTCGGTGACCTGGCCCCCGAGCAGGTATTCGACCATGGAATCGATCGCCGCCTGGTACTTCACCCGGTCGGCCTTGACCAGCACCCGGACGGCGCAGGAGGTCCCATAGTTGGCGAACTTCATCCCGTCCGTGGGTTCGAAGACGCCGCCCTTGGGCTGGCGTTTCGACAGGAGGTAGGCGATCCCCTTGTCGATTTGCGCCGCGTAGTCCGCCCGGGGCCTGGGGTGGGCAAGGAGACCGAGCAGCGCGAGCGCGGTGATGGACGGACTCGGCGAACCGGTCGTCCCGATGGACAGGGCGTGCGCGTGCGGCCACGCTCCGTTCCCGAGCTGTTGCGCGGCCAGCCACTTCGCGCCGACCTCGACCGCGGTCGGGAAGGCGCGCGCCGCGTGCCGTCCCGCCGGCGGCGCGGTCCCGGGCGCCACGCCGACCTTGATCTGGATCGGCACTTCCTTTCCTTCGCGCCGCACGGTCCAGTTCAGCACTTGGCCCACCTTCACGGTCCGGATCCAGGCGCGAAATTCGTCCGGCTCCCGCACGGCCTCTCCCTCGCGCTTGACGAGGATGTCGCCGTCCTTGAGGCCGGCCGCCTCGGCTGGGGACCCGCTCGCCACCTGCTTCACCCGCAACTCGCGCGAATTGTCCGGCGAGGGGCCGAAGATCACACCGATCCACGGCCGCCCCTGCGGCGCCGGCACCGGACTCGCCGCTGCCGGTCCGGGAGGGGCGTCCTGGCCTCGCAGACAGGTGCAGAGAGCCGGCGCGAAAAGCACGGCCGCCACGAGCGACACGGCGAGGACGGTTCCGGAACGCCGCATGAACACCCTCCAGTTGAGGACCTTTCGATCCGGCCGGGAGCCGCGGGGACCGTGCGCGCAGTGGCTTCTCCGCGGGTCCTCAGACCCTTGGCCTTCGCATGCCGCCGACACGACGTCCGCGCTCCTCACGCTCCCCTACTTCGGCTCCTTCGGCTCGCCGATGGTCACGCGGAAGCTCTTCGCGATCGTGTCGAAATCCTTCTCGTACTTCGTCCAGTCCTCCGCGTAGGCCGTCCCGATCACCGCATACGTGCGCTTGAAGCTGGGGCAGCAGAGCTCGTAGTTCCGCGTCTGGAATTTCACCTTGTTCACCTCCGCGCGGAAAAGCAGGTCGAAGCCGGGCCGCTGTCCCCCGGGGAACAGCTTGTCGCCGATGGCGAATTCCTTGAAGTTCACCTTCTGGTAGCCCGCCCACCGGTCGTGGGCCATCACCTCGACGAGCATCTTCAGGTCGTCCTTCCCCTCCGAGTCCGGGAAGTCCTTGATCTCGATCTGGATCCAGCCCCGGTTGGCGACGTTCGGGTCTTTCGCGTGGATCTTGAGGCGCACGATGGGGTCCGCGCTCTTTTCCTCGAAAACCCAATCGTCGTTCGGCTTGGAGACGACGAAGTGGGCGACCTTGCTCGAGTAGGTCTGGCCCTGGACGATCCCCTCCTCCGGCAGCCCCGGGTCCACCGGCTGCCAGACGACGTCCGGGAGGCCGAGCCCCACGTAGATCTTCGCGGCGGAGGAGAACAGGTGGGCCTCGACGGAATTCCGGTCGAAGAACTCCCCTTGCCCGCGCACTGCTTCGGGGATCTCCGTCCCCAGGTCCTTGCAGATGTCGCTCCAGTACGAGAAGTAGAGCTTCTCCAGCGACTGCGAAATGGTGACGAGATCCGCCTCCACGTCCGGGAGCGGGGAGGCGAACACGAGCTCCTGATACTCCTTCAGGGTCGCCTGCATCCCGCGCAGCGCCGGATACCAGAAGTCCATGGCGTATTGCCGCCAGCCCCCGAGGTATTTTTCGACTTCGGCCTCCGCCAGCTTCCCCTGGTTCTTCTCTTTTTTTTGCTCGATGGCCTTGAGGCAGTAGAGCGCGCGCTCGCTGGCCTGCAAGAAGAGCCGTCGAAACTCTTCCGTCATGGCCGCGAGCTTCTCCTTGACCGCCTTCAGATCCCGCTCCGCGTCGGCCGGGGAGCCGAGGAGCACCTCCTTCGAGTCGGAGGGCGGCGCGGTCCCGGCGCTCGCAAGCTTCTCCTGCGCGTCCTCCGGCTGGTCCGTGGCCCGGATCTCGGCGCGAAAGACGTACTTTCCCATCACGGGGTGTTTCTTGGCGACGTCGAACGCTACCTGGAATTTCCCGCCCTTGATGGTTCCACGCGCGAAGGCGCCGGTCCGATCGGCGAAACGGACGCTGCCCAGGACGACCCAGTCGTCGGGCAGGGTCGATTCGCCCACGAGCATGAACCGGTGGGCCTTGTCGTCATACTCGCCGTCCAGGACGGTCAATTGCTTGGCCGCGACCGCGGGCGCCGGCGGAGTCGCGGGGGCGTCCTTGTCCTGGGCCCGCGCAGGACCGGCGATCGAGAGCGCCCACACGGTGACCGCAATGCAGGGCAAGCAGGCGCGCATGTTTCCTCCCTTGCTTGGGGCTGAGTCGGAAGTCTACATTTCGTTGCGTTCGACCCACGCGAAACTCGTGAATTGCACCGGGCCGGCCTCCACGAACAGGGTCACGTCGTCCAGGAAGGGCGTGACCGCGAGGGGGCTGAGGCCCGCGGGGTTTCGGAACTGGACACGATACCGGACGGCGCGAGGGTTGGTCACGTTGTCCAGCCCCGGCCCGAGATTGCCGTTGACGAAGTTCCAGCCCCCGCCGTCGACCGCGTTGAGGGAGATGGCGCGCGTGTCGTTGCGCATCGCCGTCGCCCCGCCCGCCCCTTGAAGGCCTGCGCCGAACAGGAGCCGGAGGTCCCCGGGCGTCAGGGCGCGATTGCGATAGCGGCGCGGGTAGGCGACGGTGTACAGGACGTGATTCACGCGCCCGCCCGGAACCGTGGCGAGGTCGTCCGGCGTGGTCGCCGGATTGCGGATCGCGCGGAAGGGGAACACGCCCTCCCAGACCGCATTGTTCATGGAGTAGCGGTCGAGCGAGCCGCCGCCCAGGTCTCCGTCCGCGTGCCGGAGCGTGTCGATGGTCGCGTTGGCGTAGCGGCGCAGCACGTTGTTGGCCTGGGTGCTCCAGTCCTGGCCGCGGACCGGCATGCTGACGCTGGGAGTGAACGTGTAGCCCCCCACCTGAAAGCGCTCGGGCGTCACATCGAGCGTGACCAGGCGCATCCCGTTCACGACGCGGGCGGTCCCGTTCACGATCCGCCAGTTCGCGGGATCGTTGATCGCCTGGGCGGGGTCGTCGCGTCCGCCAGGCACCGGCGCACCGGTGACCGGGTCTAGCGAGGGATCGATGCTCGGATCAAAGCCGGGCACCGGTCCGTTGTAAATGGCGTCCCCGGACGATCCGCCGGTGCTCCGGACCTCCCGGAAGCTGTACCCAGTAAAAGGCCCCTGCTCGTCCACGTACAAGCGCTGCTCCGTGCCCTGCGTCCACGTGTGCACGATGCGGTGCCATTCGTTCGGATTCCAATTGGCGATCGAGACCTCGATCTGGGTGATCGAGGAAGTGATGAAGTCGAGCGCCGGCGGCGGGCCATTCGCGATCCGCTCGCGGTCAGGCGACCCCCAGAAAAAACGCGTGCTGATGAGCCGCGTGCCGTAGCGTTCGACTTTCGCGGCGACGCCCCAGAATTGGCGAGGGAAGCCTTGCCGGGGCGGCACGTTGGCAAGCTGCTTCACCGTGTAGTAGAGCACCTCGTCCGAGCCCTCGGTGGGACGCGTGGCGAGCTTCACCCAGAACTCGATCGAGCCGCTCGCGCCGTTCGGCGCGGTCGGTTGATTGCGGGCCGTGACCTGGTAGGTCACCTCCTCCTCGCCGCCCCCGCCCAGGCCCCGCCGCCAGTTCAACAGCCCTTCCGGCGACAGGTCGCTCCCGGCCAGCAGCGAGCGCCCGCCGCCCGCCGTGTTGCTCCCTTCCTGCTTGCCGTTCTCGAGCAGGGAGGTGAAGTTCGCGTTCAGGCTGGAGTTGAACGGGTGGAGGAAGCGTTCCCCGCGGTTGGCATTGTCGAACTCGGTGCTCGCGGAGAGCTGCCCGTCGATCATGCCCGCGAGGAGGTTGCCCGCCGCGCCGATCGGTTGGCCCGCGACGGGCAGGGGACGCAGGTCGCCGGTGGAGTTGTCCCCCACGATGCGCGCCCCCCCGCCCGTGAGGGAGGGCTCGTTCACGGACTCGGGAAGGCTCCGCGTCTGATTGCGGATGAGGCCGGCGACGGAGCCGGTCACCAGGAAATCGCGCTGGGTCGTCTGCCGCGCCACGTCGTAGATCTTGCAGTTCGCGGACGCGACCTTGCTCGCGAGGATCCGCTGCACGTTGCCGTCCCACTGGACCACGCGGCCCAGGGACTCGATCTCGTAGAAGCCCATCGAGCTGAAGCAGAATTCGGTCGTGCCGCCGTTGTCCAGCGAGGTATTCGAGCGGTAGCGGAGGTCGAGCTTGTCGACGTTGCGGGCCAGGCCTTCGTTGGAGTTGAACTTGTTCAACCTCGCGTTCGGATTCGCGTTGGCCAGCACGAGCGACTTCTGGTCGGCGGACACGCCCGCGGGGGGTGTCGCCTCTCCCGCGATGTAGGGCCCCGCGGTGAGCCACGCTTCGAACTCCGCCCACGTGCGGAACGGACCGGCCGGCCCGCTCCGCCGCTGGACGATGGCCTGCGCCAGGGCACGCGCGGTCGCTTGATTGATGGTTGCGAGGATCTGCTTTTCCCAGCGCACCGCGAACGAACCCATTTTCACGGGGACCACGTTGGTGGGTTCATTGGCCACCAGGAGGAAGAAGCCCTCGAGCCCCGTCATCGTCGCGGTGAGCACGGGTTCGGAGGCCGTGTTCAGATTGATGGGCGTGCGCGGCTGCGCGGCTACGGGATAGTCGTTCGCGGCGAGGATCGGAAACGTGAAGTTGGCCGGTCGCGCGCCGTTCAGCGGCGTGAATTGCGTCGGGTCCGCCCAGCCGTCGAAGGTCACGAAGTCCCGGAGGGCGGTGAAGCGGGAGAGGGCGTCGTTGGGAAAGGGGGTAGCGGGCGCGGGGGGAGAGGCGGGGAGCTGGGCCTGGATCGCGGCGAGGAGATCGGAATCCGAGCCGAAGCGACGGCTCGGAAGCAGCGTCTGCCGAAAGCCGACGATCTGCACGCCCTGCCCGGCCACGGGGTCGTAGCCGCCGTTCAGTTGGGCCAGGGTCTGACCCACGACGTTGAGCATGGTCCCCAGCTTTCGCTGGTCCGCGACGCTCGCCATGTCGTAGAGATTGAGGTTCAGTTTGCTCGCGCTGTCGCGGATCTTGAGGACGATGTAGTCCCCGCCGGGCCTGGCCGTGCCGATGCCGGTCCAGAGCGGCGGATTCGAGGTCAGGAAATCAGCGGGCGCGTTGTTCGGCACGCGGGACCCCGGGAAACTCGGCGTGAAGGCGAACGTGTTTGGGAGACCGAGGGCCGCGTTGGAGAACCCGGCGACCTCGAGCGGGAACCCGATGGCAAGACGGGAGTCGACGCGGAACGGGTTGGCGACAGGGCCCGGCCGGTCGAAGGGGGCGGAATTGAAGAGCCAATCCTCGGGAGGAATGCCCGCCAGCACGGGGAACGGGTTCGTCACGTTCGGCGGCGTGGGCCTGAACACGGGATCGTCCACCGGCCGGGCCTGGGCGAGGCTGCGGAGCCGGGCGGTGGCGTAGTCCACGCCCGAGAGCGCGAGCATGCGGGCGCGAACGAGATTGGCGAAGTTCTCGCTGGCGCGCTTTTCCATCGTGGAGACGGTGACGAAGACCACGGCGAGACCGGACAGGAGGGCGAGCGTGCCGAGCGCGACGAAAAGCGCGAAGGCGCGCGACCGGTGGGCGGGCGACAGGCGGCGCAAGCGATCGGGATCGACACGAGGAATGAGCATGGCGGATTCCTCTGCGTTGGAGTCCTTCATCCCCTTAGGGCCCGTAAAGAAACAACTCATGCAACTCGGGAACCGGGGAGGTCCTCAGGAAAAGGCTCAAGGCTCAATGATCAATTTTCAGGCAAGGCTCAAAGTTCAAGGCTCAGAGTCCGCGATTCCGGGGCCGGGATACGTTCCGAGGTGGTCATTGAGAATTGAACCTTGAGCCCTTTCTGAGTCTTGAAATTTGAGCATTGAGAATTCTTGTCGCCCCCCTACGCGTTAAACGAGCAAGTTACTTTCTTGCGGGCCCCTACCCTGCACAGGGTCCGAACGGCGCGGGCGCACAAGCGGGACTGGCACACTGGGGGCGCAACCCGTCCGAGACGAGTCTTCGAGCGAATTCGATACCGCCGGCGCATAATAATTCTCCGTCGTGAAGTCACTGCAACATTCTATATACGAATGGATTACTTCGTTCACGCCCGAGACACTAATCCACGCCCTACGGCAAGTGCTACGCTGTTGTGACCATGTCACCATAGGGTTACGCGGAGGGAGAATGGGGAAAACCGTTGGCGACCCAAGCAGGGGTCGGCGTCGCTCTCTCCGCAGGGCGACCCGAACTTCGATTCGAGGGGTCCGGCGACCACCCTGCCCGTTTCCGACTTGGAACATCGTTACTCATTGGTAGCGGACCCCCTCTGCCGTTCTAATCCATGGATCGCGCTACAATGTCGCAAACAATGGATAGATAACATTTTGCATTCTCTCGCAAGAAAGTCATTATTATTCGCCACTGGTACTCTGTTCGCAGTGTCCCTTTCCGAACACTGAGGACCTCAGCACGGAGCTGGGGTGGAACGATACGATGGGGCTGCGGCCCCGCCCGCTCCGGCACGTCGGGCTCCCTTATCCGCGGAGCTGCAAGAGATACGACGTCGCTGCGGCAGTGGGTTGCTTCCCTGGGCTCAAGCGATGAAAGGGGCGTCACATGTCCAAGTATCTGTGGGTCCTGGCTCTGGCGGTCGTGCTCTTCGGCTCCAGCGTTGCCCAGGCTTGCTGCCATCGTCCGCCCGCTCCGCCCCCGCCGGTTGAGAACGACTTCGGAGCCTAGGCGCGGGTCGCAGCGCCGCCTCGACACCGGTCGGCGGGCGCTCCCCTCGATCCATCGGCTCGTGCTGAACGTCAGACCGGATCGCCCACTCGATCTATCGCGTCGGTCCCGGCGGTCACTCCGCCGGGACCCCCGTTCGAACCTTCTCGCCCCGGTTCGTGCCCGCATGCGCCCTCTGCGGGAGTCCGGGGCGAACCTGGGAAGCTCCTGATTGGGTCTTCCCCTCGCAGAGGCCGCCGGTTCCCTCCGGCGGCTTCTTCCGTTTTAAGTCGCGCGGAGAAACGCCTCGGCGAGCACGAGCGTTCGCCCGATCACTCCCCCGCCATCAGCCCTCGGAACTCAGGCAGCTCGCGGAGCGGCGCGAACACCGCCTCCCCGTCCGCGCTCGACACGTCCCGACCATGCTCCCGCGCGGCCCGCAACAGCGCAAGGCTCTTCGCAACGTCACCTCGCGCCGCCGACAGCCGCGCCAGCATGAACTCGACTTGCGCCAGCCCCGGGTGCCTCGCGAGCAGCTTGCCCATCTCCGACTCCACCTCCTCCGCCTTTCCCAGGCTGTTGAGACAGAGGCCCCAATTGATCACCGCGGCTTCGGACTGCGGATCCAGCACCATCGCCGTTTCGAACTCCGCCTGCGCCGGCGCGAAGGCCTTCTCGCGGACGTGCACCATGCCCGCGCACCTGTGGGCGGTGGCGTCGGTCGGATCGATCTTTGCCGCCCGCCCATAGGCCTCGAGGGCCGCTTTCACCCCCTCGTCGATCGACGCGGAGGCGCCGCCGGCCTTGGCCGCGGCAAGCTCGACCTCAAGCACCTTGCCGAGCGCCATGGCTGTGAAATAGCGGTGGGGATCCAGCGACAGGGCCTTTCCGAGCAGGGCCTTCACGTAGCGGAGGTTCCCGAACCTCCGCCAATCCCCCACGTCCCGGTCGCTCCGCAGCGACTCGATGCTCGGCCCGGACGCCACGAGCGCCATGCCCAGCACCCGGTCCGCATCCGCACGCGGGAGGTCCACGCGCGCAAAGCCCGCGAGCAGAGCCAGGAGCACCGCGGCGAGGGCCGCCGCGCGCAAACCGGTGCGCGCCGGGGCCCCGCCGACCTGCGCCGCCGCCGCCGCAAGCCCTCCGCGCCCGTCCACCGCCGCTTCGAGTGCGAAGAGCGCCGCCCAGAACCAGGTCGACGACGACGCGCGCAGCAGAGGATTGCTCACGAAGCCGATCACCAGGCTCGCCCCAAGCGCACCGGCCAGGCCCGGGGCGCAGTCGTCCGCCGCCTCGCCCGACCCGGCCCCCGTCCCCGCCCCCGGCGAGGCCGACCGCCCCGTGCCGCGCCCGGCCCGCCAGGCGAGGCAGGCTACCCAGCCGACCAGCAGCAGGTAGGCGAGGCCCCCCGGCACCCCCGCCTCCACGGCGAACTGCACGAAGTCGTTGTGCGCCGCGTCGGCCCGCGACTCCGGGCCGGACAGCCTTCGCTCTTCGGCCGGCCGGTATGCCGCGTACGCCCTCGGAAAGTTCCCCGCGCCGACTCCGAGCAGGGGGTGCTCGAGGAACATCCGCCGGCTCGCACGCCAGAGGAGCAGGCGCACGCGCGTCGAGGTGAAGCCCGGATCCGCCGTGGACGCAAGCCGTGCGGCCGCGCGCTCCGTCCCCTGTGCCGCGAGCCCGAGGCCGATGCCGGCCGCGGTCGCGCAGGCCGCCAGCACACAAGCCGCTGCGTCGGGCGCGCGCCCGCGCCCGCGCGCGCGCTTGCCGCCGGCGCCGACCTCAGGTGTTCGCCCTAGACGCACGCGCGCCACCTCGAGGACCGCCGCCACCGTGAGCCCCGCGACCGCGCCCACCCAGGCCCCCCGACTGCCGAGCACGACGAGCCAGCCGGCGAGCAGCGCCGTCGCCGCGGCGCGGGCCGGCCGCGCGGGACCGCCCGTCTCACGCCACAAGGCCGCGGCCGCGAGCACCAGCGCCGGGCCCGCGAACTCGCCCGCGAAATTCGGGTTGTCCAGGAGCGACACCGGCCAGGCAAGGGCGGCCGCGCCGGACCCGGCGTCGGCGGCGGCCCGGCTCTGCAACAGGCCATGGCCGGCAAGAGCCGCGGCCACCCCCAGGCAGGGCCCGAAGAGGAGCCTTCGGAAGGCCTCGCGAAAGGCGGGGTCGCACGTCGCGAGCAACGCCAGCAGGACCGGCCCTTCCCAGGTGACCAGGTCGCGCACGGCCAGCACGCGATCGGGCGCGACGAGAAGGCTCCCCCCCTTCGCTGCGACCAACGCGAGCACGACGATCCCGCCCGGGGTCGGTCGCAGCCGCGCGGCGGGATCGACGGCGCGGCGCAGACAGGTGACCAGGCAAAGAAGGAGCGCCAGGTGCAGGACCGCCAGCCGAGGCAGATCCCCGTCGACCACGTTGCCGAACAGGAACGCCGGAAGCGCCGGCAGGCATACGAACCCCGCGTACAGGCAGAGCGTACGGAGCCAGGTCACGGGGCCCGAGCGCGTCGCCTCCCCGCTCGATTTCACCGCTTCTCCTTCGGCTCGCGGCGGATCATCAGCGTCCACTTTCCCTCGGCGACCTTTTCCTTGCGCTGGTTGGTGACCTCGAGCGCGAACGCCACGACGCCGCGATCCGGCTTGGACGTCTCGCGCTTGTGGGTCACCTTGAGGTGGCCGCGGATCGTGTCCCCGGCGAAAGTCGGCGACGTGAACTTGACCTCCAACCCCAGGAACGCGATCGTCGTCCCGTCCAGGTACCCCGCCTGGCCCGCGAGCCCGGTCGCCACGGAGAGGGTGAGCATCCCGTGCGCGATCCGCTTTCCGAACGGCGTGGTCTTGGCGAACTCCTCGTCCATGTGCAGAGGATTGAAGTCGCCGGAGAGTCCGGCGAAGTTCACAATGTCCGCCTCGGTAATCGTACGGGCGGCGATGTCCAGCGTCTGTCCCACTTCGAACTGTTCGAACGTCATGCCGCGACGCGCCAACGCCATGAGAGTCGCCTCGAAAATGGCTGCTTGGGGTCCCTATTGTTCGACTTCTTGAAAGCTGGTCGCGATTTCGGAAGCCGTGCACTCCGCGCACGGAGGGACGAGCCACCGAACTCGCCGAAGACACCGAACGGCCCGTCGAGAACTTCGGTGTCTTCGGCGTCTTCGTTGGCAAATCCTTCGTTTTTGAGTTTCGGGCGCGAGCTTGACTTGGGGCTTGCGGATTGCCGATTGAAAGCGCCAGGCGGCGGCCCCGCGCCCCCATCCCAGCCGGGTGGCCCGTTGACCACTTGCGGACACCGTTCCCGAAGGCCGCACGGCCGTTCGTAGTCCCGCCTTCAGGCGGCGCTTTCACCCGCAGGGCAGTAGACCGCGGAGCACTCGGCCGGAGAGCGAATCCGGCCTTGAGCAACGGGCCTTCACCTGCCGGCCTGCTTGTCGCTCGCCCTCGTGCGGCCGCGACCGCCCGCCGCCTTCGTCCGCCGGTGTCCCTCGACCCGGCCGCTCGCCATTTCCCGCCGTCGCCGCCACAGCTCCTCCTCGACCGCCGACCACGGCAGCCCGGCCTTGAAGAGGGCGAGCAGGAAGTGAAAGACCAGGTCCGCGGCCTCCGAGGTCATCGGCCCGCGCCGGCGCGACTTCGCCGCGAGGCAAAACTCCATCGCCTCCTCGGCGGTCTTCTTGAGGGTCTCGTCCGGCTTCGCCAGCACGCGACAGACGTAGGAGTCCGGGCTCGGGTGCCGCTTGCGCTCCGCGAAGACCCCGCGCAGCTCCTCGAAGATGGTGCGCGCGGGAAAGGGTTTCGCCGCGAAACAGGAGTAGGTGCCGCGGTGGCACGCGGGGCCCGCGGGCTCGACCCGGGCAAGGAGGGCGTCCCGATCGCAGTCGCGATGAAGGCTGACGAGGCGCTGGACGTTGCCGGACGTCGCCCCTTTCTTCCAGACCTCCGCGCGGCTCCGGCTCCAGAAGTGCATGTACCCGGTCTTCCGCGTGAGCCGAAGCGTTGCGGGCGAGGTCCAGGCCAGCATGAGGACGTCCTTCGTCCCCGCGTCCTGCACGATTACGGGCAGGAGGGAGGAGGGGGAAGATGCCTTTTTTTTCGTCACACGCGCCTCGACATCAGGGGCGGACCGGGATCCCCGCGGCGGCGAGCGCCGCCTTGGCCTCGGAGACCCGGTGCAGGCCGTAGTGGAAAATGGAGGCGGCCAGGGCAGCGTCGGCCCCCGTGTCGCGGAGCACCTCCACGACGTGGGCGAGCGAGCCGCAGCCGCCGCTCGCGATCACCGGGCAGTGGACCGCCTCGACGACGGCGCGCGTAAGGCCCAGGTTGTAGCCCGCCGCCGTGCCGTCCGCGTCGACGCTGGTGAGGAGGAGCTCGCCCGCGCCCAGCTCCTCGGCGCGCCTCGCCCAGTCGACCGCGTCGAGACCGGTCGGCCGCGTCCCCGCCCGCGTATAGACCTCCCACCGCTCCCCGGCGCGCCGCGCGTCGATCGCGACCACCATGCACTGGCGGCCGAACGCCTCCGCGCCGCGCGTGATCAGTTCGGGCGTCTCCACCGCGGCCGAGTTGAGCGAAACCTTGTCCGCGCCCGCGCGCAGGATCTCCTTGATGTCCGCGAACGTCCGCATGCCGCCGCCGACCGTGAGCGGGATGAAGAGCCGCTCAGCCGTCCGGCGGACCGCGTCGCTCAGGATCGGGCGCGACTCGAGCGTGGCGGTCACGTCCAGGAACACCACCTCGTCGGCCCCTTCGGCCTCGTAGCGGGCGGCCAGTTCGGCCGGATCCCCGACGTCGCGAAGCCCCGCAAAGCGGACGCCCTTCACCACGCGGCCCGCCTTCACGTCCAGGCAGGGAATCACCCGCTTGGCCACGCGCGTCCGGGGCGCGGGCCCGGAGTCGGGGGGGACGTCCGTCATGAGCTCCTCGAACGGCTCGGGCCGAGCGTCGGCCGGCCTTTGGTGCTTCGGATTTCGCCCGCGACGGGCGTCACCGCCTCCCGGAGGGCGAGCCCGAGCGCCTTGAAGGTCGCCTCCACCACGTGATGCGCGTCGCTGCCTCGCAGAACCTGGACATGCAGCGTGAACCTCCCCTCGATGGCCAGGCTCCGGAGGAAGTGCACGAACTGCTCCCCGGGCACGGGCGCGTCGCAGAAGGGTCGATCGACCAGGTCCACGGCCACCTGCGTGAGCGCCTCGTCCATCGGGACGAGCGCGGACCCGATCCGGCGGATCGCGGCGTCGCCGAGCGCCTGCCGGAGCGCGCGGCCGAGCGTGATGGCGAGGTCCTCGGAAATGTGGTGGGCATCGTCACCCGAGGCCTTCGCGCGGAGGTCGAAGCCCGCGAACCGGGCGAGCGTTTCCAGCATGTGCTTGAGAAAGGCGTCCGCGCACTCCACGCGAGAACGGCCGGAGCCGTCGAGCTGGAGCTCCACCTCGATCCGCGTCTCCCGCGTCTCGCGGCGAAGCGCGGCCTTCCTGGCTTTCCTGGGCACGCGAAGTCCTCCTCTGCTCGGCAGGCGTCAGCTCTTCCGGGACTTGCCGCGACGCGCAGGTCGGGCCGCCTTGGTCACCCGCTTCGCCTTGCTTTTCACGGCGGGCTTCTTGCCCGCTTTCGGCCTCTTCGCGCGGGCGGGCGCCCTCTTCGCCGCCGACTTTTTCTTTTCGACCCTCTTCGCGCCGGCCTTGGGTTTCGCGCCGGCGGCGGGGGCCTTCGGCGTCGACACCACGGCGGTGGGGGGAGAAACCGCGGGGCGCGAAGGGGCCCGCTTCGCGGCGGGACTCGCCGGACTCGCGAGGCCCGCCGGACTCGCCGGACGCACGGGCTCGGAGACCGCCGTCGGAGGCTGGGGCGTATACGCGCCCGGGGAGTCGACTTCGGTAGCGTCCGGATCGGGGCCCGCGGCGTCGCGGGTCCGCAGCGACGCCGGGACGTCCCCTTCGGCGACGCGGACCTCCATTTCCGTCGGGCGGCGGTAGGTCTTGGTCGCGCGGTCGTCCTCGGGGAGGTCGCTCACGCCGGTCGTGGCCGCCGCCTGGACCTCCTGGCCCGCCGCGGCCGCCAGGGCGTCCTCGAAGTCGATCCCGCCGAAATACAGCGCGGTCCCGAGCACCACGCCGGTCACCCCGATCTCGCGCAGCCGTCGCACTTCCTCGACCGCGATCACCCCGCCGGAATAGATGACCGGCAGCGTCGTCGCGCGCACGAGCCGTTCGACGGGCTCCCAGGAGATCCCCTGCGCCTTCCCCTCCACGCTGACGTTCGTATAGAGAATCCCGGAGAGGCCCATGTCGTCGACCTGTCGCGCCAGCTCTTGCAACCCGTG
The DNA here is from genome assembly GCA_016197205.1 of Planctomycetota bacterium. Classification (GTDB taxonomy): domain Bacteria; phylum Planctomycetota; class MHYJ01; order WSZJ01; family JACPWG01; genus JACPWG01. Next base: position 89,085 of record JACPWG010000141.1, read on the forward strand.
CTTCGCCCGCTGGCGCCAGCCGCGTACCACCACGTCCTCCCCCCGCGCGTCGAGGGCGAGGATCAGCCTCTCGGGAAAGTCCTTGCACCGGAGACGCAGCCATTCCTGATCGAGCACGCCCTTCGTGCCGACGATCACCCGCGACGCGCCGAGCAGGAGCAGCTCCCGGATCTGCTCCGCGGTCCGGATGCCGCCGCCGACCTGGACGGGGATCTTGGCATGCTGCAGGATTTCCTTCACGATGCCCCGGTTGTCGCCGCGCTCGAACGCCGCATCGAGGTCCACGACGTGGAGGCCTTGCGCGCCGCGGACCTCCCAGTCCCGCGCGACCGCGACCGGGTCGTTCGAAATCAGGCGTTCGGTGCCGACGACGCCGCCCACCATCCGGACACAGCGTCCCTGCAGGATGTCGATCGCGGGGAAGATGATCATGGGCCGCTCCCGATGTCAGTGCGCGGCGTCGCCGCAAACCAGGTTTCAGAACCGCCGAACGTGTTCCACGAAGTTCCGGAGCAGCGCCAGCCCCTGCCCGCTGGACTTCTCGGGGTGGAACTGGGTCGCGAGGATCGTCTCCGTCTGCACCGCGGCGAGAAACGGGCCGCCGTGCTCGGAGCGGGCCACCGCCGCGCCCGCCCCCGGCGGCTCGACCGGGGCGAAGCTGTGCACGAAATAAAAATACGGGCTGGGCGCGAAGCCGCGGAAGCAGCCGGTGCCGTCGTGGTCCACCGGGGACCAGCCCATGTGCGGCAGCTTCGGATGCGACAGTCGCTCCACGCGGCCGGGAAAGACGCCGAGCCCCGCGCATTCCCCCTCGACGCCGTACTCGAAGAGGATCTGCATCCCGATGCAGACCGCGAGGAGCGGCGTGCCGCCCCGGAGGCGGGCCGCGAGCTCCGCGGCGACCGGTGCGAAGACCTCCATGACCTTGCCGAAGGCCCCGACCCCGGGGAACACGAGCGCGCGCGCCGCGAGCAGCCGCGCCGGATCCGCGACGACCTCCGTCCGCGCCCCAACCCGGTCCAGGGCCTTGCAGAGGCTGTGCAGATTGCCGACCCCGTAGTCGACCACCGTCAGCAGCGGTTCCATGCGCGCACCTCTCCCGCGAGCGAGCTCAGCGCGTCGGCCATGCCGCCTCCAAGGCGGCTTCGCGCAGGGCCGCGAGGAAGCGCCGCGTCACCGACGCCGGCCCCACGGTGACCCGGATGCAGCGTGCAAGCCGCGGCTCGCCCGGGAATTCGCGGACGAGGATCTCCCGCCGGCGCAGCCCTTCGACGATCGGCCGCGGCGCAATCGGGCACTCGACCAGTACGAAATTCGCATCGGACGGATAGGGCCGGAAGCCGAGGCGGGTCAGACCGGCGACCAGCCGGGGCCGCTCCCGCCGCACGGCCTCGACCGTCCGGTCGACGAAGGCGCCGTCCGCGAGCGCCTCCACGGCCACGGCCTCGCTCGCCGCGCTTACGTTATACGGGGCTTTCGCGCGATAGAGCCGCTCCATCGCGGCGGGCCCGCCGAGCGCGTAGCCGACGCGGAGCCCGGCCAGGCCGTGACTCTTCGAAAAGGTGCGCAGCACGATCAGGTTCGGATGCCGGCGGACGTGGCGGGTCAAGTCCTGGCCGGCGAAGGCCGCGTACGCCTCATCCACGGCCACGATCCCGCGGGCGGCGCGGACGAGGCGCAGCAGCTCGCGTTCGGGAAAGGCGTTTCCGGTGGGGTTGTTGGGGGAGGCGACGAGCGTGAGCGGCGCGCGCGCGGCCGCAAGGGCACGCGCATGGAGCCCCCAGTCCTCGGCCAGCGGGACCGGCGTCGGCTTGCCGAGATTCACGCCCGCGTAGAAACGGTACATGACGAACGACGGCGCGGGGAAGGCGACGCGCGCGCCGGGCGCGACGTAGGCCTTGGTCAGGAGGTCGATCACCTCGTCGGAGCCGTTGCCGATCAGGAGCTGGCCGGGCTCCACGTTGTGGAAGTCCGCCAGCGCCGAGCGGAGCGCATCGGAGTGTTCGGTGGGGTATTGGTTGAACCCGGTGCGTGCGCTTGCGGCGAGCGCCCGTCGCGCGGCGGGGTGGGCGCCGAAGAGGTTGGTATTCGCCTCGAGGTGGAGAAAGCCGCCGGGCGGCGATGGATACGCGGGGGCTTCCTTCCCCCGAAGGCTGGGGCGCAGCAGGCGGTCGAGGTTCAGGGCCATGGAAGCCTCAGACCTGCTCCGGAATCCGGAGGCGCAGCTCGACGGCCTGGGCGTGCGCCTCGAACCCTTCGGCGCGCGCCAGCGCAACCGCGGTGGGCGCGAGGCGTTCGAGCCCGCCCCGCGCAATGAACTGATACGAGATCGAGCGGAGGAAATCCGACACGCCGAGCCCGGAGTAGCGGCGGGCCTCTCCCCCGGTGGGGAGAACGTGGTTGGGCCCCGAGCAATAATCGCCGAAGGCCACGGCGGACAGCGGGCCGAGGAAGATGCTGCCCGCGTGCCGGATGCGTTTCAGCGCCGCGCGGGGGTCCTGGACCTGGAGCGAGAGGTGCTCGGCCGCGTACTCGTTGGCGAAGTCGATCCCCTCGTCGAGCGAATTCGCGAGGAGGGCGATGGCGTTCGAGTCGAGGACCTTGCGGATGATGTCCCGGCGCGGGAGGCGCTTGAGCATCGTTTCCATGAGTTCGGCGACCTGGTTCGCCTGGCCGGCGCGGGTCGTCACGAGGACGACGGAGGCGGCGGGGTCGTGCTCCGCCTGGGAGAGGAGGTCAGCGGCCATGTAGTCGGCGCGGCCGGTGCCGTCGGAGAGGACGAGGAGCTCGCTGGGGCCGGCGGGGAGGTCGATGGCGACGTCGTCGCGGACGAGCTGCTTGGCCGCGGTGACGTAGGCGTTGCCGGGGCCGACGAGCTTGTCGACGCGCGGGACGGACTCGGTGCCGTAGGCCATGGCGGCGATCGCCTGGGCGCCGCCGAGCTTGAAGATGCGGTCTACGCCCGCGATCTGGCAGGCGGCGAGCACTTCGGGCGCGAGGGAGCCGTCGGGGCGAGGCGGCGTGCAGAGGACCACCTCGGGGACGCCCGCGACCTTGGCGGGGATCCCGGTCATGAGCACGGAGGAGGGGTAGGCGGCGGTGCCGCCGGGGACGTAGAGGCCGACGCGATCGAGGGGGACGAGCTTGCGTCCCAGGAAGGAGCCCGTGGGGTTGAAGGGGGCCTCGAGTCGGATCTCGGAGGGCGCGGTCTTTGCGTGGAACTCCCGGATGTTGCGCGCGGCGGTGGAGAGGGCCCGCTTCACCGCGGACGAGATCCGGCTCGCCCCGGCTTCGATTTCCTCGCCGGTGGTCCAGAGACAGGAAAGCTTGACGTGGTCGTACTTTTGCGTGAAGCTACGCAGTGCGGCGTCGCCGTTCTTCCGGACTTTCGCAAGGATTTCGGCGACTTGGGGGAGGCAGTCCTGGACGGTCGCCCGGCTGCGGCGCAGCACCCGGTCGCGGTCGGTCCGCGAGAGCGATGCCAGTCGATGAATAGGGACCATGTCGGCTCCGCACAGTGAGTGTGGGGTCGTTTCGGGCCCAAGGCGCCCGGTCACGGCCCTGGCGGATTATACGCCGGACCCCCGAATAGGCAAGGAATTACAGCACTCGCCCTCATCCGTCCAAGCCCGCAGCCTGCCTGCCGAACGCAACCCCATTGCGCGGTGTTCCGGTAGGGCAACCTCTCCCCGGCCCCCGATGCACTCCCCAGCAACTTCCTGGTTCACGCTCGGAGCCTTCTGGTGCAGGGCTTCCGCCCTGCGCCCGCCTCCCGGCCCGCCCTCCACTCCACCCCGGCCCGCCCACTCTCGCCCGCGACCTTGTGGTGCACGGCTTCCGCCCTGCACCCGCCTCCCGGCCCAACCTCCACTCCACCCCGGCCCGCCCGACAATCTTGCACTCGCCGTCAGGCGCTCCCCGACGACCGCCCCCCCGGCTCCCCTCCCCGTCGCAGTCCGCACCACGCGCTGCTCCACTCCCACTGGTCCGCCTCCCTGCACAAGCCCGCCATCACAGGATTATGCTCCGTGTAGGCCATGAATCGCCCCCAGTCCTCCACGCGTCGAATCAAGTGATCGAAGGACCCCCGCTCCCAGAAGGCACCCTTCCGCTCGAGAATCTTGTTTGCCTCGTGGCCTGTGAAGCCTTTCCACGATCGCAGGATCTCTGTTGGCGTCCCACTTGCACAGCGGCGAGAACACGACGTGCACATGGTTCGGCATGACGCACCACGCGCTCAGGTAGTACCGTTCCCCATCGAACCGCCTCAAGGAAGCCACCACCAGATGCGCGAGGCCCGCGCGGCGGAGGAAGCACGAGCCGAGCGTGAGCGGGGGCTCAGCGGATTCAGCGATCTGCTCTGGCGAAAGCTCTGCACGTCCGTCCGGGCCCAGGTCTGTCTCCCCCGCCGTGGCGATAGCCGGCGGTTGCTGCCCTCGACGCACTGAGGTCGGGACTGTGACTGCCCGCCCCTTGTGGGCAACCACCGCGTCGATGAGCCGGAACGTGACGAAGTAGGTGCCGCCGGACTTGTACAGGTGCGGCAACTCACCGCGGGATCGAAGGGGAGCGAAGGGCGTGGTCCGCGGGTCGACGAAGTGGAATTCGCTGTCGTGTGGAGGAGGCTGCATGGAAGGGCAACCTGTCAGATCGGGAATCGACGGTGTGCCGAAGGGTAGACTACCATCGGGTCACGCGGGAGGCAAGAGGGAGACAGGAGGCCATCGAACGCCAGGAGGCCGGCGGGTGCACGGCGGAAGCCCAGCACCACAAGGTCGGTCGGCCGGCGGATGCGGGGCCGAGGTCATGCACCACGGGCACGCTCGGCGCGCCATCCGCTCGATCGGCAGGACCAGGATCCCCGTCGCACCCAGGGCCTTGAGCCGCGGGATGATCTCGTTCAGCCGGTCCTCGGGGACGACCGCGTGGACGGCGACCATGTCCTCGACGCCCATCAAGTTCATGAGCGTCGGGCCCGAGATCCCGGGGACCACCCGCCGCACGTCGTCCAGGGCGGCACGCGGACAGTTGGTCATCAGGTAGCGCCGCTTCGACGCGTCGAGGACGCTCTGCAGCGCGCCCGCGAACTCCATGACTTCGGAGTTCCGCGTCGCCAGCGCGGTCCGGTTCGCCACCAGGACCGCGTGCGTTTCAAGGACGGTGTCGAGGGGTTTCAGGTGATTTTTTTTGAGCGTGGAACCGGTCTCGGTAAGGTCCACGATAAGCTCGGCCACGCCGATGTGGGGCGCGATCTCCGTCGAGCCGGTGACCGGGACGATGCTCACCGCATTGCCGTGGCGCGCGAAAAAGTCGCGCGTCAGGTTGGGGAAAGACGTCGCCACGCTCGCCCCCTTCGGGATGCGGTCGACGGACGTGAAGGGGGAGTTTTCGGGGACGGCCACGACCAGCCGGCAGCGACCGAAGCCGAGATCCAGCAGCCGGTCGACCTTGCTCTGCGTCTCCTCCACCATGTCGATCCCCGTGACCCCGACGTCCATCGCGCCGATCTCCACGAACTCCGGGATGTCGTGGGCGCGTGCGAAGAGGACCTCGTACTTCCCTCCATGCAGGTGGTGGATGAGCGTCCGGTCGGCGCCGCCCGACACGCGCAGCCCGATCGACCGGAGGAGCTCCAGGGTCTCCTCGCAGAGTCGGCCCTTGTTGGGAATCGCGATCTTCAGCATGGACGGGCGAACCTCAGGATTTGAAGTGTTGGATCAACTTCGACAGCAGGTCCGGAAAGTGCATCGCGATCGTGTAGTGACCCGCCTCGTACCACACGATCCGCGGGCGGCGCAGCGCCTCCCACAGAAGCTGCGTGCATTCGTTCGGCACGACTTCGTCCTTCTTCGCGTTCAGCATCAGGACGCCGGCCGGGTCGATGCGCGATGCATAGGTCAACGGCTCCACGACGCGCCACGCGCTGCGCAGGTCTTCCGCCGACAGCCCCTTCGCGGCGAGCGCCTCCCGGAGCGACTTCGTCTCGCGGGCGTGAAGGACGATCCCCGCCACGTCCCCGCCGCCGACGACCAGCCCCACGCGCCCGAACCGCCGAGGGTCCACGCCGGCCGTCAGGGCCGCGACGATCGAGCCCAGGCTTACGCCCATGATCCCCACGTGGGCCGGGTCGACCTCCGGCCGCGAGGCCAGCCAATCCCCGGCCCGACGCACGTCGCAGACGCCCTGGACGAAGGCGCTCACCGTGGCCGCGACGTCGGGCGCCAGCACGCCCACGTTCGGACGGCGCGCGGGGTCCGCAGGCTGCCGCTTCCCATAGTAGGGCAGCCAGACCATGAGCGACGCGATCCCCTCGGCCGCCATCTGCCGGGCCATCATCTGTTCCGCCCCGAAGTCGCCGCCCAGGTGGTGCAGCACGATCGCCGCCGGGTGACGCCCCTCGAGCGTCGGCCGATAGTAGTCCGCGTAGACCGTGTTGTTCTCGACGTCCGGCCCCGGCATGGGCGTCGGAAACCGCAGCTCGAAGGCCTCCACGCGCTCCGTCGCGGCCCGTCGGTACAGCCGCCAGCCGAATTCCTGGACCGGGACGTCGAAACGCTTCACGAAGGCGCGCAGCTCTTCCCCCAGGTCGTCGCCGAGCTCGAGCGCGCGCGAGCGATAGGTCCCCTCCTGGGCCGGCTCGGGCTGCACAGGCACGGCCGGCGCCGCCGCGCCCGAAGCCTTCCCGCCCTCCTCCTCGGCGTCACGCTTGTCCGCGCCCTTCTCCACGCCCTTGTCCCCTGATTTGCCCGAGCCGCCGCCCGCGCCCGCCGGCGGATCCGACGCGGGCCTTGGCTGCAGCCCGGCCGGCTCCTTCGTGAGCAGCGCGCCGAGATCCAGCGCGGTGAAACGCTGATGTTGCGCCCACGCGTCGTCGCCGAGCGCCGGGTCCCCCGCGATCGCCACCCACAGCTTCAGGTCGCCCGGCGAGAACACCGCGTGCTGCAGGCATGGATGCCTGGGCGGGAATAGCCGGCACGCGCCGCGCATCGCCTCCGCGTCGATGCGGCCCATCCTCTCTTCCAGGTAGGCGCCGAGTTGGTTGTAGCCCATCCAGGAGGCGGCGTCGGACTCGCGCGGGTCGTAGCTGCTCCGCTGCGTGGCCGCGAGGTCGGCCGAAACGAAGTGGTTGGAGCGACGGACCGCGTGCTTGAGGGCGCCATGCGGCAGGATGTCCTCCTTCGGCTCCTCCGCGCGGAAGACCTCGACCCGGGACCGATTCACCTCGACCGCAACGGCCTCCGGCACCTTGCCGTCCGCGAAAATAAAATTGTAACCGTACGTGCGGGGCCCCTTCTCGAGCAGGTCGAGCGCTTCGCGGAGGGTCGCGGCCGACTGCAGAAGCTGCCGCAGGAGAAAGCCGGAGGGGATGCCGGCGAACGACTCGTCGCGCGAGGCGCTCGCCATCGCGCCGACGGAGAGCCCGCGGGCGCTCACCCCGCTCGCACAGCCCAACATGCCGACCCAACCGACCACGGCGTGCGGGGTCCCGTCCGCGGGTTCGAAGAGGAGGACGGCCGCGCGAGCGCGCGCTTTCGGCCGCGCGCCCGGCTCGAGGACGTCACTGAGGCTCCACTGCTGGTACAGCCGTCCGGCGACCGTGGCCGCGGACCAGGCCGCGGAACCCCGCGACGGCCTGAGGTCGGGGAGCATGTGGCAGGCGAGCACGTCGTTCAGCGGGAGGCCCGCGCCTTCGGCGAGCCCGCGCATCTCGTCCTTGAACGCCTGAGGCAGAAACGGGGCCGCACGGGAGTACATCCCGAGCAGCTCGGAAAGCGTGCGCCCCCCTGCGATTGCCGGATCGTGGAGCCAGGCGCCCACGAAGTCGCGGCAGACCGAGGGGAACATCTTCCCCATCTGGTAGCCCATTTCGAAGTGAGTGCCGCGGAGGTGAAGAACGAGTTGCCCGTCGCTCTCCTCAGCGAAGCCCCTCCCCTCGCGGGCGACGAGCCAGTCGGCGTGGGCCTCGGCGGGCATAGGGCGGGGCTCGGGCGGCGGGACGGTCGAGCCCGGTGCGGGAGCGGGCGGCGAGCCGGCGCCGGCGGGGGGCGGCGCGGGACGCTCGCCGGTCGACCCGGCGCCCGGCGTCGCTGCGGCAACCGGGGCGGCGACTTCGACGGGCGCAGCGGAGGCGAGAGCCGGGGCCGGCGGCGGCGTGAGCGACGGGTCCATCGCCTGGGGCGGCGTCGGCTCGGACGCGGCACCCGGAGGGGCGCCGCTGGTCGTGCCGGTCGTGCCTGCCGGGCGGCTGGGTTCGGAGGGCGGACTGCTGGAAGTGCAAGAGGCCAAGGCGATGCAGGCGAGGAGCAGCGTCGGGAGGCGACGGAGAAGGGGAGTCATGCGGGCGCTCCGCTGTCGTGCGTCAGGGGGAATGGAGGAACCGTGGGGGGGGACGCGTGAGCCTCTTGTGCTGCTCCCCCGCAAGCGCTCCCCTCCCCCGTGCACAACCTCGGCACGATGCGAGTCGCTCCTTGGGCCGGCGTAGGGCGCTCATGCTCGTGCTGACTTTTTTTTCAGGCGCTTCGCCGCCGGGAGGCGGCAGCGCGTGCCCGGGGGTCCGGGGTGGGAGCCTGCTCGGAAAAACAATTGGGCGCGCCCTGGGGCGGTTGAGCCAACCGCGGCTGATGGCCGCAACCAAAGGAGCGCACCCTCCTTCGCTCCCGCCTCCGCGGGAGCTTCGGAGCGTGCTATTCCTCCGCAACACTTGCGCACATCGCGCAAAGGTTGCGGAGGAATAGCCTACCGGCGGAGGAAACCCGTTTTCACGACCGAAGCCGTGGCGGCCACTCGCGCGGGCCGGAGGCCCGCGCCCCCAGGCGCCGGTCGGCCTACGCCAACGTGCGGCAAGGCTTGCGCGGGCACCCCCGGAGGGACCAAGGGCGCGCCCGTTCGCCTTCGCGCTCGGGTCGGTGTCGGCTCCTGTTCGAGCACGCCGGGGCCCGCGCCCCCAGGAGTTGGTTGGCCTGCGAAAACTCGCCGCGAGGAGTGCGGGTCCCTACCGAAGCACCTGGGCCCGCGCGTTCGCGACCACCGGCCCCTCGGCCGTGATGATGAGGGGGTTGATCTCGAGGTCCTGGATCTCCGGGTGCGCCAGCATCAGCTCGGAGATCTTCACGAGGACGGCGACCAACTGCGGCGGGTCCACGGCGGGGATGTTGTGGTACCCGTTCAGCACCGGCGCGCCGCGGATCTCCTGGATCATCGTGTCCGCGTCGATCTTGCGAACCGGGCAGAGGCGCACGGAAAAATCGCGCAGCAGATCCGTGAGCACGCCGCCGACCCCGAAGCACACGAAGGGCCCGAACACCGGGTCCCGCCGCGCGCCGACGATCAGCTCCAGGACGCCGGCCACCTGGCGCTGTACCAGGATCGGCTCCTTCTTGAACTGCTTGCGCAACTCCAGGAAGCCCTTGTCGAGGGCCTTCCGGTTCTGGATGTTCAGGACGATCCCGCCCACCTCGGAGCGGTGCTGGATCTTGGCGGAGACGACCTTCAGCACGAGCGGGTACCCCACCTTTCGGACCAGCTCGTCCGCGTCCTGCAGGCGGGACGTCACGGTTTCCGGCGTGACCGCGACGCCCGCGGCGGCCAGGATTTCCTTGGTTTCGTGCTCGGCGAGCGCCACGAGCCGCGGGGCGGCCTTGCCCTTGCCCGTCACGGGCGGGTGCGGCGCCGGGGCCTGGAGGATCCCCTTACGCTTGAGCGACTCCAGCAATTTCCGGTAGGTGACCAGGCTGTGGTACGCGCGGATGGCCCTCTCCGGCGTGGGGAAGACGGGGATCCCCGCTCCGACCAGGGCCTGCGTCACCTGCGGCGCGCCGATGCAGAAGGCGACCACGGGCTTCGCGTACTTCCTCCTCGCCTCCGCGAGGGCGCGGCCCAGCTCCTCGCGGTCCCACCCGGAATCGAGCGCGACAAAACCCGAGAGCCTCCGGTCGGCGAAGAGCGTGTCGATGGCGCCGCCGATGCGGGTCGGATCCACCTGCGTCGTCAGGTCGACCGGATTGGCGAGCGAGGCGAAGGTCGGCACGGCCGGCTCGAGCGCCTTGCGGGTCGCGGGATCGAGCCTCGGAAACTGGAGGCCGAGGTCGGAGGCCAGGTCAAGGGCCGTGGTGGCGACGGTCCCCGAGACGGTAAGGAGGCAGGCGTTCTCGCTCTCGGGCAGGCTGCGCGCCAGGCACGAGAGGACGCTGATGGTGTCGAAGAACGACTCGGACTCCCCGCCGATCAGGATGCCGGCCTGGCGGGAGGCGGAGCGGAAGATGTCCGCCTCGCGGACCAACGGCCCGGGCGCGGCCCCGCCGGTCTTGAAGACGACCACGGGCTTCTTGAGGCAGACCTCGGCGGCCGTGCGCAGGAAGCGCCCGCCGTCCTTGATCTCCTCGAGAACGAGCGCGATGACCTCCGTCCGCTCATCACGGCCCAGGAAATCGAGAAAATCGGCCGGGTCGAGGTCGAGCGGCGCGCCGATGCAGGCGAACTTCGAGAGGCCGAGGCCGCGGCCCCGCATCTCGTGGAAGAGGACCGAGGCGTAGGCGGGGCTCTGGCAGATGAAGCTCACGTTGCCGCGCGCCCGGGGGACCTCGGGGAAGTAGGACGCATTCACGTTGCCGTAGGCGTCGTAGATCCCTGCCGCGTTCGGCCCCAGGACTCGGGCGACGCCCTGGGCGCGGATCGCGGCCACTTCCTTTTCCAGCTTGCGGCGCGCGAGAGGACCGTCCCCGTAGCCGGACGCGAGGACGACGATGGCTTTGGGGCCGAGCGCCGCCGCCTCTTTCAAGGCCTGCGGCGCCGTCTCGTTGCGGACGGTGAGCAGGACCAGGTCGACGCCCTTCGGCACTTCGCGGACCGAGCCGAGGAAGCGCCGTCCCAGGACCTCGACGGTCGAGGCGCCCACGGGGTACACCTCCCCCGTGAAGCCCGAGTCCAGGATGTTCTTGAGCAGGATGTGCCCGACTTTCTCGGGATTCTCCGAGGCGCCCACGAGGGCGATGCTCTTCGGTGCGAATATGGTGGTGAGTGCGGTCACTTCCACCCCTCCTGACGTCGGCGTTCAGAGCAAAAGCGTTAGGAGCGCCTTCTGTGCATGGAGCCGGTTTTCGGCCTCGTCCCAGATCGCCGAGCTCGGCCCGTCGATGAGCTCGGCCGTGAGCTCCTCCCCGCGATGCGCGGGCAGGCAGTGGAGCACGAGCGCGTCCTTGCGCGCCAGCGCCAGCAGGGACGCGTTCACCTGGTAGGGCCGGAACGTCCGGAGCCGCGCTTCACGCTCCTTTTCCTGCCCCATGCTTACCCACACGTCGGTCACGAGCACGTCGGCGTCACGGGCGGCCTCGGCGGGCTCCGTCGTGACCGTCACGCTCCCGCCGGCCCGGCGCGCGTCCTCCGCGCTCGCCGCGACCACCTCGGGTGAGGGCTCGTAGCCGCGCGGCGCGGCCACGGCCACGTGACAGCCCAGTTTCGCGCCGCCGAAAAGCCACGAATGGGCGACGTTGTTTCCGTCCCCCACCCACGCCACCTTCTTGCCGGCCATCGGTCCCCGCTTCTCCTCGACCGTCAGCAGGTCCGCGAGGATCTGGCACGGATGGGAGAAGTCCGAGAGCCCGTTCACGACCGGCACGCGGCTGTGCTCGGCCAGCTCGACGACGTCGGCGTGGGCGTAGACGCGGGCAACGATGCCGTCCACGTACCGGCTGACGACGCGCGCCGTGTCCGCGATCGACTCCCCGCGACTGAGCTGCAAATCGTTCGAGCCCAGGTACAGCGCGGTGCCGCCGAGCTGCGCCACGCCGGCCTCGAACGAGACGCGCGTGCGCGTGGACGGCTTCTGGAAGACGAGCGCGATGGTCTTTCCGGCGAGCAGCGGCTGGCGGCGACCCGCATAGTGCTCGAGCTTCAGCAGCCGCGCGGTGTCGAGCATTTGCCGGATTTCCTCCCCCGAGAAGTCTCGGAGGCTCAGGAAGTGCCTGCCCTTCAGGTTCCCGGACATGGCTCGCCTTTCAGGATTCAATGCGCGGCCGGCGGAGAGGAGAGCGAAGGCGCGGCGGCCCGTCCGACCGCGGCGGCCGGAGCGGCCACGGCGGCGGCGACCTCCGTTTCCGCGAACGCCTGGTCCAGGATCGACAGCGCCGTGTCCACCTGTTCGCGCGTCACGATGAGGGGCGGGATCAGCCGGAGCACGTTGTGGTCGACGCCGCAGGCCTTGAGAATGAGCCCGAGACGACGGCACGCGGCGCGAATGCGGTCCACACGGTCGCCGTCCGGCGAGCGGTCGGGCCGCACGACCTCCAGCCCGATCATGAGCCCCAACCCCCGCACGTCCCCGATCCCCGCGTGCCGCGCGGCCAGGGCATCGAGCTTCGAGAAGAGATACGCGCTCGTCTCGCGCGCCTGTTCGACGAGCTTCTCCTCGCGCAGGACCGTCACCGTCGCGACGGCGGCGGCGCACGCGACCGCGTTTCCGCCGAAGGTCGTCCCATGCGCCCCGGCCGGCCACTTTTCGAGGAGCGCACGGTTGCCGCAGATGGCCCCGAGCGGAAGACCGTTCGCGATCCCCTTGGCTACGACCAGGATGTCCGGCGTGACGCCGTAGTGCTCGGCGGCGAACCAGGCCGCTGTGCGACCAAAGCCCGATTGGACCTCGTCGAAGATGAGGAGGATCCCGTGCCGGTCGCAAAGCGCGCGCAGCGCCTGGAGGAAGCGCCGCGGGGCGACGACGTACCCGCCCTCGCCGAGCATCGGCTCGATGAGGATTGCGGCCGTGTCGTCCGGATGGAGTTGGTGGCGGAAGAGATCCTCGACGAAGCGGACGCACTCCGTGTCGCAGGCGTAGGAGGGCTCGAGACCCCGCGTGAAGGGTGCGGACGCGGGAACGGACGCAGGCGCGCCGGCGTGGCGCTCGACGTTTTGTCCGAACGGGCACCGGTAGCAGTAAGGATACGGCGCGTGATAGACGCCGGGGAGGAGCGGCTCCTGGTTTCGGCGGTAGCGCGAGGACGAAGTCGTCACCGAGAGGGAGCCGAGTGTGCGGCCGTGGAAGCCGCCGCGGAACGCGAGGAGGCCGGGCCGGCCGGTCACGTGCCGCGCGAGCTTGAGCGCGCCTTCGATCGCCTCGGTGCCGGAATTCGTGAAGAAGAACATGTCGAGGTTGCCGGGCGTGACCTCCACGAGCGACTCGGCGAGCTTGACCATCGGCTCGTGCCGGAAGACGCCGCCGGAGTGGATGAAGAGGTCGACCTGCCGGTGGATGGCCTCGACCACGCGCGGGTGACCGTGCCCGAGGTTCGTGACGGCGGTGCCGCAGGCGAAGTCGAGATACGTCCGACCGTCGTCGCACTCGACGTAGGCGCCCCGGCTGCGGACGGCGACCAAATCGGTCTCCCAGGAGAGGGTCGGTGCGAGGACATGTTTCGAGCGTTCAACGACGTTCGACATGCGGAACGGCTCTCCGTATCGACGTAAGTCGGCCCGGCCAGTGGAAAAGCGAGCGGGCAGATCCTAGCAAACCCGTCTTCCGAAGTCAACCTTTTTTTTGCGAGCCACGTAACCCGCGTCTCGGCATGTCGTTATATCTTTCTAATTCCATTGACCTTGGGGAGGGGATTCGGGTACGTTTTCCCCCATGCCGTTCGATGAATTCACGTTTCTCCGCTGGATCCGGCGCCGCACCCGGCCGAGCCGACGTGTAAGCCTCGGCATCGGGGACGATTGCGCCGCCATTCCCCTCGTGGGGAAGGGCCCGCTGCTCGTCACGACCGACATGCTCGTGGCGAGCGTGGACTTCGAGCCCGACGCCACGCCGGCGCGCGCCGTGGGGCGCAAGGCCATGGCGGTGAACCTGAGCGACGTCGCCGCGATGGGCTGCGAGCCGGGCTTCGCCGTCTCCTCCATCGCGCTGCCGCGGGGCTGCCCTCTCGCGTACGCGCGCGGCATCCACCGGGGGCTCGCGGAGCGGGCGGAGGCCTTCGGCGTGGAGGTCGTGGGCGGCGACCTGTCCGCCACGCCGGGCCCGCTTGTGCTCAACGTCGCGCTGTTCGCGTTCGCGCGCGACCTGCGACCCGTGCCGCGCTCGGGCGCGCGACCGGGGGACGTGCTTCTCGCGACCGGTGCGTTCGGCGGATCGATCCTCGGCCGCCACCTCGCGTTCACGCCGCGCGTGCGCGAAGCCGTGGCCCTCAACCGCGCGACGCGCATCCGGGCGATGATCGACGTGAGCGACGGCCTCGCGGCGGACCTGGGTCACCTGCTGGAGGAGAGCGGCGTGGGGGCCGTCCTGCGGGAGGAGGCCGTCCCGATCCACCCGGACGCCGAACGACTCGCGCGCACCGATGGACGAACGGCGCTCCACCACGCGCTCACGGACGGCGAGGACTTCGAGCTCCTGCTCGCCGTCGCGCCGCGCGACGTGAAGCGCGCCCTCGCCGCGGACCTGGGCGGGACGCCGCTCCGCGTCCTCGGGGAGTTCACGAAAAAGAAAGGACTCTGGCTCGCCGGCGCCGGGCGGCCGCCGCGGCGCCTGCGGGCCGACGGCTTTCGGCACGTATTCTAGCACGCGGCTCCCACGAGCCGGCGCGCGGCAGCCCTGCACGGAACCGCGACCGTGAGGGAGCGGCCCCGGCGTGTCCTCGGACTTCCCCCGGTTCGAGCCTGCCGACGGGCACGCGACCGCCCAGAGCTCCACTGGAGTAAAAACCGCTGAACTCCCTCCAGTCGGCCCTGCAAAATTCGACGCGGGGTACGAGCTGCAACCCGGCGTTGTGGGAGCATACCGCGGGACCGCTCGCTCACGCTCGCGGTTCTTTTTTCTCGGGCGTCAGCCGGCAGCAAGGGAGTCCCTCGATGGGTGCCGCATGGAAATCGTGACGCGCTCGGTCGAGGAGACCCTGCGCCTCGGCGAGGAGCTTGGCCGGCGGCTCGGCCCAGGCGACCTCGTGGCGCTGGTCGGCACGCTCGGCGCCGGCAAGACCTACTTCACCAAGGGGATCGCGCGCGGCTGCGGCGTCCCGAACGTGCGCGTGGTGCAGAGCCCGACCTTCGTCCTGCTGCGGATCTATCGGGGCGGTCGCGTCCTGGTGTACCATTATGACGCGTACCGACTGGAGAGTCCCTACGAGGCCCTGCGGCTCGCCTGGGAGGAGCGCGAGGAGGGCGTGACGGTGGTTGAGTGGGGTGACAAGCTGGCCGAGGTGCTCCGCGAGGACCACTTCGTGATCGAGCTGGAGCCGGCGGGCGAGACCGTACGCCGCTTCACCTTCGGCGGCAAGGGCGCGCGCGTGGCCGCAATCTGCGCGGCGCTGGCTGCCGTGCACGCCGCCGAAGCCCCGGCCGACGGCGGTTAGCGCCCGCGCAAAAATAACTGCGCAGTCCCGGACCTCACGACTTCTGGGAGTGCCGGCCTCCCTCCTCCGCTCGCTCGCGGCGAGCTACGGAGCGCAGGCCGGCCCGCGCGAGCTTGCACACGACCGCCACTTCCCAGGAGGCGCTGCGAAGGCTTGGTCGAAATCGGTCTCCGCGTCGCGAGTCTCGTTCGTCAATTTCGAAAGCCGCACCCTTCGCGCTCCGCGGCGGGCACTCAGGCGCGCAAGCCCTTGCGTGAGCTCGGCGAAACGCCATGAAGAAATTCCTGCGTCGCTTCCTGCTCGTCCTCGCCGCGGTCCTCGCGCTGCTGCTGCTCGGCGCCGCGGGGCTCTGGTGGTGGCTCACCCCCGCGTGCCGGCACGTCGCCGACGTCGTGTACACCCGGTCGCAGGGCAGCGACCTCACGTTCGACGTGTTCACGCCCCTCGCCCCCAACGGACTCGGCGTCGCCGTCCTCATCAGCGGGAGCTGGAAATCCTCGCCCGGCCCCATTCACCCCTGGCTGTTCGCTGCGCTATTGCGTCGAGGATACACGGTATTCGCCGTGCGGCATGGTTCGCAACCGGCGTTCACCGTGTCACAGATCTTCGCCGACCTGGAGCGCGCGATCCGTTTCTTGCGCACGCACGCCGCCGAGTACGGCGTGAATCCAATGCGCCTGGCCGTGGCGGGCGGGAGCTCCGGCGGACACCTGTCCCTGCTCCTTGCGACGCGCGGCGGCCCGGGCATGGCCGACGCCCCCGATCCCGTGGACCGCGCCTCGAGCGCGGTGCAGGCCGTGGCCTGCTTCTTCCCGGTGACCGACCTCTTGAACCTCGGGAAGTCCACCGAGAACCCCGGCGACGGCGGCCCACCCAAGAGTTTCGTCAAGGCCTTCGGCCCGCGCGCGACCACGCTCCCCGAATGGCGGGTGCTGGGGAGGGAGCTGTCGCCGATCTACCACGTGGGGCCCGACCTGCCGCCGGTCTTCCTCCTGCACGGAGACGCGGACACCCTCGTGCCGCTCGAGCAGTCGGAGTCCTTCGTGGCGCGCGCCCGGGAGGCGGGCCGGGAGGTGGAGCTGGAGGTGCACCCTGGCGGGGCGCACGGTTGGCTGACGATGGTGTTCGACGTCCGCCGGTTCGCGGACTGGTTCGATCGGCACTTGCGTCCCGATGGACGCTAGCACGACAACGCCAAATCGAACGCTTCGCCACTTGCGGGGGACTCTGCGCCGCGAACCGTTCGAAGATGGTTTTCTTGGGACAATTCTGTTTTCGTCGAACGCCACGAAAACCACAGATTTCACAGATTCAACCTCGCCGTCCTCAAGGTAAGTGAGGCCCGCGAGGAGAGCGCGCGCGGCGGCCGGTTCGCGCTCGAACCCGAAGTCGTGATTTCCCGCGATCACCACCTTGTGGCGATGGGGCAATGCCCGCAGGAAGCGCGCGGTCGCCTCGATCTCCTCCGGCTCGCCGGCTTCGGTCAGATCGCCGGCGTGGAGGAGCAGGTCGCCGTCCGGGACTTCCAGGTCCTCGTGGAGGCCGTGGGTATCGCTGATGCAGACGATGCGCATGCCGATCGCTCGCAGCCAAGTCCTTCGTAACCGCTCATGGGGAGACTGACACCCGGCGACCTGGGTGGGCCAGGAGAACAGGAAAAGGCGGCCACCTGCCGCGGTGGGATCCTGTCAGAAAGAAAGCCGACGCTGGTGCTCTTGGCGGATCGTGCGCTCGCCGGACCGTCGAGGGTCCTCCGCGAGGCGTCCGTTTCTCCAAGCCTCGGTGGTGAACAGTTCGGGTGATTGCAGTACGGTGCGACAGCGGTCCCCTACCAGAAGCCGCAGTCCGCCGCCGCCGACATCCGCTCCGCCGGCGGCAAAAGGGCCTCCTCCCGAAAAAACTCCTCCAGCAGGGCATCCTGCAGCCACGGGGTCTCCTTCGGCTCCAGCTCGAACGCCTTCGAGACGCCTTCCCGCCACCCGCCGCGCGGGGCCTCGGCTTCACACCGGGCCGGCTCCGCGCCGGCGTGCGCTGCGCCCCCCGCGCCCGCCGCCGGTTTTGTCGACGGCGCCTCGGAACCCGGCACCACCGCACCCGGCGAGCGCTGATTCGCCTGATCCGCCAGGTCCTCCAAACGCCGAAGCTTGCTGGACGGGGCGACCCCGCTCCCGGCCGCGACCCGACCTCCACCGCGCCGTAGCCAGCGGGCGAAGTCCGGTCGAATCAGATTCAGCAGCGTCCATCTTCCAAGCTGCTCGAGCGAGGGGATCGGTTCACCCTGGCTTCGGCGCGCCAACCAGATGGTGATCTGGAAGCGCAGCATGTTGACGAACCGCTTCACTTCGCGGGGGTTCCCCTGGAGCGTGTTCGCGGCCCTCAGTGCAAGCGCCTGGATCACCGGGTCGTCGTCCGAGAGACGGTCGACCGCCACTCGAAGGCGTCGAACGCGCCGCTGCGCAGCCTCGGGCACTTCCCCCTCACGTGCGGGTCGGTTCGTGCCTGCCGGAACGGGGCCCGTGCCGCCCCCCGGCCCGGACGAGGGAGGGGGGAGCTGAGGCAGGGTCCCGGCGCCGGCGCCGTTCGGGGCGGGCGCGGCGTCGCTCGGAGTGTCCGCCGCACGCATTCCCTTCACGTATCGGTCCAAGTGGCGGGGGTCGGGGCGTGGAAGAAAGACGGGAAGCTGCACGAACTTGTCCATGAAGCGCCAGCCCAGCGGCGTTCCGGAGTCTTTCGGCAACTGGGCCAGGAGTTCCTTGTGGTGCGCCTGGAGGGAGGCCGCGACCAGTTCGGCATCGATGCCGAGGACGAAGACACAATCGGAAAGTTCCCCGGCGAGAAAGAGGTTCAGCGCCTCCGTGACCTGGGCAACCTTGGTGGAGGTGCAACGATCGAGGTCGTCCACGAAAACCACGATCGGCTTCAGCGTCTCCGGCACGCACTCCAGGATGTGCCGCAGGTCTTCCTCGACTCGGTGCACAAAACCGAGCTCGGAGTCGTAGTTCGGGACCGCCACCCAGTCTTCGAGCTGCGGGGCGGCCGCCTCGGCGTCGAGCCTCGTTCGTGCCACGACCCAGCCGAGGAAAGCCGACACGGGCGCCGCCGCCAAAAGCGCGGCGAACGCGAGCGGGTGATCGCCCAGCCAGGCGTGAATCGCGGAGGCGGTCGGAACGAATGCCGCGAGAGCCCATTTCCAGGCCTTCTCAAGCACGAGCTGCGTGAGCTTGGCCCGGATCTTCCCGCGATCGAGCCGCTTGAGATTGAGCCTGAGGAAGAACTCCTCCCGCCGCGGCGGCGGAAGCCGGTCGGCAACCGCGGTCAGGAGCGCGTCGACGAACCCCGCCCAGACTTGATTGGTGCTCTCGTACTGCCATACATTGAACCACACGGTGAAGTGCCGTCGCGCGACGGGGCCGTCCGGAATCTTCGGCCAGGGAGCCTGGGAACCCCGCTCGGCACGTCGTACGTGCCCAATGGAGAAGTCGGACCGCGGGAGACCCAGGCGCTTGCGGAGTCGGCTCGGCAGAGGATCGGGCTTGGCCTGCGTTGGTGGCGGGGGAGCTGCATCCAGGCGTTCGCGCAGCATGCGCATGAGCGAGGTCTTGCCGCCACCCCACGGGGCATGGATGCTGATGGCGAGCGGCGCACGGGTACTCTTCGCCTGCAAGAAGGCCTGGATCGCGTCCACGTACACCGCGAACCCGAGCCGGTCGGATCGCGTCCACAGGTCGTTCTCGATCCTGGGAGTCGCACACAGTCCGATGTCCGCCGGCGGACGAAACTGCGGGTCGCTCGCCTCGCAGACGCCGAGCCAATACGGCAACTCCTCGCGCGCCTCTCCGTCCACGGCGTGGAGCAGAGCCTCGAGCAGGGGCTCGCGGCCGCCGAGGAACGTCGCCGCCGCGCCGTCGTGCGGCAGTCCGCCGCGGAAGGGTATCAGGAGGGCGCCCAGCAAGTGGCGCACGTCGAGCGGAGTGAGCCGCCGGTCCGCATGCGTTTCCTCGAGGAGCCGCAATGCACGCTCGACGAGCTCAAACGTCGATCGGGTGACGCGAAACGAATCGGGGATCCACGGCCCGGTGCCGCCGATCCTGCCCCACACCTCCGCGGAGAGTCGTTCGAATTCTTCGCGCTTCGGCAGGTCGGTGCGACTCCACATGCGGGAGAGGACGTCGCCCCCGGCGGCCTCCGCTCGTTCCAGGCGGAAGCGGACCCGGCGGCCGAGCCCGCCCCCGCCCCAGGCCAGGGCGATCGCCAGCCCGTCGTGATTCACGTCGAAGCCCTCTTCCTTGCGCAGCCCCAGTCGCGACGCCAGGCAGAGAGTCGCCCACAGGTCGCGTGTGACCAGGATGCGGTTCGACGGTCCGTCCCCGGTCAGGCTGATCTCCGTCGATCGACCCAACGCCTCCGCGGCCCCTGGGTACTTGGCGAACGCCGCACGCGGCCCCTTGGCGCGGCGCAACGCATCCTCGACGATTTCGTGTCGTTCTTTCTCAAGACTCGCTCCGCCACGCAGCCTCAGGCAACCGAACGCATCCCACTCATCGGCGAGTGGCGTGTCCTGCCGACCGATCGGAAGCACGGGCACCAGCGCCATCGCCATCTCCTGCGCAAAGTCGAGCGCGGCGGCCTGTGCGCGCGGGAGGTCTCGTTGCGGGTCGCGGTTCCGCATGGCGTCGTCGCCCGTCCCGGGGCCGTCCAACGGGATGACGGCCAAGCTGTACGCGGCCTTCCTGGGGCGGTCTCCCTCCAGTCGAAGTTCGCCCACGTGCACCTCGAGCCCCTGCTCCTCCAGGAGTCTCTTCAGATCCGCGTAGGGCCCTGGTGCCGGCCCAAAGAAGTGGACGGGCAAGGAGCGATCCGAAGGCGCGGTGCTCATGAGGGAGCTGCTCCGAACAACCGGCGATGCGGTCCATGCCACGTGTCGATTTCCGGCCATGCCGCACGGGACGCCGCAATCAGGGCTGCGCGGCCGCGCCCACGCCCGGACGGCAGAGAACGGCTTCGAACCCTGCTAGGTGTAAAAACTCTGCAACCCGGAGCAAGGCACGCGTCAATGGCCGGCCTACGGCCTCGCCGCCGTCGCCGCCCCCCACTCCTCCCCAGTCCTGCTTCGCCGCCCCCCACTCCTCCCCAGTCCTGCTTCGCCGCCCCCCACTCCTCCCCAGTCCTGCTTCGCCGCGCGCACTCGCGCCAGGTCGTGCGTCGCGCCGACGCTCTCGAAAACAGTCGCCGCCCACAAGACGCGCGGTCCGCGCTTCGACCCGGAGGCGGGGAGGCTTGGTTCGGCCCGTGCTCGCGCCTCTTCATACGGCATTCCTCGGCGATTTGCAAGCCGCGCGAAGAGCTCCCAGGCCCCTCGCGCGCCTCGCCGCGCGCCGTCGACCTCACGCCATCGTCCGAGTGCGAAGCGGGCGCTCGGCGGCGCTACGGCGTTATGGATGCCCATGATCCGGAGCGAGCAGCCTGCGCGACAAGCGTGCTCGGCCCTGGTCGCGGCGACGCCCGACACCTGTTCGCTCACCCAGAATTCGAGATAGACCTCCAGCCCAGCCGTTCTAAGGTGGCTGCGCCGCCCCGGTGCCGGACGCACGCCGCCTGCTCACTTGATGCTGCGACTTCCTCTGGCCGCTCCCGCACTCCAATCGCTCGCCGACTCTCATGCGGGGCGTCCCGTCGGTGCAGGGCGGAAGCCCAGCACCACAAGGGCTCGCGTCCACGTTCATGGCGGTGCTGCCGCTCCCGGGGCCGGTGCCGCTCGGATCGCCGCCGGCCGCTCCCAGGTCGCCGCTGTTCTTCGTCGGGCTATCGTCCTTGCACTGCTCGCAGTCGTCCTCCACGCCGTCAAGAAACGCGTAGGTCGACGCCGTCACGTGCTCGTCGCAGGACGTG
>JACPWG010000126.1 GCA_016197205.1 Planctomycetota bacterium
CGTGGCGGACCGGCGGCGTGCGCGGCGGATTGCGCGGTCGGTGCCGTTGCCGGACGTGCTCTGGAGCGACGCGCTGGACAAGCTGGGCCGGCTCCCGGACGCGGACCACGCGAGCCTGCAAGGGATGTCGGTGTCGGGCGGCGTGGCGGAGGGGATCGCGCGGATCGTGCTGGACCCGAGCGAGGCGCCTGCGCTCACGGAGGACGACATTCTCGTTGCGCCGTCCACCGATCCGGGGTGGACCCCGCTCTTCGCGCAGGTGCGCGGGCTGGTCTTGGAGTGCGGCGGCCTCCTCTCGCACGGGGCGGTGGTCGCGCGGGAAATGGGCCTGCCGGCCGTCGCGAACATCCCGCTGGCGACCCAGGTCCTGCGCGACGGCGACCGCATTCGCGTGGACGCCAACCGCGGGCTGGTGGAGATCCTGCCGCGGGGGTGAGGTTCTCCAAGATGCATCGGGAAGCTGACCACCGGGGCTCATTTCCCCAGCTTCGGACCGCTCCTCGACGTTGCGGCCTGTCGTGCCCGGCCTGCTCGACTCAAGGCAGCAGTTCGCGAACGTCGAGCTCGCCGCGCTCGAGGTCCCCGAGGACCAGGCGCACCCTCGAGCCATCGCCGAAGACCGTTCGGCGATGGTAGAACGGCTGCGCCGCCGGGCCCGAAGGCTGTTCGTAGACCTCCAGGGAGCGTGCTTCGAGGTCCAGGATCCAGTACCGCGGGATCCCCGCTCGCGCATAGAGCCGGGCTTTCAGGGTGCGGTCCCGGTCGAGGGAGGAGTCGGCGACCTCCACGAGCAGACCGATTTCGGTCGGTCCCGGATGACGTTCGACGAAGGCACGCGCCGCGCCGTGGACGACCGCGAGGTCAGGCTCAGGCTCGCTGTCCCCCGTGGTGATCGCGGATTGAGTCCTCAGATGCCGGCCCTCAGGCAGCCGGAGGCGGATCGACTCGCCGGCGAGCCAGAGCGCCACGTCGTGGGGAGGTCTGCGGGTCATGGGGGTTGCGATCCACCCTTCCAGCAGTTCCAGGCGTTCTTCGTGCGGGAAGACGTCCGCGTCCCGCATTCGATGGTACTCGTTCACGGTAAACCGGCGGACCGGAAACGGGGGAAACCCAAGCGTTTCCCGCAGGTCCGAGCCCACGGCAGCTCGTCCGGTTTCGGACATGTTCCTGCGCCTCCGCGAGGAAGTTGTTCAGGAGGGAGGATGCACGATGGGGTCGGTTTCAGCCTCGAACAACGACTACGCGCATTGTACGCCCGCGGACCGCCCGCGCGCAAGGTCGGTCGCGGAGAACGCTCCCCTCCGTCGCTACCTGTCGAACCCGCGCTGTGCGTTGTAGCGCTTCACGCCGCGGATGAACCCCTCCAGCGTGGCCAGCAGGTCCGCCTCCTCCGTCGGGAAGATCTCCGGATTCGCCTTGCGCAAATCCTGCAGCGACTCCTTCCGTTTCGCCGCGACGGCCTCCAGGTACTTCAGGCCCGGCGGATCGTCGGTGAACTGCCAGACGTGCGGCGCGAGGTCGCGGACCATCATGCCGAGGAGAGGCTCGTCCGCGGCCGCCAGGAAGCTCTGCATGTGATCGAGCGCGACCAGTCGTACGGCCTTGCGGCGATCGCGCAGGAGGCGCGCCGATTCGAGGAAGTGGAGGCTCTTGGCATAGGGGGCGAGCTGCCCGAGCGTGGACGACCTCGCCTGCGGGGTGAAACTGCGCAGGCCATAGAGGATATCGAAGTCCAGCAGCTTCCCGGTGGCCACGGTGCGGCCCTCCTCGGGCACGGGGCGATCCAGGACCGTGATGTCGAATTTTCCGGACTCCTTGTGCTCGCCGTCGAAGACTTCGTATGCGATGCCCTCGTACTTGCCGGCTTGCGAGTAGCCGGGCGTCCACTTGAAGACGCCGTCGTAGAGCCCGAGCGTCGCGCCGGGGGGGAGGTTCGACG
Source organism: Planctomycetota bacterium (assembly GCA_016197205.1). Taxonomy (GTDB): domain Bacteria; phylum Planctomycetota; class MHYJ01; order WSZJ01; family JACPWG01; genus JACPWG01. Next base: position 1,940 of record JACPWG010000126.1, read on the forward strand.
AAGTGAAGACCAGGTTGTCGCCATCGACGTCGTCCACCTCGATCGTGAACTCCAACGGCTTCTTTTCTTCGACCGTCATCGGATCGATGATCGGCAGGATCGGCTCGCAGTTCGACTCCGACTTCTCCAGTACCGAGATGGGCACGAGGCGTTCGACGGTCCGGAGGCCGTCGGTGATCGTGAAGCGCGGCCGCCACGCGCCCTGATCGGCCTTGGTCGGGGTCCAGGAGAAGCGTCCATCGGCGAACGTGGCGCCCTCGGGGAGGTCGAGCGCTTCCAGCCGGAAGAGGTTGGGATCCGGATTGACCGCGCGGATCTCGAACTCGATCGGTTTGCCGATTTCCCCGGGGATCGTGTCGGGGCCGTCGATCACGGGCTTGTTGAGGTCCGAGACCTCGACGATCCAGCCGCGCGAACTGGAGAGCAGGCCATGGTCCCGCCGGATCCGCCGTTCGATGTAGTCGAGCCGCACGCCCACGTCGTGAAGGCCGGGCGACAGCTCCGTGGGTTTCAGGTCGAGCTGCACTTTCTGGTTGCTCGTGAACGTGGAGGCGTACGGCTTCGAGTCCACGTACCAGAAGGCCTTGAACCCGCCGAGGACGAGGCCCCTGTCGTTTTCGACTCGGCCGTCCCCCCTCCCGATGTCGTTCTCGACGGCCGACGCGCTCACCGGCCGCAGCGCGAAATGGCAGAGTTCGTCCCGCCAGATGCCCACCCGTTGCACCGCCGGGACCGATTCGTCGATGGGAGCCGTGAAGTTGAACAGGCGCTTTTCGAGGTGTTCCAGGCAGATCGTGCAGAACTTGCTGTTGCCCAGAGGATCGCTCATCCGACAGTTGTGCTCGGGGCGATAAATGTCCTTCGGGCATTCGATCAGAGCGCCCTCCTGACAGCGCACCTGAGGCGTCTCCGTGAAGCTGTGCGTCAGGTGGGGCGTGAACCAACTGATCGGGACCCAGTAGTGCCACTTGACCAGGTCCTTGTTCGCGCACCTGGAGACGTTGGCCCACTTCTCGTCTTCATCGTCGAAGCGCGGCGGCGGCATGCGGATGTCGTCCCTGAACCCCTCGACCTTCAGGTACCCGAAGATCAGGCCCAGTTGAAAGGCCATGGGTTTCCCAAGCTCGTGCTCCCAGCCGCTGGCCAAGGAGGCGACGGGTGGTTCCTCATCCACAAAAATCCGCAGAGCCTCCCTTTCGAAGCAGATGCACCAGACGACGTCCGCCGCCGGCGCGTAGGCCGCGTACTCCAACGCCTTTTGGTGATCGCAGCGAACGCCCGCGTCGGGACGAACTCCAATGATATCGAACGGGATGTGACAGGACTTCCCGTCCACCTTCCCGTTCACGAGGGGATCATGCACCTTCACCATGTGCACGTTCAGGTATTGTGGATAGCTGACGTAAGGCTCCATCTGGGTGAGCTGTTGGACGATCTTGCGACCATAGGAGTTGAGGTACTCCGCCCGCTCCTTCGGGAATCCCGACGTCACGATCGTGACGTCCAGCCGGTTCCCCGCCGTCCCCGTGTTCAGGATCGTCGAGATCTCGTAGATCCCCGTCTCCTTTTCGAGCTTGTCGTGCGCTTCCCGCATTTTCTTCGCGTACGTCTGCGCGTACGTCATCCGCGCCTTCTCCGCCGCGAGCCGAAGCTCCGTGTTCTTTTTTCGCTTCGGCTCGCCGGAGAGGTCCCCCGGCCGCCATTGCGACTTGTGCTTGGCGCCGGCGAAGGCCACCTGCCAGCCGGTCATGCCGTGCCCCGCGGCGGGTCCGCCGCCTCCGGCGGCCCCTCCGCCTCCCGCCGCGCCGATGCCGCCGCCCGCCCCGGCCCCCGCGCCGGCGCCGCCGGGCGCCACGGGCGGCTTGCCCCCCTTCGCCGTGATCTTGGTGCGCAGCTCCTGCGCGCGGGAGTTCAGGAGGTCACCGAAGGAGGTGGCGCCGTACTTCGACAGGAAATCGTTGCACTTCGCAAGGGCCTCCAGCAGCTTGCCCGCCGCCACGAGGGCGTCCAGGTCGGGCAGGAGCTGGTCGTAGGCCAGGCGCGCCTGCGCCTCCAGCGCCTTCATCCGCTCGCGTTCGGCCTCTTGCTCCTTTTTTTTCGCCTCGATCGCCGCCGCAAACGCCGGGTCCTCGTCCCCGCTCGACGCGCCGCCGCCGGCCCCGCCCGCGCCGCCGCCGTCTCCGCCGTCGCCGCTGCCGCCCGCCGGACCCGCGACCGCCCCCTCGCCGTCCCGCTTCTCCTTCAGGGCGCGAAGCCGTTGCTCGATGACGCCGGCGACCTTTTCCAGGCGGGGGATGCCCCATTTCTTCGCGTCCGCCACGAGCGCGAGCGCCTCGTCCAGCTTCCCCTCCTCAACGAGCTGCCGCGCGCGCGCGTGCAGCTCGATGAGCGTCCGCTCCGCGAGCGCCGCCACTTGCCGCTCGAGCTGGTCGAGCTTCGCGCGGTAGTTCTCGGCCCCCGGCGCCGCGCGGTCGAAGGACGCGAGCCGCTGCGAGGCTTCGGCGAACTTCTGGTCGCGCAGGAAATTCGTCACGTCGCTCGAGATGGCCTCGAACGCCTGGCGAGGACCCTCCTCATGCCGTGCGCGAAGCTGCCGGGCGAGGTCCCGGGCCTTTTCGGCGTACGGCGACTTGGCGTTGTTCGCCGCGAACGTGCGGCACCACTGCTCGAACTGGTCGAGGTCGACGTCCTTCTCGAGGGAGGCGCGTTCCAGGATCGCGTAGGCGGTGGCGAGTCGCTGCTCCGCCGCCTCCACGTTCGCCTTCAGGGCGATTTCGGCCTGTTCCGCGTTCCGGCTTCGGACCCACAGGACGAGGGCGCCGGTCACGACGAGCGCCGCGGCCACGCCGCAAGCCGCGATCGTCTGCCAACGGTGTCCCGTGCGACCCGCGCGCTTGCGCTCCTTGTAGTCGACGTATTCCGGGTCGGCCGAGTCCGGCTGCCCCTCCTCCGCGTCCTCGTCCTTGCCTTTGCCTTTTGCGCCGCCCCGGGCCAGTCGGCGCCGCGGCGCGACCGCCGGGCCGCCCTTGCCGCGCGCCCCGGCCGGGGTCGGTCGCGCGGAAGGCACCGGGGCGGTGCGATCCGGCTCGGGAGCGGGCGCCGTGTACTCGTCGGGCAGGAGCAGGTCCATGCCGCCGTCGGCGGGCGCGCTCGCGGCGGGTGTGCCTGCAAGCGCCTGGGTGGGGGCCCCGCTCGTCGGGAGCGGCGGCGGCGCGGGCCTGCCCAGCGGGGACGGGAGTGGGACCGTCGGGCGCGCGGAGGGCCGTAGCGCCCCGGCGGGGGAGGGGGGGGCGGGCAAGGGGGGCGGGGCCGGGGCAGCGGCGGCGGGCAAGCCGGGCACTTGCGGTCGCTGCGCCACGGTGGGGCGCGCGGCCGGTCGAAGAGGTCCCGCGGCGGGCATGCCCGCGCCGGCGGGCGGCGCCGGCGGCAGCGCGCTCTCACCGGGCTCCCCTTCCGCGATCCCGCCGCCGAGGAAACTCCCCTTCGCGCTGAGCTGGGGCGCCCCCTGCGGCTCCTGGAGCGCGACCTTGCACTTCGGGCAAAGCACCTGCTGGCCGGGCGCGACCCGCGCGAGATTATACTGGGCGCGACATTTTGGACAGACGGCCAGCCGCTTCCCCTGGCGCTTGAGGAGCTCGAAGACCTGGGCCCGGGTCAGGAAGCCCTTTTCGAAGAGGATCTCGCCGAGCCGCTTGGGCTTGCCGTCCGCGTCGAGGAGGCCCTGGGACCGCACCGCCTCGTTAAGCTGCTGCTGCGTGATCCAGCCCCGGCGCAGCGCCTCCGCGCCGAGCATGGTCGCCTCGCGCGGCTCGTCGGAGTAGTCGGAGGGACCGGCGAGATTGGCCGCCCTTTCGCGGAGCAGTTCGTCGAGCTGCTCCTGGTCCAGGAAGTGCCGTTCGACGAGGAGCTGCGCGAGCGTCCGGGTCGAACCCTTGCCCTGCTCCCGAAGCAGATTGACCAGGTGATCCTTGGTCAAGTAGCCCTTCGCCAGGGCCAGGTTGCCGAGCAGGATTTCGTTGCTCTGGTCCATGGGCTCCCCTTCATGAGTTTCGCGTCCCGACGACCGGGTGCACAGGTTGCTGGCTTTGCTTCGGCCGGTGTGGGGCCGCCAATCCCTTCCCGCTGGTGGGTCTTGCCTGGCGGCAGAATAACAATTCGTTTCCGCCGCCGTCAAGCGCTAAGCGCCCGCGCAAGAATTACTTTACATTTTCGTGGATCGACCGATGCCTGGGGGCGCGGGCCTCCGGCCCGCGCAGCGCGGCCCAGTGGGCCGCGCCCCCAGGAGCCTCGAGGTCCGAATCTGCGCAGTTATTTTTGCGCGGGCGCTAACGTGCCGCGTCGGACGCAAAGGTCCGGAGACCACGCGAGGTCTTGGGCCCCATGCCGTCGTCCACCTGCCCGTCCACGCTCGACCTGCGCACGCCCGCGCGCGGGCTTGCACGGCCTTCCCGCCTCACTTCTGCACGTACGTCCCGCCGTTCTGCCGTGCAAGCGCCTCCAGGAACGAGCTGCGTTCCCCGACCGCGATCGCGTGCAGCACGACCCTGCGGCCGCGGTTCATCGCGCGCAGCTCCCCGAGGATGTCCTCCGGGTCCGTCAGACGCCCGGCGGAAGGGGACCCGTCGGAGAGGAGGAACACCGTGTCCACGTCCGGGTCGTCGAGGGCCAGCTCCAGCGCGTCGAAAATGTTCGTCTCCCCCCGCGGCCTCTGCCGCTCCACGAACGCCTTCGCCTTCTTCTTGTGCTCCGGCGTGGCCGGCTCGAGGCGCTTTTGCATCGGCTCCATGCGGTCGTCAAAAAAAATGATGTTGAACGCGACCTCCTTGCCGAGCCGCTCGAGCGCGTCCAACAGTTCGCGTTTCGCCACGTCCAACCGGTTCTTCCCGGCGGCGGGATTCTTGGGGTCGCTCGCGCCGCCCGCGTCCCGAGTGTCCATGCTGCCGGAGATGTCGAGCACGAAACAGACCTGTTTGGTGACGATCGGCACGCCGTAGTAGGTCGTCTTGTGTTCCTCCTCCGGCGGGGCCGGCCCCGTCTCCTCGGCGACCTGGAACCCCTCCTTGTGGTCCTTCCACCATTTCTTCCAGGCCGCGCCGTCCCCCCCGAGCTTCTGGCCGGTCAGGCTCACGAGCGAAGAAACGACCTCCGCCCGCAGCCGCCCGGACTCCTTGTCCACGCGCTCGATCAGCGCAGGGACGGCCTTGGCCTCGCGAAGCGCCGTCAGCGCCTCGATCACGGCGGAGCGGATGTGCCAGTTCGCATTGTCCAGCAGCTCGACGAGCGGCCCGGCCGCCTCCTTTGCCCGGAGCCGGCCCAACGCGCCCGCGGCCGTGGTGCGCCGCTGGAGCTGGTCGGACCTCAGACAGAAGAGCAGCTTCTTCGGGACGGCGGGAGAGGGGTCGGGGAGGGCGCCGAGGGCCTCGATCGCGGAGGCCGCATAGGCCCAGTTCGGCGAATCGCACGCCTTCAGCAGATGGTTTTCCGCCTGCCGCGTGCCGTTCTCGCCCAGCGCTTCGAGGACCTGGAAGACCAGGGAGCGCGTCGCCTGCTTGAGCGCGTCCTGCGCGGTCTTCTGGCCGAGGTCGTTCCCCCCCACCAGCCGGAGGACCGCGAAGCGACCCGGCGGGCCGGCCGCGTCGTCAGGGGACATCGCCGCGAGCTGGTCCACCGCCTGGCGGAAAAACGCGCGCGGAGTCGCGTCCCCCAGGGCCCACCCCAGCAGCTCCGCGGCTTCGGGCGTGCGGATCTCGCTGATGTCCCGCAGTACGACCTGCCACTGCCGTTTCGTGAGGGGCCGATACGCGTAGTAGGCCTGCTCCTCCGTGAGGGACTTCTTGACGGCGATCCGCTGCGCCAGCGCCTCCAGCCTGGCGCTCTCGCCGGGCGTGGCTTCGTGCCGGGGTGGAGGCGGCGCCGGCAGCGGGTCGGTCGCGGGGGGCGTCCCAGCGTCCGCGACGTTCGCGACGTTCGCGACGGCCGCGGCGCGAGGAGCCGCGGCGCGAGGAGCCGCGGGCGGGACCGCCCACGCAACGGCGAGCCCGCCCAGGAAGAGCGCGGCCGCGGTCGATGCACGCGCGCCCCCGGGGCGGCGGCTCGCCCGAGGGATTGCGTCGAGCTTCGAGTCACCAGGGGTCAGCATGGAGGGTGTCCTCGCCGTCAAGCCTGCTTGGGTTTCCTGTTCACCGCCGGACTCTTCCCGCCGCGCGCGGCCTTCCCCGGCGTCGCCGGCTGGACCTCGGTCCGCACCCCCTTCGACCGCAGGAACTCCATCGCTTCCGCGAGGAGCTTCCGCTTCCCCTCCATCCTCGCCAGGATCCAGGCGTTCCGCTCGGTGAACCTGCCCTGTTCGATGCTGAACTTCACGCCGAGGTCGTGTGCGAGCTGGTAGATGACCGGATCCCGGACCAACCCGCCCGGCAGGATCAGTTTGACCAGGAGTTCCGCCATGGCGGTCGCGCCTCCAACCAGGTACTCGTGCCGTCTCGTCGATGCGGAACGCGAGGCCTCGGCCCCGCCGCGCGGCGCCGGACGGGCCGGGAGCCGTTAGAGCCGCTCGATTTCCTTGAGGAACTGCTTCGTGGTCATGTCGACCTTGTCCAGGATGGCGTTGTCCAGCACGCCCCGGAGACGGAGCCGCTCCCCTTCGCGGAGCGACACGAACGCCATCCCGACCCGGAAGGCGTCATGCTCGGTCGACTTTCGGCACCAGACCACCCGCGCCTTCACGCCGATGGGGTCGTCGAGGGGGGGCGCCTGGATACGGAGGGCATGGAGGGAGCCCTCCTTGAGGACGTCTTTCGTGATGAAGTGCAGGCCGGTTTCGCTCAGGTTGAGGATGAGGTAGCGCGGCGAGTAGTTTTCGAGGAAGCCGAGCGCGCCCGCCTTGCGGTGCTGGACCGTGCTTCCCTTTACGCCGTAGCGCCGCTTCCCTCTCCGTTCGACCATGTCCCAAGCCATTGCGAGGATCCTCCGCGTGCGGTCGCGCAGGCCGGGGTCGTCCCGGGCCTGTACGACCATTATAGGCGCCGGGCGGGCGGAGCGTCAAATCTCATCGGATGAAAGCCCGTGCGCGGAGGGCGGGGGCGTTGCTCCCGGCGCCCGGCCGGGGCCGCCCGCGGGCCTCTCCATCGTCCGCTGGAGCCGTGCCGGTCCCGCCCCGTTCGCTCGGCCGCGCGCCCGCTCGAGCCCCGCGGCTTCGATTTCCCTTGAAACCGCCTCCTTCAAATTCCTAGAATAAGCTCGGTCTGGAGGGGGAGGTCGCAGCCGCGTCGAAGAGACGAGCGGGGCGTTCGCCTCGTCCGCCCGCGGGAAGCGCCGTTGGGGCCGTCCGTGTGATGAGTGACCCGGGGAGGCTTTCATGACCGACAGCCGCGAGGAACAGTCCTTCGGCCAGGTCGTGATCAAGAACCGCCTCGCGACCCAGGTGCAGGTGGACGAGTGCCTCGCGATCCAGGGCAAGCTGCACACGATGGGCCTGCCGTCGCGGCGTCTCGGCGACATCATGGTGGAGAAGGGGTACCTCTCCAAGGAGGCGGCCACCTCCGTCTTCAAGCTCCAGCGTCAGGCGCCGTCGGCGCCCGTCCAGATCCCCGGCTACGACATCCTCGGGCTGGTCGGGAAGGGGGGCATGGGCGCCGTCTACAAGGCCCGCCAGATCTCGATGGACCGCCAGGTCGCCATCAAGGTCCTGCCCAGCAAACTCGCCCGGGACCCGATGTACGTCGAACGGTTTCGGCGCGAGGCCCAGGCGGTCGCCAAGCTGAACCACGAAAACATCATTCAGGGCTTCGACGTCGGCGAGCACCAGGGCCACCACTTCTTCGTCATGGAGTTCGTGGACGGGTGCACCGTCCAGTCCCTGCTGAAGAAGGACGGCGCCCTGCCCGAGGAAAAGGCGCTCAAGATCGTCCTGCAGATCTCCCACGCCCTCGAGCACGCGCACAAGGCCGGCCTCGTGCACCGGGACGTGAAGCCCGACAATATCATGGTGACGAGGGAGGAGGAGGTCGCGAAGCTCTGCGACCTCGGCCTCGCCAAGCAGGTGACGAGCGACTCGTCGCTCACCCAGGAGGGGACGTCGGTCGGGACGCCGCACTACATCTCCCCCGAGCAGGCCCGCGGCGAGCAGGTCATCGACATCCGCGCGGACATCTACAGCCTCGGGGCCTCCCTGTACCACATGCTCACGGGCCACGTGCCCTTCGACGGACCCACCGCGGCGGTGGTCATGACCAAGCACCTGACGGAACCGCCGGTGCCGCCCGCGCAACGCCGGCCCGGCGTTTCCGAGGCCGCCACCGCGATCACGCTGAAGATGATGTGCAAGGACGCCGCCGGGCGCTATCAGTCCCCGACGGAGTTGGCGCTCGATCTCGAGGCGGCGGTCAACCACCGACCGCTCGCCGTGTGCGGGCAGACCAGCCGGCGCAAGTCGGGCGTCCCCGCCGCGACCCAGAGCCGGCGCGAGCGAGACAGCGACACGACCGTAAGGCGGCGCCAGGCCGAACGGGCCGACCGCGCGGAGAGGACCGACCGGGCCGAGCGGGCGACCACGCCCGAAAAACGCGCCTTGCCTCTCCCGTTGCCGGTGCTCGTGGGCGGGGGCGTCCTGCTGCTCCTCGTCGCGCTGTATGTCGCCTTCGGCGGCGGGCCGTCGTCGAACGGCCAGGGGGACGGCGGTGGAACGCGCCGGCCCGTGCCCGGCGCGGGTACGGACGGCGGCGGCGGCCAGACGCCGGGCGGCGGGACCGGAACCGCGGGCGGCGGCACCGCGGGTGCCGGCGCCGGCGCGGGCCCCGGCGCGACGGGCGGCGGGGCCGGCACTGCCGCCACGGCGGGTACGGGGGGCGGCGGCGCGGGGTCCTCCGGCGGCGACGGCGTCGACAAGCGGGAGCAAGAGGCGCGGGGGCGGCTCGAGTCCCTCCACCTGCGGACGAAGGATGCCGGCGCGGACGCGAACCGGCTGGCCGAGGTCCTCCGGGGCTGGGATGCCTACATCGCGGCGTTCATGGACACGCCCTTCGAAGCGACCGGCCGGCGCGAAAAGAACGACCTGAAGGCCCGGATCGACGCCTTCGCGAAGACCGAGGTGGACCGCTTCGACAAGCAGTCGCTCGAACTCGAGGCGGGGGGTCGTCTCTCCAGCGTGTTGGACCTGTACCAGACGCTCCCCGACCTTTTCCGCGACACGCCCGCCGGCAAGCGCGCGCAGGGAAAGATCGAGCAGTGCAAGCACCAGTTGGAGGACTTGCAGCAGCAGACGTTGAGCCAGGTGGAACAGGCGCGCAAGGAGGGGGACTTCGACAAGGCCATCAAGTGCCTGCAGGGAGTGGAGGTGTACGGCACGACGGAGCAAAAGCGCGAGGCGAACGACCTGCTCACGAAAATCACGGAACAGAAGAAGCAGCACCTGGCCGAGAGGTCGACGACGGCGGAGACCGAATTCACCCTCCGCTTCCAACCCGAGTTCGAGGGGCTGCTGCGCTCCGGCGCGTACGAGGCGGCCCGCCAGCGCGCGCTGGAGGCGATGGTGCGCGACCCGCTGAAGTTCGTCCCGGAGCGCATGAACGGCTGCGTGGAAGACGCCGGGCTGCTGCTGGAGCTGCTCGGGGACGCGAAGGAGGGGCTTACGGAGGCGGCGCGCGCGGGCGCGGACGGGACGGTCGGCACGTCCCACGGCAAGGTCGTCGAGGAGAAGGACCACTTCGCGATCGAGAACTCGGTCGGAGGGGGGAAGGCGCAGCGTCCGCTGGAGCTGGGGAAGCTTGCCGCCGCGGAACTGCTGCAGTGCGCCGGCCTGCGGTCGCGGCAGAAGGAGCTGGAGGAGACCGGGCCGTGGCAGCTCAAGAAGGGCCTACTTCTTTTTTTTGCGGACAATCGGGCGGAGGCGAAGAAGGCCCTCGTGCGGGCGGCGGAGCTGTACAGCGCGAAGGGGCCGAACGAGCCGGGGGCGGGCCGGGCCCTGTACTACGTGAAGCGCATCGAGGCGGAGGAAGGCCCGAAGGAGCGGGAGAAGGCGGCGCAGGAACTGCTCGGCAAGGCGCATTCGCTGTACGGGGCGAAGAACTACGCCGAATGCCTGAAAGCGATCGCGGAGTTGCGGCAGAGATACGGTACGACCGGGGCCGTTACGGGAGCGTCCCCGGAGCTGGGGCGGATGGAGTCCGACTGCGAAGCGAAGCTGGCCGGCGGCGGCGCGGGGGGCGGCGCGGGGCCGGCAGGCGGGGCTGGAGGCGGCGGCCCGCGCTGGGCGGTCGAGGGCGGCTCGACCCCGAACCAGCCCGGCAGGACGACTTGGAAGTACGAGTTCGCGCGCAAGGAGGAACTGGACGACTGGGAGGCGAAGAAAGGGGACCGAGGGGGAATCCAGTGGCGGGAGGGCGGGGGTTCCTTTCAGGTCGTCGATCTGCAACTTTTCTGGCGACGCGAAGTCGTGGGGGACGTGTCGGTGGAGGTGTCCCTCCGCGCGACGAACCGGGCCAACCTGGCCCTCACGTTCGGCGACAACAGGAGGTCGGAGCAAGGCCAGGCCCAGTGCTACTATGTCGTCTTCAATGCCACGCAGCTTCCCTTCCTGGAGGGCCTGCCTCATCGCGCCCGCCAGGTCGCGATGGGGAATTTGGACGCGCCCAATGCCGTTCTCCGGGTCGACTTCGCCCAATTCGCCCCATGGAAGAAGCCGGAGAATCTGCTCCGCGACATCTTCCGGGTCGTGGGTTCCAATGGTCGGCAGATCGATCCGGCGGGCTGCGAGACCACGCTCTCCGTCGTGCGGGCCTCGAACCAGGTCACCGCGCGCCTGCGGGCGACGCCGAGGGAAAAGGGGACGGGCGGCGAGGTGGAAGTGTCCGGGAACGCGCCCGACTGGAAGTCCGGCTTCGTGTCCCTCTGCCTCCTCGACACCGAAGCCGAGGTCAAGTCGATCAAGATCGTCGGCGTGCTGGCGAACCCGGAGGGGGACCGCGTCCCGAGGCGCAAGTAGCCGCGGCGCGTCCGGGGCGGTCGGGCGGCACCTCCACTTGACCGCGCGCTCCGAGTCCAGATGGTGGTGCTGGGCTTCCGCCTTCGCGCGTGGCGCTTCGGGAGACGGGTCCGCCCCGCACACGCTCGCGGGCGGACGGTTCGAAGAGCCTCCCCGAATTCTCCTGCAGCAGCGCCTGCACCCCACGGGCTCGGTGATTTCCACCCGCGCCGGCCCGTCCGTGCAGGGCGGAAGCCCTGCGCCACAAGGGCTCATGGCCGACGGAGGACAGCAGGAGCAAGTTCGCCCCTTCCCGCGCTCGGTCCTTCTAGGCGCCGTTTCGCAAGAGGCGATGCGTGCGCCTTTCCAGGTCCGACGCGGGGACGCGGAGGCAGGGCCGACGGAGCGGCAGGAATCCGCTCCGCGGCCGTTCGCCTGCGCCCGGAAGCTCGGCGCTTCGAGGCGCCGCGGTGCAGGATCGCTGAAGCCGACCTTTCGCTTGTCCGCGGCCCAACCCCGCGCTAGAATAGCTGCAAGGTTTTGCCGCAGCGCTTCCAACCTCGTCGAGCCAGGAGGCCCCCGTGTCGCGCTCGCTTGTGCAGCTTCTTCCGCCCCCCTCGCCCCGATCCGGGCAGATCACTGTCGACGAGTATCACCAAATGCTCGAAGCCGGCATTCTCCACGATGCGGACCCGATCGAGCTTCTCGATGGCCTGCTGGTGCACAAAGACCGTAGTGGGAGGGGCGAGGATCCCCTGTCCATCGGCAAAGAGCACAACTTGGCCGTGCAAGGATTGGTGCACCTCAACCCGGGCCTCGGCGTGCGCGGATGTCACATGCAGATCCAGGGGCCGCTGTCGCTGCCGCCCCACGACGAGCCGGAGCCGGACGGCGCCATCCTCCGGGGACTCCCGCGCGACTACGCCGACCGTTTGCCCGGAGCCGCCGACGTACTCTGCGTGCTCGAGGTGGCGGACAGTTCCCTGCTCCAGGATCGTACCCGCAAAATGAACCTTTATGCCCGCTTCGGAATTCCCCAGTACGTCCTCGTCAACCTCGTGGACGCTCGACTCGAAGTGTTTGAACGACCGGTGCTCGCCGAGGGGCGCTACGCCTCCTCACAGCTTCTGGAGGGCCCCGACCGCGTCCTCCTCCTCGTCGCGGACGGCGGTCGCCTCGAACTCCCCGCGCGGGAACTCCTGCCGTAGGACGCTGCCGATCGCTTCCGCGGCGCAGGCACGACGGACAGCCCGCCCTGGCGACTCAGGCGCACACCGTACTCGCAGCACGCGTTAGGAGCCCCGATGTTCAAGACCCTTTTCCGTTCCTTGCTCGTCTTCGTGCCCATCACCATCTACCTGGGCGCAACGGGCGCGTCCCACACCTGGGTCTTCCTCACCGCCTGCGTCGCCATCCTCCCGCTGGCCGGCCTCATGGGCGAGGGGACCGAGAACCTCGCACACCACACCGGCCCCCGGCTCGGCGGCCTCATCTCCAGTTCGTTCGGCAATGCCGCCGAGCTCATCCTTGCCTTCATGGCCCTCCGCGCCGGCGAAGAAGAGATCGTCAAAGCCTCCCTCACCGGCTCGATCCTCGGCAACCTCCTCGTCGTCCTCGGCTTCGCCATGCTGTTCGGCGGCTGGAAACGAAAGGAGCTGGTCTTCAACCGGCTCGCCGCCGAGAGCGGCTCCAGCATGATGTTCATGGCCGTCGTGGCCTTCGTCATCCCCGCCATCTATGCCCAGGTCACCGAGCACAAACAACCGGAGCACATGGAGGACCTCAGCTTCGACATCGCCTGGGTCCTCATCGGGATCTACATCGCCAGCCTCGTCTTCTCGATCAAAACCCACCGCGACCTCTTCAAGCCCGCCGGGGACGACGCCGCACTCGAGCTGGAACACGGGCACGTCTGGTCGATCGGCAGGAGTCTGGCCGTCCTCATCGTCGCCGCCGTGGGCGTCGCCATCGTCGCCGAGTACCTGGTCCACGCGGTGGAAGGCGCCGGCGCGGCACTCGGCCTGCGCAAGGTCTTCATGGGCATCGTCGTCCTCGCCATGATCGGCAACGCCGCGGAGAACTCCACCGCGGTCGTCATGGCCGTCAAGGGGAAGATGGACCTCTCCCTCTCCATCGCCCTCGGCTCCTCCATGCAGATCGCCGTCTTCGTCGCCCCGATCATCGTCATCGCCGGGCACTGGATGGGGAAGCCCATCGGCCTCGAGTTCACCACCCTGGAAGTCGTCTCCGTCATGCTCGCCGTCGGCGCCGTCACCCTCCTCATCCACGACGGCAAGACCAACTGGTTCGAAGGCCTCCAGCTCCTCGCCATCTACTTCATCATGGCCACCGCCTTCTACTACGTCTGAGCCGCCGCCTGTCGCCGCGGCCTCCGCGCTCAGTGCCGGTTTCCGACTCGCGCGCGGACGCTCCCCCGCGCGGAGTTGCCGGCCGCGTCGTATACGGTCACCGCAAGCGCGTGCTCCCCGTCGGGCGCGGTCGTCGTGTCCCAACACCCGGTCGGATCGGGCAGACCCTCGCCGTCGGCGTTCGTCGCCACGACCGCGAAGCGTTGCGCCTCCCGGTCCAGCGGGATACGGTTCGTCGTGGCCAGCGGGCCGGTCTGCAGGTAGACGCAGAGCGCCGGCCCGCGCGGGTATCTGGGCACCGGGCGCGCCGGGGCGAGCGGCAGCCCGCGTTCGAACGGCGACAGCCGCGTTCGCAAGCCCAGGCCCGGCCACTCGACGACGATCGAAACGGGCGGGTTCGTCCAGCGCTCGCCGTCCATGAAGTCGCGCGCCACCACGACGACATCCACGCGCCCCTCACAGGGGATCGCGCCGTCCGCGTCCGGGACGAGGGGCTCGTCGCCGCCGTCCTTGACGAGGTGGATGCCGACGAGCTCCGGTGGCATGCCGTCGGGCGGCCGGGCAAGAAAGCGGAGCGGGTCGAGGATCCGGCCGTCGGCGGCGCGGCGGTTCAGATGGAGGTGGTCGTAGTCGAGGCCGTCCGCCCACGCGCCCACCACGCCGACCTGCGAGCCCGCGGCCATGTCCGTGCCGTCGCGTTCCGCGGCACGAGCGGCGGCCGGGACCGAGTCGAGCGCGAGGTGTCGGTATTCCCACTCGCCCCCGTCGGGCTCGGTGAGCACCACGTTGTCGTACGCCCCCTCGCGATAGACCCGCACGCGTCCGCGCGCGACGACGAAAACCGGCGTGCCGCGCTCGGCGCGGATGTCGATCCCGCCGTGGAAGTAGGCGTCCTCCGTGCCGGGCCGGAGCGGCGAGTGGAAGAGGTTCGCTACCGGCCGCGGCCGGTCCGTCGGTGCGAACGGCCACTCGGGCTCGCGGGCAACGACCGCCTCCCGAACGTCTTCGATCGGGCTTGCCTTGACCTCAACCGGCGAGGACCCGCGCGAGCCGCTCTCTCCGCTCCGCAGCACGAGCGTCGCGAGCAGCGCAACCGTCGCGAGGGCGGCCAAGGCCGCCAGTGCGAGTCCCACCACCGACGACCGTGCCGTATCTTCAACCGTGCCGCTCGGGCCGCCGATCCGTCTCATGGCGCGCTTCGAAATGGATGCAAGGTTCCAACTCGGGTTACACGCCGCGGTCGGCCGTCTCCCGTGGGGGAGCTCGTTGTGGGCGCCCGCGATCGGCGGCAGGTCGTCCGTCCCCGCGGCGCCGCCAGGAGGGGGGGCACAAGGCCCGCCCCTACGCCCGGACGTAGATGCGTGCTACCCCTGCGCGGCCGGAAGGGCACCAGGCCCGTATTCCCCTCGGAGACCTCGCGGCATCGGCGCACGTCGGGGTTCGCCCCTCGCCGATCGCGGACGGGGCTGAAGACGAGGGCAACGTCGGCTACGCTGCGACCGCTCCCTCACGGTCGCGGTTCCATGCGGGGGCGCCCCTCGAGGCGCGGTCTCATTTTCGGGCATGGTTCAAATCCGGGTTACACTCGCCGAAGGGCTGCTTGCCGTAGGGGCACGGCGCTGCCGTGCCCATGAAGCGAGACCTGGTGTTCGGCCGTGCGCGGCGCCGGCGGCAATTTGAACCATGCCCGTTTTCGTCCTTCGGCGTCCTCGGCGTCTCACTCTTGTTTTTGCACCCGCCGACGACCCCTCACTCCCCGCCGGCTTGCCGCAGCAAAAAAAAGAGTGCCGCGGCGGCAGGGGTCCGACGGAGGGCCGCCAGCACGTCCCGGTCCGACACGCGGTCGGCCAACTCGCCGAAAAGCTCCAGCGCCCGTTTCGTCTCACGCGCCGATTCCTCCGCCAGGTCCCGCACCCGGTGCAAGAGCGCCTTCCCCACGCGCGCCTGGAAAACGAGCCCACGCCG
Organism: Planctomycetota bacterium; assembly: GCA_016197205.1. Classification (GTDB taxonomy): domain Bacteria; phylum Planctomycetota; class MHYJ01; order WSZJ01; family JACPWG01; genus JACPWG01. The sequence continues at coordinate 17,234 of JACPWG010000126.1, forward strand.
GCCGCTCGCGCTCGCTCGCGCCTCCACGTCGTCCAGGCACGCCCGTGCGTCCACGAGCCGGCCCCTCGTCGCGAGGGACTCCGCACGCGCCCACGGGAGGCCCGGCAAGCCGTCCGGCGCGCCGATCGTCTCGAGCAGCCGCTGCGCCGTGAAGACCAGGTCTTCCAGCTCCTCCGGCCGGCCCGCAAGCCGCGCCGCCATCGCCTGCGCGGCCAGGGCAAGGACGCGCTCCCAGGGCATCGCCCGCTCCCGCGCGGCGGCCTCCGCCCGCTCCAAATAGCCCGCGGCGCGCGCCGCCGCCTCCTGCTCCGCCGCCGCCGTCGCGACCGGGTGCGCCGCATCCGCCGCCGGCGCCCAGAGCGAGCCTTCTCCGACCGCGGCGGCGCTCAGTTCCAGCTCGCCTTGTCTCCGCAAAAGCCCGGGCCGCAGTGACTCCAACCCCGCGGCTTGCGCCACGTCCCGGGCCAGCTCCAGCGCCGTGCGCGCCGCGTCCCACTGTCCAAGGTCCCGATGGAAATCGCACAGCGCGAGCCGGACCAGCACCAGCTCCCGCGTCAGCTCCCCTTCCTCCGCCAGCGACTCCGCGCGCCGCAGGTCGCGGCCGGCCCGTTCGTAGTCCGCCCGCAGCCGGGCGGTGTCGCCGGACTCCCGGAAACAGGCCGCCAGCCGCTCGCGGTCCCCCGAGGCCTCCGCCCGACCCGCCGCGTCGGCGAACGCGGAGAGCGCGCGCTCCAGCGCGCCCTTGCGCCGGCGCGCGCTCCCAAGCGCGAGCAGCGGAAGCACCCGGTTCCCGACGTCCGTGCTCCGTGCCCCGCCCCCGCCCCCTCGCGCCCCGCCGCTCGCCGGGCCCCCGGCCCTCCGGCAAGCCCGGGTCGCCGCCGCTTCGGCCGAGGCGAGGTCCCCCCGCTCCAGCAACCACCCGCTCCGCGCCGCCAGCACCGCCGGCAGCAACCGCTCCTCCGCGGTTTCGCGTGCGAGTCGCTCCGCCTCTTCCAGCAGCGTTCCCGCACGGTCGTGGTCCCCCAGGTCGGCCGCCAGTTCGGCGACCAGCACCGCCGCCGCCGCGACGCGCGCCGACGCGCCGAACTCCCGGACCCGCGCGAGCGCGTCCTCGCCCAACGACAGCCCGGTCTGGGCCTCCCCGCGGCTCCTGCAAACCGCGGCCGTTTCCAACAACACCTCCGCCATGCCGTGCGCGTCCCCCACGTCGCGCGCCAGGGCGAGCGCCTCGTTCAGCGTCAGCGCGGCCGCGGTCGTCCGTCCGCGGCGTCGCTCGAGCCTCGCCCGCGTGCGCAGCCGGGCCGCCCGCAGCCCCGGCTCGTCCCCCTGCTGGAGCAGGGACTCCGCCAGGGCCGCGCTCCGCTCCACCCCCGCCAGGTCGCCGGCCTCCAAGAGGAGCGCCGCCGATTCGACGTGCGCAGCCGCCAGCCCCCGCCGGCAACCGGCCCCTTCCATCGCCGTGGTTGCTTCCCGCAGGTACCCCGTCGCCGCCTCCCCTTCCGACATCTCCCGATGGGCCGCGCCGAGCTCCGTCAACGTCCAGCCCTGTCCTACCGGATCCCCCGCTTCCTTCCAGAGCCGAAGCGCCTCGAAAAGTTCATCGACCGCGGACTCCAGGTCCCCGCCGTCGCGGAGCAGCCGCGCATGCCGGAGCGCCCCCGCCGCCTCCCCGCGCCGGTCGGCCAGCTCGCGCGCCAGCTCGCGCGCTTCCGACCCGACCCGATGCGCCTCCCCACGGTCCCCGAGCACGCGATGCGCTTCCCCCGCCTCGCCGAGCGCGGCCGACCGCGCGTGCTCCAGGCCCGCGGTCCGCGCCTTCCGCGCCGCCTCTTGCGCGAGCCGCAGCCCTTCCCGGGGGCTCCCCGCCCGGCGCGCGCGCCTCGCCGAGAGCACCAGGTTCTTGACCTCCTCCTGCAGCGCGGGGGCCGTGCGCAAGAGCGTCGCCGCGGCGTCCAGGGCCTCCGCGGCGCACGCGAGGTCGCCGGCCCGGAGCAGCGCCGCGCCGAGGACGTTCCGCGCGACCACCTCCGCCCCGCGCTCCCGGTGCACGGCCGCCCTCTCCGCCGTCGCTCGGGCCGCCGCGATCGCCGCGGCCAGGCGGCCGAGCGCCGCGTCCGCCTCCGCGCTCCGCGCAGCGGCCCGCGCCTGTCCCTCCCTTTCCCCCGAAAGCTCCACGTCGTGGGCGGCCTCGGCGAACCGCTCGCGCGCCGTCTGTGGCCGGCCCGCCGCCAGCTCGGCCTCCCCCATGCTGAGGAGCACGCCGGCGCGGCGCAGACGCGCGCCTTCTCGTTCGTAGGTCCGCAGCGCGTCGGCGAAAAGCTCGGCCGCCCGGCCCGCCCGGCCCGCCGCCGCTTCGATGCGGCCCAGGTGGTGGAGGCAGTCCGCTTCCCCGCGCCGGTCCTTCAGCTCCCGCCGAACCGAGAGGGACTCGTCCAGGCATTTGCGCGCCGCCGCTCCATGGCCGAGCACCTCGTAAAGGACCGCGAGGTCGTGCAGGCACGCGGCCTCCTCCGTGCGCCGGTGGTCCGCGCGCGCCCGCTCCAGCGCCTCGCGAAGATGAGCGAGCGCCGCCGGCGTGTCTCCGCGTCGCAGCAGCGATTCCCCGAGCGACCGCTCCACGCGGCTCTCCAGGTCGGCCGTGTTCCGCGCGCGCGCGACGAGCAGCGCCTCCTGGTAGCACGTGGCCGCTCGCTCCTCGTCCCCCAGCGCGCCGAGTACGTCCCCCAGCTCGACCAGCGTCTCGGGAAGCACCGCGGGCCCGCCCGCGTCCACCGCCGGCATTTCGCGCAGCAGCACCACGGCCCGTTCCAGAAAACCGGCGGCCATCGGCAACGCGAAGCCCTCGCGCGCGGCGCTCGCGGCGAGCCGGAGGTAGCGAACCGTGCGCGGGAACCGCGCGGTCCGCTCGTAGTGGTGGGCCAAAAGCGCCGCGATCCCCGCCTCGCGACCGCGGTGCCTCTCCTCCAGAGCCTCGGCGATGCGTCCGTGCAGCTCCGCGCGACGTCCATGGGGCAGGGTTTCGTAGGCCGCCTCCTGCAGGAGGACCTGGGTGAACCGGTGGGCCGGGCGCGTCGCTCCCCCAAGCGGCTCGAGCAGCCCGTGCCGCCCGAGCTCGACGAGGGTTTCCGGCAGACGGTCCCGCTCCCGGCCCGGGAGGAGCAGGCGAGCGAGGAGTTCGTCGTCGAATTCCGGTCCGAGCGCGGAGGCGAGCTTCAGGCAATTTCGCTGGGCTTCGTCGAGGGCGTCGAGTCGCGAAAGGAGCATGCCGGCGATGCCGGTGGGATCCAGCTCGCGCGGCCGCTCCGCCGCGCGCTCCCCGGCCGCGCGGGGCAGGGCGCCCGCGAGAAAACCGCTGACCCGGTCCGCGCCTTCGAGGGGGAGCGGCGCGGGTTGCGGGACGCTCGCAGGCTCTTGACCTGCTTTTTCCTCCGCGGCGAGCGCGCGCACCGTCTCCCTTACGAAGAGAGGATTGCCTTGGGAGCGCTCCAGGAGCAGTCCGCGCCGGCGAGGCGGGAACAGGTCCATGCCGAGCAGCGTGGCCCCGAGCGCGAGCGTCTCGTCGTCGCTCAACTCGCGGAGCGGGATCCGGCTCGCGGCCTCGCGCGCCCGCGCGCGCTCCAGGGGATGGCCCGGCCGGCCGGCGAGCAACACGAGGAGCGGCGCGGTCGCGCAGGCGTTTGCGACGGCCGCGGTAAGCTCCGCGGACGACGGGTCCATCCATTGGACGTCGTCGAGAAAGAGAGCCGTGGGTGCTTTCTGCGCCTCGCGGACGAGGACGCGGCTGACGACCTCGAAGAGCCTGCCTGTGGCCGCGTGGGAGGCCGGGGCGTGCTCCGGGCTTGACGCGGCTTCGGGTACGGAGCCGGCGGCGGCGGTCGCCGAGTCCTCTTCTTCGGGGGGCAGCCCGAGCAGGCGCGCGAGCAGCGGGACCTCCGCGAGCAGGTCCGGGTCGGCCGCGGCGACGCGGTCCCGAAGCCTTCGGCGTCGGTGCTGCGCGTCTTCTCCGGAGCGGAGGCCGAGGATCCCCTTCAGCAGGGCGACCCACGGGAGAAACGGGACCTGCGCGCCATGGGAGAGGCAGCGGGTCCGCGTGCAACGGAACCCTACCTCCTGGGCGAAGGCGAGCAGATGCTCGGCGAAGAGGGTCTTTCCGATCCCGGCGGGTCCGCCGAGGAGGAGCGTCCGGCCTTTTCCGCCGAGGACCCCGTCGAGGAGGGCCCGGGCCTCATCCAGCTCGCGCGCGCGGCCGATGAGCGGGATGGCGCGTCCGCCGTCGGGTCGGGTCGGCGCGCGTCGCAGGACGAGGGTCTGCGAAAATTTCTCGCCTTGGATGAGAAAGGCGCGGACCGGCTCCGTGCGACCCTTGAGCGGCATCGGCGGGAGCGGGAGCGCCGGCACGCTCTCGAGCGTGAGCCGGCGGGGGCAGGGGCCCAGGAAGACCTGCCCCGGCAGCGCGCTCGACATGAGACGCGCGGCGAGGTTCACGTCCTCCCCCATGACCGTGTATTCCTTCCTGCGGAAGCTGCCGACGTCTCCGCAGAAGGCGAGGCCGGTGTTCACGCCGGTGCGGTGCGAGAGGGGGAGGCCGTAGCGCGCCCCCAGCTCGCGTGCGCCGCGGGCGAGGTCGAGCGCGCAAAGGATCGCGCGTTCCTCGTCGTTTTCGTGGGCGAGCGGCGCCCCGAAGAGGAGGAGGACCTTGTCCCCGCCGGTCCAGAGGTCCACCCGGGCGAGGAGTCCCTGGTAGGGGAGGACCGTGCGGTGGAGGAGGAGGAAGTAGTCGTTGGCGAGCTGGGCCGCGCGCTCGGCGCTTTCGGGCCCGAACCGGGAGACCGCGGCGCCGAGCCCCTCGCAAGCTGCGAAGAGGGAGGTGACCGTCCGGTGTTCCCCCTCGATGGCCACGCGGCCGGGGCAGGCGCAGACCTTTTCGTAGAGCGGATGGGGGAGGAAGGGGCGCAGCGCTTCCGCCTGGTGGATCAACCAGAAAAGGCGATGGACGGGGTCCTGGAGCCGGATGACCTGCGTAAGGGGACTCGGTGGCGGCGAGAGGGGGACGTCGCGGAGGAGTTTTTCGCCGAGGAAAAAGCCGTGGTCGCACGCGGAGGCCTCGAGGCCGGCGCCCGCGCGGTCGCGCGCCGAGCGGGTGAGGCAAAGGCGCATAGACGGGGCCGCGGCCTCGGCGACGGGTGCTTCGACGGGTCCGAGCCCGGTGAGGAGGAAATCGCGCCGTTCCCCCTGCAGGCCGACGCGGACGGCGAAGACCGGCCCGCTGGCGAGGCCCGCGCTTATCTCGAGTCGGACGGGTCCCTGCGAAGTGGGGAGGGAGCGGAAGGCCTCCATTTCGCGGAGGAGGTCGAAGGACGCAGCGGCGGCGCGGAGTGCGTCGCCGCCCGCCTCTCCGGGCGCGGTTTCGAAGAAGGCGAGGACCGAGTCGCCCCCGAACTTGGCGACATAGCCGCCGTAGGCGGCGATGCAGTGCTCGATCCGGGTGAACACCTGATTGACGATGTCGGTGACCTCCTCGGCGCCCGCGCGGCCGAGGCGACAGAGTCGGGAGGTGAGCGTGGTGAAGCCGGAGACGTCCGCGTAGAGCGTGGTGCCGTCGAGGAAGGACCCGCGGACGGCGGGCGACGGCGAGGCGAGCGGGTCGTCCTCGAGGATGGGGCGTGGGCAGTAGCGCGCGATCGCGCGGTAGAGGTCGAGCACCGGGCCGATCGCCGCCGCGACCTCGCGCGGGGCGAGCGAGGCGCCCGGCGTGAAGAGCTTCGCGGCGAGCGGCGCGGGAACGTAGCGCTCGAGGATTTCCCGAGCGGGCACGGGGACCGGGGACGGGTTGGGCATGCTCCGGCGGCTCCCGCACTACGTGGCCGGTGGCGGGTGGGGTGGTGAGGGCGAGTGTGATTCTATCCGCGATCGCGGCCCCGGCAAAGGGCAATCGGAGGGCCGCGGCGGCGGCCTCGCGGATCGGCCTGCGGGCAAACTCGCCGAGGGACTCGGGCTCGGCCGCAACCCAAAAGCCCAAGTCAGGCTCGCGCCCGAAACCGAAAGGGAACCACAGCTTTCCCAGGGCAGCCGTGAAAGTCGCATACCGACGAACGGTAACGAGAAACCGACTGAAACGACATTGAAGCCCCGCTAGCCCTCCCCGGCCTCGGCCAGCAGCCGGCGCGCTTCCTCCGGCCCGGCCTGCGTGCCGAGGCGTTCGAAGGCGGCGAGGGCCTGCGCGAGGCGCCGGCGCGCGTCCGACTTCTTTTCCTGCCGCAGGCACACCCGGCCCCACGCCACGTCGACGAGCGCCAGCTCGTTTTCCGCGCCGAGCTCGCGCAGCACCGCCGCGCTCTCCGTCAGCCGTGCGGCCGCGCTCTCCGTGCCGCGGGGCGTGGCGTCGTCGAGCAGGTCCAATTCGGCCAGGAACCGGAGGCAGGACCCGCGCAGGAAGCGCATGTTGCAGCGGGCGGCCACGGCCAGCGCCTCCTCGAAGGAATTGCGCGCCTCCTCGCGCCGCCCCGCCAGGAGCTGGCTGTCCGCCAGCATGCGTCCGAAGTTGGCCTCGCCCCAGGCGAAGTGCGCGGCGCGCAGCGCTCCGACCATGAGGACCTGGATGTCGAGGGTGCCCGCGAAGTCGCCGGCGCGACAGCGGGCCCAGCAGAGGTAGCACTGGGACCAGGCCTGATCGCCCGGCGTGGCGGCGTAACGGGCGGACTTCTGGCCGTAGGCGATCGCCTTCGGGTAATCCCCCTTCATGATGTTGGGGATCGCGACGATGAACGCGGCGAAGGACGCCATGGTGAACTCGCCGAGGTCCTCGGCGCGCTTGAGCGCCGTCAGCCCCAGCGCCTCGGCGGCCTCCCACTTCCCTTGGTGGGAGAGGGCCCAGGAGGCGCCGGTGTAGGCCCACACCAGGTAGCGCAGGTCGCGCGCCTGTTCGGTGGCGCGCCGCGCGGGCTCGGAGAGCGCGAGCGCCTTCTCGTGCTCGCCGATGTAGAGGTTGGACCACTCCAGAATCACGTAGGAGCGGCCGAGCGCTTCGACGTTCCCCGCCTTTTCGCACCACGTCACTGCCAGGGTCAGGACTCGGATCGCCTCGTCGAATCGGCCCAGCCAGTAGTGGAAATGCCCGATGCAGCAGTACCAGCGGCCGAGCAAGTCGGCGTCGCCGAGGGACTCGGCGACCTCCATGTGCCGCAGGAACAGCTCCTGGTGTTCATGGAACTTGAGGAGCAGGATCAGCGCCGGCACCTGGTTGGCCATCAAGCCGATGCGACGGCGGCGGTGGGCCTCGACGTCGGGCAGTTCGTCGAGCAGCGCCAGGGCCGCGAGGAAGTACTGGTAGGCTTCGTTCATGGCGCTGGCGCGAATCGCCTTCTGGTTGGCGCAGTCGAGGTAGGCTACGGCCTTTTCCTTATTCGGGCTAAGCTGGTAGTGGCGCGCGAGGAGCTCGTAGGCCTCCTCGAGGCGGTCGGCGTGCAGCCGCTCTAGGGTCCCGCCGATGCGCTCGTGCACCTGGCGGCGCGTCTTCTTGAGCAGGGAGTCGTAGGCGGCGTCCTGCACCAGGGCATGCTTGAAGACGAAGACGCCCGGGGCGCCGGCGGGATCGGCGAAGACCAGTTGGGAAGCGACCAGGCGGTCGAGCGCGGCGTCGAGCTCCGCGACCGGCCGGGCGTCGACTGCCGCGAGCACTTCGCGCGTGAAGCGCCGGCCGATCGCGGCTGCGAGCTGGGCGGTTTCCTTGGCCGGCCCCAGGCGGTCGAGGCGCGCTGTGAGCGAGCCCTGGAGGGTGGCCGGGATCTCCACCGCCCCCAGGGGGCGCGTCAGGCGCCAAGCCTCCGCCTCCTCCGCGAGGAGGCCGGACTCCAGGACGTGGCTGGTCAACTCCTCGAGGAAGAGCGGCACGCCGTCGGTCTTGTCGAGGATCTCGCTGAGCACGCGCTCCGGGATGGCCTTGCCGTGGGCGACGTGCCGCACGATTTCGGCGCCGCCGTCGCGGTCCAGGCGTCCGAGCTTGAAGTGCGCGACGTAGCCGAGCTGTTCCCATTGCGCCGGCGGCGCAAACTCCGGGCGGGAGGTCAGTACGCAGAGGATGCGGCGTTCGCGCAGGCGCGTCACGGCGAGTTCCAGCAGTTCGAGGGTGCTGGGATCGATCCAGTGGGCGTCCTCCAGCAGGATGAGGAGCGTCGAGCGGCGGTCGTGGCCGACCAGCCAGTCGGCGAGGACCTGCAGGGTCTTCTGTTTCCGCGCCGCGGGGCTCATGAAGAGCGACGGCAAGCGGTCCCCGGCGGGAATGCCGAGCAGGGGGGCGAGCAAGGCCGCGGACTCGAGCGCGGCGTCGCCGCCGTCGCCGCCGAGTCCGGCCAGCAGCTTCTCGAGGCGCAGGTCGTTGTCGTCGCGCGGCGAGATTTCCAGCACGCTCTCGAGCTGCCGAAGCACGGGGAAGAAGGCGCTGTTCTGGTCATAGGGCGAACACTGCAAGCAGAGGCGCGCGCTGTCGGGCGGACAGATCTCCTCGGTCAGCGCCACCGTCAAGCGGGACTCGCCGATGCCGGGCTCCCCTGAGACCAGGGCCAGGCTTCCGGCGCTCGTGCAGGCCTGTGCCCACAGCTCGCGCAGTCGCTGCAGGTCGGCGGAGCGGCCGGCCATGGGCGAGACCAGGCCGCGCACTCGGGCCGCGAAGCGCGTGGCCCTCTCCACGGCGCCGCGCACCCGGTGCGCGCGGATCGGGTGGGCGAGACCCTTGAGCTGATGCTCGCCCAGGTCCTCGCACTCGAACTGTCCGGCCACCAGGTGCATCGTCCCCGGCCCGAGGAGGAACGTTCCCGGCTCGGCAAGGCCTTGCAGGCGCGACGCCAAGTTCGGCGTGTCGCCGACCACCGCCCGCTCCTGTCGGGTGTCCGAGGCGCTGACCTCGCCCAACACCACCAGTCCGGTCTGTGCGCCGATGCGCACGCGGATCGGCCGACCGCCGCGCGCCGCGCGTTTCCCGTTCAGCGCCTCGATCGCCTCCAGGGGAAAAGGCTCAAGGCTCAATGATCAATTTTCAGGCAAGGCTCAAAGTTCAAGGCTCAGAGTCCGCGATTCCGTGCCCGGGCTACGTTCCGAGGTGGTCATTGAGCATTGAACCTTGAGCCTTTTCTGAGTCTTGAAAATTGAGCATTGAGGATTCTTGTCGCCCCCCTGCGCGTCAAACGAGCGAGTTATTTTCTTACGGGCCCTAAGGGCATTTGCAGGACGTCTTCCCGATCGCCGGCACGCCCTGCCTGCCGCTGAGCCGCCGCCGTCGAACCGACGTGAACGGGGACCGTCTGGCGAGGCAGAGATCGGAGAAAACGGACGGAATTGACCTCCCCCCCGCCGGAGCCTAGCAAACCCGCGCGCGCGACGGCAAGGAAAAATAGGCGGTAGGGCGCTTCACATCCAGACCTACGGATGTCGCAACCGCTCGGTTTGAGACGCTTCATGCCGGCGAACGGCAAACCGTCACCTTTGGGAAGTACCCGGGCTTCGTGTCCTCGAGGCGACGGGCCATGCACGGAGCTGAGGCCGAGTCTCCCCTTGAGCAGCGCGCTAAATTGGCGGACGTAGGGGCGGGCTTGGTGCCCGCCCTCTTGGCGACACCGCGCGTTGCAGCGGCTTCAGCCGATCGTGGGCGCCAACAAGGTGCGCCTCTACGGCAGTCGGCCGACGGCACACTCTTCCCCGGATCTGCACGATGGTCGATTTCGGCAGTGTCAAAAGCCGGGGTCAACGACTTGATTGGCCTCGCTCGGTAGGGGCACGGCGCTGCCGTGCCCGCGAAGCGAGCATCCGCGTTCGGTCTTGTATGACGTCCACGGCAGTCTGCACCAAGCAGGCGAATTACATGTGCTCTGACTTGCCGGCGCTGCTATGATGCCAAACGCGAGAATTCCTGGGTACCGCGAGACGCTGCGCAGGAGGCAGCCCAGAGCACCGGCCCTTTCGAGGTGGCGTCGTCGCTCTTTCGCCTGCGGCAAGCAACGATTCACTTGAGCATGAGGCTTGAGTTCGCTTTGTGGTGCGGGGCTTCCTCCTTCGCGCGCGGTGCTTCGGTGGACGGGTCCGCCCCGCACCCGCATGGAGCGTCCGAACCAACTCCCAGCTTCCGATGGGGCGGCGCCCGCACCCTACCGGCTCGGTGATTTCCACACGGGTTGTCCCGTCGGTGCAAGGCAGAAGCCTTGCACCACAAGGGCTCGTTACCGGCGGAGGAGGGTGCTGGGAAATGCGCCCATTCCCGCGCTTGGGCATTCGACGCACCGTTTCGCGGAAATCGAATCGTGCGCCCACCTTGAAAGGGCCGGACCAGGAAGCCCACGCTCCCGACCTTCCCGGCGCCTGGCACCACAGGTGTCCCCTCCCACGCAGGCAGGTCTCCCGATGCGCGAGTTCGCGAAAATCGTCCTTCTCTGCGTCGGCGCCGCCGTCCTCTACGGCGAGTTGCACGACCAGGTCACGGCGCGCGTGTGCGTCGAGTACTTCAGCGTTGCCCACCCCCGGGTCATCGCTTCGGAATCTCCCACCGCGCTGGCGATCGTTTGGGGCTTCCTGGCGACCTGGTGGGTCGGCGTGATCCTCGGCGTGCCCCTCGGCCTGTTCGCCCGGGTCGGAGGCTGGCCCAAGCTCTCGGCGCGGGACTTCCGCGCGCCGCTTGCGATTCTCCTGATCTGCATGGGCGTCCTCTCGCTCCTCGCCGGACTCGCGGGCGCGGCCCAGGCTGCGGCCCACCGCGGCGCATTTCGCCTCCACTTCGTGCCGCCCGCAATCGCGGACGACAAGGTCGTGCCGTTCACCGCCGACGCGTTCGCGCACCAAGCCGCGTACGGCGCGGGGTTCTTCGGCGGCATCGTCCTGTGGGGCTGGACGATCGTTCGAAGGTGGAGGGCTGCCCGTTCGCCATCGTGATGTCGGGAGCGCAGGAGGAACCGGAGGCTCTCGCATCGGCCGCGCGGGTGCCGACCGGCTGCCGGCGCGAGGGTGCGCTGAGGGGCGAGCTCGCCTGTCCCGGGCGTAGCCATGGGACGCCTTGACACGACGCTCCGCGAGAGGCTATTCCATGGGTGTGCGATAGCGAAGTTCTGGCTCACTTTTCGACCGACCGCTCCGGGATCCACAGCCCTGCCGTCCCACGATCCGCCTGAAGGCGGAATTACGAACGGATACCTGGGCTTTCGAGGACTGTGGCCGCACTTGGTCAGCGGGCCACCAGGGAGAGGATACGATGGAGCCGCGAAGCGTTACTCTTGGCGAGCGACAAGGCCCGGAGCAGTTCGTGGCCCACTTCACATGGGAGGAGTACCTGGGCCTGGAGGCGCCGGCCGGTGCTCGCTTCGAGTTCGAAGAGGGGCGGTTGCTCGTGAGTCCGAGCGGGACCACGCCGCACGACTTGTTGATCGGCGTGCTGGTGGGCATGCTGGAGGCCTATGAAATCTCCACCGAAAACCGCCACGGCGTCTCCTTCCCGCCCCACTCGTTCTGCATGCCTCCAAACCAGCGTGACTACCAGCCGGACGTCGGCGTGCTCACGGACGAGCGCAAGGACAGCCCCTTGGAGGACCGGATCCTCGGCGCACCGAACATCGCGGTTGAGATCCTCTCCTCGTCGACGGAGGCGCGCGATCGCGGCGTGAAAGCGGCGAAGTACTTCGAGCAGGGGACGTCGGAGTACTGGATCTTCGACCCGGATCCGCTCGTTGCGGAGTTCTATCGTCGCGGTGGGCACGGATGGGCGCCCGTGGAAGGCGCGACCGATCGTTACGAGACGCCGCTCCTCCCGGGGTTCGTGCTAGAGCTGGTGGCAGTCAAGCGTCGGCTCGATCAGAAACTCCGCCGCCGGCCTTGACGGGCAGCCTGGGGGGGAGGGGGGTGGGAAGGAGGGGATATCGCCGTTCGCTGAGGGAGGCGCATGGACCCGAGACAGTGTTCGACCTGCGGAACGGCGATCGACTCCGGACTGTCGGAATGCCCGAAGTGCCGGACCCTGGTCCCGACTCCAGAGGACATCGTGACCGGGGAGACGCCGCCGGGGGGCGGCGCCGGGGGATTCGCCTCGCCGTTCGAGTTGGCCGAGGCCGCGACGCGCGAGGCGGTCTTCGATGGGAAGTACGTGATTCTGGGGCGGCTGGGGTCCGGGGGCTATGGCAGCGTCCTGCGCGTACAGGATAGGGAGAGCGGGCGGGAGTACGCCCTGAAGCTCCTCCACGAGTTGACCTCCGCGGACTCGAACGTACGCGCGCGCTTCCACCGCGAGGCGAGGCTGCTGGCGAAGCTGTCGCACCCGAAATTGGTTCCGCTGCGCGAGGTCGGGGAGTGGCGGGGGCATGCCTACATCGTGATGGACCTGTGCGACGGGGAGACCCTTGCCGCGCTCCTGGCGAAGCGGGGCCGCGTGCCGGCAGTGGTTGCGCTTCGGATCGCGCATGAGGTCCTTCGAGCGCTGCAGTACGCGCACGCGGCCGGGGTCATTCACCGGGACCTGAAGCCGGCCAATCTGTTCGTGGTCGAGCGCGAGGGTGGCGCCTGGGACGTGAAGCTCCTGGACTTCGGCGTGGCGAAGGTGTTGCCGACAGGCGTGGCGGCGACGACGCAGGGACCGACCCTCACCGGGACCGGCGCCATGGTGGGCACGCTCTCGTACATGAGTCCGGAGCAGGCGGAGGGCAGGCCCGTCGATGCGCGAACGGATCTCTACTCGCTCGGGACAGTGCTCTACGAGATGCTCACGGGGCGACCGCCCTTCCGTGCGGAGACCCCACTTCATCTCTGCAAGCAAATCCTGCTGGACTTCCCGGCTGCGCTGTCGGAGCACGGGCTGCGCGACCTGCCGGCGGGGACGCCTCGCTAGGCCGGCGGGTCCGCCTGCAGACGCGTTGCTCTCGCCTGCCAGACCGCTTCGGCGGTCGCCACCATCTCGTCCCACGCCTTCACGCGAAGGTCGGCCGGGCTCGTCAGGCGGGCGATCCAAGAGCGCACATACGCGGCATCCAGGGAGGGTCCCTGTACGACCGCAAGGGCTTCGAGATCGGCCCGATCCTTGGTCCGGAAGAGAATCAGCTTGAACACTGCGAGGTCCTCCGCCGCGATGAACCACGCGTCCCGGCCCAGCAGGGGGCGCCGTCTCCGTCGTGCGAGTACCGAGGCGTGCAAGTCGCGCGTGGGCATGTAGAAGTCGACATGCACGCCGCGGCGGAAGGCGTACCCCCAGCCCTTGTCCAGGAAGCTTCGAAGGAGGGCGCTCCCATCGAAATCGCAGCCCAACCGCCCGATCAGTTGAGCCGTCTCCGATGGGCGGGTGGGATCTGTCCACAGGTTCAGGTCGACGTCCAAGGTGCCTCGTGGGACACCCCACTGGCCCAGCGCCATCGCCCCGCCGATCGCGTACTCCACGCCCTGCGCTTCCAACCTGTCGGCGAGCTCGCGAGCGACCTCTTCCGCGCTCTGCGCAGGCACCTCATCGGCCACGGAGGTCCTCCATCCAGCGCCGCAGGATCACGTCGCCCTCAGGACCCGGTTCCGGAGGCCAGCGGACACGCTGCTGCGGTGGCAACGCGAGCCACTGATTCATGGCGGTCCGACAAACCAACTGGATTTCCCGGTCCCTGCGCTCGGGCGTCATGCCGATGTACCTGCCATACTGTTCCAGCAGCTCCTCCGGCGACATCCTTGGCGGGTCAGCCTGCGGGAGGGTCGCCTGATCCGGCTCTCCTGCAGACGCAATACGATCATGCGGGCTCATGAAGGTCGGCCTCCGCTGGATCGGGTTACCGAACTTGGCCGGTCGCCGGCTCGGATTCACCTAGATAGGCTCGTGCACGCATTGTCGCGGGTCATCATCCCTTGCGCTCCTGCCCGCCAACCCGCGGGTTGCCGCGGGCTCGAGCAGGCGAATGTTACCAGCCCACCCATTCGACGCCGTACTGACGCTGCCCATGCGCAACCAGGCATTCCGGCCCTGCCGCGGCCGATGCCAGGGACTTCCTAACCGCGGAGGGCGGTTGGGAGGGAACTCCGAAGAGGGTGCGATCGACGAGGTTGGACCGCGCCGAAGCGCACAGCAGCCAGGACGATAGCACAGCCGGGTCCTGGGCCGCAACCAAAAGGACTCCGCCTTCTCGGCATCGGACAGCCGCTCGATGCGGCCCGCGACGACGCGTACCGCCTCCATTCGGACGGCCAGGAGTTCGGCGGCGCGGGCGGGGTCGGGGTCCTGGCAGATCGTTCGGGGAAGAACAGCCACGTCGCGGAGCGGGACCCGGACCCGGCCGTGAGCGGGCGCCCGTCGCATCCCAGTGAATTGAAGATCTCGGTGTCGAACGCGCAGGGCCGCGGCAAGGGGCGGCGCGGCGACGGCGCGGACGGGCACTCGTGGGCGGGCGGGCTCGGCGCGCTCCTCGATTGCGAGGGGGACGACCGCTACTCGGCCGGTAAGCGCCCGCGCAAAAATAACTGTGCAGTCTCAGTCCTCGAGGCTCCTGGGGGCGCGGCCCTCTGGCCTCGACAGTGATATTTATGGTCAAATTTTGGCTCGATAAAGCGTTGAAGGCCAACAATTGCACCTCATATAAAGCCGACTTTGTAGTGAATAATATGAAATATAAAATATAGTAG
>JACPWG010000127.1 GCA_016197205.1 Planctomycetota bacterium
AATTATTAAAAATAAAAATATGGGCAATCTTAAAATGGTATTATATTTATTATTTAATATTTAAATTATGGGCAATCTTAAAATGTTCTTGTTAAATTCGAAAAATACAAAATGACTGTAGGTTTTTTTGTGAACTGTTTACTAATTTTTTCGCTCCATTTGAGAATTTTCAAAGCAAAAATTTCAAAAATTTTTCCTAGATATATTTTTCTGCGGGCGGCGCCGCGGGTGGGCCGGGTGCGGGTGCGGCCCCGGGCGCGGGCGCCGGCGGTCCGCCGGGGCAGGGCGCGGGCGCTGCGCCGGGTGCGGGGCAGGCCGACGAGGCGCCGGGCCTGGCTGCGAAGCTGCTGGAGGTCAAGCGTCAGATCGTCACGGAGGAGGATAAGCCGCGCATCGAGCAGGAGTACGGCGAGATCATCAGCGCGCTTCGTGCGATCGCCTTCGATCCGCGACCGTCGCCGGTGAAGCAGCAGGCGATGGTGGAGCTGGACCGGCTGGAGCCGCTTCAGAAGATCCTGAACGAAATGAGAGACCTCGAGCGGCAGCGCGTGGCTGCCGAGGAGCAGGCGCTCGCGGGCCAGCGCAAGCCGGCCGGCGCCCCGAAGCCCCAATTCGACGGCCAGGGCTGGCTGGATGGGATGGGGAAGGTCATCAACCGGCCCGGGTCCCACAAACTGATCAAGGGCGGGAAGACGCTCTTCTATCTCCGGAGCTACAAGCTCAACCTGAACGACTATCTGGGCAAGCTGGTAGGCGTACGGGGGAAGATGACCGAAGCCCCCGGCTGGGGCCCCAAGGTGATCGAGGTCGAGGAACTCGAGGTGCTGGGGGAGTAGGAGTTCCCCGGACCGAGGTCGTAGGCCCACCCGCTCCTTTCCGCCAACGCCGGCGACCACAAGGGGCGTCCCTACAGTCAGCGGCCGACGACAAGCTGTGACGCTGCGACCTCGATTCGAACCCTGCCGAAAATTTGGGTGGGCGGGAGCGGGCGGTTGCCCTTCGCGGGTCGGGCTCGAACCTAACCTTGGGCCCGCGCTCCAAGCAGCCGCGAGGACCACGGGCGGCCTGTTCTTTCCGCGCGGGCCCTTTGCAAATCGGCAAGCCGCGTGGTATGCTTTCGGAAGTGGAGTCGTCAGGTCGGGGGAGGCGAACGTCGGGAGGACGCAGGTCATGAGTGTTCGGAAAAACGGGAACGGCAACGGGCACGGCGGTGCGAACGGCAGCGACATCGCTTGGCTCAAGACGGACGTCGCCGCCTTGAACAAGCTCTCCGCCGAACACGATCATCGGATGAAGGCCCACGAGGCATGGATGAAGGCGCACCACAGGTGGATGCAGCGGCATGAGGCGGAGATGGCGAAGCAGCGGGAGGATATGAAGGATCATCGCGAGGAGATGAAGGTCTACCGGGAGGAGCTGAAAATCTACCGGGCCGAGAGCCTCGAGAGCCGTCGTCAGACCCGGGAGTTGATCGCCAACTTCTCGAAAGAGCAGACCAAGCGGGAGCGGCGCGACGAGGCCATCACCCTGATACTCCAAAGTATGGTGCATCGCATGGGGCGCCTGGAGGGGAAGCGCGGGTCGTAGACGAGCGTGGGAGTGGGGCCGGAGGGGGGTCGGGCGGCGGGCCCTGGCTGGGTGGCGGATCTCTGGTTGTGGCGCGGCCTTGCCCCTACCCCGGCCGCGCTCCCGTTCTTCCTGCCTGGAACTTGGCTGAACAGAATTTTCCGGTGGACGCTCGCCTCGCCGACATGGAGTCGAGGGAAGTCGACGGAAGTCGACGCGGCGCCGCGGGACCTCGTCGGAAGACCGGAGGCCGGTGGCTTCATCCCGTGCACGAACCCGCTGCCGCCGAGAAAGAGCGGGCAGAGGGAGCGGGAGTCTCGCAGTGAGCCGGCGCCGGGCAATGCTGCCTGCGTCCGGCCCGGCCCGTCTCGCCGTAGTCACACACACGCCCGGAATCTCTGGCATCCGACGGTCCCCGCCGAGTAGAATGCGGAGTGTCCGACCGCAGCACGGAAGCCCATGAAAACAGGACACACCTTCGTGGGGGCCGCCGCGTGACCGTCGCGCGTTGAGCCCTCCTCCACCCCCCGGGCTCACCTCAGGCTTCTTCAGGCCGTCCATGTTCGACGCAGAAATCGGGCGCGCGCGAGTCGCCGGAACAACGCGACGCAGGCGCGTGACGAAGGCCCTGACGCTGACCGCGAAGCTGGTGACTCATCGGGGCATCACCTTGCTTGAGAGGCAAGCGTGACCGAGCCATCAAAGGAGCCCGTCGGGGGAGTTGCGGCGACCGCGCCGACACCGGCGCTCACGACCGTGCAGTCGACGCAGCCGTCGCCGGCGGGCGGGCAGGCGGTCCCCGCCGAGACGGTCCATCGCGTGTCGATCGTGGTCCCCGTCTACCAGGGAGAGCGCACGCTCGAGGCCCTGGTCGGCGAAATCGAACCGCTCACGCGATCGCAGCGCACCCCGCAAGGGCGCCTCTTCCGCGTCGACGAAGTCGTCTTGACCCACGACGGCGCCACCGACGATTCGGCGAGCGTCATCGAAGCCCTCGCCGCACGTCACCCCTTCGTCGTGCCGATCTGGCTCTCGCGCAATTTCGGACAGCACTCCGCGACGCTCGCCGGCATGGCGGCCAGTTCCGCCGAGTGGGTCGCCACGATGGACGAGGACGGACAGCACGACCCGCGCGACGTCGGCCCCATGCTGGACCGCGCGCTCGAGGGCGGCGCCCAGCTTGTCTACGCGAGCCCCACGAACCCGCCTCCCCACGGCCGGCTGCGCAACCGCATGAGCGACTTCGCGAAGTGGGTCTTCGTCGCCCTCCTCGGCAATCGCGAGATCGGACGCTTCCACAGCTTCCGCCTGGTCCACGGCGAAATCGCGCGCAGCCTCGCGGCCTATTGCGGCACCAGCGTGTACCTCGACGTCGCCCTCTCCTGGGTCGTCGGGTCCACGGAGTCGTGCCCGGTCCGCGTCCGCGGAGGCTCGACGCGCCGGTCCGGCTACAACTTCCGCAAGCTCGCGCAGCACTTCATCCGCCTGCTTTTGACCTCGGGTACAAAACCCCTGCGGCTCATTTCGCTCCTGGGCGTCCTCTCCGTCCTCCTGGGACTCGGCATCACGGCATGGGCCGTCTGGGGCAAGCTCACGCAGCGCGTGCCCGTGCAGGGGTGGACCTCCACCATGATCGTGCTCTGCGTTTTCTCCGGCTGCATCCTCTTTTCCCTCGGCGTCATCGCCGAGTACCTCGGCGTAATGTTGACGATGACGATGGGGAAGCCCCTCTTCCTCACCGTGTCGCGCCCGCCGCCCCGGAAGAAGGCGCGGCCGTGAGCACAGCGCTCGCCTGGGTGCTCGGGCGGGGCGGACTCCTGGGTTCGCACCTCGCACGTGCGGTCGCCCGCCGCGGGCCGGGGCTCGCCCTGTGGGACGCAGCGCCGACGGGCTTGCCGTGGAAAGAGGAAAGCCGGCTGGGCGCGGCCCTGGAGGCGGCGGCCGACTCCTTCGCGGCTGCGGTCCGCGCACGCGGCGGCGGTTGGGCCTTCCTGTGGGCGGCCGGCGCGGGCGTGATCGGCACCTCGCCCGAGGCGCTCGCGGCGGAGACCCGGACCTGGCGTCGGTGCCTCGAACTGCTCGAGCGCCTGCCGGCAAACAGCGGCGAACGCGCGCCGGGCGAGATCTTTCTCGCCAGCTCGGCCGGCGGCGTCTACGGCGAGAGCACGGAGCCGCGGCTGACGGAGGCGTCGGCTTGCATGCCCCTGTCGGAATACGGCCGGAACAAGCTGCGCCAGGAGGCGGCCCTGGCTGAATGGAACGCGACGCGGCCGGACGCGCGCTGCCTCGTCGGCCGGCTCTCGAATCTCTACGGACCCGGCCAGAATCTCGCGAAGCCCCAGGGCTTCATTTCGCACGCGTGCAGAAACGTCATCCAGGGTCGCGCGATCCAGCTCTACGTTCCGCTCGATACGATCCGGGACTACCTCTTCGCTGAAGATTGCGCGGAGCACGTCGCTGCTTGCGTGGAGCGCTTGCGTGCGGAGGATGCCGTCCCGGGCGCGCCGCTCCTGAAAGTCTTCGCTGCGGAACAGGCCTGCTCGCTCGCCCAGATCCTGGGCTGCATCCGTCGGATCTCGCGCCGGCACCCGAAGGTCGTAATCACCCGGCGGCCCACGGGGAAGGAGCAGGCCCGCCGAATCCAGTTCCGCTCCGTGGTCTGGCCGGACCTCCCGATGCCGCGCCGCACCGACCTGCTCGTCGGAGTGGACCGCGTCTACCAGCACCAGATGTCGCTCTTCCGGCAGGGGAAGCTGCCTGCGCCGAGCTGAGGTGGGGAGGCGCCGGCGAAGAGCGCGTGCGAATCGGGAAACCCGAACGCGAGACGAGCCCTTCCGACGAGCGGTTCCCGCAGGCCTCTTTTACCGCAGAGGCGCGGAGACGCAGAGGACCTTCAGTCCATCGAAAATCCTCCGCGCCGCCAACCGTTCAAAGATTGTTTTCTTGCGACCATTCTTTCTTGGGTCGAAAGCCACGAAAACCACAGATTTCCCAGGGCAGCCGCTGGCCGCAACCAGAGGGACGAGCCACCGAAGACGCCGAAAACACTGAAAGACGAATCGCGAATTTCGCCAATTTCGCGAATTGTCTGTTGGGAATTCGTTGCCAAAAAAAAACAAGCTTTTGGGCTGTTGTGTCACAGATTCCATGCGATTACACAGATTACGAATCTGTGAAATCGTCGTCAATCTGTGAAATCTGTGGTTCCGTCGTCGCTTGGCTGCGGCCCCGCCGCGCTGTGTCTCTGTGTTTCGTCCACGCGTTCTCCGTCTCCAGCCCCCACACTTGAGCTTTGCATGTTCCTCTCCCTCACCACCACCGCCCCCCTCGCGACCGACCTCGGCTTCCTCCTCATGAAGAACCCCGCGAACCTCTACACGCGGGACCTCGCCTTCGGCAAGGCGTACGTCTTCTATCCGGAGGCGACCGAGGAGCGCTGCACCGCCGTGCTCTGGGTCGAGGTCGACCCCGTCGAGCTCGTCCGCGGCCTCGGCAAGGGGAAGGACATCGGGATCGAGCAATACGTCAACGACCGGCCGTACGTCGCCTCGAGCCTGCTCTCGGTCGCGATCGCGCAGGTCTTCTCCACGGCCCTCTCGGGCCGCAGCAAGGAGCGTCCCGCGCGCGCGGCGGAGGCGCTGCCGCTCGAGGCCGTCCTCCCGGCCGTTCGCTGCACAGGCGGGGAGGAGCTGGCGCGCGCGCTCTGGGAGCCCCTGGGCTACGAAGTGCGGACGGACCGGCTCTCCGCCCTAGCCGCGGGCGCCCGATCCGTGCTGTCGCTCCGCCTCCTCGCGACGCGCCCGCTGCACGAACTCCTCGAGCACCTCTACGTCCTCCTGCCGGTCCTCGACGATGCGAAGCACTATTTCGTGGGGCCGGACGAAGTGGAAAAACTCCTCCGGCGCGGGGAAGGCTGGCTGCCGCGACACCCGGCTCGCGAGCTGATCGTCCGTCGCTACTTGCGCTATCGGCGGCCGATGGTCGAGCTCGCGCTCGAGCGCCTCGACGCCGACGAGGACGACCCGGGGCAGGCGCAGGAACGCGAAGACGCCCGCTTCGGGCCGGAAGGCGCCTCGCTTTCGGCCTGCCGGCTGGACGCGGTCGTGTCGGCGCTCCGGGGTGACGCGCTCATTCCGTCGCGCATCCTGGACCTCGGCTGCGGGCAGGGCGCCCTCCTGGAACGACTCGCGCGCGAAGGGGGCGTGCGGGAGCTGGTGGGCGTGGACGTGAGCCCGCGCTGCCTCGCGCGCGCGGCCGCCCGCCTTCGGCTCGATTCGCGCCCTCCGTCGCACGTCCCCGCGATCAAGCTGCTGCAAGGGTCCGCGGTCTATCGGGACGCGCGGCTCAAGGGCTTCGAGGCCGCCGCGCTCGTCGAGGTCCTCGAGCACGTTGAACCGGAGCGCCTGCCCGCGTTCGAACGCGCGGTGTTCGGCGAGGCGAATCCCAAGCGGCTGGTGCTCACCACGCCCAACGCCGAGTTCAACGTGCGCATGCCGGGCCTGCGTCCGGGGGAGCGACGCCACCCGGACCACCGGTTCGAATGGGACCGGGAAACCTTCCGCGTCTGGTGCGCCCGCGTCGCCGAGACCCACGGCTATCATGTGCGGTTCCTGCCCGTCGGTCCGGAGGACCCGCAGGTGGGCCCGCCGACACAGCTCGCGGTCTTCGACCTGAGCGGGGCGGGCCCGAGGAGGAGCGCGTGACGGACGCCCTTCCCGCCTCCCCGGACCGCGGGCCCGCGGCTAAGGTGATCACCGTACCCGCGTTTTCGCTGGTCCTCCTCGTCGGCGCGAGCGGCTGCGGCAAGTCCACGTTCGGCGCGCGCAATTTCCGCCCGACGGAAATCGTCGGTTCGGACCACTGTCGCGGCGTGGTGAGCGACGACGAGACCGACCAGAGCGCCAGCCGGGAGGCCTTCGACCTGCTCTACCACATTGCGGGCGTCCGCCTGCGGCGCGGGCTCCTCACCGTCATCGACGCGACCAACGTCCGGCCCGATTCGCGCCGTCCGCTTCTGGAGTTGGCGCGGGCCCACGACGCGCTCGCCGTGGCCATCGTTTTCGACGTTACCGAGCGCGACTGCATCGCGCGCAACGCGGCGCGCGGCGGGCGGGACTTCGGCCCGCACGTGGTCCGGACCCACTGCCGGGAATTGCGCGCCTCCCTGCGCCACTTGCGGTCGGAAGGCTTCCGGTATGTCCACGTCCTCGAGGGGCTGGAGGAGCCGAACCGGACGCGCGTCGAGCGGACGCCGCTCTGGACCGACCGCCGTGGCGAGACGGGTCCCTTCGACATCATCGGGGACGTCCATGGCTGCGGCGACGAGCTGGAGGCGCTGCTCGCGCGCCTGGGGTATTCGCCGGATGGCGCCTCCGGCCCCTACCGGCACGCGGCCGGCCGGCGCGCCGTTTTTCTCGGGGACCTCGTCGACCGCGGGCCGCGGGTCGTGGACTCCGCGCGCATCGTGATGGACATGGTCGGGGCCGGCTCCGCGCTCTGCGTCCCCGGCAACCACGACCTCAAGCTCCTCCGCCACTTGCGGGGCCGGCCTGTGAAGGTCTCGCACGGCCTGGAGGCGAGCCTCGCGCAGCTCGAGGCCCTGCCCGCCGAGGCCCGGGAGGCCTTCGTCGAGCGCTACTGCGAGTTCGTCGACGCGCTCGTCTCGCACTTCGTCCTCGACGGCGGGAAGCTCGTGGTCGCGCACGCGGGCATGAAGGAGGAGTACCAGGGGCGCGCATCGACCCGTGTCCGCGACTTCGCGCTGTATGGCGAGACGACCGGCGAATCCGACGAGTTCGGCCTGCCGGTGCGGCTGGACTGGGCCGCGGCGTATCGGGGTGCGGCCGCGGTCGTGTACGGCCACACCCCCTGTCCGGAAGCGGAGTGGCTGAACGGCACGATGAACGTCGACACGGGCTGCGTCTTCGGAGGCAAACTCACGGCGCTCCGGTATCCGGAACGGGAGCTGGTGCAGGTGCCCGCGCGGTGCGCGTACGTGCGCTCCCCGCGCCCGCTCGCGTCGGCCGCCGGGACGGCGCCGGCGCAGGAGGGCGCCGCAGCGGGCCCTTCGCTGCAATGGAGACACGACGAGCTGTTGGACCTGGCGGACGTACACGGCAAGCGCGTGATCGAGACGCGACTCTCGCATCCGGTGACGGTCCCCGCCGAACATGCGGCCGCGGCGCTCGAAGTGATGAGCCGGTTCGCCGTCGACCCGCGGTGGATCATTTATCTGCCGCCGACGATGTCGCCGGCCGCGGCGTCGAAGCGCGTCGACTGCCTCGAACATCCGGACGAGGTGTTCCGCTATTTTCGCGAGCACGGCGTGAAGCGAGTCGTGTGCGAAGAAAAGCACATGGGGAGCCGCGCGGTGATCGTCGCGTGTCGGGACGAAGCGGCCGCGGGCCGGCGCTTCGGCACCGCGGCGCGACTCGGGGCGTGCCTCACCCGCACGGGCCGCCCGTTTTTCGAGGACCCGGCGACGGAGGGCGCGCTCCTCGCCCGCCTGCGGGCTGCATTCGAACGCGCGGGCCTCTGGACGGAGCTGGACACCGACTGGGCGTGCCTGGACGCCGAGGTCCTTCCC
Source organism: Planctomycetota bacterium (assembly GCA_016197205.1). Classification (GTDB taxonomy): domain Bacteria; phylum Planctomycetota; class MHYJ01; order WSZJ01; family JACPWG01; genus JACPWG01. The sequence goes on from JACPWG010000127.1 coordinate 8,153, forward strand.
TGGAACGCGCGCGCCCGGGCCCTGGTCGAGGACCTGTACGCCCCGGTCGGGGAGGCCGGCGCGGCGACTCTCCGCGCGGCGCGGGGCTCCGCGGGGTCGGCGCTTGCCCGCGGCGTGGACGTCGGCGCACTTTCGGAGGGGCTGGCCCGGCACGCGGCGGCCGTGGACCGCTATCGCGAGGCCTATCGCCGATACTGCTGGGAAGTCCAGGGGCTCGAGGGACTGCGGGTGGCGCCGTTTCATTTGCTGGCGACCGAAGGGAAAGTGCACGCCGACCGTGAGCACGTCTGGCACTTGTCGATGCTCGCGCGATTGGCCGAAGCGGACCCGACGTCCTTCCGCGCAACGGTGTGGCGAGAGGTGGACCTGGAGTCCGAGTCGTCGACGGCCGCCGCCACCGCGTGGTGGGAGGAGAGCACCGCCGCCGGCGCGGAGGGCATGGTCGTGAAGCCCTGGACCTTCGTGGCGCGGGACGCGGAGGGCCTCGTGCAGCCTGCGCTCAAGTGTCGCGGGCGGGAGTACCTGCGCATCATCTATGGCCCGACCTACCTGGAGCCGGGGTCCCTCGATCGTCTGCGCGTCCGTCGCCTCGGCCTGAAGCGCAGCCTGGCCCTGCGCGAATTCGCGCTGGGGGTCGAGGCCCTGGAGCGCTTCGTCCGCGGCGAGCCGCTGCGCCGAGTGCACGAGTGCGTGTTCGGCGTCCTCGCGCTGGAGAGCGAGCCGGTCGACCCGAGGCTGTGAGTGGGAGGTGTTGCCGGGGTCGAACACCAAGGAAACCACAGATTTCACAGATTAGAATCGTCGCAATCTGTGTAATCTGTGAAATCTGTGGTTCCGTCGTAGTTTGGTTGCGGCCATCGGCTGCTCTGGGAAATCTGTGGTTTCGTGGGGTTCACTTCACCTCCACGCCTCCATTTCGCGCGCCTCTTGTCATGCGGTCGCGGTATAATCAGCAATCAGAAATCAGCAATCAGCAATGCAACCGGGAGGTAGGACATGGACAGCGCCGCCGACACCGCCTTCGCGAATCTGGTCCGGCACGAGAAGCTCGCTCCGGAGAACGCGATCCAGGGCTGTCTCGCAGCCGCCGAGCGGATTCGCGCGCTGGGCCTGAGGATCGGCGTGGCCGACGTGCTGGTCGACCAGGGGCGCGTGCCCGCCGGCCGTGCCGAGGAGCTGCGACGGTTGCAAAGTCTCACCTCCATCCGGCCGATCCAGCGAAACGAGGTCGGCACGGTTTCCATGACGCCCGAGGAGGACGCGCAGGCGGCGGCCCTCGCCGTGAAATACCTCCTTGTTCCGCGCGACAAATGCGCGGAGGCCGAGGGGCTGGTGAGGCAGGTCGCCCAGCTCGGCTGCCGCGTGCGCCTTACGGAGGTGCTTGCGGAACGGGGCGCGCTCCTGCCGGAGACGGTCTTCGCGCTCCTCCATGTCCTCCGGTTGCCGAAAGGACCCGCGGGCTCGGGCGAGGACGAGCTCTTGTATGCCGCGGTCGCGGTGCAGAACAAGCTCGCCACGCCCGCGCAGGCGCAGAAGGCCCTCGGCGTGCAGGTCCGGCTTGCGAAGACGACCGGGGTTCGCCAGAGCGTGGGTGAGTTGCTGGTCAACCAGGAGGTGATGCGCGTCGAGGACGCGAAGCGGGTCCTGGACATCCTCCGGCTCCGACGACCCGTGACCGCGATTCGCCCCGTGCGCGTCGTGCAGCTCTCGGATGCCGAGTCCGATCGGATCGAGCAGATCCTCCTGGACAACGCGGTGATCACCGAAGAGGTCTTCGAAGAGTGCCAGGTCCTGCAGCGGCAGATGGCCGACGTGGGGGTCACAAAAAAGATCGGGGAGATCCTGATCGAGAAGGGCTACATCAAGCGGGACGCCCTGGACGCCGCCGAAGGCATCCTGGACTCGCGCAAATTCAGCGCGGCGCGTCTGCTCGCGGCCGGCGTGCCGGAGGAGGTCGCGAACCGCTCGCTCCGGGCGGGCGCCGGCGTGGGGACGCTGGTGGTCGTGCTCCTGGTCGTGGCGCTCGTCGTTTTCCGGGGGCATTCCACGAAGCGGCCCGGGGCGACCGGCACCGGAGACGGCGGAGCGGGTGAGGTCGACGTCGCGGGCGACCCGGCCGACTGGGAGGCACGGATGCGGACGGCCGAGGCGCGGCTCCTTTCCGAGGACTGGACCGGCGCGATCCGGGAACTCGCGGCGTTGCGCGAGGCGACGGGCTCGGGCGCCCGCCGGTCGCGCGCGGACCGCCGCCGCAACGAGGCCGAGGCCATGGACGGCATGTGCCGCAGACTGGAGGAGCGCTTCGCGGCCGATCGCGCGCTGCGCATCCCCGTGCAATTCGACGACGGGCGCGCCTGGGAGCTCTCCGGCGCGACCCGGGAGCGGGTCTCCCTGCGACCTGCGAGCGAAGAGGCGATCCAGACGCGGGCGTGGCGGGAGTTGGATGCGCGCGACCGGGTGGCCCTCCATCTCGCCGCGGGCCCGGCGGAGTCGGAGTGGTACGCCCTGGCCTGTTTTTGCGCGCGCCGCGGCGCGGACCTGCCCGTCGAAGTCGTGAATCATCTGGGGCGGGGCGATCAGGCGGACGTGGACGCGCTTGCCGCGGGCGTGCCCCGACTGGCGCCTCGTGCGTCCGCGGATCGGGTCGTGCCCGCGGAAGCGGCCTTTTCCCCGGGCGCCGCCGCCGTACCGCTCGAGCTTGGGCCGTCGGGCGCGTCCTCGTCCGGTGCCGCCGCCGCCGCCGCGGCTGGGCCGGTGGACGCGCGTCTGGCCGGCGCCCTGGCGCTCGCGGCCCAATCCGCATTGCTCGAGCGGGTCGCCGAGCGGCTCCGGCTCGCACGCTTCGAAGAGGCGCGTGCGCTTACCGCGCAGTGGCTGGACGCGAGCCCCGAGCTTGCGTCGCCGATCTGGCGCGCGTGCGTGGCCGCCCTGGCGAGGTTGGCGGCCTTCCGGGAGCAAGTGGCGGCGCGAGTCGCGTCGGCGGAAAAGCCGATCGCGGCCTCGTCCCTTCCCGGCCTTGAGGCCATGGAGGGCCGGCTTGCGGCGCTGACGCCGGACGGCCTTTCCATCCGCCTGGGCGGCGGACAGGTCGCGAAGGGTTGGAAGGAGCTCCCGGTCGTCGCGTGGAAAGTCCTCGCCGCGGTCGTGCTGCCGAAAGAGGCGGAGCGGCACGTCCCGCTCGCGCTGCTCTTCCTGGAAGCCGGCGACCTCGACGGCTCGCGGAGGGAGTGGGAGCAGGCTGCGCGTGCAGCCGAGGACGTCGCCTCGATCGCCGCGTGGCGGTCGGCCCGCCTCGACCACCTCGCGCTCGTCGCCCTTCGCGGGTCGTTGGACGAGGCAGGCCGCATGATGGAGCACGGACAGGGCGCGGACGCGCTCGATCGACTGGCAGGCGCACGGGCGCCGGAGTTTCCGCTGCCCGTCGCCGACCTCGAGCGCATGGCGGTGCTGCGAGAGCGCGCGCGGGAGCAGTGCGCGGCCGAAGCGGCGGCGGAGGCGACGAAACTGCTGTCGCAAGGGCGGCCCGAGGACGCGCTCGCGGCCGTTGAGGCGGCGGCGACGCGGCTCGGCGACGCGCCGCAGGCGGTGCGGCTGGCGGAGACCCGCGCGAAGTGCCGGCGCGCGGTCGAGTGGCTGCTCTGCGGCTGGGATGACGACGCCGACCTCGCGCGCTGGAAGGGGCTGGGCGGGCAGGTCGAGGTGGCGACGGAAGCGGACCGCGTGCGGTCGGCGCCGGGCGCGCTGCACTGGGTCATGCGGGAGGCGGAAGAAGGGGGACTCGCGCTGTCGATGGAGTCCGCCGACCTGCGCAGCTACGAGGGCGTGGCCTTGTGGGTGCGCAGCCCGGCGGTTTCGCTCTGTGAATTCGAAGTACGGGTGCTGAGCGGCGCCGGCGACTACCTCTCCTATCCGGTGACGCTGTCCAAGGCGGACGCGACCGACTGGAGAGTCCCGTTCGCGAACTTTCGGAGGGTGGGCTCGCCCAATCTCGGCGCGGTCCGCGAGCTTCGCCTCGTGCATGCGTCGAACGCCGCGGGCGGAGAAGCCTACCTGGACGACCTGCGCGTCGTGCACCGCGTTGCGTCGCCCGAGATCGCCTCCGTGCCGCCGAAGCGTGGCGGGCCGGAGTCGGGGCCGGGGAGCGGCGCCGGAGCCGGTCCGGGTGCGGGCGGAGGACCGGCCGGCGGCGGGGGTGCCGCCGCGGGCGGCGCCGGGAAGGGGCCGGGCAAGGCGCCGGCGGAACCCGCACGGCCGCGGAGGGCGGGCCAGGGCCCGCGCAAGGGACCGGCCGCGCCCGTGCCGGATGGCGCCTACTACAGCGCGGAATACGGCATTTCCCTGATCCCGCCCGACCACTGGCAGACCATCCCGCCGCCCAAGGAGGCGAGCGCGGAGTTCCGGGTGGACGCCGCGATCAAGACCGTCATCCGGTTCCAGTCGCGCCAGCCTGACCCGGAGAATTTCGCCATCAATCTCGACGTCCTCTCGCTCGGCAAAGCCGACTCGCTCGACGAGGCGGTGAACACCTACCTTGCCTCGGAGAAGGAGCATAACTCCAAATACGAAGATCCGCCGAAGCGGGAGCGCGACATCGTCGGCAGGATGCCGGCCGTCTGGTTCCAGCTCGCGGCGGACCGCGGCTTCCTCGAGAGCGTGATGATCGTGCAGGGGTACGGGGAGGGCTTCGCGCTGGCCTTTTCCTGCGGGAAAAAGCACGGGCAGCGCAAGGCGGAGGAATTCCGTCGGATCGCGCGGACGTTCGCATTCCTGAACGACGACCAGATCGACAAGCTGCTGGCACGGAAGGGCGGCGGCTCGCTGGGGCCGGGCTGGTCGTCCTTTACGACGGCGCACTACGAGATCCAGTACAACGGCGACGAGGAATTCGCGCGCGAGCTGGGAAAACACCTGGAGGCGATCCTCGCGGAGTATCAGCGCCGGTTCCCCATGGACCTGGAGCGTGCCGTGGGCGAGGGGGGCGAGGCGAAGGGCTATCGGCGCTTCACGGTGAAGTCGTTCAAGACCGAACAGGAATTCGCCTCCTACGCCGCGCAGAATGGCGTGACCGGGGCGGCGGCGTACTTCAGCCCGGCGCAGAATGAACTGGTGGCCTACAAGACGGTGGACGAGGGGAAGCGAAAGACCTTTCACATCCTCTACCACGAGGCGAGCCACCAGTACATGTACCTGTACCTCGGCGGGGACGTGGAGATCCCGATCTGGCTGAACGAGGGAGTGGCGGAGTATTTTTACGGGGCCGAGTTCGGCTCGGACGGTCGGTTCTCGATCGGCCTGAATCGCGAGCGGGTGGTGCCGATCAAGGATGCGGTGCGCCAAGGGAAGCACGTGCCCCTTGCGAAGCTGTTTAAATACTCACAGACGCAGTACTACGCGAACCCTGAGGTGTGCTATGCGGAGGGGTGGGCGCTCTCGTACTTCCTGTGGACGACGCAGGACCCGCGGTACAAGGGTGTGATCAACAAGTTCTACGACGCGTTGAAGCGGCTGAAGGACAAGCAGAAGGCGTTCGACGAGGGCTTCGCGGGCGTCGATATCGAGCAGCTTCAGGCCGACTGGGAGAAGTGGGTGTCCACGCCGGGGGCGATGAGGTAGCCGTGGCGGCGCGCGGCGGGTCGAGCCGCTGACACTCGTGTAAGGCACGTTGACAGCGGCAGACGCCTCGGCCCGGCCGGCATGTGCGGGCAAGCGACACATACGCCCGGCGAGCCAAGCCCCGTGCGGGCCGCCGGCGAAGGCGCCCGCGGTCTCCGGTCCTCCGGCCCCGCATTTGCGTTGAAGCTCGCCGCTGTCTTCCGGGGGCCGACTCCCTAGGGGGGCTTCGTATGCTTTCAGTAAACCCATTCTCCCGGCTTGTCATCCTGAACGGAGCGCCGCAGCGCGGAGCGAAGGATTCAAGCCAAGGCGGATCCCCAAACTTCTCGACTGGCTCCTAGGGTATTCACCTGACTCCTCCCTGAGGTGACCGATGCATGCACTGCTCGTCCGGCTGTTGCTCGTGGGGACGCTGCTCCTGGCCGCCCTCGGGGCGGGGGGCAGCGCCCCGGCGTTCGCGTCCGACGCCGTACTCAAGGTCTACGACATCGGGTTTCTCACCTCCGTGCAGCAAGACCTGCCCGGCCCGTCGCTCGCCGGCGATCCGCAGGAGCCCGTGGGCCCGATCGCGGTCGAGCCCTCTCCGTCGTTTCTCAGCCCGGAGGAGATCGTCGAGGCCATCAAGACGAATTTCTTCGAAGACTCGTGGGCGGACTCCGCGCACTCGATCCGCGCCGATCGCGGGACGCTGGTGGTCGTGAACCGACCGGAGGTGCACGAAGTGATCGACCGGTATCTGGCGACGCTGCGCGCGCTTCGGGGGCGGCTGATCCGGATCGATGCGCGACTGCTGGAGCTGTCCCCTTCGGTGCTCGAGGCGCTGGAAGCGGCCGGCGCAGGGACGGCCGCCAGGGCCGCGGCGGGCGGCTTCGAGCTCTCGGATGCCCAGGTCGCGGTCCTCGATGCGGCCCTGCGCCGGGTCGACGACGCACGCCTCGTCCACGCCGCGCAAGTCGCGGGCTTCTCCGGCCAGCGCGTTCATACGCAGAACCTGCGGGAAAAGACGATCGTCCAGGACTACAACGTCTCGATCGCCGCGGGGGGGTCGATCGCGCGGCCGATCACGGCCCTGGTGTCGGAGGGGAGCGTGCTGGACGTGGTGCCGGTGCTCGAGTTCGGCGACACGCGGGTCACGCTTTGCGTGCGCTTCCACCGGCAGGTACTCGGGGCGCCGGTTGCGACGTTCGATTCGAAGATCGCGAAGCTGGGGCTCTTGCAACTGCCGGAGGTGCACCACCTGCGGCTGAAGACGACGGTCACGGTCGGCGACGGGCGGACCGCGCTCTGCGGCATGGTGGGCGGGGCGGCGGCGGGGCACGGGGGACATGTCCTTGCGCTCTTGCTGCGCCCGACGGTCGCCAAGACGGGTCCCGCGGAGGCGAAGGCCCCGGACTCGGAGGAGCGGCGGCAATTTCGCATGTACGACGTCGACTTTCTCGTGCGGCCGATCCCGGAGTTCCCCGCGCCCGACCTCCGCCTCCGGCGGCGGGAGGAGGGCGGGGGCGCGGTGGGCGCCACGTTCGAGGGAGCACCGGACGTCGCCGAAGGCCTGACGATCCCGATCGAGGACCTGGTGAACCTGATCACCTCCAACGTCTCTCCGGAGACGTGGAGCAACAGCCGGAACCACATCCGCGGCTCGAACGGGCGGCTCCTGGTGGTGCAGCGGCCGGAGGTGCTGGCGCGGATCCAGGAGTATCTGGCCTCGCTCGCACGCGACCGGGGTAGGGTAATCACCGTAGACGTGGTGGAGCTGGGGCTTGCCGGCCGTTACGCGGGCGCGGGGCTCTTCGAATCACCGCTCCAGGCGCGTGCCGGGCTCGCGCCCGAGGCGGTGAAGGCGCTCTGGGAACAGGCGAAGGCGGGGACGGACGTGCGCGTGCGCGCGGCTTCGTCGGTTGCGGGCTTCAATCGGGAGCGGGTGCACGTGGGGTGGACGGCGACCCGGAGCTACGTGGCCGACCACGACGTGGAGGTCGCGGAAAACGCGCAGGCCTTCGACCCCGCGATCGGTCGGGTAACCGAGGGCGTGATGCTGGACGTGCGGCCGACCCTGGCGGGTGACGGCGCGACGTTGCTCCTGGACCTTCGGCCGACCGTGTCCCGGCTGCCGAAGGAGCTGGAGGCCTTCGACACGCAGGCGACCGGCGGCGGCCGGTTGCAGCTCCCGCAGTCGGACATCTTCGGGCCGGAGCTCAGCCTGATGGTGCGCGAAGGGGAGTGGACGGTCGCCACCGTCGCGAGCGACCCGACGGGGGACGGGCACTCGGCGTTCCTGGTGCGCGCGAGGGTGAGCACGGTGAAGTAGCGGGTGCCGATGCGGCCGCTGCCATAGGGATAGTTACTCTCTTTCGGCGAAAAAGAGTACCTGTCCCTCCTCATTCACCCCGGCGGCCCGGCCGCGACCAGGTGCAGCCGCGGTTCGTCGAGGCGCGCGGCCATCACCTCGGCCGCGCGGTCGCGGAGGGCGACGGCGGCTGCGATCCCCTCCCCTTCCGGGTGGAGCGGGTCGAGCACGTCGATCTCGATGCGCGCGCGGCGCGGGAGCCAGGTGCCGTCGCGGAGCGCGCGGCGCGCGCCCCGGAGCACGATCGGGATTACCGGCACGCGGCGGTCCACCGCCACCCGGAACGCACCGAGCTTGAACGGGCGCAGGCCGGTGGCCGGCGTAAACGTGCCTTCCGGGTACATGAGGACCTGCCCGCCCCCCTCCACCGCCTCGCTGATCTGCTTCAGAACGTCGAGGCTCCGGTCCTGGCGGGAGCGATCGATGTAGATGTGGCCCGCGCGCGTCAGGAAGCTCCCCGCGAAGGGCAGCCGCGCGTTCTCGAGCTTCGAGACGAAGTGGACGGAGGTGTCGAGGGCGGCGTGGAGGAAGATCGGGTCCAGGTAGCTCTGGTGGTTCGCGACGAGGACCGCGGGGCCGCTCGGGATGCGCTCCAGGCCGCGGACGTGCGGGCCGTAGCCGCCGAGCCGCGCGATCCAGCGCGACCAGGCCTGCCCGATCCGCCGCACGCGCTGCCGCTTCCGGGACACGCGCAGCGCGGCCCAGAAGCAGGGGGTGAGCGTGACGAAGAGCGCGTAGATCCACAGGGCGTACCCGAGCCGCGCGACTCGCCGACCCGCGGCGCGACCGCGCGCCGGCAGCCCGCGTGCGAAGAGCGCCGCAAGCTGCAGCGGCGCGGCCGCGCGACGCCGGCCCAACAGGCCCTCCTGCAACAGCCGGCGCGTCTCGCCGCGGCGCAGTTTGCCGCTCGAGGTCTTCGGCACGCTCCCCGGCGGACACAGGACGACCCGGTCCGGCGGCGAGCCGACGACTTCGGCGACCGCCTCGTTCACGGCGCGCGCCACCGCCTCGCGGTCGGCGGGCCGAGGCTCCCTCGTCTCCGCCACGACCACGATCGCCTCCGTCCCGAGCTTCGCATCCTTAAGGCCGATCGCCGCGATGCAGCCCGGACGTATGCCCGGCACCCCCGCCACCGCCTGCTCGATCTCGTGCGGATGGTAGCTCCGCCCCGCCTTCTTGATCAGCTCCTTCTCCCGCCCCGCGATGAAGAGCTCCCCCTCGGCGAGGAAGGCCAGGTCGCCCGTGTCCACCCAGCCGCCGTCGCGAAGGACCGCCCGCGTGGCCGCGGGATTCCGGTAGTAGCCGCGCAGGGAGGACGGGCCCCGGAACTCGAGCCGCCCGACGCAGCGCTCGGGCAGCTTCTCCCCGGTCGGGGATACGACGCGCAGCTCGTAGCCGTCCAGCGGCCGTCCGCAGGAGACGAGTTCCACGGGGCTCTTCTCGCCGGCCGCGGGCGGGACCATGCGTCCGTCCTTCTCGAAAGGCTCGCGCGCGAAGGCTTCGATGCGCGGCGGTCGACCCGGCTCCATCGCCACGCCCACGGTCGCTTCGGCGAGGCCGTAGGCCGGGGTCATCGTGGTCGGGCGAAAGCCGTGCGGGCCGAAGCGGGCCTGGAAGCGCGCGATCGTTTCCGGCAGGACCGCCTCGCTGCCGTTCAGGGTGATGCGCCAGGAGGAGAGGTCCAGCCCTTCGGTGCGGTCGGCGGCGATCTTGCGGCAGCACAGCTCGAAGGCGAAATTCGGCGCTGACGTGAGGGACGCGCGGTGCCGGTGGATGGTCCAGAGCCAGCTTTCGGGACGGGTCAGGAACTCGATCGGGGACTGGATCACGGTCGGGATGCCGAAATACAGCGGGTACAGGACGCCGCCGACCAGGCCCATGTCGTGGTACAGCGGGAGCCAGCTCGACATGATGTCGCGCGGCCCGACCTGGGTGCGCGCCCCGATGGCGCGGACGTTCGCGAGCACGGCCGCGTGCGTGAGGTCGACGCCTTTGGGCTCGCCGGTGCTGCCGCTCGTGTATTGCAGGAAGGCCGTCGCGTCGGGCGGCACGGCGGGGACCTCGGGCACGCCGTCTCCGAGCAGCTCCGAGACGGTGCCGACCGCGCGTAGGGTGTTTACCCGATCCCTGGCGAGGTCCGCAATCGCCGCGGCGCGGTCGAACGTCACGAGGAGCTCGGCCTCGGCGTTCCGGAGGATGAGCGCTTGGCGCGCGACGTATTCGGCGATCCGATCCGGGCGGAGCGGCGGGTAGATCGGCACGGGCACGCCGCCGGCGACGAGCGCGCCGAAAAACGCGGTGAAGAAGTCCTCGGAGGTCGGGAGCATGATCGCCACGCGCCCGCCCGGCGCAAGGCCGCGCGCGAGCAGGCCCGCGGCGAGACGGCCGGCGTTGCGAACCAGTGCGCCGTAGGTGAGGACGCGGTCGGCAGCACCCTCGGCGACGAGGTAGATTGCGGGTCGTTCCGGATGCGCCGCCGCGCGACGCGCGAGCACTTCGGTGAGCGTGGAGGCCGCTTCGGGGGCGGGCGTCGCATCCCCGGCTTCCGGCGCGAGCGGGGCGACCTGGAAACCGCCGCCCGCGCCGCTCGCGGCGTCGGCACGGGCGCGGGCACACGCGCCGGCGCATGCCAGGATTGCGCGCAGGGTGTCGCCTTCGACGAGGGCCGAGGGCGGGAGGGAGACATGGAGCGCTTCCCCGATGCGCGTGAGGAGGTCGACGCGTTCCAGGCTGCCGAGGCCCAGCTCACGTTCGAGTTTCGAGTCGAGCGTCGCGTAGGCGCGGGCCTCCGGGTGGCCGAGCTCGGAGAGCAGGGCCCGGAGGGCCTCGAGTACCGCTCGGGCGTCTGCCTCCGAGGCGGCGGGCTCGGTGACCGGGGCCGGGTCGGGCATCAGGGGGCGCTCCGAATGCGGGGGAGGTGACGCTGGTCGTCGGGCACGGCGGCGCCGTGCCCCTACCGATGACGAACACCTGTCGTGCGGGATGGCGGCGGCGTGCGCCTACGGCCGGTCGGAGGCGCCCCCGGGCTCGGGGGCGCGAAAGGCCAGCATGCAGGACTCCAGTTCTGCGACGAGCGGGGAAATGCCGCCCTGACCCTTCGAGACGACGACCTGCGCGAGCGGGCGGAGCTGGGCGTGCTCCTCCGCGGTCAGGTCCTTGGTGGTCCAGACGATCACAGGCGTGTGCCGACCCACGGGGCGGGCGCGGAAGTGCCGCAGGAACTCGAACCCGCTCATGCCGGGCAGCACGAGGTCGAGGATGACGATCGCGGGGTGCTCGCGCTCGGCCGCCTCGAGACCGGTTTCCGCATCCGGGCAGCCGACCGGCCGGTAGCCGAGGCGGCTCAGCGTCACCTCGATCAACTTGAGGGCCTTGGGCTCGTCCTCGACGACCAGGACGGTTCGCGTGCCGTCCGGGGGGATGCCCGCGCGGCTCAGCGCGGCCAGCAGGTCGTCCGGCGCGACCGGTTTGGGAAGCACGTCCTGCACGGGAAACGCGGCCGCGACTCCGCGCTCGGCCACCAGCGTCACGACGATCGCGGGCGTGTCGCGGTTGGGGCCTTCTTTCCGGATGGCACGGAGGACCTCCCAGCCCGCCATGTCGGGGAGCGCGAGATCGAGGGTGATCGCATCGAAAGGTTTCTCGTTGCAGCGCGCGAGCGCCTCGGCCCCGGAGGAGGCGGCCTGCACCGAGTACCCGGCCTCGGCGAGCACCTGCACGAGCAACGCGCGGTCCTCCGCATCGTCCTCGATGATCAGGATGGAGCGTGCGCCGATGCGGGGCACGACTACCGGCAGCCCAGGGGGGGCGTCCTCGCCGCCGGGGCGCGCCTGGGCCATGGTCCGGGGGAGGAGGGCGAAGAATACGCTCCCGCGTTCGGGCCGGCTGCGCACGCCCACGGTTCCCCCCATGGCCTCCACGATCCTCTTCGTAAGGGCCAGCCCGAGGCCCGTGCCCTGCTGTTTTTTCGCGGCCCCGGTGTCGAGCTGCTGGAACTCGACGAAGAGTTTGCCCAGGTCTTCCGGGCGGACGCCGATGCCGGTGTCCTCGACCTCCAGGCGATACGCGTCGACCCCCTCGGGACGGACGCGGATGGACACGCGGCCGTTTTCCGGAGTGAACTTCAGCGCGTTCGAAAGATAATTGTACAGGACCTGCCGCAGCTTCGAGGCGTCGACGAGCACGGCGCCGACGGCGGCATCGACGGAGGTGTCGACTTCGATCCACTTCTTCGTGGCGGCCGGGCGCAGGATGTCGCGGACCTCCCGGACGACGTCCGCGGGCTGCACGGTCTCGGGCCGAAACTCCATTTTGCCCGCCTCGACCTTCGACAGGTCGAGCACGTCGTTGATGAGCTGGAGGAGGTGGCGGGCGCTGGTGAGGACGTAGCTCATGAACTCTCCGTGCTCCTTGGAGCCGGAGGGCACGTGGCCGTCGACCATGAGCTGGACGAAGCCGATGATGGCGTTGAGCGGCGTCCGCAGCTCGTGCGACATGTTGGCGAGGAATTCGCTCTTCAGGCGGTTGGCCTCGCGGATCTGGCGGCCGTGCTGTTCGAGGTCGAGGTTTTTGCCGCGCAGCTCCTTCTCCAGGCGCTTCCGTTCCGTGATGTCGGTGGAGATCCCCGCGACGGCATAGGGCGCGCCCGAGGCGTCGCAGAGGGGGAACTTGAGGGAGATGTAGGTGTGGGCGCCGTCGGTGTGCGGGGCGAGCTCCTCCATCTCGAGCGGCGCGCGGGCCTCGAGCACTTTCCGGTCATTGGCGCGGAAGGCGTCGGACATTTCCTTGGGGAAGTAGTCATAGTCGGTGTGCCCGATCGCCTGCTCCCGCGTGACGTGGAAAAGGACCTCGAATTGATGATTGATGAACATGTACCGGCCGAGGAGGTCTTTCATGTAGATGACGGCCGTGGTGTTGTCGAGCAGTGCCTGAAGCTGGTCGCGCGTGGCACGAACGACGGGGGGCGGAGAGTCGGCATGGACGGCGAGGAGGGCTTCGCCCGCGGGGCCGATGCCGGCCGGGCTAGGGGAAACGCCCGAGGCGCCGGCGCCAGGGCCGACGCGGGCCGCCGGCGGCTCGGCCGGGGCCACCCGCGCTTCGCGCTCCTCGTCCAGCGCGGGCTCGTGGACCTCGAAGCCCGCCGCCCGGAGGACCCGGCGCAGCGTCTCGGGATCCTGCGGGCCTCCCTTGATCCGCAGAAACCTCGGCATTTGGGGGTCGGGCATCAAGGTAACACCGTAGAGGGGGGGCTCTCCAGGAGTTCTTCGATCATCGCATCGCCTCCGCGCGCTTGTCCAGAGGATCCGCCACTGCTCGCTACTTGCCGTCCGAGCCGCCGGCGTCGCGAAGGCCCTGGAACGGGCCGAGCCGGCGTTTGAGCTGCAGCTTGGGCAGCCGTTCGATGGCCTTCAGCCCGAGCTCGGCCGCCTTTTTGTACTCGACGGCCGCCTCCCCTTCACGGTCGTTCAGCCACAGAAACGAGGAGTAGGAGGCGTGGGACTCCGCCGCGTCGTCCTTGAGCTCCCCCCGTGCCTGGTCAACGACCCAGATCGGGTCGAACTCGTCCAGCGTGTGGTCGCGCTCTTCCCCCTCCGCCACCAGCCGCACCTGGTACGCCTCCGCGTCGACGTTCGTCACTTTCGCCGACACGGAGCGCGTGAGCCGCGCCGGCCCGTCCTCGAGTCCGACCCTGAGCGTCTGTCCGACCTTTCGCTGAAGCGAAGTGATCGCGGCGGAGGTCACCGCCTTGAGCCGGTGCAGGTTCCTGAGGAGTCCGATGGCGATCTTGGGCGCCTTGCCGGCGTGGACCAGGGCCGTCAGGTCCGACTCCAGGGCCTTGTACTGTCCCCGCCCGATCCTCCAGAGCGCCTGGCCGCGGAAGATGTCGTCCGACGGGACCGGGGGGGAGCTCCAGAGCGAAAGAGGGAGGGGATCGAAAAGCTCGCGCTCCAGGGAGCCGAGCAGGGCCTGCCAGGCGGCGTCCTTCGAGCCCGCCGCGGCCTTGTCGAGGACCTGCTCGGCCTCGGCGTACTTCTTCTGTTCGAGGCGCGACCGGGCCTGCGCCTTCAATGGGCCCATCGACTCCGCGTAGGCGACGAGCACGGCCGCTTCCCAGGCCGGACCGTCGGAGACGCCGAGCGCCGCCTGCAGGCGATTCCCCGCCTCCCCGAATCGTCCGGCGTCGATGCACTCCGCCGCCTGCGCCCGGATGCGGACGAAACACTCGCTTCGGCACTCCTCGACGATGCGATCGAGCCGCGCCTTCCAGACGAGGTCGTCAGAGAGCCGTCCGGCGTCCGCGCGCGTCTTCGCGGCGCCTGCGAGATCGGGCGGGTCGGACAGGAGACGCTGGGACACGACCGCTCGAAAGTCGCGGAGGCGGGCCTTGACGCGCTCTGTCTGGATGGCGGAGGCGACGAGGGCGAGCAGGAGCAGGCCCCCGATCCCCGCGGCGGCCCCGACGATCGTCCAGCGTCGGCTCGGCTTCCCACCGGCGAGCCTGGCCGTCGGCCGCGCCCCGCCGGAGGCCGCGGGGTCCTCGCCGGCCGCCAGCCGTTCCAGGTCGGCCAGGAGCGCGCCGGCCGTCGGGTAGCGCGCCGCGGGCTCCTTCTGGAGGAGCTTGGCGACGACGCGCTCCGCGCCCGCCGGCGCGTCCGCGCGGACCCTGCGCAGGGGCGCGGGCTCTTCCTGGAGTTGCTTGAGCATGACTTCCATGGGGCTGTCGCCGCGGAAGGGGACCTGCCCCGAGATCATCTCGTAAAGGGTCACGCCGACGGAGTAGAGGTCGGCGCGCCCGTCGACCTCTTTGCCTCGGGCCTGCTCGGGCGCCATGTAGTACGGCGTGCCGACGACGGTCCCGGCCGCCGAAACCTTGCTCGCGCCGCCCACGAGCCGGGCGAGGCCGAAGTCCATGACCCGCACTTCGCCGTCCTTGCCGAGCATGATGTTCTCGGGCTTGATGTCGCGGTGCACGATTTCTTTCGCGTGGGCGGCGCCGAGCGCGCGGCACACGGGCAGGAGCAGGCGCGCGGCCTCCTGCGCCGGCAGGCGTTTTTGTTTTTGGCGCCGGAGGTGCGCGGCGAGGCTGATGCCGTCGACGTACTGCATCAGGATGAAGTGGTAGCCTTTTTCCTGCTTGACGTCGTGGATCTGGACGACGTTCGGGTGTTCGAGCTGCGCGGCGGACTGCGCCTCGCGCTTGAACCGCTGGACGCAAGTGGAGTCCTCGGTGAACTCCGGGGGCAGGACCTTGACCGCGACGGGCTTGTCGAGGGACAGATGATGGGCGAGGTAGACGGCCCCCATGCCGCCCTGGCCGAGCTTGCGCTCGATTTTCGCGCCGCCGAGGACCTGCCCGAGCAGGGGATCGAGGATGCCGGTAGCGGCGGTCGCGCCGGCAGGGGACCCCGGCTCCGCCTCCGCGCGGGAAGGGGCGTGGGTGGCCGCGAGTCCGTGCGCCCCCGATGCCGCGTCGCTCGGCAGGCGCGAGGAGAGGATGCTCGGCGGCCCGACGATCGTGGCCTGGGTCGCGAGTCCCTGCCCCTCGCCCCCCACCGAGGCCTGCACCGAGGTCGGCGCGGTCGCCGACGGGGCGGGGGGCCGGGGAGGGAGTGCGGGTTTGGGGGCTGCGGACTTTGGGGCGGTGGCGGGGGAGATGGGCGCGGGCGCACTCGACCCGGGGGTGCTCTCGGCAACGACGGCGTCGCCGGCGGCGGTGAGAGACGAGAGGTCCGTGGGCACGACGAGGACCGAGCCGCACTTCTTGCAGCGGAAGCGCTTGCCGGCCTCGAACCCCTGGACGTTGTATTGGAGCTTGCAGGCCGGGCAACGCAGCAGGGCCTTGCCTTGCTGACGCAAAATCTCCTGTACGTCCGCGGGCGCAAGGTGTCCCCGTTCGACCAGGAGGGCGCCGATCCCGATCGGCGCGCCTCCGGCGTCCCTGCGCTCCTTTTCGGCCAGGCAGGCGGCCAACTGCTCTTGGGTGACCCTGCCTCGCTCGACCGCGAGCTTCCCGAAGAGGAGTTCCTTTCCGGTCAACACCGACGTCCTCCGTCAAGTGGCGCGGCGAAAGAGAAGGCATGATACCACAAGAGGATTTCGAGGGCAAACTTGCTGCGCGCGCCGTGCTCGTTCTTTCCGGAGCGCCACGGAGGACTCTTCCCGGTTTTGCGAGCACGCCCGGGCCCAACGGCCAGCCCGTTCTCGTGGGCCTTCCATGTCGTTCCGGTAGGTCCTTCGTTTCCGTCGCAGGCGCGTCCCGCGTGGAAACCGAATCGCGACCGTGAGGGGGCGGTCTGGGGGCGTTCTGCCACGACATCCGGTTCGAGGCCGCCGACCCGCATGGTAGCGCCCTGCGAACCCACCGGGCGGCCAGGTCGAATCCGCGGCTCTGCAAAAACGCGCGGAGACCGCTCCCTCACGGTCGCGGTTCGGTGTGTCCGTCGCGGACCCGTTCCGCTTCCATCGTCCCCATGTCGTACACCCCCAGGATCGATCGTGAAGGCCCACGAGGTGCAAAGCACGACTCGACTCCTGTGAAGTGGAGCATGAAAGGCCGGCTCCAGGAAGGCCGAAAAAGCGAAAAGGCCCCGGGGTCTTTCGACCTCGAGGCCCTTCGTTGTGGCGCTCGGAAAAGCATTCGTCGGCGGGGGCCGGGGGCGCTTCACAACCTGACGCTTCACCCGGTCGGAGCTGGCGTCCACCGGCGAGCGGACGGCGACCTTTCCCGAGGCCACTTGACGCTCGAACAGGGGGCGGTGTGGGGATGGGGCCGCCGGGCCTGCGTCGAGCGTCTGTGTCTGGCTTTCGGTATAACCGGGCGGGGGCGCGGAGGGTTCGGTCCTCTTCCGGAACTCTCCGGAGCCCATTTTCTTTGAGGGGTCCCGCTGCATTGCTATAATGCCACGCGCTTTTGCGCTCCCGCCCGCCCCCTGCCCGCCACGGTTTTCGGCATGGTTCAAATCGCCGCCGACGTAGAGCCCAGCCGACAACCCTGCCTCGCCTCGAAGGCACGGCAGCGCCGTGCCCCTACGGAGGTCGGCCGACGGCGATCTGTGACTCGGATTTGAACCAGGCCCGGTTTTCAGCCCGCTCTTTTTTTTCTGGCCGAGGCGTCGCATGCGACCCTTTCCCGACCGGCTGGTCTCCGCGATTCGAACGAAAGCGAGCTGCGTCGTCGTGGGGCTCGACCCGCGACTCGCGCTTCTCCCGAAGTCCCTGCGGCTCGCCGCCTTTCGGCGCTTTGGACGGGGCCGGCGTGGGGCGGCCGAGGCGATCCGCGCGTTTAATCGGGAGGTGCTCCAGGTCGTCGCGCCGCGAGCGGTCGCGGTCAAGCCCCAGGTCGCGTTCTACGAGGCCTTCGGCCCGGAAGGAATGGCGGCGTTCGCGGACAGCCTTTCGGATGCGCGGGCGGCGGGGCTGCTGACGATCGCCGACGTCAAGCGCGGGGACGTCCCGAGCACGGCCGAGGCGTACGCGGATGCGTACTTTCCCGCGGCCACGGCGGCAGCCGCGGCGGAGAGGCGGAGCGGGCGGGGGCGGCAGCGCGGGCGGGCCGCGGCGAGCTCGCCGACCGGCGCGCCGTTCGACGCGGACGCGGTCACGCTGCAACCCTACCTGGGCGAGGACAGCGTGCGGCCGTTTCTGCGTGGATGCGCGGAGGCGGGGCGAGGGGTGTTCTTTCTGGTCAGGACCTCGAACCCGGGCGCGGCCGAGTTCCAGGACTTGCGCTGCGGCGGGCGGCCGTTTTACAGAGTGGTCGCACGCGCGGTGGATCGGTGGGGCGGCGCGCTGGTGGGCGAATGCGGCTACAGCGCCGTGGGGGCGGTGGTGGGAGCGACCGCGCCGGCCGCGGCTGCGGCGCTGCGGCGAGACTTGCCGCGCGCGTTTTTTTTGGTGCCGGGCTACGGCGCGCAGGGCGGCGGCGCGGGTGAAGTCCGCCCGTGCTTCGATCGGGACGGACTGGGCGCGCTCATCGCGGCATCCCGCTCCATCACATTCGCGTACACGACCTCGCCCGGCAAGGAGGCGTACGGAGAGCGCCGCTGGGAGCGGGCGGTGGAGGAGGCGCTGCTGCGGATGAATCAGGAGCTTGCGGCGGTGAGGAACCCCGTGCCGGAGCGCGCCCGGGGCGGCTCATGATCGCGGCGCAGGCGGTCACGTTCGCCGTGGCGCTCCTCGTCTCGCTCGTCGGGACGCCGCTCGCCCGGGCGCTCGCCCGACGCCGGGGCTTCGTCGACGAGCCGGGGGAGCGCAAGATCCACCGGCAGGCGGTGGCGCTCGGCGGCGGCGTCGCGATCTTCGCAGCGGTCGTCCTGCCGCTCGCGGGCGCGGCGCTCGCGATCCTCCTGCTCTCCTCGTACGGCGTCCCCGGGAGCTTCCCCGCGGAGGTCGCCGTGCATCTGCCGGGGGCGAAGGGCCGACTGCCGCAGCTCGGCTGGATCGGCCTCGGCGGGGTCGTGCTCTTCGGGGTCGGGCTCGTGGACGATCATCGCGGGCTCTCCGCCTGGACGAAGCTCGCGTTCCAAGTCGTCGTCGCCTGCGGCCTCGTGCTGGTCGGCGTGCGGGCGAGCCTGTTCCTGGATGGGGTGCCCGGCGGGCCGCTGGTCTCGGGCGCGCTCTCGGTGCTGTGGATCGTGGGGCTCACGAACGCCTTCAACCTCCTCGACAACATGGATGGGCTCTGCGCCGGGGTGGCCTCGGTCGCGGCCTCGATCTTCCTCACGATCGCCATGCTCACGGGCCAGCACTTCATCGCGTGCTGCCTGCTCGCGCTGCTGGGGGGCTGTCTCGGCTTCCTGGTTTTCAACCGGCCGCCCGCCACGATCTTCATGGGGGACGCGGGCAGCCTCTTCATCGGCTACACCCTCTCGGTCCTCACCATCCTCTTCACCTACTACCGCTACGAAGCCGGCTATCACCTCTACTCGGTGCTCGTGCCATTTTTTATTTTCGCCGTGCCGGCCTACGACACGCTCTCGGTCATGGCGATCCGCATTTCCCAGGGGCGCTCGATCTTCCAGGGGGACACGAACCACCTCTCGCATCGCCTCGTCGCGCTGGGGCTGTCGCGGGGGGCCGCGGTGCTCCTCATCTACCTGCTGACGCTGTGCACGGGTCTCCCGGCGATCCTCATCTACGAGACGCAGGTGGGCGGCGCGCTGGTGGCGACGCTCCAGGTCGCGCTCGTCCTCGCGATCCTCGCGGTCATCGAGACCGCGGCGCGGCGGCGCTCGTGAGCCGGAAGAAGCGCGTGGCCGCCGAGGGCGCCTCGCCTTCGGAGCGGGCGGAGTCCGAGCCTGCCGCACCCGCCCCCTCGGCGGCGACCGCGGATGGGGAGGACACGGGCAACCTGCTGGAACCCGGGCTGTCCCTCCTCGCGCTCGCGCTGGTGAGCGCCCAGGTCTGCGCCCGGGTGATGTTGAATTCCGACTCCGTGGGTTTCGGCGCCAATCTCTGCTTGTCGCTCCTGCTCTGGATCCCCGTCCTCTTGATCGGCTTCGCGGGTCCGTTGTTGGGAGGGCGGTTTCGCCGGTCGCTTCCGCGGGGAGCGGCGACCGCGGCCGCGCTCGCCTTCGCCTGCCTCTCCGCGGCGTCGCCGCTCCACGCGTCCTCCGGGTACGCGGCGGTGAGCCTGGCGGTGCCGTGGGTCACGCAGGTGGCGCTCTTCTTTCTGATCGCCTCGCTCGGCCACGCGCCGCGGCGCGCGCGGCTCGTGCTGGTCGCGTTGCTCTCCACGGCGACCGCGCTGGCAGGGCTCGGTCTGCACCAGTATTTCGTGGGCTTCGCGGCGTTGCGCGAGGCGGTGGCCGCGGATGCGCGATTGGTGAGCGTGGCCCAACCGCTCCTCTACGAATTCTACGCGCGGCTGATGACCGACCAGCCGTTCTCGACCTTTCTCACGTCGAACTCGCTCGCCGGTTTCTTGTGCATGGTGTTTCCGATCCTCCTCGGGTGGATGGTGGACGGGCTGCGCGGCCGGGAGCGAGTCGGCTTCGGACGCTTCGTGCTTTCCGTGATCCCGCTGCTCGTGGTCGGCGGGGCGCTGGGGCTGACGCAGTCGAAGGGAGGGATCCTGGCCACGGGCGTCGGGCTTGGGGTGCTCCTGCTCGTGGGGGGCTGGGGCGGGATGACGTGGGCGCGGCGCGGTACGCTGCTCGCGGTCGCCCTCGCGGGGCTCGCGCTCCCGAGCCTGCAGGCGTGCGGCGTCGGGCGAGCGGCGGCCTCGGCCTGTGGGGCGGCGGTGGCGGCGCTCGCGGGAGGGATCGCGTGGCGGTCGGGCGGTCGGGCGGAAAGGCCGCTGGTCGCGGCGGCGGCGGCGGCCGGGGCTGCGAATCTGGCGCTCCTGGCGGCGGGGCTCTTCGATCCGCTGGACCTGAAGCGGGCCGCGAGCAGCATGGGCTTTCGCGCGGGGTACTGGTTCGGTGCATGGGAGATCTTCCGGCGGAACTGGCTCGTGGGCATCGGCCTCGACGGTTTCGCCGACCAGTACGTAACGTACAAGTCCGCGGTCGCGGGGGAGACGCAGCGCGCGCACAACGACTACTTGCAGATCGCGGCGGAGCTTGGGATCGGGGGCTTCCTCGCGTACGTGACGTTCTGGGGCGCGTTGCTGGGTGGTGGGATCCGCGGCCTGTGGCGGGAAGGGGGCGGGGCGGCGGCGGCGGCCGGCGTTGCGGGAGCTGCGACGGCGGAGGCGGACGGAAGTCGCGCGGTGTCCGAACGGGAGGAGAGTTTCCTCGCGGTGGGCGGCGGCTTTGCCGCGGTCTGCCTCGTGGCCCTGTTGACCGGATGCTTCAACGTCGGGACGGGGGAGTGGCTGTTCTTCGGGCTGCTCGCGCTCTGGGGCGTGACCGCGGTGGCGCTCGGCCTCGGCCGACTCCCTGCGGACACGCGCGGGCTGCGCTGCGGGCTCGTGGCGGGGCTCTCGGCCTACGTCGTGCACAGCCTCGTGGACCTGGACGCCTACGTGCTCCAGGTGTCGTGGACGGCGTGGCTGGCCGCGGGTGCGCTCGTCGCGCTCGATCGCTCGGGGGAGACGAGCCGTCGAGTCGATTGTGCCGTATCGCCGGCCGCGCGGCGCCGGCTGGGGGTGGGGCTGCTCGTGGCGGCACTGGCGTACGTGGGGCTGGCGATTCCCTGGGCCTCGCGGCTCGTGTCCGCCGACGCGCTGATGGGGCAAGCGCGCGACAGCGAAGAGAAGGGGGACCCTTTTTCGGCCGCGGGAGCGCTGGAACGTGCGCGGGAGCTGTCCCCCTCGAATCCCGCGATTCGGCAAGAACTGGCGCGCGCCTATCATGCGCAGTGCCTTTCCGTCGCGGGGCCGGAGGCGTCGCCGGAGCGGCTGGGGCCGATTTTTCGCGCGTGCAGGACCGCGGCGGAGGGTGCGATCGCGCTGGCTCCCGAGAATGCCGGGCTGCACTACACGCGGGGCAGTTTTCTTCACGACCACGCGGGCGTGCTGGAAGGGCAGGCGGCGGCGGGGCAGGAGCTGGATCGCGCGCAGTTCGGGCGGATGCGAGACGAGGCGTTCAAGGGCGCGTTCGAGTCGTGCCGGGAGGCGGCGCGTCTGTATCCGACGCGGGCGGAGTACCGGTTCCGGTACGGCGTGCTGCTGGAGAGCTGGGCGCACTCCCCGGCGGCGGCCCGGCGGGAGTTCGCGGACGCGCTTTATTTGAGCGAGATCAATCCGCTGGGCCGCCTGCGGTTGTCGACCGATGAGCAGGCATATGCGCGGTCGCGGGTGCTGGGGCGATAAGGTCCCGTAGGAAAATAACTTGCTCGATCGAGGCGCAGGGGGGCGACAAGAATTCTCAATGCTCAATTTTCAAGACTCAGATAAGGCTCAAGGTTCAATGCTCAACTGCCACCACGGAACGTAGTCCGTGCACGGAATCGCGGACTCTGAGCCTTGAACTTTGAGCCTTGCCTGAAAATTGATCATTGAGCCTTGAGCCTTTTCCCGAGGAGCTCCCCGGTTTCCGAGCTGCATGAGATGTTTCTTTGCGGTCCCTAAGTACCGCCCCACGGAAGTCGGTGGCCAATAGGCGAAGGCAAGTTTGGCCGCCCGCGAGGCGCGCGAGCGAGGCGTAGTAGCGGAGAACTACGGCGAGCGAGCGCAACAAAGCGGGCGGCCAAAATCGCCGAGAAAATTGGTCACCCAATTCCGTGGGGCGGTACTAAGTGGGAGCGGGGGCGGCGAGAGGGGGCGGTGTGGTCACCCCGCACTGGGTTGACGAGTTCCAATCACGATTCCTGGGGGCCCGGGCCCCCGTGCATCGTGTGAGGTCTTCGTCAACCGGCCACTAGCGATTGATGTCGTTCAGTCGCTCGCTCGCGCTCGGGCTTGTGCTGGTGGTCGTGGTGCTGCTGTCGTTGGAGCCTTCCCGTTCTCGTCGCTCGGCGTCGGCCTTTTCTTTCACTTCGCGCAGATTGATTTCGCGGGTGGTGTTGAACCCGAGGACCCGGGCCGTGGCGCGGAGCATGGGGTCGCCGGCGTCGTTCTTGAAGAACTCCAGGCGCCGGATGCCGCCGCTGAGTCCTGCGCTGACCGAGACGCCTTCGATGTTCTCGAGGAGGATCGAGCTGCCGTTCGCGGTGAGCTTCGCCTTGACCGTTTTGCCGAACTTGATCGTGGCCGAGCCGGTCTTGACCGTCGATTCGGCGGAGTTCGAAATGGTGATGAGATTGCCGGTCTTGACGATGCGGTCGAGGTTCTGGAGGGAGGCGGAGGTCCCTTCCTCGGCGTCGACGTTCAGGGCGGCGAGAGCGGCCCGGACGTCCGCGCCCGACACCTGCGCGTTCGGATAGACGCTCAAGCTCCGGATGACGGCCGCCATGGGGTCTTCGCCGGAGCTGCGCGCGCGTCCGATCGCCTCGACGATCGTGGCGGAACTGACGGGGGGGACCACGCTCGCGACGGACGGGGCGGACTGGGCAAACGTCTCGGTGCCGGTCACCACGATGAGGACGAGGATCGCCATCCAGCCGGTGCGGCCACTCGTGCGATTCCACGTGTGTTCGTTCATCGTCCACTCCTCAGGTCCCGCGGCTATTTCCTCGCCTGGGGATCTTCTGAGGACCGGCGCGGCTTGCGAGTCGTGTCGGTCCGAGTCCGAACGTTCCGTCCATTCGACATCCATGCGCACGTGCGAAGGAGAGATAGCGCAAGCCTGATGCCGAGCCGGCGGCAGGGTTCTGTAGGCGAGGTGGTCGAGGGGCGCAGCCTGGGCGGGGCACGAGTCGAAGTCGCAACGTGTTTAAGCTTAAAGTGTTCTGTTCTAATCTCCGCGCTTGTCGGCCGCTGTTCGTCGAGATGTCCGGTGAATCGGGAGACAAATCGTCGCGGAAGCGAGGCGACGGATCCCTGCGCCACATCCGAAGAATTGGAATTCGTTTCGGTCGGTAGCGTCGTGAGGAGACGGCGGGCGGGTTGCGTTTCGATTGCCCAACGGTCCGAAGCGGCATGCCAGTCCGAAGCCGACGCCCTGGGTGATCCGAGCCGGACGATTTCCCACGCACCGCGGGAGGTCGACGAGTGGCAAGGGGATGGAGGGGGGGCGGAAGTAGACATTATGGTGAAGCAGACCTGATCATCTCGGGCTCCGCTACACCTCGACCGTCATAAAATCCTCCGCCGCCGTCGTGTTCGCGAACTCCCGCCGCGCGTCGTCCACCAGCTCGCGCGTGTCCGTGTAGCGCACGCTGAAGTGCTGCAGCAGGAGCCGCTTCGCGCCGCTCCGCGCGGCGATGCGACCGGCGTCGCGCGCGGTGAGGTGCATGTACTCGTCCGCCTTGTCGCGGAGGTCGGAGGCGTGCGGCGCCTCGCAGATCAAGAGGTCCGCGTCGGCGGCCAGGCGGTAGCAGTTCTCCGTCAAGAGCGTGTCCGTGAGGTACGCGACGCGCCGACCGCGCACCGGCACCGTGGCCTCCTCCGGCGTGATTCGCCGCCCGGCCCACTCCACGGCCTGCCCATGCTGTAGCGCTCCCCAGAGCGGCCCTTGCGGCACGCCCAGCGCCGTCAAGGCCTCGACGTTCATCCGCCGCCGGTCCGCCTCCTGGAAGGCGTAGCCGAGGCACGGCACGCGGTGCTTCAGCGGCAGCGCCTCGAGGGTGAAATCCGGCCCTCGCTGAAACACGCCTCCCTCGCCGAACTCGCGCACGTCGAGCTGGATGGCGTGGTCGAAGGGGACGGCACGCGACCAGAGGGCCAGCCGCTGCGCGGTTTCCTTCGGCCCGAAGATCCGCAGCGTGCCCGGGTATTCGCTCGCGCCGAGAGTGGCGATGAGGCCCGCCAGGCCGAGGACGTGGTCGCCGTGCCAGTGGCTGAGGAGGACCTGCGTGACCCGCGTGAGCCGCAGGTCCTTGTGGAGGAATTGCCGCTGCGTGCCCTCGCCGCAGTCGAAGAGAATGCCCTCCGCGCCCCGGGCGAGGAACACGGCCGAAGTGTTCCTCTCCCGGCTGGGCTTCATGCATCCGGTCCCGAGGAAGGTGATTTCCATGTGCCCTGGCGCAGGAAGTTCGCGACGAGATCCGGGAGGGTCCGCGTGTCGATCGGCTTCGCCACGTACCCGTCACAGCCGGCGTCGTACGCGGCGCGCTCGTCGCCGGCCATCGCGTAGGCGGTCAGGGCGACGATTGGAATTGCGCGTGTGGCAGGGTCGGCCTTGAGCCTTCGCGTGAGCTCCAGGCCGTCCGTGCCCGGGAGCTGGAGGTCCATGAGGATGAGCCGCGGTGGGTACTCCGTCAGGGACTTCAGGGCCTCGCCGGCGCTCGCGGCCGTGCGCACTTCGTAGCCCTTGACGGAGAGGAGGAACTGGACGAGGCGGAGGTTCGCCGCATTGTCGTCCACGATGAGGATGCTCTCCCCGGACATGGAGCGCTCTCCGTTTACGGGAGGGAAGGGCGGGCGCCTCGCGTCGGCGGAGGCTGTACGAAGGCGGCCAGTTCGCGGAGGAGACCGCTCGTGCCCCCGGTCGCCTTGAGGACGACGGCCTGGGCGGCGGCCCGGAGTTTCTGTTGCTCGCTCGGCGTGAGGTCTTTGCTGGTCCAGACGAGGACCGGCACGACCCGGCACGCGGGCAGATCCCGGAAGCGCCGGAGGAACTCGAACCCGTCGATCCCGGGTAGGAGCAGGTCGAGGATGACCGCGGCGAGGCGGGTCCGGGCGGACTCCTCCAATGCCGCCTCCCCGCTGGGGCAGCAAAGAGGCCGATAGCCGACCTCCTTCAGGGAGACCTCCAGCAGCCTAAGGGAGCCGGGGTCGTCCTCCACGACCAGGACCCAACGGGGGTCGCGCGCGGGCACCCCCGCGCGCGCGAGGCATGCCAGCAGGTCTTGAGGTCGGATCGGCTTGACCAGGTAGTCCTGGATGGAGAAGCCGGCCGCAGCCGTCTGCTCCGCCACGACGGTCACGACGATGATCGGGACTTCGCGATTGGGCCCCTCGGCGCGAAGGGCCCGGAGCACGTCCCAGCCCGCCATGTCGGGGAGGATGAGATCGAGGAGGACGGCGTGAAACAGGCGTTGCCGGGAGAGGGTGATCGCCTCGGCTCCCGTGGTGCGGGACTCGACCTGGTAGCCGGCATCCAGCAGGGTTCTTCGAAGCACGCTGAGGTCCTGCGGCTCGTCTTCGACCACGAGCACCCAGGGTCCCTCCGCGCGGGACGGACTTTCGTCGCTCGCGGGCGGCGGGGAGAGAGCCGGGGCGTCGGGCGCCGCAGGGAGCGGCTGGGGCGCGCTCGAGGCGGCGGGAGGAGGGGGCGCGACGGGGGCGGTCACGACCGCGAGCCGGGGGAGGACGGCGAAAAAGATGCTGCCCTGGCCGCGGATGCTGCGGGCGCCGACGCGTCCGCCCTGGGCCTCCACGATGCGACGGGTGAGCGCGAGGCCGAGCCCGGTCCCGGGAAACTTCTTGGCCGCCCCCGCGTCGAGCTGGTGGAATTCGGAGAAAAGGTGGGGCAGCTCCTCCGAAAGGATCCCGATTCCCGTGTCCTCCACTTCCACCCGAAAGTGCTCCGGGCCTTCGCAGGCCACGCGGATGGTGACGCGCCCGCCGTCCGGCGTGAACTTGAGGGCATTGGACAGGAAGTTGTAGAGGACCTGTTTGAGCTTGGCGGGATCGACGGTGACCGTTTCCAGCCTCGGGTCGATCGTCGTGTGGATGGGCACGTCCTTCGGAGCGGCGAGGGGACGGAGGATGTCCGTGACTTCCCGCACCAGGCGTTCGACCACGACAGGCTCCGGCCGAAACTCCATCTTCCCGGCCTCGACCTTGGAGAGATCGAGCACGTCGTTGATAAGCTGCAGGAGGTGGCGGGAGCTGCTCAGGATGTACCGCAGGAACTCCGCCTGTTCCGGGGAGCCGGGCGAAACGACCCCGTCGCACATCAATTGTGCGAAGCCGATCACGGCGTTCAGCGGGGTGCGGAGCTCGTGGGACATGTTGGCCAGAAACTCGCTCTTCATGCGATTGGCGGCCTCGACCTGGCGGTTCTGCTCCCGAAGCTGCGCCTCGCGTCGGAGCAGCTCCTGTTCGACGACTTTCCGCTCCGTGATGTCATGCAGGATGCCCGAAAAGAAAATGTCCTCACCGGCGCTCCAGGTGGCCAACGAGACCTCGACCGGAAACTCGCCTCCATCTTTGCGACGTCCGACCAATTCGACGGTCTTCCCGATCACATGGGCCTGGCCGGTGGCGAGGAAGCGGGCGAGGCCGGCGTGGTGGGCCTCCGCGAACCGAGCGGGCATGAGCCGCGTGAGCGGCCCGCCGAGGACTTCGTGAGCCGCGTAGCCGAAAATTCGTTCCGCGGCGGCGTTGAAGAAGGTCACTCGGCTTTGCCGGTCCGAGACGACGATGGCGGCGGTCGCGCTGGCGGCGACGGCGCGGAACTTCGCTTCCCCCGCCTCGAGGCCGCGGATGGTGGCGGTCAACGCCTCGTTGCGCACGGCGAGCTCGGCGTAGATCTTCGCGAGGCGCGTCTGCTGTTCCCACAGGGAGTGCTCGAGACGACGGGCTTCGGTCACCTCGCGAAGGGAGAGCAGCCGACCGACGGGGAGGGGGGCGATGGCGAGCTCGAAAACCCGTCCCCCCAGCTCCAGCGGCTCGTGGCCCTGCGCCGCCGACGCAAGCCATGGGGCATGTGCGCCGGCGTCGAGGCCGGTCGTATCCCGGAACGCCTGGGAAACGATGGAGAGCGTGCCGTCCGGGCCCTCGAAGGCGAAAGGGAAGCGGAGCTCTCTGAGGAGGCTCTCCAGCGCCGTCCGTGCTTCAAGACCCATGGAGCGCCTTCCGGCGGTAAAGCGACTGTACGAGGTGCCAAAAAGAAGGCATGAGCGGGAGGAGGGGAATGGCCGCCTCGTAGGGGACGCGATGACGGGTGAACCCGATCCAGATCGACACTGCGCCGTCCGGGAGCATGGTCCCGCACCCGACCACGGAACGCACGCCGCGGGGCTTGACGAATTCCTCCTGCGCCGGGACGTACGGGCTGCCCAACGCATCGGCGACATGGAAAAGGCCGAAAGCGCCCGTGACGCCCTCGAAGCGCGCGCCGCTGTCCGTTCGCAGGACGACGTCCAGGTTGAAACCGATTTGCTGGAAGCAGCGGGCCAACATCGGGGCGGAGTCCACCGTTTTCCGATCGAGCAGGATCGCCCGATGGCCGGCGGAGCGTCGCGGGTCGCGCCATTCGGGAAGGGCGCCGTAGCTCCCCAGGAGGGCCAGGAAGGTGTGCTGGGGCGTTGCGGCCGCGCCGAGCTTCTCGCGCACGGAGCGGAGGCACTCCTCCTCCAACGCGGAGCCCGGGAGGGACAGGAAGACGCGATTCAGGACCAGGCTGGATTCGCCGTCCTCCGGCCGACGGCACGCGTAGTGGAGCTCCCGACACAGGAACGTGCACGCCTGTTCCACCGTACGGCAGGCGGAGAGGGACCGCGCCATCCGGCGCAACTCTTCCTCGGGCTCCCCGACCCTGAGCGCCGACAAGTCCATGCTGCCTCCTCGGACCCTACATTACCTTGCCGAAGAGTGGACGGTCAAGGGCTATGCGGCGGCCGAAGCGCGGGAGAGGTGCAGGCCGCGCAAGGCGCCCCACGCACCCCGGAGGCGCCGGACACCGTCCGATGCGGGGCAGTACTCACACTCCCGCCCCGGCCTCCCGCAGCTCGACCAGCCCCTGTTCCAGCGGCACCTCCGGGACGATGCCGAGCACCGACTTCCTGCGCCGGTTGTCCGCCGGCAAGTCGACCGCCGCCCCCGCGGGCTCCTGCCGGAAGAGCGGCGCGCGTCCCACGCGCCCGCGCAAGAATTACTTTACATTTCCGTGGATCGACCGTTGCCTGGGGGCGCGGGCCTCCGGCCGGCGCAGCGCGGCCCAGAGGGCCGCGCCCCCAGAATTACTTTACATTTCCGTGGATCGACCGATGCCTGGGGGCGCGGGCCTCCGGCCCGCGCAGCGCGGCCCAGAAGGCCGCGCCCCCAGGAGCCTCGAGGTCCGAATCTGCGCAGTTATTTTTGCGCGGGCGCTTACACTTTGCGGTAGCTGCGGGGACGAGTCAGTCGGAAATTCGTCAACGGGGCGCTACGGACCCGTCGGGCGGGCGAGCGCGATCGGGACGCCCTTCCGCCGGAGGGACTGCTGGGCGGCCTCGATGAGCCGGACCACACGCAGCCCATCGTGCACGTCGCTTCTCGGCGGCTTGCCGGCGCGCACGGCTTCCACGAAGTGCTGGACCTCGTTCTTCAGCGGCTCGGTAAGGTCGATTTGGGGAATGAGGATGTCGCCGAAACGGAGCGCGACGTACCCGCCGAACGGGCTGAAGCCCGCGACGTTTTCGGCCCCGCGGTCGTAGATGCGCACCTTCTCCGTCCCCTCCATGTCGTCGAAGACCGCCATCTTCCGGCTCCCCACGATGGTGAACTTCCGCACCTTGTGGGGATCCAGCCAGGAGAGGTGGATGTTGGCCATCCGCTTGTCGGCGAACTCCAGGTTGATGAAGACGACGTCTTCGACGCCCTCCTGGATGTAGGCTTCGCCGCGGGTGGCCACGCTGATCGGGTCTTCGCCGAGCAGATAGAGGATGACCGAGAGATCGTGGGGCGCGAAGGACCAAAGCGCGTTTTCGTCCTTGCGGATCCGACCGAGATTGAGCCGCTGCGAGTAGACGTACCGGATGTGCCCCAGCTCCCCGCTGTCCACGAGGCCCTTCAGCTTCGAGACCGCCGGGTGATACTCGAGCAGGTGCCCCACCATGAGGGTCTTGCCCGTGCGATGGACGAGGGCGGCCAGCTCGCGCGCGTCGGCCTCGGTCAGGCACATCGGCTTTTCGACGAGGACGTGCTTGCCCGCGAGGAGCGCGTCGCGCGCCATGGCGAAGTGGAGGAGCGCTGGGGCGGCGATGACGACCGCGTCGACCTCCGGGTCCGCGAGCAGGGCCTCGAAGCGCGTCTCGCGCAACACCGAGGGGAAGAGGGCGGTCGCGGAGGCCAGGTTCTTCTCGCTTGGATCGCAGGCGTACTTGACCCGCACGTCGCGCGCGAGGCAAAAGTTCCGCAGCAGGTTTTTCCCCCATTCGCCGACCCCGGCCACGCCGATGCAGAGCACGCACACCTCTGGAGCAAGGGCCCGTAAAAAAACAATTCATGCCGTTCGGGAACCAGGGAGTTCCTCGGCAAAAGGCTCAAGGCTCAAGGCTCAATTTTCAGACATGGCTCAGAGTTCAAGGCTCAGTACTGCCCCACAGCATTGGGTGACTAATTTGCTCGGCGCTTTTGGCCGCCCGCGTCGTTGCACTCGCTCGTCGTAGTTCTCCGTTACTACGCCTCGCTCGCGCGCCTCGCGGGCGGCCAAACTTGCCTTCGCCTATGGGTCACCGACTCCCGTGGGGCGGTACTCAGCGTCCGCGAACCCGCGCCCGGGCTACGTTCCATGGTGATCATTGAGAATTAAACCCTGAGCCTTGTCTGCGTCTTGGAATTTGAGCATGGAGCATTCAGGTCGCCCACCTGCGCGTCCAACGAGCGAGTCATTTTCTTACGGGCCCTAAGAGCCTGACCCCGGTGACCGCAACGGCATTCGCACGCGTGTCGGCGGGAGCGAACCTGGGGAGGCGTGCGGACACGCCGAGGCCGCTCCCTCACGGTCGCGGTTCCGTGTCGTGCACCCGCAGGCCGCGTGGGGACGCCGTATCACGAGCCCCGACTCGCGAGGATGCGAATGATAGGGGCGGCCGTGCGGGGCGTCAAGCTGATTTTGGGCTTGCCGGAGCCGAGGCGGCGCACTACACTTCAGCCGGGTATTTTTCCGGCACGCGCTTTACCGAGCGGAGGTGCGCATGGGGTCGGTCCAGCTCCCTCCCCCCGCGATCCTCGTCGTCGGCATCCTCGCCGCGGCCGAGGTGGACCTCGCCGCGGCCGAGCAAGCGCTGGAGCAACGGTTCGGCGCGGTCGAGGGGCGTAGCCCGACCTGGCCGTTCCATTACACCCGCTACTACGAGCGGGCAATGGGGCCGCGACTGTTGCGCCGGTTCCTGCACTTTGAGCGGCGGATCGATCCGTCGGCGCTGCCGGAGGCCAAGCTCGCCACCCAGGAGTTGGAGCGCGCATTTGCCGAAGGCCGCGGCGCCTCGTCCTCGACCGTCCGGCCCGTCAACCTGGATCCCGGGTATTTCACGGCGGCGAAGCTCGTGCTGGCCTCGACCAAGGAAAACTCCCACCGCGTTTATCTCGCGAAGGGGATCTACGCGGAGGTGACGCTGGCCTTTCGAAACGGGGCGTTCGAGGCTTATGCGTGGACGTACCCGGACTACAAGAGCGAAGAGTACCGGAGCTACTTCCTGGAGCTGCGGGCGCGTGCGCCGGGGGCTCCCGGGCTCGACGACGCTCCCTGACCGGCTGCCAGAGCCGCGTGCCCGCCGGCTTCACGGCCACCACGTCCGAAACCACAGCTCCGCGTTGATCCAGCGCCACAGCTTCTGCGTGTCCGCGGGCCGGCCGGCGCGAAAGGCCTCGTAGTCCGCGCGCGCCGCCGCGACGTCCACGAAACCGCGCTCCGCGAGCGAGCGTGAGCCGAGGAGGTCGAGCACCAGCGGGGCCAGGTCCTCGCGCAGCCAGCGCGCCTCGGGGGTTGCGAAGCCGAGCTTCCGGATGCGTTCCCGCACCGGGGCCGGCAGGACCGGGGCGAGCGCCTGTCGGAGGACGAACTTGGTCCAGGCGCCGCGGAGCTTCTGGTCGTTGGGGAGTGCGAAGGCCAGCTCCACGAGCCGGTAGTCGAGGAAGGGCAGCCGCGCCTCGACGCCGAAGGCCATCGTGTTGCGATCCTCATAGCGCAGGAGGCCGGGCAGGGATGTCCGCGTGAGCGAGCGGTAGAGGGCACGTGGAAGAAAGCCCGCCATCGGGTTGCGGGCCGGGCGCGGCTCAGGTGTTTCCCCTAGATACCAGGAGGGTGGGGCGCCCGCACGACCCGCGCGCCGCCGCGCCGCGGGCGGGACCAGTTCGCGCAGGACCCGCCGCACGAGCCCGGGGAGGGAGTCCCCCCAGGCCGCGCGCACGCCGGCCGCCGCGGGCCCCAGGCGTTCCCAATGGCCCGAAAGGCACAGGTCGAGCACGTGCGGCCCGGCGTATTCGCCGTAGCCGGCGAGCACCTCGTCCGCGCCCTGGCCGTCGAGGAGGACCGGGACGCCGTGCTCGCGCGCCGACTGCGCCACGCGCCATTGCGCGAAGACGCTGGTCGACACGAAGGGCTCCTCCTGGTGGAAGAGGAGTTTCGGCAAGGCCTGGAGCAGCTCCGCGCCGCTCGGGGTCACCGTGTGCGCCTCGGCCCCCGTAGCGTCGACCACCGCTCGCCAGTAGGGTGTTTCCCGTAGCTCCTCGTCCTGGAAGTCCGCGGTGAAGGTGCGCAGGCGCGGCGCGGGCGCGGGCCCGGCGCCGCTCCCCTGGCGGAGCAGCCGCGTCGCTTCACAGGCAATCGAAGACGAGTCGAGGCCGCCGCTCAAACAGGTCCCGACCGGGACGTCGCTCCGGAGGCGCAGGCGGACCGCGTCCTCGAAGAGGGAGGCGAACCGGTCGGCGGCCGCGCGGTCTTCCGCGGCCGACGACGGGCGACGCGGGTCATCCTCCCCGGGCGCCAGGTCCCACCAGCGCTCCAGCCGCAGCCGTCCTTCCTCCAGGAGGAGGCGATGCGCGGGCGGGAGGCGGAGGATCCCTTCGAAAAAGGTCTCGTCGCCCGCGTCGACCGCGCCCGTGGCGAGGTAGGCCCGAAGCACGCGCAGGTTGGGACGGCGCGGGACCCACGGGCATTCGAGGAGCGCCTTCACTTCGGAAGCGAACGTGAAGCGGCCTTCGGCGAAGTAGTAAAAGAAGGGTTTGACGCCGAAGCGATCGCGGGCGCACAGGAGCCGCCGACGCGGGCGGTCCCAGAGCGCGAAGGCGAACATGCCGTTCAGGTGGCGGAGGAAGGCGTCGCCGTGCGCGGCATGGGCGTGAAGGAGGACCTCCGTGTCGGACCGGCTGCGGAAGATGGCGCCGCGGGCGGCGAGGTCGGCGGCGAGCTCGAGGTAGTTGTAGACCTCGCCGTTGTAGGTGAGCCAGCGGGCGCCGTCCGCGGAGGCCATGGGCTGGGCGCCGGCGGGGGAGAGGTCGAGGATCGCGAGGCGACGGTGGCCGAAACCGGCCGGGCCGTCCACCACCACGCCCTCGCCGTCGGGTCCGCGGTGCGCGAGCCGGCGGGTCATCCGTTCCAGGACGTCCCGCGCGGGGCTCCCGCCGCCCGTCTCAACGATCCCCGCGATGCCGCACACGCTACGCGCGGGCCTTTCCTTCCCACACGCCGGTGGGAAGACGGGCGGCGTAGAAGTCGAGCGCCTCGCACATCGAGAAGCTGGACGAATTCGACTCGCGCAGCGTCTCGACCAGCTCGAGGAAGAACGTGCGCGTGCCGCGACCCAGGAACGGGGAGAGCGGGGACGTCACGAGGCCGGCGACCTGCGCCTTGTTGGCCAGGTAGAAGGCGAGGTTGGGCGTGTTGAGGAGCAGGTGGACGGGGTGGAAATCGAAAATGTAGAGGCTGCCGGGCTTCGAGGCCCGGTGCAGGAGCGTGGGGTCGAAGGCGGGCGTGCTGCCCGGCCAGTGCTCGGCGTGGAGGAAGTCGAGGGTGTCCACGTAGAAGACGGGCAGCTCGTACCCGCCCCAGGGCAGGGCGTAGGGCGCGAGCGGGCTTTGGTACAGCGGCGTGGTGTTGCTGGCGTAGCGGAGACCGCACGACGAAAGCGCCTCCATCACGCGCTCGCCGTGCAGGAAGCCGGCGGCGCGCAACCCCGCCGCCATGGGCAGTTCCGCGGCGACGCGCTTGACCGCCGCCGCGGGGTCTTCCCCCGGCTCGACGCACGGCAGGAGGGCGACTTCCCAACGCGGGCTCCGGTCGCCGAGGAGGGCGGACTTGTGGGAGCAAAAAAAAGTCAGCTTGCCGGGGACGCGGTCGCAGAGACCCAGCGCGTGCTGGATGAGCGGCTCCGGGCAGTCCTGGAGGTCGAAGGTCAGGCAGATCATGGCTGGGGGGGGCTCCGCGGAGGGCGGGGGACCGAATCGGCGCCGACGGCAACCTATCTACGCCCGGCGCGTGCCGCGGGTCAAGAAAAAAGCTCGACAGAACGCGGGTGGCCGTCGGATAATGGGCGGGGTTGAAGCTCGCTTCGTCCTGTCTGGCGGTCGTCTGCCGCCGAGGTATCGTCGATGATCCGACTCGTGAACGCCAGGACCGGAGGCGACTACGGCCTCGACCCGGCGCTCGACAAGATGGGTTTCGCCGTCCTGGGCCGCCTCCCTTGCGCCGGGATCATGCGCGAGGGGGAGATTTCCCGCTTCCACGCCACCGTGCTCCGCCACTCCGGTTCGTACTTCCTGGTCGACCACTCCATGAACGGCACCTGGCGGCGGGTCGCAGGCAGTCCGGAATCGGTGGTGATCAAGAGCGGCCTCTGGGTCGCCGCCGCGCCGGTCCCCGCTCCCTGCCGCGTCGATCAGGCCGCCAGCTACGAGTTCGATCGAAAAGACGACAACTCCTATCAGAAGAGCCTGGCGGCCTTCCTCAAGATGCTCGACCAGCCGACGGAGCGGCAGAAGCTGCTCGACGTCGGCGTCCGGCTCGAGGACGGGATGATGATCGAGTTCGGCACGCACGAACTGGTCTTCCGCGTGGAGATCCGGTGAGGCCGCCGATGGACCTTTCCTCCTTCCTGCACCCGCACCTCTCCCCCCATGTCCTGGCCCTCGTCCGATCGGCGTACGGCTTCCTTTTGCTGCTCACGCTCCTCGAGGCCCTCCCCCAGGCGACGAGGTTCTTCACGACGGCGACGCATGGCGGCTACCTGAACCCCGGCCCGCTCCGTGACCTGCTTTTCCGCCCCCGCCATCTGCCGCTCCTCCTGGGCCTCTGGCTCGCGTCGGCCTGCGGACTCGCCGTCGGGGTGCAGACGCCCCTCGCCGCGCTGGTGAATCTCGCGCTCGGCTATTATTTTTTCGTCCACACCCGGTGGAAAGGGATCCTCCGCGGCATGGGCGCGCCCGGGCTCATGTCCTGCTGGCTCGGGGCTTGCATTTGTTTTCTCGAGTTCGCGCGGCACCACGACCCGACCGGGCGCCTCCAGGAGGCGGCCCTCCTCGCGTTCCGCGTCGATTTCGCCGTGATCATGCTGAGCGCGGGGATCTACAAGGCGACCGCCGGCTATCCGAGGAACCAGGGGATGGAGCTGGGCCTGGTCAACCCCTGGTGGGGCTACTGGTGGCGCTTCTTCAAGGACCGCCCCCCCGGCCACCTGGTGTTTCGCATCGCCAACCATCTCGCGTACCTCGTCGAGATCTCCGGCGCCCTGGCCATGCTCTTTCCTCCGACGCGCGAGCTCGGCGCCTTCGCGATCCTTTGCAGCTTCGCGGGCATCGGGCTGCAGATCCGGCTCGGCTTCCTCTGCGAGATGCTCATGCTTTGCTGCCTGGTCGAGATCGAGCCAGGGACCTGGATGGACCGGGCCCTGGGCGTGCTTCCCGGCCTCGTCGGCGCGGCACCCGCCGCGGTCTCGGCCGTGCCTCTCGTCCCGGGGCTCGCCGAGGGGCTGCGGTACGCCTGCTTCGCGTACGTCGTGCTGCTCCCCTTCGCGTTCGCGGGGATGTACTACAACTTCTACGGCAGAAAGCAGCTCCCTGGTCCGCTCCAGTCCGCGCTCGTCGCGTACACGAACCTGTTCGGCATGATCATCTGGCGGGTCTTCACGATCGACGTCATCAACTTCTTCGTGAACATCCGCGTCGTGGACCGGCCCGGCTCCGAGCCCCGCGTGTACTCACGGCCGGGGCGGCTCGACTGGTCCAGCCGCTTCCGGTATCTGCACGTCGGCGAATTCGTCTGCGCCGCCTCGGTCTTCACCACGCTGAAATACTATCCATCGAATCCGGCGATTTTTAACGAACGACTGCTGCGCTATGCGCGCACCGTGCCGTGCCCGGCGGGGGGGCGGGTGCTTTTCGAATACGTGTCGATCCGGAAGAGCGACACGGGGTTCGAGTTCGTGCCGGTGTCCGAGTTTGAAGTGGATCCGAGCGGTGGGGTGGTGGTGGAGCGGACACTGGTCGTGGGAGCCACCGTACGTGGGGGGCACCCCGACTCCCCGGTGCACGAAGGCGTCGTGCCAGGCAGCTACGCCCCCGCGAGTGGCCACCGAGTGGGCACGCCGCCGAAGGCGGCCCTGTGACAACGGCGAGCGACAGAGGAGGGGCCAGCGAGGCCGCTGAGGACGCCGAAAAAACGACGACGGAAAACGAGCCACCGAAGACGCTGAAGACGCCGAAGGGGCGACGACGGAAGACGAGCCACCGAAGACGCCGAAGACGCCGAAAGGACCAAGACGGAAGACGAGCCACCTAAGACGCTGACGGAGAGTCCGACATCGACGAGGATCCAATTCCTTGGAGGTGGAGAGGCGTGGCAATTGAAATTGAATTGCTCCATGCGGACAAGACGGGTGCAATTCGCCAAACGGCGTTCGAGGTCCACTGCTTCTTCGGTTCCGGCTTCATGGAGAAGGTTTACGAAAATGCGCTGAAAGACCGGTTGTGCAAGAAGGGCTTCAAGGTCGAGCAGCAAAAGAGCATCGAGGTTCGAGACCAGGATGGCTCGGTCGTCGGAGAGTACCTGGCCGATCTGCTGGTCGATGACCTGATCGTCGTTGAAATCAAGGCCGCGTCCAAGCTCGCGCCGGAGAACACGGCACAGCTCCTGAATTACCTGAAGGCCACGGGACTCGAAGTGGGCGTCCTCATCAATTTTGGGACGAGCAAGCTCGAATTCCGAAGATTCGTGCGCGGCCAGAAGAACGATGGCCCCGACCACATCTAGCAGCCGGGTGTCTTTCGTAGTCAACCTCAAGCTCGTTGTTTGACACTCTCGTCGACTACGTTTCTGGTTTCTCCGTCATCCCTTCGGTGTCTTCGGCGTTTTCGGTGGCTCGTCCCCCGTCGTCGTTTTTTCGTCGTCATCCGTTCGGTTTCTTCGGCGTTTTCGGTGGCTCGTCCCCCGTCGTCTCTTTTTCCTCTTCGCTTCAGTGTCACCAGTTCAGTGTGACCAGTCCCTTCAGTGGTTGCTTTCGGTGGCTGACCCGGAGGTTGCATGTCGGTGGTGAACCCGAATCCCAACCCGCTCCACGGTGATCGCCTTCTCCTCCGTGGCTTTGAACGCGAGGACGCCGAGCTGTACCGCGCGTGGGTCAACGAACCCGAGATCATGGACCTCGTGGATCGCGCCCTCCCTGTCACGCGGCTCGAGCATGATCGGTGGTATGAGGCCCTCGTGAC
Source organism: Planctomycetota bacterium (assembly GCA_016197205.1). Classification (GTDB taxonomy): domain Bacteria; phylum Planctomycetota; class MHYJ01; order WSZJ01; family JACPWG01; genus JACPWG01. Next base: position 44,950 of record JACPWG010000127.1, read on the forward strand.
GGGCCGTTCGAACGTGGTCTTCGCGCTCGAGGCCCTCGACCGGCCGCGGTTCGTCGGCGTGGTTTGGCTGGCGGACCTCGAGCCGCGGCACCGGCGCGCGGAGCTGCGGATCGTGATTGGGGATCGCGCCTGCTGGGGGAAAGGGTACGGCCGGGAGGCCATCGCGCTGCTCCTGCGGCACGCCTTCGAGGCCCTGAACCTGCACAAGGTCTACGCCTACGTGCTCGCGACGAATCCGCGTGCGGCGAAGGCCTTCCTCGCGGCCGGTTTCGCGGAGGAGGCGGTCCTGAAAGAGGACCGCTTCGTTCGCGGCCGCTACGTCGACGTGCTCCGCCTCGCGGCGCTCCGGCCGACGCGAGTGCCGTGATGCCGGCAGACACGGTCTGGCGGGTTCGCGCCGGGTCGCTCGCCGAGGGGCTGCGGCTCGGCTACGCGGATCCGGCCTTCGATGACTCCGCATGGGACCCTGCTCCCCTCCCGTTCGAGTTCCAACTTCACGGCATGCCGGGCCGCGGTTGGTTTCGCGGGCGGCTGCCTGGCCCCCACCGGCTCACCGGGCTGGACACCCTCGCGGTGGTCTTCGTGGAGGGGAGGGAACGCGCCCGCCTCGCGGGCCCGTACGACGCGTGCATCGCGGAGGGGCACGTTGCGATCCACGTCGAGGAGGAGGGGGAGCGTCGGGACTGGGTCACGTCGTTGTTGCGGCCGATCGCGCAAAGCGACATCTACGGCTGGAAGAGAACCATTCGGGGCGTGCACGGCAACTGGGACTGCAAGCGGGACGACCTGCGGAGCGGCGGCTGGTGGCGAGCGCCCACGCCGGAGCCGCGCGTGCGCGTGCTGGCGCGCGGTCAGAGCCTCGTGGTGCGCGGAGGCGGGGAACTCCGTGTGCGTGCCGGGGGCGTGGAGCGCCGGGGACACGGCGAAGTGCGGCTCGACCTGGGCGTCGCGCCCAGGGCCTGGTCGACCTGGGACCGCGCCGGCCCGCACCTGGTCCCGGTCGAAGTGAACGGCGTCCTGCACGAGGTCGGGTTCCGGACGCTCTCGGTTTCGCTCACGCCGACGCTGCGGGACGTGGCGGCGGACTTCCTCAGCTACCTCGGCGCCCTCGCCTTCGGCCGCGGGATGCCGGACATCGGGCACTCGGCGGAGTTCTGGCGGTTCCGACTGAACGGCGAGGACCTTTTTCTCCGCGGGACGAACTACGTCTCGGACCTCCACCCGGAGCGGGTGCGCGACTTCGAACGCGAGGCGGCCTTGCTCCGGGAAGCGAACTTGAACCTGGTCCGCGTGCACGGGCACGTGGAGCCGCCGGCCTTCTACCACGCATGTTCTCGGGCCGGCATCCTCGTCATGCAGGACCTGCCCTTGCAATGGGGGTATGCGCCGTCGGTGCGCGCGTCGGCCCTCCGCGTCACGCGAAACGTCGTGGAGGAGCTGCGCGAGGAGACGTGCCTAGCGATCTGGAACGCGCACAACGAGCCCATGCCCTGGGACCTCCTTGGCGTGGACCGTTCGCTCGTGTCCTTGATCCGCCGCCTCGATCCGGGCAGGCCCGTGCTGGCCGGGACGGCGTATCCGGGCGTCACGATGCACGCGTATGCCGGTTGGTATTTCGGGGATGCGCGCAACTTTCGGTACGCTGCGCCCGCCGCCTGCACGGAGCTGGGTTCGCAATCGCTCCCCGTCGAAGGGGAGGAAGCGGCGTGCGCGCAGGTCGAGCTGTTGCGCCGGCATCTGGGGGCATGGTCGGACCTGGAGGACCTGCGGGCTCGGTCGCAGGAGTACCAGGCGATCGTCACGCAGATCGGCGTCGAGCACTTTCGCCGTCGCAAGCCGGACTGCCGCGCGATGGTCCACTTCCTCTTTGCGGACGCGAACCCGGCGGTGAGCTGGTCGGTGCTCGATTTCGAGCGACGAAAGAAGCCGGCGTTTGCGGCGCTCGCGCGCTCGATGTCTCCGCTCCTGGCGAGTCTGGAGAGATACGAGGGACGTGCGCGCGCAGGGGAGCGGATCGGGGGAGGCGTCTTTCTCGTGAATGACCTGGGGCGCGCGGTGGACGTGTCGGTGCGGGTGGGGACGCGCGGGTCGGTGGTGGAGTTCGCGGGCAGCGCGGACCCGGAGCGTGCGGTGAGAATCGGCGAGGCGTGGTTCGTCGCGGGTCCGCCGGGCCTGCAGGTCGTGGAGTTGGAGGTGCGCGGCGCCGGGGGCGAGGCGCTTGCGCGGAATGAGGCGTGGTGGCGGGTCGAGGGAGGTCGAGGGAGGATGAGGGGGGATGAGGGGGGATGAGGGGGGATGAGGGGGGATGAGGGGGGATGAGGGGGGATGAGGGGGGAGGGGCGACTCGGCGGAAAAAAAAGACGTACCGGGCGGCCCTGGGGGGCGGAGGCGAAGCGAGGCCGGTTCCTCACTCCTTGTCGGGCAGGTCCAGCGTCTCCACGAGGGCCCGCTTGACCTCAGGGTCGGACTCGTTGGCCGCCACGGACTCCAGCCAGGGGCGATCCTCCGGAACGAGCGTGAGGCGCGACAGCTCCGCGGCAAGACGCCGGACCGCGGGGTCGGGATCCGAGGTCAGGGCGCTTCTGAGCGCGGTCCGCGAGCCCGCGAGCGGTCGCAGCAGCTCGAGTCGGACGGCCGAAGAGGCCTCGCGTCGATACCACGCGGCGAGGTACTCCGCCTCCTCCGCGGGCCGTCCCCCGAGTCCACGCGCGACGATTCGCCGCACCTCCTCGGAGGCGTCGCCGGAGGCGGCGCGGAGCGCGCCGGCCACGGGCACGACCAGGCCGCTCCCGCGCACGGCAAGCCGTGGGAGCAGCTCGGCGAGGGTCGCCGTGGCTTCCGCATCGCCCCCCCGCGCACACAGGATCGCCGCCAATCGCTCCGAGCCCCGGTCCAGGTTTTCCGGCTGGACGCGGAGCCCCGCCAATAGGGCCGCTGAGAGCGTGGCCGGCGCCGCGGGAAGCAGGTCGAGCAGCTCGGCAAGGTCCTGCTCCGGAAGCGGCAGCATCGCCACCGCCCGTGCAGCGGCCGGATCCTCCGTCGCAAGATCCAGCAGCGCACGCACCAAGTCCGGATCGGGCGGCCTCCCGAAGAGCTCTTCCTGCGCACGATCGAAGAGCGCGCGATCCGAATCGACTCGTCGGAGAAAGGCCGAGGGGGAGGCGCGGAGAAGCTCGTCGAGATCCGGAGGCGCAGGGGCCGGGGTACCTGCCGTCGTGTCGACGCCGGTGACCTCGGGCTCGGCGCTCAGCAACGGCGGGCCCTCGCGCGGAGCGGCAAGGGGGGCGGGGCGTGGATGCTCAGGCACGCGAGCGCCAAGGTCGCTGCTCCGGCGTGTCGTGGCGGGTTCTGGGCGGCTGGGCTCGCCGCAGGTGCGGGCGGGCAAGGCAAGTGGGGCCACGCGGGGCGTCGTCCGCACGACGGCCGGGTTGCCTCCCCGATGCCTGCAGAGGTCGGGGAACGCCAGGAAGGTGGTCACAGTTACGAGCCCTGCCGCGCCACAGAGGAGGGCGGGTACTGTTGCTCGGCGCATGGATCCCGCCTGTCCGGTCAGAGTCCGAGTGCGCCGCCGCCCCCATCCGAGTCGCCCCCGCCCGTGCCGAGGTCGAGGGTGCCCGTTGCCGAGCTGGCGGTCCGGAGCGTCGTGCAGCCCGCCGTCGCGGTCGCACTGAAGGTGTACAGTCGCGGAAGGTAGGTGGTGGAGGGGAGCGTCGCCAAGGAGTAGCGCAGACCGATCGTGAGGTTGACGGAGACGCCCGGGGGCACGTCGCGGAATTCGAAGGTCAGGGGTCGCGGGCCGCAGGGCGGGGTGGGGCCGTTCGAGGCGGCGAGCGCCACCTCCGTGCCGCCGACGTAGGCGTGGAGCGCGCCCGCGCCTGAAAGGGAAAAATCGGCCGGCAGCGGAGGCACGGTGAGCCGCAGGCACGGGATGCGCGCGCTTGTGGTTGCGAGCACGTTCAGGACGAACCCGCCGGGGACCGTTCCGGCCACGGTCTGCGTGCCGGTCTGCCTCAGCACGCGAAAGGCGTCGTTGTACTGCGGGTCGGAGAGCGGGACAAAGGCCGCATCGCTCAGCCAGGACCGGAGCGCGAGACCCGTGGCGACGCCGCCGCCCCCGCCGCCGATCGGGGGGACCGTGGCCAGCCGCACGATGACCCCATGCGCCTCGCCGAGGCAACGGACGCGCGCGGCGCGCGCCTTGATCCGCACCTGGACCATCCCGCCGGGCACGCCGCCGGCCGGCACGGTCAACGTCACGTTCACGGAGCGGAAGCTTCCGCCCGGGATGCCGGTGTAGCCGGCTGCGCCGGCGCGGGGACTCGGGTCTTTCCCGTAGCCGCTGAAGGAGACGGCCGACGGGGCCACCGTGAACCAGGAGGACGCATCGACGCCCGACAGCTTGCGGACGTCGATCGGCACGGCGGGGGTGGGGAAGGGGGCCGCCGCCTTGCCGGATTCCACCCAGATGTTGAGCGTGAACTGGAAGCGGGCGCCGGGGGCGGGGTTCGTGTAGTCGACGAACACGATCCCGTCCCCTGCCACCTTGACGTTCGCGGGGGCCGCGTTGGTTACGGAGTAGTCGAGGTCGTCGGCGAAAGCCGGGGCGAGGAGGGCGGAAGCGAGCAGGAAGAAGACGGTTCCGAGGGCGGCGCGCGTCATCCAGCGTCTCCTGAAGGGGGCGGGTCCGACTCCGTGGTCCTTGTCCCTGATGTGCGATCGCTCTCAACGCACCCCCGCAAACGGATCACCGCGGGACGCCGATCCGCGCGTTCCTCTCTCTAATGTGCTAAGCGCATAAAAATGCGCGAGTTGCCGCACGAGAGTCGAACACGGGACCGCTCCTCCTCGTCCTCCCGCGCAAAGACACCTTACATCCCTGCCAACGAGCCACGCCAAGGGGCTTTGCGCGCCCCGGCGCCGGCTCGCCTACTTGCCCTCCGGCTTGCCGCCCTGCTGGTCCTGCTCGATCGCCGCCTCAGCGGCTTTTTTTTCGTCGCGGGCCGCCGCATGCCCGGGGTCCAACTCGAGGACCGTGTTGTAGAAGAGGACGGCCTTCTGCGCGCGGCCGTTCGCCATCAGCTCACGCGCCTGCCGCAGCGCCTGCTCCACCTGCGCACGTTGCGAGGCGCGGTGCGCGAGCGCGAAGGCGCCCAGCAGGACGGCCAGGAAAATGGCCAGCGCGGTCGGCAGCAGCATGGCCGTCTGACGCGACGCGCGGCGACCCACCCGTTCCAACAGCGAGGTCGGCCGCGCCTGGATCGCTTCGCCCTGGAGGAAGCGCGAGAGGTCCGCCGCGAACTCCCCCGCCGTCGCGTAGCGCCGCGTGGGCTCGCGCTCCAGGCACTTCATGCACATCGTCTCCAGGTCCGGGTGGATGCGCGCGCCCGCCGCCGCTTTGCGACTCGGCGGCGGCGGCTCCGTGTGGATGACCGCGATCAGGATCTCGACCAGGCTCGCGCCTTCGAACGGCGGCCGACCCGCGAGGTGCTCGTACAGGATCACCCCCAGGCTCCACACGTCGCTCCGGGCGCTCACCGCGTCCGTGTGGCCCTCGGCCTGTTCGGGAGACATGTACTTCGGCGTGCCCAGGATCGCGCCGCTCGCCGTCCCGTCCCCGCTCGCGTCCTGGACCTCCCGCGCAAGTCCGAAGTCGGTCACGTACGGGCGGTCGGCGGCGTCCAACAGGATGTTCGCGGGCTTCACGTCGCGGTGCACCATCCCGGCCTTGTGCGCCACGTGCAGCGCATGGGCCACCTCCAGCAGCACCTCCAGGAAGCGCCTCGGCGGGAGCGCGTTCTTTCGCGCCCCGAGGTTCTCCCCCTCGATGTAGTCCATCGTGAAGTAATGCCGCGCGTCGAACGTGCCGACGTCGTGCACGGCGACCAGGTTCGGATGGCGCAGGCGCGCGGCCGCTCTCGCCTCGCGCAGGAAGCGCTCCACGGCCCGCTCGCTGCCGACCGTGTCCGGCCGCAGAAACTTGATGGCCACGATGCGCTTCAGCTCCGTGTCCCACGCCTTGTGGACGATGCCCGCCCCTCCATGTCCGATGATCCCGAGCAGCCGATAGCGGCCGAAGGGTTCGCCCGCGAGCTCCGGGGGCGCCTCCGTCCCCACGGCCTCGTCGCTTTCGCCGGCCTCCGCCCCAGGTGCATCCCCTAGGTCGTCGTCCGCGGCCCCCGCCCTGCGCGGGGCGGGCGCGTCGGCCTCCTCCGGTTCGGTGGCGCCGGGCGCGGTCGGAGCGGGCGGATGCTCCTGCTCCGCCCCCGCGGCGGGTCGGCTGCCGCCTCTGGCCGGCGGCCCCACCGGCGCGAGGCTGGGCTCGGAGCCGATCACCCGGATGGAACCGCCCACGGCGGGCAGGACGAGCGGCCCGCCGCACGTCGGACACTTCAGCTTCTTTCCCGGGCGGTAGCCGCGCGCGTTGTACGCCTTCGCGCACACCGGGCAGAGGACCACCGTCTTGTCCTGGAGGCGCAGCGCGTCGCGCACCTGCGTTTCGGTGAGGATCCCGCGGCTCACGAGGATCTCCCCGAGTCGCAGCGGGATGCCGTGGCGCCGCAGCCGATCCTGCGCCTCCAGCGCGCCACGCACCTGCTCCTCCGTCGTCAGGCCGTGCGCCACCAGTCGCTTGCCGAACCGCGCGTCGATCTTGCGCTCGCGGGGATCCACGCCGTCCGCGAACGTCTCGTCCTTCGCGGCGAGGAGGCGCTCCAGGGCCTTCGACGAAAGGTAGCCCTTTTTGATGAGGAGCGCCCCCAGTGGCGGCGGCGTGGCGCCGGCCTTCGCGAGCGCCTCCTGCTCCGCCAAGCACTCCGCCATCTGGTCGGGGGTGACCACCCGCTTGCGGACCGCGAGCTGCCCGAGGATCCGGTCGGGGGAGAAATCCTCGTACATCCTCTCGCTCCCAGGAGCGCGCGCTACCGGCTTTCGGCTCGCGCGCGCAAGCGG
>JACPWG010000082.1:0-45903 GCA_016197205.1 Planctomycetota bacterium
TCTCAACCGGCCCTCGGACCGTGTCGTGGGCGAGCCAGTGCCCTGTCGAGAAAAGCGGTCGCTACGCTCGGTTCGGATCCTTCACTTCGCTCCGCGCTGCGGCGCTTCGCTTCGTTCAGGATGACATGGGGCGAACGGGTTGCCTGAAAGCTCTACCTGACGGGAGCCAGCCGACCTCCACCGAGCGCTCGGCGAACTAGCAGAATAGGCGTAGACGGGACACTAGGGTAAAGACCTGAAGCGCGTGGCGCTGAGCACGAGCTCCAGCAGGATAAGCGCCAGCCCCGGGAGAAGCGCGTGGGCGTACAGCTCCCGGTACTCCGTGTACAGCCGGCCCTCAGTCTGGGTCTTTTCGAGCTTGTCGATCTCGGCGTAGACCTTTTCAAGGGTCGCCGTGTCCGAGGCGTTCCAGTACCGGCCGCCGGTCTTCTCCGCGAGCATGGAGAGCGTCTTCTCGTCGATCCGCACGGGCCGGCTGACGAGCACCTGTCGGCCGAAGGGATCGACGGCGGGAAACGGCACGCGCCCGGTCGTGCCCACGCCGATCGAGTAGATCTTGATGCCGAAGGCCTTCGCGGCCGCCGCCCCCTCCTCCGGCGACGCGATGCCCGCGTTCGATTCGCCGTCCGAGAGAAGGATGATCACTTTGGTCTTCGACGACACGTCCTTCAGCCGCTCGACGCCGAGCGCGACGGCGTCGCCGATCGCGGTCGCCATCTCTTCCTCGAGCAGCTCCCGATTGAGCACGCGTCCGCGCGCGTCCTCCACGGGCTCGGGGATTTTGACGGTGTCCAGAACCTGGAGCAGCGCTCCGTGGTCAAGCGTCAGCGGGCAGGCGCTCTCCGCGAAACCGCCGAAGGGGATGAGGCCGATGAGATCGTCCGGCCGTCCCGGCAGGCCGCCGCCGAGCGCGCGGGAGGAGCCGGCCACGAAGTCCCGGAACGCCTTCTTGACCACCGCGAGGCGGTTCGCTCGCTTGCCGTCCAGCTCGAAGTCGAGCGCCTGCATCGAGCCGGAGCGGTCGATGCACATCTGGATCGCGATGCCCTCCGTGCGGACGCGGAACTCCTCGCGGCCGTGCTGCGGTCGCGCGAGGGCCGCCACCGCCAGCGCAAGCCCGGCGAACCGGACCCAGGGCAGGCGGCGCTTGACGCGCAGCGCGAACGTGCACGGCAGGCTCTTGAGGAGCTGCACGCTCGAGTAGAGCACCGCCGTGCGGCGTTGTCGACGCACGGCAAACACCGTGGCCGCGAAGAGCGGCACGAGCAGGACGAGCCAAAGCGGATCGTGGAGGCGAAGGCCCGACAAGGTTTGCTCCGGAGGATTTGAGATTTTGGAATTGAGAATTTTTGCGATTATTGCTTCCCGGATCGAACACCACGGGAACCACAGATTTCACGGATTTTACGGGATTTCACAGATTACGAATCAGTGTCACAGCCGAGCAGACGGTTACTCTTGCGGTCACAACTTCTCTCGGGGAGGCAGTCGATTGCGAGACCCAATCCGAGGGAGCGGGAGGACGCGCTGAGACCGCTCCCTCACGGTCGCGGTTCCGATTCTGACCGCCCGAGGTTCTCGGGTTCGGGCGTCGTTCTGGGATTTGGGATTTGGGATTTGGGATTTTCGAGTCCGACCAGCGCCTTCGCTCGCCCGAAACTCGCCTCCACCTCCGCCTTCCCGGGGCTCGCGGCCGCGAACTTCACAAGGTCGGCCGACTCCAGAAAGGCGCGGAGCCGGCCGCGATCGGCGTCGGGGAAGGACTCCATCCTGCCCAGGTCGCGCAAAAACTCCTCCGTGGTCTCCTTGGGCGCCCGCAAGCCGGTCTTCTGCTCCAGGTAGCGCCGGACGATGCCGGTCAGCTCCACGTAGAAGAGCTTGACGTCGGTTTCCACGAGGCGGCTCGCGAGCAGCCGCTCCAGTTCGAGGTAGGCCTGCTCCTCGGGGGAGAGCCGCTTCTCGTTCGCGCCCGCCCGCCGCCGTCGACGCCACAGGGTCAGCCCGACGCCGGCGCCGGCGAGCGCCAGGAGCCCTGCGCCCCCAAGCCAGGCGGCGATGGGCAGGCCGGACCTCGGGAGCGTCACCGGACCGGCCCTCGGCTTCAGGTCGGCGAGGGAGGGCGCGTCCTTCCCCGCGACCGATTGCACGGTCACGACCAGCGCCTCCGACTCGAGCGTGTGCTCCTTCCCGTCTCCGGTGGCGCGGCCGTCCGTGAAGGTTACCTCGATCGGATGGATGCGGACCTCGCCGACGCGCGTCGGCTCCAGCGTGTAGACTTGCTGGAGGATTTCGCGGTCGCCCTGGAAGACGGGGAGCGGCTCGCGGAAACCCCGGATCAGAAAATCGCCGAGCGACTCGCCGAAGGGCGGCTTCCGGACCTTGACGCCCTTTTCGCAGTCGAAGGTCAGGGTGAGGGTCGGCTCGTCGGACAGGCGTGGCTGCTTGGGCGCAACCTCCACGGTGAAGCGCACGGGCCCGCGCTCGACCTTGCTCTGCGCGACCTCGGACTTCGCCTCCTCGGCGCCCGCCCCGGGCTTGGGCGCGTCCGAGGCGGGTCCCTTTCCGCAGGCGGACAGGAGAAGGGGGAGTGAAAGCACGCAGGTGCCGAGGAGAGAGGCCTTCGCGCGCATGGTCACTTCCCCGACCCGCCGGCTGGGGCTTTCTCCGGAGCCTGGATGCGGACGTCGTATCGGCCCATGAGGTCCTGCACGAGTGCGCCCATCAGCTCGCGCCCCTTGCGCTCCGCGTAGTGCCGGAACACCCGCTCGCGCACTTCCGCGAAGGGGGGCGTGCGCGCGGGGGTCTTTTCCTCGACGAGCCCCAGGCAGCGGGCGTTCGCGGGACCCACCGCGGCCTTCGTCCACTCGCCCGCGGCAAGGGCGAAGAGCGCGTCCGCGGAGGCGTGCAGCTTCGTCGACGGGCGCCCCCGCGTGATTTCCTCGGGGACGGGCTGGGTCGCCGCGCCGGTGGCGGCCCCCTCCGCGGTCCCCGCGCGGCGGCCCGCCTCCGCGCGGAAGTCGTCGGCCGTTTTCAAGCGCTCAAGCACCGCGCCGGCCTCTTCACCGGACACGAGCGGGAGCCAGAGCACGCGGGCCGTCTCGGGCAGCGCAAAGTCGCTCGCGTTCGACTTGTAATGGGCCTCGAGATCGACGTCCGTCGGCTGGAGCTTCTCCAACTCCTTCGCGACGAGCCGGTCGGCCAGCAACTTTTCTTCGAGCGACCGGCTTGCCTCGCGGAACTCGTCGTCCTGGTCGAGCTTGAGCTCCCGCGCGCGGCGACACAAAAGCTCGGTCTGCAGCAGGTCCTGGAGGAAGCGGTTCCTCGTCTCCGGCTCGGCGAAGCGCTCGAGCAGGGCCTGCCGCTGGGCGGCCCGCTCCGGCCCGGCGGGGGCGAGGCCGGCCTGCAAGGCCAGCATCTGGTCGACGCGTCGTTCGAGGGCGCGATCAACGTCCGCCTCGGTCAGCTCCTCGCCGGCGTACGTGGCGACGATTTTTCCCTTGCCGGTCTTGTCGCCCCCGACCTCGACCCGGCGGGACAGCTCGCGGCCGACTTCCCCGTAGCGGCCGAGCCGGCGCAGGCACTCGACGAGCCGCTGCCCGATCTTGGCTTTGAGGTCGGCGTCGGCGGGCGCGGCCAGTTCCGCGCGCACCAGGGCGCCGGCCGCGCGTTCGAAGTCGCCGGCGTCGGCGTGGAGCTTGCCGATCCGATACAGGACCTGGGCGCGATCGGCCGGCGGCGACGCCTCGGCGGCGACGGCCTGTTCCCATGCGCGCGCCGCCTCGGCCGGGAGGCTCCGCTCCTCCAGCTTGAGCGCCACGGCTCTAAGGTCTTCACCTGAGCGGCCCGCCCCGGCGCCCGGCGGCGCGGCCGGCAAGGCCGGGGCTCCGCCCTGCCGCGGGAGGAAGAGCGCCGCAAGAGTCGCGGCCTGGAGGGCGAGCAGGCACAACGCCAGCCATGTGGAGGGCCCCCCGCCCCCTTGGGCACGCAAGTTCTTCGGGGCTTCGCCGAGGGAGAGGACGGGCGGCCCGGCGTCAGTCATGGATTCGACCTCCTGCTCCAGTTGTGCCCAGGCTCCGTCACCGGAACCGGCGCTCCCGCATGTGGAAGAACCGTCGAAGGGACTTCAAGTAGTCCTCGCGCGTGTCGATGGGCAGCTCGTCGACGCCGGACTTTCGAAGCGTCTGGGTCAGCGTGCGCGCCCGGTCGGCGGCTCGACGCTCGAAGAGCGCACGCACTGCGGGATGGCTCGTGTCCACCTCGACGACCTCCCCGGTTTCGGCGTCGGCGAGGGACAGGAACCCCACGTCCGGGAGCGCGTGCTCGCGCGGGTCGGTCACGGTCACGGCGATGACGTCGTGCCGCCGGTTCGCGGAGGAGAGGGCGCGACCCGCCTCGGGGCCGATGAAGTCGCTGACCAGGAACACGACCGTCCGGCGCTTCTGCACGCCGTTCAGGAAATCGAGGGCGACGTCGAGCCGCGTGTCGCGCGCGACCGGGCGGGCGGCGAGCAGCTCCCGGATCAGTCGGAGGCAGTTGCCCTTGCCCTTGCGTGGGGGATAGTAGGCGAGGACGGTGTCGCAGAAGAGGAGCAGCCCGACCTTGTCGTTGTTCTTGAGCGCGGAGAACATGAGGAGCGCGGCGACCTCGACCACGAGTTCGAGCTTCGAACGCTCGCCGGAGCCGAAGGCGCCGGAGGCGGAGACGTCGACGAGGAGGAGGACGGTCAGCTCCCGTTCCTCGCTGAACCGCTTGATGTAGGGGCTCCCGGTCCGCGCCGTGACGTTCCAGTCGATGGCGCGGACGTCGTCCCCCGGCTGGTATTCTCGGACCTCGTCGAACTCCATCCCGCGACCGCGGAACACGCTATGGTACTGGCCTGCGAGGAGGTCGTTCACCGCGCGGTTCGCGACGATCTGGATCCGCTGGACCTTCTTGAGGATGTCGGCGACGGTGGGATCAGGCATGGCGGATTTCAAAGTGGAGATTTGAGATTTGAGATTTGGTGCGACGATCGTGGCTGGAGGCGAACACCACGGCAACCACAGATTTCACAGATTCTACGGGATTTCACGGATTACGAAGACGTTCAACAATCGTTCAGAATTTCGTTCACGGTCGCAGTTCTGTTTTTGATCGCCGGAGGTCTACGTGTTCGAGAGGGAGCGCGCCCCTCCCAGAAAACGAATCTGTGGAATCGTCGTTAATCTGTGAAATCTGAGGTTTCGTCGTCGTTTGGCTGCGGCGCCGTCTCGTTGGGATTTGGGTCCCTACCGTTCGACTTCTTGAAAGCCTGTCGCGATTTCGGAAGCCGTGCGCTCCGCCCACGGAAGGACGAGCCACCGAAGACGCCGAAGACGCCGAACGGCCCGTCGTGAAATTCGGCGTCTTCAGCGTCTTCGGTGGCTGATCCTTCGTTTTTGGGTTTCGGGCGCGAGCTTGACTTGGGATTTGGGTTTTCTCCCGTCACGGCACCGGCACTGTCGAAAGAATGGTCTTCAGCACGTCCTCGGGCTTCATCCGCTCCGCTTCCGCCTCGTAGGTCAGGATGACGCGATGCCGGAGCACGTCGTAGGCGATGTCCTTCACGTCCTGCGGCGTGACGTAGCCTCGCCCTTCGAGGAAGGCGATCGCGCGCGCGCCGAGGCCGAGGTAGATGGACGCGCGGGGCGAGGCGCCGTAGTCGATGAGGGGCGCGAGGTCCTTGAGGTTGAAGGCCGCGGGGTCGCGGGTCGCCTGCACCACGTTGAGGATGTAGTTCCTCACCTGGTCGTCAATATAGACGAGCTGAACCACTTCCTGCATGGCCGCGATGTCCTCAGGCTTCAGGACCGGCTGTACGGCGCGCGCGGTCCCGTCGAAGGCCTGGTCCATGACCTTCCGCTCTTCGGCGGGCTTTGGGTAGGTGATACGGACCTTCAGCATGAACCGGTCGACCTGAGCCTCGGGGAGCGGGTACGTCCCCTCCTGCTCGATGGGGTTCTGCGTCGCCATCACGAGGAAGAGGCCGGGAAGGGGGAAGGTCTGGTCGCCGATGGTGACCTGCCGTTCCTGCATGGCCTCCAGCAGGGCGGACTGGACCTTCGAGGGGGCGCGGTTGATTTCGTCGGCGAGGATGAAGTTGGCGAAGATCGGGCCTTTGCGGGTCTGGAAGCGCGCCTCGCCCGGGACGTAGATGAGCGTGCCGATGAGGTCGGCCGGGAGCAGGTCGGGCGTGAACTGGATCCGCTGGAACGTCGTGGAGAGGGCGCGGGCAAGCGACTTGATGGCGGTGGTCTTCGCCAGCCCGGGCACGCCTTCGAGGAGCACGTGCCCCTGAGTGAGGAGGCCGACGATGAGGCGAGAGAGCATCTCGTCCTGGCCGACGATCGCCTTGGCCATTTCGGCCTTCAGGCGATGAACGAGGTCCGATTTTTCCGCCACCCGCTCCTTGATTCGCTGTACGTCCACCTGCACGGCCGCGACACCTCCTCAAACCTAAACGCAAGGCGAGCCGGGAATTCGACCCGTGGACCCTCTTCTACGAAGGAGGGGGGCTTCGTGTTTGGCGCCTGGTGGGCCTTCAATATCGATCCTGTGGGTGCGTCGCGGAATCAAATGTTCAAGGCTCAGGGAGGCCGGCGCCCCCAACGCCGAACTTCCCAGACCTGGTTCGTCCGCGGATTTCCGGAGATTCGGTCACGCACGCGAATGAGGCGTTGAGCATTGGGTCTTGAGCATTGCTTGAACCTTGATCATTGAGAATTGAGCCTTCGTTCTCCCCCCCCCCTCCCCCCCAGGCTTTCGAGGCGGGTTGGGGCCGCGAGAGCCACCCAGAACCCACAGAACCTGGATTGAAGCCCCACTAGCCCCCCTCCTCCGTGCCGTCCGAGCCCAGGCCTTCCCCGGCTGCCGGCGGCCGCGGCGCCGAACCCTCGGCTGCCGCGCGCCGCCGGCGGAGGACCGCCTGCCGGAGGAGGAACTCGATCTGGCCGTTCACGCTGCGAAGCTCCTCCTGCGCCCAGCGCTCCACCTCGCGCCAGAGCTCGGCGTCGATGCGCAGGAGGAAGGGTTTGCGTTCGCTCATGGGGGGCGCCTTTCCTTGGTCGACGTCTACGTGTACAGCGTCCCGGCGTTGATCACCGGCTGCACCTCGCCCTCGCCGCACAGTACCACGAGGAGGTTCGAGACCATCGCGGCCTTTCGTTCCTCGTCCAGGTTGAGGACTTGGCGCGCGGACAGCTCGCGCAACGCCATTTCGACCATGCTCACCGCGCCGGTGACGATCTTCTGTCGCGCCGCGATCACCGCCTCCGCCTGCTGCCTGCGGAGCATCGCGCCCGCGATTTCGGGGGCGTAGGCCAGGTGCGTGAGGCGCGCCTCTTCGATCCGGACGCCGGCCTTTGCCAGCCGGTCCTGCAGCTCCTTCGCCAAGGCCGCGGAGACCTCTTCCATGTGCCCGCGCAGCGTGGTCTCCGCCTCTTCACCCTGGTCGTAGGCGTACATGCTCGCCAGGTGCCGGACCGCGGTCTCGCTCTGGATCTTCACAAACTGTTCATAGTTGTCGACGTCGAAGAGCGCCTGCGCCGTGTCCTCCACGTGCCACACCAGGACCGCGGCGATCTCGATCGGGTTGCCGCGCTTGTCGTTGACCTTCAAGCGCTGGCCGTCCAGGTTCCGCGCCCGCAGCGAGACCCGGGGCTTCGAGTAGAAGGGGTTCGCCCAGTAGAAGCCGCTCTGGCGCACCGTGCCCACGTAGGACCCGAAGAGGAGCAGGACTCGCGCTTCGTTCGGCTGGAGGGTGAAGTGCCCGCAGCTCGAAATGGTTCCCACCGTGAGGGCGAGCAGACTGAAGAACATGAAAATCGGCACAACGGTCCCCACCAGGAAGAGCAGCAGGCCGATGGCCAAAATCGCGATGTTCAAACCCAACATGCTCCAGCCACTCTGGACGACGATCACATTCTCCCTGTTGTTCATGGCAACCTCCTTGTGAAGGATGATACTGTCGATGTATCAATATGATATCATACGGATATCTTGCTGTCAAGGTGAAAATCGGGGTGACCTGCGGCGCGAGTTCTGAAGGACTCTTCGCCGAGTCGAATTCTCGAAACCACAGATTTCACAGATTTTCTGGGATTTCACAGATTACGAATCTGTGAAATCGGCGTGAATCTGTGTAATCTGTGGTTCCGTGTAGGCTTCGGGGGCGGGCCTGACTTGGAGAATGCTTGCTTCCGCGCGGGGGTCGAGGTTGAATAGAGGGCTTCGGGAGACTCTACAGCAGAGGATGATCGTGCATGAACCAGGACGCAGGTCGAGTCGATTCGATTCATATCGCAGCGCGGGCCGGGGAGGCGCTGGTCGCGCTCCAGGAGGCAGTGGTGGTTCCGGAACGCGGACTGGAGGGGGACCGCTATTATTTGAAGGCCGGCACGTTCGACGCGAAGCCCGGCCCGGGGCGCCACGTGACGCTGATCGAAGCGGAGTCGCTTGCGGGACTCGCGACCGAGCAGGGGATCAAGCTAGGGCCGGGGGAGAGCCGTCGGAACATCGTGACGGCGGGGATCCGGCTGAATCCGCTGGTCGGGCACTCGTTCCGGATCGGGGAGGCGGTGCTTCGGGGCGTGCGCCTGTGCCACCCGTGCCAGCACCTCGAGGGCCTGACGCGGCCGGGCGTGCTCGCGGGGCTGAAGGAGCGAGGGGGACTGCGGGCGGACATCGTCACCGGCGGGAGGATCCGGGTCGGGGACGCGATCCAGGTCCTGCCCGGCGGACCGGCGGCCGATGCGCCGTCGGCCGCAGGGGCGACGGCCGCACCGAAAAAATGAAAAAAAGAGCTTAAGTTTCGTTCCGTTGCCGCCGATGTGTAGTATGATTATCGGAACGTAGACGCGGGCGAGGTACGCCCACGCCTTGCCCCGTCTCCCCCGAAGGCCTGGATGGAGGGTTGAGCATGGACGCGAGCAACATCAACTTGAACCTGCCGAAGGGCGAAGAAAAGCTGAAGCCGCTCTGGAACATCCCCCAGGTGGAACGAAGGGGGATGCTGCTCGGGACGGCGACCGCGATCGTGTTCGGCATCGGCGCCTACTACGTGGTCAAGCCCCTCGTCTTTCCGCCCCCGCCGGCCGCCCCTCCCCCGGTCGCGGGCTTTCCGGCGGTCGCTCCGGGGGCGGGTTCGCCGCCCGTGACGCAGGGGCTCGCCTCCGCGGGTCCGACGGCGGGCGGTCCTGCGGGCTCCACGCTCGAGTTGACGATGACCGGTGGCGCGCCGGAGGCCGCGGCCCCTTCGACCACCCGCGGCGGCGCCGGGGGTCGGGCGGACGGCGACGCGGAAGCGACCGGCCTTTCGAGCGGCAGCACGACGGGCGCCGGGACGGGAGCCACAGGCGCGACCGGCGCGGGCAGCACGGCCTCGACCTCTCCCGGCGCCGGGACGGGGTCGAATCGTTCGACCACCTCCCGGCCGGGCGGCGCGACCACGGTCGGCTCCGTCGCGACCACAGCCTCGACCGCGGCGACCGGCGCGGCCGCGCGCAACCCGGGGACACGGAAGGACGGGGCGTCGACCCGGGGCACGACGCCCGCGACCGGAGACTCGGTCGGCGGCGCCGCGCGCGTGACCGAGACCGCGATCTGCCTGGAGATCCAGAACCGGAGTCCCGCGAAGCGGCTGAGCTCCGTGAAACTCGCGGACGGAAAGGTGTTCTGCTGGATCCGCGTGCTGGGCGCCGAGGGACACAAGGTCCGGCACGTGTGGGTGCTGAACGGGAAGCACTATCCGGGGATCTGGCTGGAGATCCAGAGCCCGAACTGGCGGACCTGGGGCTCGAAGCGCCTGGAGAAAGGCATGGAGGGGAATGCGCGGGTGGACATTGAGGACGAGTCGGGCAAGGTCCTAGCGACGCTGCCCTTCCAGATCGCGGCGCGGTAGCCGGCCCAGCCGCTCCTCCGACTCCACCCCCCGGGAGAGATGACGACGGGGTCCGGCCTGACGGCCGGACCCCGTTTTTGTTTTCGACGACTTGACTACTTCTTGTCCGCCTTCTTCGCGGCGGGGGCGGCTGCCTTGGCGGCGGGAGCGGCTGCGCCCTTGGCGGCGGCAGCGGCCGCGCCCTTCGCGGCAGGAGCGGCCGCGCCCTTCGCGCCGGCGGCAGGAGCGGCCGCGGCGGCGGCGCCGGCGGCCGGGACGGCACCGGCCTCACCCGCGGCAGCCTCTTTTTTCACCTTCGCCTTCGCCCTTGCCATGATGCTTCTCACCTTGGGCAAACCGAACACCGAGCCCCCGTCCGTCCAGCGGCCCTCTTCGCTCAGGGCGAGCATGCGCTCGTCGCGCTTCAGTACGTTGCGATGCCGGCGGAGTCGGGAGATCGGAACCAGGCTCTTGTGAATCGACATGGTATCGCGGGGCCTCCTGAATTGAGATTTTGGATTTGAGATTTGAGAATTCGGGGCTTGGTGGTCGGCGGTGCGTGCAGAAATCGAACGCCAAGGGAACCACGGATTTCACAGCGCAGCCGATGGCCGCAACCAAAGGGACGAGCCACCGAAGACGCCGAAAACACCGAAAGACGAACCGCGCATTTCGCCAGTTTCGCGAATGTTCTACCGAGAATCCGTTGCGAGAAATACAAGCTTTTGCGAGGTTGTGTCACAGATTCTACGGGATTTCACAGATTGGCAACGTGCAAAGGCGCCAAGCCTCGCATGATTCTGGAAGTTGGCGCACTCCGCAGTTTCCTTCCATCCTCGGTGAATTCGCGTAATGGGCGCACTTCGCGGTTTCGTCCTCCGTTCATTCGCGGTCCAGCGCGGCGCGTCCGGGGGCGGGCTCGGGTCCCTCTTCGCGGTTGCCGCCGCGCACGCCGACGAGACGCCGCGCGCGGGTCGAGCCCGCTTTTCCGCGACGGCGCAGCACGACGCCGTCGCCGACCGCGAGCGACAAGTGCGCGGCCACACGCGAGCACTTGACGACGAAGAGATGAAAGGCCTTCGCGTCCGACTCTTCGAGCGTTTCGAAATTCGCCGAGCCCTTGCTGATCACCAGGTCGGCGGCCGCGAAACGCTTCTTCAGCTCCGAGGAGCAGAGCGAGAGCGGCACGCCCAGGGTGTCGCTTCCGGTCGGCAGCAGTTCGCCGAGCGTGTCGAGGCCCGCGGCCCGTGCCTCGGCCTCGGTGGCGTCGGTGAGGACCGGCGAATTCCGCACGACGATGCCCACGCGGCGGCCCGGCGCGAGCTGTTCCAGCAGGAGGCGGTCGAGCAGCAGTTCGCCCGCGTTGTCGAGGCAGTACAGGACGTCCTTTGCCTTCGCGACCGCCTCGCGCAACGCCGGGAGGTCGTCCACGCCGAGCTTCCGCTCGAACGCCTCGGCCAGGAAGCGCCGCGGGTCGAGAGAGTCCAGGACGACGGCGTCGAGGGCGTTGGCAGCGACCGCCAGCCGCACGGCCGCGGCGAACCGGTCGGGGGCGCGTTCCACCTCGGCCCGCAGCCCCGGTTCCAGCGCCTGCACCCGCTCCGTCCAGGTCGCCTTTTCGGGGGCGAAGGGATCCGCGGAGCCCAACATACGCGTGGCGACGACCAGCGCGTCGCTCAGCACTTCGGCGGGGCTGCGATCGAACGCCCCCTCCTGCAGGTGCTGCATCACCTCGTTGAGGACCTTGCGGTGGAGCCAGTCGTTCTCGCTCACCTTGCGGGCCGCGACGAGCGCCTGCCGTAGGATGCACGGGATGCAGTCCGGCGAGGTCTTCACGCGGGTCTACCTCTCCTCCGCGATCTTCACGAGGTTGCAGTTGCGGAAGGAGACTTTGCCGAGCCCGCGGACCTTTTCCATCAGCTTCTCCGCGTCGTCGTTCTGGTCGCTGTCGAAGCGGCCCGTACACACGCCGATGAAGTCGCCGCCGCGGAGGTGGAGCAGGGTTTTGAAGGCGGTGACGCCCTTGCCCTTGAGCCAGGTGATCTGGTTTTTCGCGCTTTCATCCCCCTCGCGATCGTTGGGGTAGTCGAGCACGCGCACGGTCCAGAATTCGTTCGAACGCGGCTGGACCGCGGGGGGCACGTTCGGCGTCCGCGGCTCGGCGGGTGGCCGGGTTTCCGCGGCGCGCGGCTCGGGCGGGCGAGCTGCCGGATGCTGGCCGCCGGCCGGCGCCGTCCCGGCGATGCGGACGGGGGGCTCGACCCTCGGGCCGGGGGAGGGCGCGGTCGGCGCGCCACCCGTGCCCGGACCCGCCACGGCGGGCGGAGGCGACTGGGTGCCGCCGGCGACCCGGGCACGACCCTTCCCGACCTCGACGCCGAGCGCGAAGGAGACGAAGATCGCGGCGAGGACCAGCATCAGGAGGAGCAGGGCGGTGTTGTAGCGCAGGGGAAAGACCTGGTCTCCCATGCCGGACACCGTGTCCGCGAGCGCGGAGGGGGCGGGCGGGGGAGGCTGCTCGTGCGGGGGCTCGGGCGCCGGGGGGGCGGCCACCGCCACGGCCGGGGCGGCGGGCGCGGGCTCCGGCTCCGTCCGGGACGTGGTTCCCGGCTCCCGTCGCGTCTCGGCGGGCGCCTTCATGCGCTCCCGGAGCGACGTCTTGAAGACTTCGAAGAGCTCCGGAGAGTCCTTTTTTTTCGTGACCATGCGCTGGCCCTCCAGCCGGGGGAGCCCGGGTGGTGCGAAGGGGAATCGGACGGAAGGGTGTCGGCCGGGAGACCCCCGGCGAAGAGGCTCAGTCTAGACGGAAGGTCGTTGTGTGTCAAAGAATTTCCCTGCGGGGTCGCGTCCGCGAGAACGGACGCCGAGCGCCTTTCGGGACCGCGGCGAGTCGTGGTCAGTCCCCGATTTCCTTTGCGTCCGGCCCGCGCGTGCGCTATCCTGTGCCCTCTTCGCTCCCGGCGCGCCGCGCCGTCGGTCCCCCTCGTGCCTCCTGGGAGGGTCGCATGCAGACCTTTCGTGCCCGCTTCATCCTGACAGCCGTTCTCCTCGCTCTTGCCGTCCTGGTCCTTTCGGTCGTCCCCGACAGCCTCCCGCGAGCGGAAGCGGCGGACCGCGAGTTCACGGTCGCGTGGTCCGTGTGGACCGGGTGGATGCCGTTTCGCATCCTGAAGGACAAGGGGCTGCTCGACAGGCGGGCCAAGGAGCAGGGCGTCAAGATCAAGCTCAAGGAATTCAAGGACTACATGGCGAGCGTCACGGCGTTCGGCGCGGGCGAAGTCGACGCGTGCGCGATGACCTCCATGGAGTCGTTTCAGCCCGCCTCGAACGGCGTCAAGGTCGTCGGCATCCTGGTCAACGACACTTCGAACGGCGGCGACGGCGTGCTGGTGCGCAAGGGGATGAAGCTCCAGGACCTCAAGGGCCAGAGCATCACCCTGGCCGAGTTCAGCGTGAGCCACTACCTGCTCGCCCGCGCCCTGAGCATGAACGGGATGAGCGATCGCGACGTGAAGATCAAGAACGTGGTGGACGGCGACGAAGCCGGCAAGGCGTTCCTGACCGACGAGAGCGTCAAGGCGGTGGTGACCTGGAACCCGCACCTCTTCCTCGCGCAGGAGGGGGGCAAGGGGGAGGTGATCTTCTCGAGCGCGCAGATCCCGGGCGAGATCATCGACCTCCTGGTCATGAACGACAAGGCGATCCAGGAGAACCCGAAGGTCGCGCAGGCGATCGTGGACGCGTGGTACGACGCGATGGCGATGATCGTGGACCCGAAGACGCACGCGGAGGCGGTCCAGATCATGGCCGACGGGGCCGGCACGAAGCCCGACGAGTTCGAGAGGATGTTGAAGGGGACCGACCTGTACACGGACCCGGGGCGCGGCGCGGAGTTCCTCGCGGGCAAGGGCGTGCAGGAGACCATGGGCCGGATCAAGGACTTCATCGCTGACCATGGCATCCTGAAGGACCGCGACGTGTCCGTCTCCTTTGATGCGAAGTATACCCGCGAGTACATCGGCCGCAAGGGCGCGCACTAGGGGCCCGTTGGCGGCGACGGTTGGGAGCGTCCGATGGCGGACATCCGAGGCCACTTTCGGATCCGCTCGCCGCTGTCGCGGCGGGCCCGCGGCCTGCTCGCGGTCGTCCCTTTCGCGCTGCTGGCGGCTGCCTACGGGGTCGGGGCCGAGTTGCGCCATCGGGACAACCCCAAGGACCGGCTCATGCCCGGGGCCGCGCAGCTTCTCGACGGCATCCGGGAGGCCGCGCGGGAGCACAAGATCGGCGAGCGGGAGGACGGGGAGCCGATCACGGAGCGGTGGATCGTCGTCGACACGCTGGTCAGCCTGCGCCGGCTCGGCATCGCCCTCGTGCTGGCGACGACCGCTTCGATCGCGCTGGGACTCTTCATGGGCACCTTCACGGCGATCGACGCCCTCCTCAATCCCTTTTTTCGCGCGCTGTCGAAAATCCCGCCGCTCGCGCTGCTGCCGATCCTGTTCATTTATCTGGGCACGGACGAGCTGCCGAAGCTCGCCCTCATGGTGATCGGGGTGCTGCCGACGCTGACCCAGGACGTGTACCTGCGCATCCGCGACGTCCCGCAGGAAGTCGTGAACAAGGCGTACACGCTGGGCGCCTCCACGCTGGAGGTGGCGTTCAAGGTGGTCCTGGCCCAGGCGTGGCCCCGGATCCTCGACTCCGTGCGGCTTACGTTGGGACCGCTGTGGGTCTTTCTCATCGCGTCGGAGGCGATCTCCGCCGAGAGCGGCCTGGGCTACCAGATCTACAGGGCGCAACGCTGGCTCGGCGTGAACCTGATCCTCCCGTACATCCTCTGGATCAGCCTGCTCGGGTTCGCCATGGACGTCGCGCTGCGCTTTTGGATCCGGTGGCGGCACCCCTGGGCCGGGACCGAAGGGGACTGAGGGGATTGCTGATTTCGGATTGCTGATTGCTGATGGCCCGACGACGGAGATCGGTTGGCTGGGAAGTCCGCCGGCGGCGAGCGAAAGCGGCGTGATGATGACGAATGCGGTTGCCGGCAATCTGGCGTCCGGCCGCGCAGTCCTTGAGGTGCGGAAGCTGGTCCAGGCGTACTTCGACCCGGAGCGCCGGGTGGAGGACGTGGTCCTGGCCGCCATCGACCTCGACGTCCACGCGGGCGAGTTCATCTGCGTGGTCGGACCCTCCGGCTGCGGCAAGACCCGGCTCCTCAATATCATCGGCGGCTTCGAACGGCCGAAGTCGGGTGCATGCCTGCTCGACGGCGCTCCCGTGGGCGCGCCCGACCGCCATCGGGGGATCGTCACCCAGCAGTACTCGCTCTTCCCGAACCTGACCGTGCTCGACAACGTGCGGCTGGGCCTGGACCTTGAGGAATTCACGCTTCCCGGCCGCTGGCTCCGACCGATCGCCTACCGGCTCGGGCGCCGGCGGTTCGCCGCGCAGGCGATGGAGTACATCGAACGCGTCGGGCTCACGGCGCACGCACGGAAGTACCCGTACCAGCTCTCCGGCGGGATGCGGCAACGCGTCGCAATCGCGCAGGCGATGATCATGCGGCCGCGGATCCTGCTCATGGACGAGCCCTTCGGCGCGCTCGACCCCGGCGTCCGCGCGGACCTCCAGGGGATGATGATCCAGACCCACCAGGCGGAAAAGAACACCGTGTTCTTCGTGACCCACGACCTCGAGGAGGCCGTGTTTCTCGGGACCCGGCTGATCTGCCTGTCGCCGTACGCGAAGGACGGCACGCGCCTCCCGGGTTCGCGGATCGTCTTCGACCGCCCCGTGGATTTTCCCAAGAGCCCCGAGGTCCGCGCCGCGACCGAGTTCGGCCGGTTCCTCGACGAAGTGAAGGAGGCCGGGTTCGGCGCCCAGGACCGGGCCCGCGCCGCCAAGCAGCGCTTCTGACCCGAGACCAGCCGCAGGCTGGAGGAGTAACCGATCATGCTCCGCGCCGTCCGATGCCGGACCGCCGCGCTCGCCCTGGCGGTCCTCGCCGCCGCGGGCGCCGCGCGCGCCCTCGCCGACGCCGTCGACTACGTGAAACCCGTCAAGCCCTTCGTCCAGCGGCTCGCCGGCAGCCCCGTCGGCAACGTCTCCGCGGGCGGAACCGTGCGCGTTCCCTACATTACGTGGGGAGGCGACGTCGTCACGCTCTTCGGGAACGGCGGTCTGCGGACCGCGCCGGGGAGCGTCTTCGGCGGCCAAGGCCTCGACCTCGAGCTGGTCCAGCAGGACGATTTCGTCGCGCAGGTGAAGGACTACGTGTCGGGCAAGTCGCCGTACTTGCGGGGCACGCTCGGCATGATCCACTGCGCCTCCGAGGCGCTGGCGAAGAACCCCGGCGCGCGGCCGATCGTCGTCCTCCAGCTCACGTGGTCGAGCGGCGGCGATTGTCTCGTCGTCCGGCCCGGGGTGAATCAGGTGAAGGACATCAAGGGGAAGCGGGTGGTCCTACAGCAGTACTCCCCGCACCTGGACTACCTGGACGTGCTCCTGCGCGACAGCGGCCTGACGTGGCAGGACATCGACGCCCGGTTCGTCTCGGAAATCACGGCGCCGAAAGGGGACACCGGGGGCAAGGTGGTCGACCCGGCGAACGCGTTCCGGCAGGATCCGGGCCTCGACGCGGCCTTCGTGATCTCCCCGGACGCGTCCGCGCTCACCTCCGGGGGCAAGGTCGGGACCGGCGCGGAGGACTCGGTGAAGGGCGCCCGGGTGCTCGTCTCCACGAAGTCCGGCAGCCACATCATCGCGGACGTGTACGCGGTCCGCTCCGATTTCTTCCAGGCCCGGCGCGCGGAAGTGCAGAAGTTCGTGCTGGGCTACCTCCAGGCGGGGGAGCGCCTGGCGGAGCTGCGGAAGGACGCCGGCGCGAACGACCGCGCGCTGAAGGACCTCTACACGATGTCGGCGCAGCACGTCTTCGGGTCCCCCCAGGCGACCGCGGACGTGCAAGGGCTGCTCGCGGACTGCACCGTCGTGGGCTTCGGCGGCAACGTGGAGTTCTTCCGGTCGGAGGGCAACCTGCAGAACTTCGTGCGCACGTCGGCCCGCATCCAGTCGTTCCTCGTGCGCGAGGGCTACCTCACGGCGCAGCACGAGGTCGCGGCCGCGGACTGGAAGTACGACGATTTCAAGGCGGGGCTGAAGGACACGGCGGGGGTCGCCAAGTCGCTCTTCGGCGACTCGAAGTCCGCGCAGCTCCTGGTCGAAAAGAAAACCGACTCGACGATCCTCTTCGAATTTCAGATCAACTTCGAGCCGAACGAGAAGGAATTCAACCAGAACCAGTACGAGCAGGACTACCAGCGGGTGCTGGACCTGTCGAGCCGCTACGCGGGCGCGGTGATCGAGGTCGTGGGGCACTCGGACCCGCTGAAGGTCCGGAAGCTGGAGAAGGAGGGGGCCTCGCCCGCGATCGTGGAGCAGACGCGCCAGGCGGCCAAGAACCTCTCCCTCACCCGGGCGAACAGGGTGCGGGATTCGCTCGTCGAATACGCGCGCAAAAAAAATATCACGTTCGATCCGAGCCAGTTCGTCACGAACGGCCACGGCTCGGACAAGCCGCTGTATCCGTCGCCGCAGACCAAGGAGGAGTGGCGCGCGAACATGCGGGTGGTGTTCCGGGTGATCAACGTGGAGGCGGAGATGTCCGAGTTCGAGGCCATCGGCGGCCCGGGGGCCGGGGGCTCGTAGGAGTTGAGAGTTGAGATTTGAGATTTCCGCCATGACGCAGCGAGGCTGCATGTGAAGTAGCCACCGAAGACGCTGAACCTCGCGGAGCGTTTCGCGGGGTCCTCGTCGTGTTCGGCGCTCCCGGCGGCCCGTCCATGGATTGCGCCGCCGCCGTTTTGGGATTTGGGATTTGGGATTTCCGCCATGACCCAGCGACGATCCACTCGCTTCCTCGCAGGCTGTTGGCTCCTGCTCCTGTGTTGCGCCGGCCCACGCGTGGGCGTCGCCGGCGGCCCGGCCGATGACCGCCTCCAGCGCAACTTCGAGGTGGTCTTCGATACCTCGGGCAGCATGAACGACCGCTCGAAGATCCAGCAGGCGAAGGAGAGCCTGAAGGAGTTCCTCCGGCACTTGCCGGACGACGCGAACCTGGGGCTGATCGTGTTCCGCGGGGGGGCGCCGCAGCGCGTGCTGCCCGTCGGACCGTTGCGCCGGGCGGAGACCGAGCGGCTCGTGGGCACGCTGACGGCCAACGGCGCGACGCCGATCTGCGACTCCATCCGGCTCGCAGCCGCCTCGCTGCGCAAGCGCCGCGAAGCCCAGGGGGGCTACGGCACGTACACCATCGTGGTCGTCACGGACGGTGAGGAGACCGTGAACGCGCGCGGCCTTCCCGGCTCGGTCCAGTCGACGCTCGCGGAGGGCGTCGCGATCGACGTGATCGGGTTCGACCTCGATTCGAGCCACTCGCTAAAGACGATGGTCACCTCCTATCGCGAGGCGCGCAACCAGGAGGAGCTGACCCGCGCCGTGCTCGACACCCTCGCCGAGGTCGGGACGTACGAGGAGGCGGCCGCCTTCGTCCGCATGGAGGAGGCCGCGCCGCGCCGGCCGGTCGAGACGGCCGCGCCCCTCCCCGAGGCCGCGAACACGAGCGGCGGCGGCTGGACCCCGACGCAGGCGCCGACCGTGCAGCCCGGGAAGACCGTGGGCTCGGCGTGCTGCTACATGCTGGCGATGGTCTTCGGCGGGCTCTTCGTCGCCGCGCGGCTCACCCGCCGCTCCCGCAGGCGCTAGGCTACGCAAGCCGGAGAGGCCACCATGGCGCGCAGGGTCGTCGGAACGTTTCTGCTCCTCGCCATTTTCGCGGGCGCGGGCGCGGCTTGGTTCCTCTTCGGCCCGGAGCTCCTGCGCCGCCGGCGCGAGCACCAGAACGAGGGCACCTCGGACGTCGGTCGCTTCTCCGCCCCGGTCCGGCTCGGCGGGGACGGCTGGCTCGGCTACTACGCCCTCCGCTCGCCGGCCTTCAAGGACGCGCTCTGGCGGGGCGGGCTGAAGTACTCGTTCACGAATGACCAGGGCCAGTACCGTGAGCGCATGAAGAAGCTGGCCCAGGGCGAGTACGACTTCGTGGTCGCCACGGTCGACACGTACCTTCTGAGCGCGCGCGAGGAGCAGTACCCGGGCGTCATCGTCGCCGTCATCGACGAGAGCCACGGCGGGGACGCGATCGTCGCGGGCGGCTCGATCGCCACGCTCGACGACCTCGCCAAGCCCGGCGTCCGCATCGCGGTCACCCCCGCCTCGCCGAGCGACTACCTCCTCAAGGCCACCGCCTTTCACTTCAACCTCGAGGCCCTGAAAAAGCCCGGCGCGTGGCGCGTCGAGACCTCGGGCTCCGAGGAGGCCCTCGCCAAGCTTCGCGACGGGCAGGTCGCCGCCGCCGTCCTCTGGGAGCCCCAGACCTCTCGCGCGCTGAAGTTCCCCGGGTGCAGGAAGCTCCTCAGCACGCGCGACTCCGCGAACCTGATCGTGGACATCCTGATCGCGAGACGCTCCCTCCTCAAGGAAAACGAGAAGCTGGTCCAGTTCGTCGTGAAGTCGTACTTCCAGACGCTCTACCAACTGCGTTCGGACCCCGCACGCGCACGCGAGCAGGCCGCACGGGATGCGAACGAGACGCGCGACCCGAAGGAGCCGGAGATCGACGGCGCAACCGCGCAGTCGATGCTCGACGGCATCTGCTTCTTCGGCTTCCGCGACGACCTGCGCCTCTGGTTCGGCCTCGGGGAGAACGCGGGCTTCCAGGAAAAGCGCCTTGCGCTCCAGGTTGCGGACACGGTGCAGGTGCTGCTCGACGCGAAGGACCTGACGGAGGACCCGCTTCGTGGCGATCCGTTTCAGATCCTCAACAGCTCGGTCTTGGAGTCGCTTGCGGCCTCCGGTTGGACGCCGGGGAACGTGGGAGGCGCTGAAGGGGAGAGCCAGGGGCCGGCGGCCCCGAAGGCGCTCGACGACCAGGGCTGGGCTCGCCTGCGGCCGGTGGGCCACCTCGCCTCGATCCCGGTGTACTTCGGGAGCGGCAGCGACGAACTGTCCGCGCAGGATCGGGTACAGATCGACGCCCAGGCCCGCATCCTGCGGCACTTCCCGGACTATCGCATCCGGATCGAGGGCCACTCCAGCCCAGGGAGCGACCCGGAGGCCGATCGGCAGCTCTCGCTCGCGCGGGCCGAAGCGATCCGGCGCTACCTCATCGCGAACCACCATGTCGACGAGACGCGCATGCGCGCCGCGGGGTTCGGCGCGGACCGGCCGCTCCCGCGCAAGGAGGGGGAGGGCACCCGCCCTTGGAAGGCCCGGCAGCAGCGCGTGGAGATGCTGCTCCTCGAAGAGAATTTCTGACGAAGGCTGAAGCCTCAATGGCCGACTCGGGCTGTCCACGGGCTCGGAACTCTCGGCAGGGTTCGAATCCGGCTTGTGTTCGTCGACCGGCTGCTATTCGTAGGGGCACGGCGCTGCCGTGCCCACGAAGCGACCCCTCGGCATCGGCCGCGCGCAACGTCGGCGGCAGTTTGAACCTGCCCATCTTGTTGAAGGGCATTCCATCTTGATCGAGCCTTGAGCCTTGAGCCTTGATCCTTGAGCCTTGAGCCTTGAGCCTTGAGCCTTGAGCCTTGAGCCTTTGCCCGCGGGGCACCCGGCCCTTGGATCGATTTTGAAGACCCATGCATGCCCGCGTTCTTGACCGAGGGGGAGCTTTTCGAAGTCGAACTGCCGGCGGCCTGGAAGCCGATCCTGGCGGACCTGCGCGCGTTCGGCGACCTCGTGAAGGAGGCCGCCAGGGCCCACGAGCACGCGGTGGACCCGGCGACGGCGTCGCGTCTCGGCGAGTTGCACGGCCGGCTGGTCGCGGGCTCCGCCGCCCTCCTCGAACCGGACTCGCTTGCGGACCTCACCGAAGCCGAAGTCGCCCGGCTCTTCGCCCGCGCGGTCCTCTTCCTCGCCCGGCTGAAGCAGGCGGTCACCGGGGACGAACCGGTCCTGGATACCGCGGGCTCGCGGACCCTTGCCCACTACGAGGCCGGCTTCTATCGCGCGCCCGAAACGATGCGGAGTTTTCGCGAGCGGCTCTGCGTCGGGCTCGGCCTCCCCGCCGCCGAGCTCGAGGCGCTCGAGGCAGAGGTCGACCGTGACTTGGGCGACGCGCGCAGGAGGCAGGCCGTGGTCAGCGCCCTGCGGGCGGAGTTCGGCCTCCGCGCCGGAGCGGCCGACCTCGAGCGGTCCGTGCACGCCCTTTTCCGCACCCTCTACCCGGACGTCCCCCTTGCCCCCGACGAGCTGCGGATCATCGTCACCGGAACCATGTTCTTTTTTTGCATCCCCTTCCACGGCACGGAGCTCCTGACTCCCCGGTTTCGAGACCTCACCGAGGAGGGGAAGGCCCCCGTCCGGGACTTTCTCCGGAGGCTCACGGACTTCACGCAGGAACAGTTCGCGCACTTTCCCGCCTTCGGCTTCCTGCGCGAAGACGACGTGGACGCGGGACTGCTCGCGCGACTCGCCGCGCGCACCTGCCTGTCGGCGGCCGACGTCGCGCGTGAGCTGGGGCGGCTCGTGACGATCCTCCCGCTGGCCGAGATCGACAAGTACGTGATCCACGACGTGTGGGGGCATGGGTGGCAGGCCAGCATGCTGCGCTTCGAGGACGCCTACGGCGAAGTCGCGCGCTACGCCGATCCGCTGCGTTTGGCCGAGGACGCCCGCTCTCGTGCCGGGGGCGGGCTCGCGTTCCGCGCCTGCTTCCGCGGGACCGGGGACGCGCTCGAGTTCGACCCGGAGCGCTTTCGCCGCTTCGTCCAGGGGGAGCTGGCGGAGCGGCTCCCGGTCGCGCTGTCCGCGGTCCTCGCCGAGATGATGGCCGATGTGGTAGAATACAAATTCCTGGAGGAAAACCCGTCGCTCGTCGAGGCGATGCCCAGCTCGAGCCTCTTCAAGCTCTTCCCCACGAAGCTCGACCTGACGCTGCGCGACGTGCCGTTCTACTTCGGCCAGGCGACGAAGGTCTTTCGCCTGTGGGCGAAGTCGCCGGAACGGCAGGCCGTGACGCGCGAGGAGCTGGTCGTGGCGGGCGCGACTCCCGCAGCCGCTGTCCGGGCGGTGGCGCGCGCGGTGGAGGAGTGGGACCATCTGGCCGCCACGAGTTGCGCCCCGCGTCTTGCGTGGGCGGACGTGGGCGCGGACCGGATCCGGGTGAACGCGTTCACGCGGGTGGCGCTGAACTTTCTCGGCGTGCACCGGTCGGTGCTGGAGACCTATCGTCGCGCGGCGGAGGTCCCGCCCACGGCGCTCCCGTCCAAGAGCTACAAGGACCTCCTCGTGCTTGGCGCGTCCGTTTTTTTTGAGGCGGACCGACCCAGGAACCTGTGGCGCGTGGACGAATTCCTCTCCCTGCGGTTCGTGCCGCTTTGCCGCAGGCTGGGACTGGGGGGATGAAGCCTTTTGGCGGGACAGCCGCCGAAGGGACGAGCCACCGAAGACGCCGAAAGACGAGACTCGTGCAAGACGAACGGCGGCGCCGAACGGAACCGCGACCGTCAGGGAGCGGTCTCAGCGCCCGCGCAAGAGTTACTTTACATTTCCGTGGATCGACCGATGCCTGGGGGCGCGGGCCACGTCAACTCATTGTTTTATTAAAACCAAATACTTTGATCGTTACCAATTTTTCTTTAAAGTTAATTGGTAGTTTTGACATGATTTCAGCTGGATTTAAACTTCCGAAATGGGTCGGCGGAGAAGACAAGCTTCTGCGGATGAATGAGTGGCGAGATGGCCGAAGCGATCAGGTCCTGGACCACGCCCCCGCGGGGCCGCATGCAGATCTTCCGGGCCCTCCTACGGGAAACGACCACGGACACCCCGGTGGTGGCGACGGCGCTGGGCGCGACGGCCGCGACCGCCCACCTGCTGGCCGCCGGCCCGACGCTTTTCAACTTCCTGGGTCTCCTCGGCTGCGGCGCGGCGACGCTCTCGCTCTGGACGGTGAACTATTTCTTCCGGACGCAGCACTTCCTGGATCGGGTCAAGTCGAAGTGGCGCGCGGAGGACGAAGCGCGTCTGCAAGGCGAGATCGGCGAGGTCGAGCGGTCGCTCAAGGCGAAGGGGCTCGGCCGCGAAGCGGAGCAGCTCCGCGAGTTGTTGCGGCTGCGGGCGGAGTTGGAGAAGACGCTCGGGGATGTGGTCTTTTCCTTTCAGCGGGACGACATCGTGCGTGCGACGCGGGAGATCGTGCTGTCCGGCATGGAAGCGCTTCGTCATCTGCTGCGGGTCGAGGAGCAGCGGGGCCGCTTTCCGTTGGAGCAGCTCGAGCGGGAGCGCTTCGACGTGGAGCGGCAGCTCAAGCGCCTGCGGGACGACGATCCGCTGCTGGACTCGACCCGGAAGAAGCTGGCGCTCGCCGACGAACGGCTGGCGCTGGCGCGCTCGCTGGAGGCGAAGCGGGCGGAGATTGCGGTGACGCTTGACCGTTCGCGCCACGTGCTGGAGAAGGCCCTCGTGGAGCCGCCGGACGGTGCGGGCGGCGAGGAGACGCGTCTGACGCAGTGCCTCGACTATTTCAACGAGCAGGTGGAAGTCACCCGCAAGGTGAACGAGGGGCTGCGCGGGGAGCTGGCGCCCCGGGTGCGCTGAACCCCCTTTCGTCCACGGTGCTTTTTGGGCCTATCGTTTGGAGGCTGGTCGCCTTGGAGAAATACCTGCAACCCCCGCCGTTTGTCCTGCAATGGGCGTCCTGGATCATTAACCGGCTGCAGATGGACCCCGGGGACCAGCGCTCGCTGGCGTGGATGCTCTACGGCGGTGGGCTCCTGGTGGGGTTGGTGGTCGTGCGCTATACCTGGGGCCGGCTCCTCCGACGCGTGAGGATTCTGATGGGCTTCCCGGTGGCCCAGGCCGAGGCGACCACGACGTCGACCGGGTTCGCTGATTGGGCCGTGGCGGGCGCCGTCATCCTGGTCGCGTACGCGTTGGTTTCGACGATTCTCGGCTGAGGGTCGGCCGTCGGGTCCGCTACGGGAGGCGTGAAGTGAAGATCGTCGTTCGAAGGCCGGCTCCGGTCGCTGGTGTCGCGCTCGCGCTTGTGCTCGGCTTGGCGCTCGGCGGCGGCTGCGACAAGGGGCCGGCGGTGCCCAAGGTGCCGAAGGAGCAGGAGACCCCGATCGATCCGGCGACCGCGGGGACGGTGCGGGGGACGGTGACCTACAAGGGAGACCCGCCCAAGCCGCAGATCGTGAACATGGGGGGCTTCTCCTGCGGAGGCGGGGGTCCGGTGGAGAACACCGACGTGCTCGTAAAGGGGGGAAGGGTCGCAGGGGTGCTCGTGTACGTGAAGTCGGGCCTCGACCCAAAGCTCAAGTTCGCGACGCCGACGGAGGTCGTGAAAATCACGAACACGGGATGCATGTACGAGCCGCGCATTTCGGCGGCCATGACGGGGCAGGACGTGAAGTTCGTGAACGTCGACACGCTGTCGCATAACATCCACATCCTGGACGCGAGCAAGGGGGAGGTGGACAACTTCTCGCTCTCCATGCAGGGCGCAGCCAAGAACAAGAGTTTCGCGGGCCCACAGGTCATGCTTCGCCTCTCGTGCGACGTTCATGGCTGGATGGCCGGCGCGCTCGGCGTGCTCGGGCACCCCTACTTCGCGGTCACCGGGGAGTCGGGCGCTTACGAATTCCCGAGGAAGCTCCCGGCCGGAAGCTACACCGTCGAGGCCTGGCACGAGGTCTTCGGGACGAAGACCCAGGAAGTGACGCTCAAGGCCCAGGAGACGCTGAGTGTGGATTTCACGTACCCGTAAAGTGTAGGGGCACGGCGCTGCCTCGCCCCCGAATCCGCGCCCGGCCCTCGCGGAGCGCCGCTTGGCCTTGTCTCACACGGTCTGCTATGCTCGCCAGGGACGACGTTCCCTTACCCTCCCTGCAGGCTGGCTCGCATGGACAGCACGCTGAAATATCGCTTCCCCGGCATGGACCCGTGGCTTGAGCACCCGGGCGTTTGGCCCGGCGCGCACGATGCTCTCGTCATCCATCTCGCCGAGGAGCTGACGCGGCAGCTCGCGCCCCGCTATGTTGCTTGGCCCGGTCAGCGTCTTGTCGTTGAGCTCCCAGAGCGCGTCACCGCTCCCCACGTCTCCGTCGTGCAACACTCCGCTTTACGGGCCCGGGCGCACCGGCCGAGCGTCGGACCGGCGGACGAACCGGTTCTCCTCGTCCTGGAGCCGCTGGAAGTGCGGGAGACGTTCGTGGAAATCCGCAGTGTCCACCACGACCGGCGCTTGGTCACCGTCCTGGAGGTACTCTCCCACGCCAACAAGAGGACCGGTACTGATTCGCGCGCAAAGTATCTCCAGAAGCAGGAAGAAGTGCTGGCCTCGGACGTGCATCTGGTGGAAATCGACCTTCTTCGCGCGGGCGAACACACCGTGGCGTTGCCTCTCGGTCACCTCGGTTCTCTTCCACCTCACGAGTACCGTGTGGTGCTGAGGCGTGCCGATTTCCGGGAACGTGCGGAGGTCCATCCGATTCGCCTGCGGGATCGGTTACCACGCGTCTCTGTCCCCCTGCTCGCCCCCGACTCGGATGCCGTGCTGGACCTCCAGGTGCTGATGGTTCGCGTTTTTGAGGCCGGCGCTTATGGGCTCGGCACGGACTATTCTCGATCCCCAAAACCCGCGCTGGAGCCGGGCGACCGCTCGTGGGCGCGGAGACTCCTTCGCTCCGCCGGCACTGGCGATCGGCGAGGAGCCGGCGCATGACCTGGGGCGCGCTCCGCACGCACAAAAAAAAAGGGCGACCCATGACGGGTCGCCCTTCTCTTTTTTGATGCGCGAGTGCTCTCGCCCGCCGCCTATGCCTTGGGCGGCGCCGGCGCCGGCGCAGCGGGCGCCGCGGCCGCCGCGGCCGCGGCCGCCGGGGCGACCATGTTGGCGAATTCCTTGCCGACCACGCCGGCCGTCTTGAAGATCAGGTGGTAGGCCAGCCCGAAGCCGAGCCCGGTCACGATCACCATCCCGAGGAGGGTCCAGGTCTCGTCCCCAGCCGGAAAGATGGGGTGCTGGCTGCCGACCATCCCGGCCAGCATCGGGATCGACAGGAAGGTGTTCATGCGCGAGGCGAACGTCGCCGTGTTCACCATCTGGTCGAAGTCCGCGGGCTTGTTCCCCGTCGCGATGCCCGTGAGCAGCTTCTGCTGACGGGGCCAGATCACGAACCAGACGTTGAACCACATGACCGAGGCGAAGAGCGCCCCCATCGTGATCCACCAGTGGCCGGTGAGCGCGGCGCCCTTCTTCGAGTAGAACCAGCCGCCGACCTCTTCGCTGGCCATCGACTGGTGCATGAGGATCAGGAACATGACGGCGCCGGTCAGGAACGTGAGCATCGCCCCCCAGCGGAACCACCAGAGCGCGCGGCCGCGCAGCGCCGGCACGACCGGCTTCTTCAGCGAGGCATCGAGCCCCTTCTCGAACGCGCCGTTGACGAAATTGAAGTAGTACAGCATCCCGATCCAGATGATGCCGAAAAACACGTGAAACCATCGAAACGATTCCAGGACGTAGCTCATGCGGCATGTGCTCCTT
Organism: Planctomycetota bacterium; assembly: GCA_016197205.1. Taxonomy (GTDB): domain Bacteria; phylum Planctomycetota; class MHYJ01; order WSZJ01; family JACPWG01; genus JACPWG01. Next base: position 26,505 of record JACPWG010000082.1, read on the forward strand.
GCAAAGGTCCCCACCCGGAAAAAATGCGAAGTCGGACGGGGGATGATAGCGACACACGGCGGGGCTGTCAAGCTACCTGCCGCACCGCGCCCGAAACCCGCACCCCAGCTCCCCGCAGCGCGTGGCCGGCTGCACCTGGCGCCATGCCTCCTCGGCGGCCTCGCCGCGGAGCAGCGCTCGGCCCAGGACCCCGAGCCGCCGCTCGAAGGCCTCCAGGTCAGCGCCGCCGGTCGCAAGGTCGACCGGCGCCTCGTCCCGGTCGCCGAGATATTTGATCGCCGCATGCACGTCCGCGATCCCCAGCGCGCGTCGCGCCGCCAGGGCGTAAAGCGTGGCCTGGAACCGGTGGCGTTCCTCCGTCTCCGGCCGGCGGCGTCCCGACTTGTATTCCAGCACACACCACTCCCCGTCCGCCCCCTCGAAGAGGAGATCGATCACCCCGTCCACGAAGAGCCGCCCGCCGCTCTCGAGCGCCAGCGCGAGGCGAAAGGGCAGCTCCCGTTCGCGGCGACGCGCGCGGCGCATGCGCTTCGCCCAGTCGCTCCACAGAAAGCGCACCACGTCCTCCCGAACGGCCTCCAACGCGGCGTCTCCCTGGACGGAGCGGCCGGCGAGCGCCGCCAGCCGTTCTTCGATTTCCTGGATCAGGGGAACCCCGTACAGCTCCAGGTCCGCTGAAGCGAGCACGGCATGAGCCAGGAGTCCGCGCTCACGCGCGGGCAAGCGACCGCCGCCGGGTGCCGGCGCGTTCGCAGGCTCGGCCGCCCCCGTCGCTTCGTCCGCCTCCTCCTCGCCGAGCCCAAGCCGGCAAAGGTAGAAGTGACGACGCTCGCAGGTCGCAAGCTCCGCCAGGTCGGCGACCGAGCTGCGCGCCGCGCCCGCCGCCGCGCCGCCGGACGACGCCTCCAGTCGGTCGAGCAGCGCCCGCGCGCGCGCCATGTCCTCCGGCGTGGGCGACGGTGGACCTTCCTGCCAAAGCTCCGCAAGCGTGGGCTCCGACGCCTCCGCCGGCGAAGAGCCGCCCGTGGCCGTGCTCGGCGCCCCTGCGACCGTCACGCGCACGCGCCCCTCCCCGGCCTGCCCGTCTCCGCGATCCGCGACCGGAAAGCGGACCTCCACTCCACCCTCCGTAGTCGCCGCCTCCTGCAGCGCCGGCTCCCCGACGAACTCCCGCACCCAGCCGCCCCACGTCGTCCGAGCGGCCTTGCCGAGATTTCCCAGGAGCACCAGCCTGTCCCGCGCCCGCGTGACTCCGACGTAGAAGAGGCGCCGGTCCTCCTCCGCTTGCCGGTTCTCCGCCTCCTCCACGATGCGCCGGGCGCTCGGCGAACGCACGCTGGCGCCCAACGGGCCCAGCGGAACGCTTGCCGCAAGCCCGAGGCGAGGGCTGAAGGCCACGCCGCCCGCGGGCGGCTGCCGCTTGCGACCGAGATCCGGCAGGAAGACGATCGGGAACTCCAGCCCCTTCGCCTGATGGATCGACAGGAGCCGTACGACGTTCGCCGACTCGGCCGCGAGCGGGAACTCCGGTTCGCGCGTCCCCTCCTCGACCTGGTGCTGCAGGTAGCGGACGAAGTCCCGGAAGAGCGTCGCACCCGACTTTTCGAAACGACGCGCCAGCTCGAGCAGTTTCCGGACGTTCGCGAGCCGTTGCTCGCCTTGGAAGAGCGAGAGCAGGACCGCCTCGTAGCCGCACTCCGTCACGACGCGCGCAAGCAGCTCCGCGAGCGGGATCCGGTCCCGAAGCCGCGACCACTCCGCGACGTGCTCGCGCGCGAACGTCAAGCGCCGCGCCTCTTCCTCGGGCAGACGCTTCGGTCCGGGCGGGTCCAGCAGGCCGGCTTCCCCCTTCCTTGCTTGCGCCAGCCGGAAGAGCGTCGCATCCGAGAGGCCCACCAGCGGGGAGCGCAGGAAGCCCGCGAGCGGCACCTGCTCCAGCGGGTTATCGAGGTAGGCGAGCAGGTTCAGGAGGTCCTTCACCTCCTGCGTTTCGAAGAAACCGCGGCCGTGCACGACGTAGAACGGGACGTGGCGGCGCCGCAGTTCGCGCTCGTAGAGCTTCACGTCCGTGAGGACACGGAAGAGGAAGGCGACGTCGCCGAAGCGCGCGGGTCGCCGGTCGTCGCCGTCACCGACCTTCACGCCGTCCGCCGGGTCGACCAGGCGGAGCACGCGTTCGGCCAGCACGGCCGCCTCCTCGACCCGGGCCGCGAGCGCGCTGTCGCCGGACACGCTGATCGCCTCCACCTGCCCGTCCCAGGGGACTTCGTCGCGCCGCGCGAGCAGGCGGTGGCCGGGCCCGAACCGCACGCGATGGGGCTCGTCCGCGCCCGGCCCCTGCTCGACCGGGAGCACGGTCTTCGCCGCCAGCTCGTTCACGAAGTGGACGACCCACGGAGTGGACCGGAAGTTCTCCTGGAACGCCACGCGGGCCCCGCCCGAGGCCACAACCCGCTCGGCGAGGTCGCGAAAGACTCCGACGTCGGCCCCGCGGAAGCCGTAGATCGATTGCTTCGGGTCGCCGACGACGAAGAGCTTCCGGGGGGCGAACGCGAGGAGGCGGCTCGCCTGCGCTCCCGACGGCACGTGCGCCTCCCGCCCCTCCTCCTCCGCGAGGAGCGTGACGATCTCGCGCTGCAGCTCGTTCGTGTCCTGGAATTCGTCGACCAGCAGGAAGTCGAACGCTCGCTTGTACCGGCGGCGGATCGACGGCCCGTCGCGCAGCAAGGCGCGCGCGCCGGCCTGCAAGTCCTCGAAATCGAGCCCGGCGCGCGCCTGTTTGCGGGCGCGATAGGACGCATCGACCTCGCGCAGGACCTCGAGGATGCGGGCCGCCTTGGGACGCGCCTTCGCTTCGGCAAAGGCTTCGAGCAGCTCGCCTTGCTCGCCGCAGAGCGACTTGAGCTCGGTCGCGGGCTCGCGGAACAGGGACGCGCCCTTTCCACGATAGCCGGCCCGCTGGGCCAGCTCGCGAAGGCCGCGCAGCAGCACTTGGGGGGAGTCCGGGGAGAGCACAGCGAACTGCGGCGCGAGCCGGTCCCACGAGGCGCGAAGGGCGGCGCCGGCCGCCTGGAGGTCCGACGTGCCGGTCGCGGCGAGCTCGACGAAGCGCGCGACGGCGGAGGCGAGCCGGGCCGCGAGCCCTCGCAGCAGCGCGGTTTCGACCGCCGGCTCGAGCGGAGGCGCCACGAGCGTCACGTCGCGCAGCGTCACGCCCGCGCCGGACACTTCCCCGTGGAGGCGATGGACGAAATCGAGCACGCCGTCGGGGGAGTAGTCCGCGAACCGACGGAGGCCGAAGTCCTCGACGAGCGATTGGACGCGTGCGTCCCCGGCCCGCACGCCGCCCACGACCACTTCCCAGACCGCGGCCTGGAAAAGCGACGAAGACTCGCGTTCGTCGAGGACGGTGAATTGCGGATCGACCCCCGCCTCGGCGGCGTTTTCGCGAAGGAGGCCCGCGCAGAAGGAGTGGATCGTACGGATCGGCGCGGAGGGGAGCCGGCGCCTGGCCTCGGACCACCAGCGGGCGGTCGCGGCGTCCGCCGCGGAGGCGATGCGGCCGTCGATCGTCGCGCGAATCCGCTCCCGCATCTCGCCGGCGGCCTTTTCCGTGAACGTGATGGCCACGATGCGCTCCGGGGTGGGTGCGGGCGCGGGCGCGGGCGCGGGGGGGAGCGACGTGTACGGCGCGGCGAGGAGTTTCAGGAACAGCTCAACGAGCACCCGCGTCTTTCCGGAGCCCGCGCCGGCGGAGACGACGGTGTTCCGTTCGAAGGCGAGGGCGGTTTGTTGGGAAGGAGTCAGGTCCGGCAAGTGGCGGGGTCACTCGATTGCGGGTCGGCGATTCGAACGGGACGGGGTTGGGCGATTGCTGATTGACGATTGACGATGGGTGTGGCTACTTTTCGTAGGCCCCCTGAAGGGGGTACTACAAACAGTGGGTGCTGCTCTCGGAACCTACTGTTCGTAGTACCGCCTTCAGGCGGTCTGGGCGCTGTCGTCGAAAAGTAGCCACACCCATTGACGATTGCTGATTGACGAACTGCGCGCTCGGTTGAACGCGGGGTGGGCGAAGGGCGCGTCGAGGCCGCTCCCTGACGGTCGCGGTTCGGCTTTGCCTCGACGCATGCAGTGGGGGCTCAAGCGTTCGCAGGCCGTCCGATGGTCATCCCCAATCAGCATTCGGCAATCAGCAATCCGCAATCCCCCTCAGCTTCCTCGCAGGGGCAGATAGTACCGGCACGCGTTGCGGAACTCGCACCAGAACGGACACTCGTGCGGGGTGACGTCGAAGCGGCCGTCGAGCGCGCGCTTCAGGAGGGCGCCGATCCGCGTCGGGAGGTCGTCGCCGTGCCCGCTCGGCTCGCCGAAGAGCGCGGCGGGAAACGTCGCGGTCAGGAGGTCCGGCTCCTTCAGGAGGAAAATCCCGCCCTGCCGTTGGGCGGATGCGCCGAGGACGCCGCGGGCCTCCAGATGCTTCCCGAGCACCCAGAGGTAGAGGGGAAGCTGAAAGTTGCGCGTCCCGACCCGCGCCTCGGAGGTCGCGTCCGTGAATTTCTCCTTCGATCGGCTGTACTTGTAATCGACCACGCGGAGGCGATCCGGCCCGAGGTCGACGCGGTCGATCTTGCCGCGAAGCCTCACTGTCCCCATCTCGCCCATCGGCACGCCTACGGGGTCGGGGATTTCGCCGCTTCCGAAGCCGAACGGGAATTCGAAGTGTGCGGGCAGGGCGGACGGATCCTCGGCCTCCAGCTCCGCCTCACGCTCGACCACGCCCCGGAGAACCGCGAGCACTTCGCGTTTGCGGAGCTCCCAGAAGACCGGATCGCCGAGGTTTTCCTCGCGTTCCCAGTGCTCGAAGACCTGCTCCGCCGCGCGCGAGAGGGCCGTCTGCGCGGCGTCCCGATCGACGATGGGAAGCGCGCCTCGTGCGTGCAGGTCGCGGAAGCACGTTTCGAGAATCGCATGGGCCAGCGTGCCGACGGCCGCGGGCGACAGCTCGACCTCCGGGCGTACGAAGGCTTCCAGGTCCAGCACGCGATCCATGAAGAAACTGAACGGGCAGTTGGCGTACTCCTCGAAGTGGCTGGCGCTCCAGACCGCCTTGCGACCGGTCAGGAGCCGGCGTGCAAGCGGCGCGCGGAGACGGCCTTCGTCGAGCAGGCCGGTCCAGGGGGTGGCCAGTCCCTCGCGCTCCCGCGGCTCGGCGGCGCCGAAGAAGCGTTCGCGCCGGGTCTCGATCCGCGCGAGGCGCAGGCACGTGTCCGGGTCGCCGGCGCCGGCGCCGGTGCCGGCGGGCGCGGATCGGCGACGGAGCGAGGCGAAGAGCGCGGCCGCGAGCGGGCCGTCGGCCTGGGCGGCCGGCCGCCGCCACATTTCCCGGAAGAGCGAGGCGAGCACGGAGGCGCGGTCGGTCGCGCGCTCCAGCGGCGGGACGATTTCCGAGAGCGGCACTTCGCGCACGCGCTCCGTCTCCACCGTTCCCGGCGGGGCGTCGCCGGCCGCGAGCAGCCGCAGCACCTCTTCGACGAAATACGAGCGCAGGACCGCCTCGCCGCGGGCGTCCACGGTCGGATAGGAGAGGATCGCCTCGCGCCGCGCGGAGGAAAGCGCGAGGCAGAAGAGCAGCGGGTCTTCCCACTGGAGCAGCCGCGTGCTGCGGAAGAGCCGGCGACCGCGCTCGTCGCGGAACAGCTCGCGTTCCTCGTCCGTGAAGAGGTGCGGCTCACGGTGGGCCACGGGGAACTCCCCCTCGACGAGCCCGCCCACGAAAACGGCGTCGAAGCGCAGCCCGCGCGCATCGAAGGCGTCGAGCACGCGGACGCCTCCCCCGGCTGCGGGCTCGCCGGGGACGCTCACTTCCGCGAGCCCGCGTGCCAGGAGGTCGAGGAAGCCGGCGAGGGGAAGGTCCCGCTTGGGGGCCGCGCCGCACGCCTCGGCGTCCTCGGCCTCGGAGAGGATCCGGTCGACCGCCACAAGGGCCAGCCCATCGCGTCGTCGTAGGGGGAGCTCGGCCGCGGAGCGCACGCGCCGCCGGAACCCGAAGCGCCGCATCGCGTCGCGAATCGCGCCCGCGTGCCCGGCGGGCGTCCGAGGGGACCCGAGCGCCGAGAGCTGTGCGGCGAGGTCCGCGACGCCGCGGCGGACCGCATCCGCGTACAGCCGTTGGGCGCGACGTCGCGCACTCCGGGCCCCGCGACCGCGCCCGAGTCGGGCGACATGCCGGGCGAGCGCGCGGTCCCACTCGGCGGGCGTACCTGGGAGCACTCCGGCCTGCGCGAGCGTCGCTTCGAGCGCCGGCGCGGGCACGGGCCCCGTCGGCGAGGGGAACTCGAGGTCGAGGTAGGCGGAGGAACAAAGCGACACGACACGATCCGGCTCGAGGCTGCCCGGCGACGCCGCCATCTCGAGCAGGGCGAGGAGGGCGCGCACGGCGGGGACCGCGAGCACGGGACTGCCGCGCCGGAACTGCGTGGGGATGCCCATCCGACGAAAGGCGTCCTCGACGAGCGGGCCGTAGACGGCGAGGCTTCGGAAGACGATGCCGATCGCATCGGGCCCGGTCCCCGCGGCCAGCAGCGCGCGCACCTCGCGTCCGATTTCCTCCACCTCGCGGGCCGGACCGGGGGCGGCGAGGATGCGCACCGTGCCGTCGACCGGCGCCGGCGGGGGACGCTCGCCCGCGCCGCGGAAGAGGTGCTCCAGGACGTGGTCGAGCGTGGCGCCGGTCCGCTCCTCAGGGGGGGCGGAAGCACGGGTCGATCGCGGAGGCGACCGGGGCGTCGCCGAGCGCCTCGAACCAGCCGAGCGTGTGCTCGCCGACGAAGCGGTACGCGTCCGGCCGTTCCGGATTGTACGGGAAGGTGACGCGGGCCGCCCCGACGCGCTGGACGACGGCGAGCAGCGTCTCGAACTGCACGGGCGTGAGGTCGTAGAGGTCCGAGACCTCGACCTCGGCCACGCCTTCGAGGAAGCGAATCGGCTGCTTGGGGTCGAGGAGGAGGCCGCGCGCCTCGGCCTCCATCGTCGGACGATCGAGTCCTCCGCAGGCGACCAGCCGGTCGCGATAGCCGGCGTAGAGGGCGGCCAGTTCCTCGTACTTTCGGGGATCCCCCTGCACGGCCGGTGGCGTGGCGGTCGCGGCGGCGCCGAGGACTTCGCGGAAGCGCTCCGGGGTGACGCGGGCGCGTCCCAGGTCGTCGAAGAGCCCGAGCAGCACGTCCACGAAGCCGCGGAACGGGAGCTGCGAGGAGAAGTAGCGGCGCGTGCCCGTGAGGTAGCCGCGGACGACCTCACCGGCCAGGAGCCGCCGGGCCGTATTGCCGAAGAGACTTCGCGGGGCAGGGGCCTCGGCGTAGACCGCTTCGGCGAGGCCCGGAAAGGTCGTGAGCCGGTGGCCCAGCAGCACCGCGGAGCGGCCGTCGGGTGCGCGACGGAGGGCGTCCTCGGCCGCCTCGTCGAGCGCGGCCTGGACGCGTGCGTGGCTGGGGAGGACGCGAAGGACCGTGTCGCGCATGGGGGACCGCGAATTTCGTGGGATGGGGGAGCCGCCCGAGTATACACGTCCGGCCGGGAATTCTCTTCGGATTTCACCTGCGGGCGGAGAGGAGGGCGAGCCTCGCTGGAGGCGTTGGAAGGGACGAAGAGGAAACCGCGAATTGTGCGTGGCTGCTCTGCTTCATGAGGCAGGAGGAGGTTCCCCTCCCCGCGCGTTGCGACGCCCAAGGCGGGCGATCGCGTACAGGGGAATGACCTCGACGCGCTCGTACCGGGAGAAATTCTCCAAGGAGGCGCGGATGCCCCGCGTGAGGCCGCGCTCGTCCAGGAAGAGACGCAGGCTTTGCATCTGGCCTCGCGTGCCCGCCTTGACCTCTACGGGAAGGACCGCGGCGCCGTCCTGGAGGACGTAGTCCACCTCCGCGTTGCTGGCCCGGGCCTCCCGATGCCAGTAGTACAGCGCGGGCTTCGTGTGGACCGGCGGGCGGGCGAGGAGTTCGAGACCGGCAAAGACCTCGGCCAAGCTGCCCCTGTTCACAAGCTCCACATCCTCCGCGGTAAGGTAGGACGGCACATCGAGGCCGAGGAGGCGCTGATGGATGCCCACGTCGAAGAGCAGCACCTTGAACTTTCGCGGGTCGACCTGCGCGCCCAGCGGGAGGCCGCGGGCGTCCGTGTGGGTCACTCGATGGGCCAAGCCGGCCTGCAGCAGCAGAGTCAAGGCTTCCCGGACGACGCGCGAGGAAGCCGGCGAGTCGACCCTTGCGAATTTGAACTTGCCGCCCGCCTGGAAGGCGATCGAGCGGAACACCTCGAGCATCCGGTGTACCGGCGCGCGTTCCCTGTACTTCGCGAAGTCGTCCTCGAGGGTGAGGAGCAAGTCGTCCAGCCGCTTGAAGCAGGCGGTCAGATCGTGCTTCTCTACGTAGGAATTGACCACCGCGGGCATGCCACCGATGAGGAGGTAGGTACGGAGAAGCTCGACGAGTCGTTGATGGAGTGGCTCGGCGATGGGCTGCGTCGCGTTCGCCCGCGCGACGACGCCACTCAGCGCATCCTCCCCCAGCGCGAGGAGGAACTCTTCGAACGTCAGCGGATACATGAAGAGGGAGGTGATTCTGCCCACCCCCATCGAAGGGAGCTGCGCCAGGGCGAACTCCAACAGCGAGCCGGCGCCGACGACGTGGAGACGCGGCATCTGCTCCCGGAAAAAGCGGAGCGCACGGAGAGCGTTCGGACAGGCCTGGAGCTCATCGAAGAAGAGCAGGGTCTCGCCGGGGAGTATCGGCGTGGCGAAGTACGCGGAGAGCTTTTCGCAGAGGGGAGCAGGCGTCAGCCTGCCCCTGAAGAACGAGTGAACCTCGGTGTTTTCTTCCAGGTTGACCTCGACGAAGTGCGGGAAGGTCTTGCCCAATTCGCGGACGGAGAAGGTCTTGCCGACCTGGCGCGCGCCACGAACCAGCAGCACGTCGCGGCTTGCCGATTTTCGCCACTCCGCCAGGGCGCGGTGAATGTTGCGTCTCAAAATCAGCCCCAAGAAAGGCGTCGGATGCAAGAAAAGCAAGGCAATATAAGCCTGATGGCGGCGCGAAATCAAGGCAATTCCGTGCGCAGACCGACCGGAGTGGAACCACGGAAGCTGCCGCGATGAGAAAGCAGGCTGCGGCCGGGGGTGGGGGGCAGCGGCCGGAGCGTGCGTACTGCTGCGGGAATTCTCTTCGGATTTCGAGCCCAAACCGCTAAAATTGCGAGCTTCTTTGAAACCGCTACCCCGAAGGGCGGGGACGAAACCGCCACTTTCGCGAGTTTCGCCAATGCGACGGCCGGGAATCGAACCAGGTAAGTTGCCTGACCGATCCGAAAAAAATGATTCGCGAAATGGGCGCAATTCGCGGTTCCGTCCGTGGTCGTTTTTGGCGCTGGGGTTGCAGCCTCGGCATTTCGCGGTTCTCTTCGCGGTTTGAAAGCCATGATCGTACTCGGCGTGCACTACGAAACCCACGACACGGGCGCGGCCGTCGTCGCCGACGGTCGCATCCTGTCCGTGGTCTCCGAGGAGCGACTGAGCCGCCGCAAGTCCGACGGCAGCGCCCCCCGGCTCTCCGCGCCCCGTGCGCTCCAGATCGCCGGCGTCGAGCCGCGCGACGTGGACGTCGTGGCGATCAGCGGCTCCACCCTCCCCGAGAAGCGGGCCGAGTATAGCTGGGTCCATCGCGAGCTCCGGATGCGGCAAGGCCTCTGGGGCCTCTCGCCTTTCCTCCGCCCGCACCGCTTTTACAAGAACATCGCGAAGCTCAACGGCAGCGAGCCGCGCGAAAAATACCTCTCGAAGTTCGACGAGTTCTCCGCCTTCCTGCACGCGTCCGGCGCCGCGCCCGAGTTGGAGTTCGTCCCCCACACGCTCTGTCACCTGGCCGCTGCCTACTACACGGTGCCGGACGACCGGCCGTGGCTCGTGGTCGACCTCGAAGGACAGGGCGGGCGCAACGCCGGCGCGGTCGCGATCGGCGAGGGGGGAAAGCTGAAGCCGTGGATTTTCATCCCCTGGCCCCACTCGGTCGGCCGCTTTTACGCGTTCCCCGTGAAACTGCTCGGCTACAAAACGACCCGCCACGCGGGGAAGATCACGGGCCTCGCCGGGCGCGGCGACCCGGAGCGACTGTACTCCGTGATCCGCTCCTGGATCCAAGTGGTCCGCGAACCGCTCTCCGTGCGCGTGAGTCCGATCCTCGACCGGCTGCGCGCGCAGTTCGAGTTCACCGGTCGCATCCCCGACCTGATCGCGCGCGTTTCCCCCGAGGACCTCTCGGCGGCGTTCCAGCGGCGCTTCGAAGAGGTCTGCGTGGAGCTGATCTCCGAGGCGGTCCGCCGGACCGGCATCCGGCGCGTCGCCCTGACCGGCGGCTGCTTCGCGAACGTCCGCGCCAACCAGCTCATCGCCCAGCAGTGCGGCGTGGAAGAGGTCTTCGTGCACCCCGGCATGGGGGACGTCGGCCTGCCGCTCGGAGCGGCCTACTTCGCCGGCGCCGCGCGCAGCCCGCTCCTGCCCGCCCGGCTCCCGTCGGTCTTCTTCGGGCCGTCCGAGACCGACGCCGAGATCGAGCGCGCGCTGGTCGCCGGCAAGACGCGCTACAAGCGGGTGGCCGCGGCGGAGACCGTGGCCGCGCGGCTCGTGGCGCAGGGCTTCACCGTGGGTCACTTCGACGGGCGGATGGAGTACGGGCCGCGCGCCCTGGGCAACCGGACGATCCTTGCGTCGGCGAAGGACCCGACGATCAACGACACGCTGAACGTGCGGCTGAAGCGGAACGAGTTCATGCCGTTCGCGCCGGCGATCCTGGCCGAACGCGTGGACGAGTACCTCGAGGTGATCCCCGGGACGGAGTACAGCGCGGAGTTCATGACGATCACCTATCATGCGAAGGAGCCGATGCGCCGCAACTGCGCGGCGGCGGTGCACGTGGACGGGACCGCGCGGGCGCAGGTCGTGCATCGCGAGCGGAACCCGCGCTTCCACCGGATCCTGAGCGAGTACTACCGCATGACCGGCGTCCCGTCGTGCATCAACACCTCGTACAACATGCACGAGGAGCCGATCGTCTGCAGCTCGGAGGACGCGGTCCGCTCCTTCCAGACCGGCTCGCTCGACTACCTCGTGGCCGGGCCGTTCGTCGCGTGGCAGGAGTCGTGCCCGGAGCCGAAGGACGAAGCGGGGGAGGGGCAGCCGCTGGAGTAGGGCCTGGGGTGGGGTGCGGCCCTTGGGAGCTCCGCGGCCGGCGTGGAGCATCCGAAGTGGGTCTCACCGCCGATCGCCGTGAAAAAAAAAGGTTTCCGCGCACGTGAGGGAGTGGACTTTGCGGGGTCGGCTAATCCGTTGCCCCACGCGCACGTTGGGTCGTGGGGGGACCTGTGAAGGGGCGCGAGACAGGTGTTGCAAATTATAGGCTGATGGCTATAATTTACGGAGACCGGGACGAGTGCCGCGACCGAAGGCTGCGCGCATCGCGGAGTTCTTCCGCCGCCTCCACGCCCACCCTGCCGCCCGCGACTTTCAGGAGGCCTGGCGCCAGATCGAGACGACGTTGAACCAGGTCGAGGACGAGCTGTCCGGGGTTCCCTTCAACCCGGACGCATGGCGCTCCGACGGGCGACTCTACCCGCCGCGCTTGGACAGCGAGCGCAGGCTGAGTGGACATCCGAACGTCAGGCGTTTCCGTCACGTTGGACACAATACGCTGATTCGAGAGAATGGCGCGATCCAGATCCGGGTCGCGAACTCAGAGCCTCTCGCGGGTGAGGTTCTCTTCTCGAAGGGCGGCGCGGACGGCAGAGAGGTCTTGGATCCATGACACAGATTGATCATCTGACGCGTCGGCTGCACGCGAAGCTGCCGAGTGCGAACGTGTCGGTAGACAAGCCGCTCCGAAGTCGTAGTGCCTGGACGGTGGATGTGGAGCACCGCGACCGAGCCGTCACCTTGGTTTGGAGGCCCTATCGGGGCTTCGGGATCTCCTTGCGGGACGACGTCTCCTACGGCGAGGGGCCACTCGAAGTGGTCTCGAGCGTCGACGACGCCGTGGGGCGCACCGTCGAGTTGCTGGGCTCCCGCGGCGAAACCCGCGCGACGCCCGCGATGTCCCTCGCCGAACTGCGTGAAGCCCTTCAGCTCACACAGGGCGACCTCGCGCGTCGCCTGGGGGTCTCGCAATCGACGATTTCGGAGTTGGAGCGTGACCCGATCCGCTCGAAGCTCACAACCGTGCTCAGAGTTCTCGGGGCCCTGGGCGCCAGGGTCGAGGTGCGGGCGGTGCTTCCCGACGAGCGCATCGTGTCGCTTGCCCTCCCGGACTCGGCGCCCCACCGAAAATGACGGTTCGAGGAGGGGGGCGATTCGCGTCCCCGCGCTCCAGCATGTGGCTTCGTTCCAAGGACTGACGATGTGACATTGGGGGACGAGACCGATGTCCGAGGCGGTGCCTACCCTCCACTCCGACCGGCCACCCCCTTCCGCTCGTCGCTCCCTCCCCCGCAACGGATTCCTTGACAGCCCGCCGCCCGGGTGGTAAAAGAAAAACCAAGTAAAAACCCAAGCGGAAAAGTCAAGAAAACATGCGCCGGGCCCCCCGCGGGCGGCGCGAGCGTTCCTTCGAAGGTCGAATTCCAACGCCCCCGGCAGGGGGCAAAGAAACCTCGCCCGCTCTCGCCGGCTCCCCGCGTTGCGCGGGGGGACTCGCCGGCGGGGTGAGGATTCGAATAGAAGGTCCCCGCGGATCGGCCCGCGCCGGTCTCGGGGGCGAGAGAACGAACGGCCAGCAAATTCCTCCCCGGACGGCCGGTCACGCCGTCGGCGCCGCGGCCTCGGAAGCGGCCCGCCGCCGGCGAACGGCAGGTCGCCCGACACGGGTCCGGGGAATTCGTACTTGCGTTGCGAGGGTCGCGGGATGACCGGGTCGTCCATGCGTTCGGAGCGCCGCTGCAGCGCTGCGGTTCCGTCCGCCCCCGTTCGCGACTTTCGTCCCGCCGGCGCCCCCGCAAGACGCGGTCGCCGACCCGGGGAGCGTCTCCCTACGCCCTAGAGCTGGCCCCCTTCGTCTCCCGCCCGCCGAGCCACCTGCGCGCCCCTCCGCGACCCGGCCTTCTCCCGTCGGTCCCGCGGGCTCCCATGCCCGCGTTTTTCGGGGGTTCGTGTCGCGTGGGTACCACCCTCTCTTCCCCGCTCGTCCTCCTTCTCGCCCAGGAAACCGCCGGCGCCTGGGCGATGGTCTTCATCGCCGCCTGCCTCTGCCTCGCCGCCTTCCTCTGGGTCCGCCACCGCATCCGCCAGGCCCAGCTCGACGCCCAGCGGCTCATCGACGGCGCCAAGGACGACCGCGAAAAGATCCTCAAAGAAGCGCACCTCAAGGCCCGCGAGGAGTCCTTCAAGCTCAAGGAGGCCTTCGAAAAGGAGACCTCCGAGGTCCGCAACGAACTGAAGCAGAACGAACGAAAGCTCGACAAGCGCGAGGACATCGTCGACCGCAAACAGGAAACGGTGCAGAAAAAAGAACGCGAGATCGAGCAGCGCGAGCGCGTGCTGGAACAGAAGCAGAAGGTGGTCGACGACAAGGGGGTCGAGCTGCAGGGGCTCGTGGAGCAGGCCCGAAAAGAGCTGCACCAGGTCGCCGGCCTCACCCGCGAAGAGGCGGTCCGGCAGATCCTCACCCGCGTGGAGACGGAGCTGCAGACCGAGCTCTCCGCGATGATCAACAAGAACAAGGAAAAGGTGAAGGAGATCACCGAGTCGGAGGCCCGACGCCTCATCACGATCGCGATCCAGCGCATCGCGGCCGGCCACACGGCCGACACGGTCGTCTCCACGGTGGACCTCCCGAACGAGGAAATGAAGGGGCGCATCATCGGTCGCGAAGGGCGCAACATCCGCGCGTTCGAACGGGCGACCGGCATCGACGTCATCGTCGACGATACGCCCGGCGTGATCGTCGTCTCCGGCTTCGATAGCGTCCGCCGCGAGATGGCCCGCCGCTCCATGGAGAAGCTCATCAGCGACGGCCGCATCCACCCGACGCGCATTGAGGAGATCGTCGAGCAGTCGAAGAAGGAAATGGAAGAGCACATCCAGCAGACCGGGAAGCAGACCTGCTACGACCTCGACATCCACGGCCTCCACCCGAAGATCATGACCCTCCTCGGACGTCTCCGCTACCGCACGAGCTACGGCCAGAACGTCCTCCAGCACAGCATGGAAGTCGCCTGGCTTTCCTCCGCCATCGCCGGCGAGCTGCATTACGATCCGAAGCTCGCCAAGCGTTGCGGCGTGCTCCACGACATCGGCAAGGCGGTGGACCAGGAGATGGAGGGGAGCCACCCCGCCATCGGCGCCGAGCTGCTCAAGCGGTTCGACGAGCGGCCCGAGGTCGTGGACGCCGCCGGCGGGCACCACGGCGACATGAACCCCGAGTTCCCGTACACGGTCATCACCGCGGCCGCGGACGCGATCTCCGCCTCCCGGCCCGGCGCACGGATGGAGACGCTCGAGAAGTACATCAAGCGCATGGAGCGCCTCGAGGGGATCGCGAACAGCTACCCCGGCGTGGAGACGACCTTCGCCATCCAGGCGGGGCGCGAGATCCGCGTGATCGTGAATTCGCAAAAAGTGGACGACAAGGGGGCGCTCCTGCTTGCCCGCGACATCGCGAACGACATCGAGGCCGAGCTGAACTACCCGGGCGAGATCAAGGTCACCGTCATTCGCGAGATGCGCGTCGTCGAGTTCGCCCGGTAGGCGACCGAGTTCGGGGCCCCCATGCGTTTCAAGGTGCTCGCCCTCGGAGACGTGGTCGGCAAGCCCGGCCGCAAGCTGATCCACGATCGGCTCCGGGGCTTTCTCCGGCAGCAGCAGGTCCGGTTCTGCGTCGTCAACGCGGAGAACGTGGCGGACGGCTCCGGCGTCACCCCGGACTGCATGCGCGATTTGCTGGAGTCCGGGGCCAACGTCCTCACGAGCGGCGACCACATCTTCAAGCGCCGCGAAATCGCGCCGGTCATGGACCGGGACAACCGCCTGCTCCGCCCGCTCAACTACGCGCCCGAGGCCGCCGGCAAGGGCTACGGCCTCTACGAGACGCCCGAGGGGGTGAAGGTCGGCGTCATCAACTGCTCCGGCCGCGTCTTCATGATGCCCCCCGCCGACTCCCCGTGGCACGCGGTCAACGCGGCGGTGGACAAGCTGCGCCGCGACACGAACGTCATCCTGGTCGACATGCACGCCGAGGCGACCTCCGAAAAGATCGCGATGGGCTGGTACCTCGACGGGCGGATCAGTTTTCTTTTCGGGACGCACACGCACGTCCAGACGGCGGACGAACGGGTGTTGCCGAAGGGCACGGCGTACATCACCGACCTGGGCATGTGCGGCCCGCACGACGGGGTCATCGGGCGGCGGACCGACCGCGTGCTGCAGTCGTTCGTGACGCAGATGCCCTGCCCGTTCGACGTCGCGTCGGACGACGTCCGGCTGTGCGGCGCCCTCGTGACGATCGAGACGGCGACCGGGAACGCCGTGCAGATCCAGCGGGTCGTGATCACGCAGGACCGGAACCTCCTGGACGGCGCGCCGGCGGAACCGGTCGTACGGGATGCGGTCGCGGCGCCGTAGCGGCGAGTCGACGCACGGCGGATGGCGTCGCCCTTGCCGGTGCGGCGAAGGGATGGCGCCGTGACGGTTCGCGCGGGTCGGCCCGCCCTCCGTGGCTCGCGGCAAGCGAGCGAAGGAGGGAGGCCCGCGCCCCCAGGAAGCGCGAGCGGCGTCGTCAAGTCGTCGCGAGCACCCGTCACAGTCACCCGGGTCGTGAGGGAGCCGCCGCATGCCCTTTTCCACGCCTCAGCCCTCCGCCGAGTCGCGCCACGTCCACACGGTGAGCGAGCTCACGCGGAGGATCAAGACCACGCTCGAGTCCTCCTACGGGCGGGTCTGGGTCTCGGGCGAGCTCTCCAATTTCAAGCGACACCCGTCCGGCCACCAGTACTTCAGCATCAAGGACGCCGGCGCGCAGCTCGCGGCCGTGCTCTTCGCGGGCATCGCCAATCGGGTCCGCTTCCAGCTCAAGGACGGCCTCGAGGTCGTCGCCTTCGGCCTGCTCACGGTCTTCGAGCAGCAGGGGAAGTACCAGATCAAGGTCGAGTCGATCGAGCCCAAGGGCAAAGGCGCCCTCCAGCTCGCGTTCGAGCAGCTCAAGGAGAAGCTGGAGCGCGAGGGGCTCTTCGACAAGGCCCGCAAGCGGCCGATCCCGGTCCTTCCGCGCCGGATCGGCATCGTGACGTCGCCGTCGGGCGCCGCGCTGCGCGACATCCTCCAGATTCTCGACCGCCGCTTTCGCGAGCTGGACATCCTCGTCGCGCCCGCGCGCGTGCAGGGGGAAGGCTCGGCCCAGGAGGTCGCGGAGGGCATCCGCCTGCTCAACACGATGCCCGACGTGGACGTGCTGATCGTCGGGCGCGGCGGCGGCAGCGCGGAGGATCTCTGGGCGTTCAACGAAGAGGTCGTCGCCCGCGCGATCGCCGCTTCCCGGATCCCGGTGATCTCGGCCGTCGGGCACGAGATCGACGTGACGATCGCCGACCTGGTCGCGGACGTCCGCGCGCTGACGCCGTCGCACGCCGCCGAGACCGTCGTGCGGCCGAAGGCCGAGCTGCTCGAGCTGCTCGACGCGGCCCGGCGCCGGCTCGACGGCGGACACTTGGAGCGGGTCCGCCTGCTGCGTGCGCGTCTCGACGCGCTCCGCGCGGGGCACGCGCTCCAGCGTCCGCTCGACCGGGTCGCGGAGGCTTCGCAGCGGCTTGACGACCTCGAGGAGCGCCTGCGCGCGGCGCTCGTGCGGGTCGGCGGCGTCTTCCGGCAGCGGCTCGACGGCGTGCGGACCCGGCTCTCCGCGGAGGCGCCCGCCCACCGGCTGGCCCTGGCCCGCGCGGCGCTGTCCGGCGCGCGCGACCGGCTCGCAGCGGGGCTGTCCCTGGATCTGCGAATGGGTCGCGAGCGGCTCTCCGGCCTGCAAGCCCGCCTCGCGGCCGGCCTCCCGACCTTGGCCCTGGCCCGGGCGCGCAAGCGTCTCGCGGAACTGACCGCGCGTGCGGAGGCCGCCGGCCGCCGGCGCCTCGACTCCGCGCGCGAGGCCGCCCGCGCCGCGACCGGCCGCCTCGAGGGGGTCAGTCCCCTCGCGGTCCTCGCGCGCGGCTACAGCGTCACGCGCCGCGCCGCCGACGGCGCCGTCGTCCGCGCGCCGGCGGACGTCGCCCCTGGTGAGGTCCTCGTGACGCGGGTCGCACGCGGCGAGGTGCGCTCGCGGGTCGAGCCCGATGGAAACCTCTGAACCGGCGCGGGACCCTTCTTCGTGCAATTTGAATTTTGAGATTTTGCAATTTGGAATTTGAAAGCTCAAACAGCAAATTGCAAAATTCAAATCTCAAATTTGATTTCCGTCCTCGTCGGCCATGTTCGAGTCCAAAAGGCGCCTGCACATGCTCCACGCCTCTACGGTATTCACCCTAGACACGTCCGCACCCTTCGAGGTCGTGGACGTCACCGACCGCGTCTCCGCCTCCCTCGCCCGCCTGGGGGTTCGCGCCGGCCTCGCTTCGGTCATGACCCGGCACACCACCGCCGCCATTCGACTCGGGGAGGCCGAGACCGGCCTCTTCCAAGACTTCGAGGCTTTCCTCGGCCGCCTCGCACCGCCCGGCCAAGGCTACCGGCATGACAGCAGGCCCGTGGACGATCGGAAGAACGCCCACAGCCATCTCGCCGCCTTTCTCCTCGGCGCGTCGGAGTCCTTCCCCCTCCGCGAAGGAAAGCCGGCGCTGGGCACGTGGCAGCGGATCCTCTTCGTCGAGCTGGACGGCCCGCGCCGCGGACGCGAGGTGGTCGTCACGGTCGTGGGGGAGTAGATGGACGGCGTTCCCGTCGATCGAGGCTTCTTCGCGGACCGAGGCTCGCTCCGCGCCGACGACTACCTCGAACTGACCTATCGCTTCGAGTGCGTCGACGACCCCGAGGCCGCCGCGGCCCACCTCTGCCAGGAGATGAGCACCGCCCAGTGGCGCCGGGTCGGGCAGGACGAGGATTTCCGCCCGCGACACGCCGCGCGCGTCCTCGCGCTCTCCGTCCTCGACCGCTCAGCGCGCTCCCTGATGGCCGCGCCGTGGTTCGCCGCCCGCGAATACGCATGCTGCCAGGTCACGCTCGCCTACCCGCACGTCAATTTCGGCCCGAGGCTCCCCAACCTCCTCACCGTCATCTGCGGCGAAGGGGCCTTCCACGCGCCCGGGATCAACGCGATCAAGCTCGTCGACATCGAATTTCCGGCGCCCTTTCTCGCCGCCTTTCAGGGGCCGCAGTTCGGCGTCCCGGGGGTGCGTGCGCTCCTCCAAATCCAGGACCGACCGCTTTTTTTCGGCGTCGTGAAGCCGAATGTCGGCCTGCGACCCGAGGACTTCGCGGAGCTGGCCTACCAGTCGTGGCTCGGCGGGCTCGACGCGCCCAAAGACGACGAAATGTTGGCGGACACGTCGTACTCGCCGCTCGCGCGGCGGGCGGAATTGCTGGCGCCGCTCTTGAAGCGCGCGGAGGACCGGACCGGGGAGCGCAAGTGGTTCGTCCTGAACATCACCGACGAGGTGGACAGGCTTCAGGACCACCACGACCTCGCCTCGCGACACGGCTTGGGAGCCGTCATGCTCAACGGGCACACGACCGGCCTGTCCGCCGTACGCGCCCTCCGCCGGCGTGCGACGCTGCCCCTCGTCGCTCATTTCGACATGGCCGCCCCGCTCTCGCGCCTGCCCCATTTCGGCATCGCCTCCTCCGTGCTCACCGTGCTCCAGCGGGTCGCCGGCTTCGATGCGATCATCCTCCCCGGCTTCGGACGGCGCATGCAGACGCCCGAGGAGGAGGTGCTTGCGAACGTCCAGGCCTGTCTTCGTCCCCTGGGCGCGCTGCGGCCGGCCCTGCCCGTGCCCGGCGGCAGCGACTGGGCGGGGAGCCTGCCCGGGATGCTCTCCCGACTCGGCACGCGCGACTTCGGGCTGGTCCCCGGCCGCGGCGTCTTCGGCCACCCGGACGGGCCCGAGGCCGGCGCGCGCAGCCTCCGAGAGGCTTGGGAGGCCGTGTCGCGTTCGGTGTCGCTCGAGGAGTACGCCCGCGACCACCCGGCATTGGCCGCCGCGATCCGAGCCTTCGGCCCAGTGTTGTAGGCCGCCGAAGACGCCGAAAGACGACGACGGAGGACGGGCCACCGAAGACGCCGAAGACGCCGAAAGGACGACGACGGAGGACGGGCCACCGAAGACGCCGAAGACGCCGAAAGGCGACGACGGAGGACGGGCCACCGAAGACGCCGAAGAC
>JACPWG010000082.1:45926-55285 GCA_016197205.1 Planctomycetota bacterium
GCGACGACGAAGGACGGGCCACCGAAGACGCCGAAGACGCCGAAAGGGCGACGACGGAGAACGGGCCACCGAAGACGCCGAAGACGCCGAAAGGGCGACGGCGGAGGACGGGCCACCGAAGACGCCGAAGACGCCGAAAGGGCGACGACGAAGGACGGGCCACCGAACCGTATGACCTGCGTTCGCACGGGGCGTGGGGATTGAACCCAGGTTCTCCGCGCAGAATGACAATTCGCTAGGATTTCGTACATCCCGCATCTTCGGTGGTTCGTTCCCCCTGATGGTCTCTTGGTCGTCTTTTCGGTGTTTTCGGCGTCTTCGGTGGCTCGTTCATCGTCGTCGCTTTTCGGCGTCTTCGGCGTCTTCGGTGGCTCGTTTATCGTCGTCGCTTTTCGGCGTCTTCGGCGTCTTCGGTGGCTCGTTTATCGTCGTCTTTTGGGTGTTTTCAGCGTCTTCGGTGGCGAGCCCTGATTTCACTTGACTCCGCTAGTGGCGATCTGTAGAGTGTTCCGGCTTCGGACCACCCTGTCCGGAGGGGGTGCCTGTACCGCCTCGGCCAGGCACTCCGGCCCATACCGTAAATTGCACGCTCTAAATAGGTTGCGAATCGTCGAGCTTCGGCGGCTCCTTTCGGTGGAGAGGAACACGGCATGGGCCTGCCACGCACGGATGCGCCCGCCAAGAAGGAGCGGTTCGAGGACTTCCTCGCCCAGGTCGAGGAGGCGGTCCGTCAGCTCGAAGGGGGGAATCTCGCCCTTGAGGACAGTCTCACGCAGTACGAGTCGGGCGTGAAGGCGTTGAAGCGGTGCTACGAGATCCTGGAGGCCGCCGAAAAGCGCGTCCAGATCCTGCTGAAGACCGAGGAGGGCGGGGTCGAGGCGCAACCCCTCGACTTGCGGAAGAGCGAAGAGGTCGAACGGGAGGACCGCGCGCGTCGGAAGGTGGAGCGAGGTCCTGCCTCGACTGCCGGGACCGCGGACCTCCCCTTCTGATCCGGCGGCATGTCGGCGCGCGACGGGCGCCGGTTTCGGGGAGTCGTACCGTGAGCGTGGCAGTTACCCGGGCGAGTACACGGCCGGCGGCCGGTTCGTCCTCCGGTGAATCGGGCTCCGAGGCGCGTCTCCTCGCGGAGCTGGAGCGCCTGCGGACGCGTGTGGACGCCGCCCTCGAGCGCTGGCTGCCGAAGTGCGGTTTTGGCCCGGGCCGCATCCACGAGGCGATGCGCTACAGCCTCTTCGCCGGCGGCAAGCGGCTCCGCCCGGCGCTGGCGCTGCTCGCCTGCGAGCTGCTCGGCGGCCGCGAGCGGGACGCCCTGCCCGTGGCGTGCGCCTTCGAGGTGATCCACACCTACTCCCTGATCCACGACGACCTGCCCGCGATGGACGACGACGATTTCCGGCGCGGAAAGCCGTCGAGCCACAAACAGTTCGGGGAGGCGATGGCGATCCTCGCCGGCGACGGCCTGCTCACGTTCGCGTTCGAGCTGGTGACGAGGACGCCTGCCGCGGAACGCATCCCCGCGCTCGTCCGCGAGGTCGCGGTCGCGGCCGGCACGCTCGGCATGGTCGGCGGGCAGGTGCTCGACCTCGACGCGACGGCGACAAGCGGCGGGACTGCGGCGTTGCTGGAGGAGATCCACCTGCGGAAAACCGCCGCGATGATCCTGGGCTCCGCCCGCGCGGGCGGCGTCGCGGCCGGCGGCGCCGCGTCCGACCTCGCCGCGCTCGGCCGCTACGGCAAACACCTGGGCCTGGCGTTCCAGATCGCGGACGACCTCCTCGACGTCGAGGGCGCGACCGAACAGCTCGGCAAGACCGCGGGCAAGGACGCCCAGGCGGGCAAGCTCACGTATCCGGCGCTCTTCGGCCTTGCGGCGTCGCGTCGGGAGGCGCGGTCCCACGTCGAGGCGGCGCAAGCGGCGCTCTCCCGGTTCGGCGACCGCGCGGACCGCCTCCGCGCACTGGCCGCCTACGTCGTTTCTCGAACCCACTAGTTCGTCGTCGGACGCGGCGATCCCCCCGCGAGAAACGCCCTCGTTGTCTTTTTGGTGTCCGTTTGAGGTGTCTGGCATGGCGGGCGTTCTGGAGACGATCGATTCTCCGGCCGATCTGAAAAAACTGACGGCCGAGCAGCTCAACACGCTTGCGCACGAGATCCGCGAGGAGATCAAGCGCGTCGTGACCCGAACCGGCGGCCACCTGGGCAGCAACCTGGGCTGCGTCGAGCTGACGATCGCCCTCCACTTCGTGTACGACTTCCTGCACGACCGCCTCGTCTTCGACGTCAGCCACCAGGCGTACCCGCACAAGCTCCTCACCGGGCGCCGCAAGCAGTTCGACACGCTCCGCCAGTACGCCGGGATCTCCGGCTACTGCAACAAGGACGAAAGCCCCTACGACTGCTTCACGTTCGCCCACGCGGGCACCGGCATCTCCACCGCGCTCGGCATCGTGGCCGGGGACGACAACGCGGGCCGCCAGGACCGCCGCGTGGTCGCGCTCGTCGGCGACGGCGGCCTCACCTGCGGCAACGCCCTCGAGGCCCTCAACCACTGCGGCGCGCTGCAGAAGAACCTCCTCGTCGTCCTGAACGACAACCGGATGTCGATCGGGAAGACCGTCGGCGCGATGGCCGGCTACCTGAACCGCCTCCGCATCGACCCGCTCTACAACGACCTCAAGAAGGAGGTCAAGGAGCTCCTGCAGAAATTCCCCATGGTCGGCCATCCGTTCGAGGCCGTCCTCTCCCACCTCAAGTCCGGGGTCATGGGGACGCTCGGCGGAAACCTCTTCGAGGAGCTGGGCTTCAACTATTTCGGACCCATCGACGGGCACAACATCCCCGAGATGGTCCTGACGCTCAAGGAAATCCGGAAGAAAAAGACCCCCGTCCTCCTCCACGTCCTCACGGAGAAGGGCCGCGGGTACGAGCCGGCGGGCAGCGATCCCCTCAAGGCGCACGGCGTCGGACCGGGCAAGGGCCCCTCCCAGGTCTGCCTGGTCGAGAAGACCCCCGCCGCCCCGGCGAAAAAAGAAGTGACCTACACGGACGTCTTCAAGGACGCCATGATCGAGTTCGCCCGGAAGGACCCCCGCATCGTCGGGCTCACCGCCGCGATGCCGGACGGCACCGGGCTCATGTCGTTCGAAAAAGTGCTCCCCGAGAAGTACTTCGACGTGGGGATCTGCGAGCAGCACGGCGTCGGCCTGGCCGCGGGCATGGCGCACGCGGGGCAGAAACCGGTCGCCGCGATCTACTCGACTTTTCTGCAGCGCGCCTACGATCAGGTCTTCCAGGAGATCGCGCTCCAGCGGTCGAACGTCGTCCTCGCGATGGACCGGGCGGGAATCGTCGGGCCGGACGGCCCGACCCACAACGGCGTCTTCGACATCGCGTACCTGCGGGTCTTCCCCGGGATGGTCCTGATGGCGCCGCGCGACGGGCGGGAGCTCAAGGACATGCTGGCGTTCGCGCTCGCTTACGACGACGGCCCGATCGCGATCCGGTACCCGCGCACCGCGGTCCCGGACCGGGACGAGCTCCCCGCCCCGCCGCCGCTGGCGCTGGGAAAGGCCGAGGTCCTGCGGCAAGGCCCGGACGGCGCCCTGGTCGCCTACGGGGCCATGGTGTACACGGCGCTGGAGGCCGCCGACCTCCTCGCGGCCCGCGGCCTCGAGGTCACCGTGGTCAATGCGCGTTTCGCGAAGCCCATCGACCGCGAGCTCCTCACGCGCCTCGCTGCGGAACACCCTTTCCTGGTCACGCTCGAAGATCACACGCGGCTCGGCGGGTTTGGCTCTACCGTGCTCGAGACCCTCGCGGACGCGGGCGCGGACGTGCGAAAGGTCTCGCGCCTGGCGATTCCCGACCAGTGGGTGGAGCACGGCCCGCGCAACCTCCTGCTCACGAAGCTGGGGCTGGACGCCCAGGGCGTGGTCGCGGAGGCGGTCCGCCGCTGGGAGGCCCTGGGCACGCCTCGGCGGTCGCCCGCGGAGGACAAGCCGTTGACCACGCGCGTGCCGAAGGCTCGTCCGGCGGTTCCGCGGTCGGCGCGGTAGCGTCCCGGTCGCCGGGGGGAAGTCCAGAATTCGACCCGATTGACCGATCTTGTGCTTGTGGGGAACCGTCGCGGGTCGTATGATACCGCGACTTCCCCCGCCCTCGCGTTCGATGCGCAAGGGTCGCAGCGCGGCGGCGCAGCAGCCAAGCGAAGACGGAAGCACAGATTTCACAGCGTAACGACCATTCCACAGATTCGTGATCTGTGAAATTCCGGACAATCTGTGAAATCTGTGGTTTCCGTGGCGTTCGACCAAAGCAGGGACTGTAGCAGGAAAACAGGCTTCTGCGAACCAGAAGAGAAAATCCCTAGCCGGGGCCCAGACGAATGCGCTATGGACTGATCGCGGACATCCATTCCAACAGCGAGGCGTTGACGGTCGCGCTCGACACCTTGAAGAAAGAGGGCGCGCAGGAGGTCCTCTGCCTCGGGGACGTCATCGGGTACAACGCCACCCCCCGGGAGGTGATCACCCTCCTCTCCGAAAACAAAGTCCAGTGCATCAACGGCAACCACGACCGGTTCCTCGCGGGCTCGACGCCCATCGACCCGAGCGTCCGCAAGGAGACCTCCCACGTCATCGAATGGACGCGCGGCGTGCTCGGGCCGGAACACAGCCAGTTCATCGGCAGCCTGCCCCGCCAGCGGATCGTGGACGATTCGATCCTCATGGTCCACGGCTCGCCGCGCCACGAGGACGAGTACATCCTCACGCTGCAGGGGATCCGCGAGAACATCATCTTCATCGAAAACAACTACGTCGGCGTCCAGGTCTGCCTGTTCGGGCACACGCACACCCCGCTGTGCGTAGCGAGGGGCCTGCTCCTGTCGGAGTTCCCCGCCACCCGCGAGGTCCCGCTGGAAGCGAACAAGGTCCACCTCATCAACCCGGGCAGCGTCGGCCAGCCCCGCGACGGCTGCAACAAGTCCTCCTTCGCCCTCCTGGATACCGAGGCGCACAAGGTCACCTACTTCCGCGAAGAGTACGACTTCAAGCTCACGCAGAAGCACATCCGCGAAGCGGGGATCGACGAGCGGATGGCGAAGCGCCTCGAGGCGGGCCGCTGAGCCCCTTCCCATGCCCATCCTCGTCACCTGTACCTGCGGCCAAGCGATCGAAGCCCCCAATGAGGTGGCGGGTCAGGTGATCACCTGTCCCCGCTGCGTCAAGTCGGTCTTCGTCCCCTCCTCGCTCGACTCCCTCCGCGCCGCGGCCGACGAGGTCGAGCTGGCCCCGCGGCGTCCCGAACTCAAGCGCCGCTCCCGGGCCGCGGTCTGCGCCTACTGCAACTGGAGGAACGAGGACCTCGGCTCGAGCTGCCCGAGCTGCGGCCGGCCCTACCGCAACTTTTCCCTCTTCGGTTGCCTTTTCAATCTCCTCATCCTGGCGGGGATCGCCGCGGGCGGCGTCGCCGGCTGGCGCTATTGGAGCACCCAGGAAGCCCGCGCCGCGCTCCGGCCGATCGCCGACAGGCTCTGGTCGCGCCAGAAAGAGGCCTACGAAAAAGGAGGCGCCGCGAGCGTCCTCAAGCTCGCCGCGGACCTCGGCTGGCCGGCCGCCGTCCGCTCCTGGCAGGTCGATCCGGCCGAGGTCGAGGTGCCGCTCCTCTCCACGAAGCTCGAGGGGCTCGTCCGCATCCGCGCCAACGTCGTCGAGGAGGCGGACAAGTTCATCAAGCCCGTCCGCTACACGCTCCAGCTCACGCAGCGGTACGACTGGGACGAACGCGAGAAAAAGTGGCGAGAAGCCGGACCTCTTGACGTGCGGGGCCCGTGACCGATGCCGATCAAGTTCCATTGCGCGTGCGGCAAGCCCATCACCGCGCCCACCTCCATGGCGGGCCGGAAAGGGAAGTGTCCGGCGTGTGGCGGGCCGATCTGCGTCCCGGTAGGACCGGCGCAGCCGTCGAGTGCCGGGCATGCGGTGGTGCCGCGGTCCAAACCCGCGTCCGGCGGCCCGAGCGGGGTGGGCCGCGCGGCGGCTCGGTCAGCGTCGCAGGTGGGACCCGCGGCGCAGGGACAGACGGGCAAGGGACGCGCCCCGGTCGTGCCGAAGCCGCCGCCGGCCCCTTCGCCCCCGCCCCCTCTCGCGCCCACGCCCGCCGCGAAAAGGCCCGCCCCGCGTCCCGAACCGGCGGCGCCGCCACGTGCGTCGGCCACCCCTTCAGCGGCGGGGCTGTCCGCCGGCGGCCGGCGCATTGCCCGCCCCCCCACCGAGCTTTCCGCGCGTCCGGCGGCCGACGTTCCGGCGCGCATCAGTCGCGCGGGACGGGTGGGCTACTGGCTCTCGCTTCCGGCCCTGGGGCTCCAGCTCCTCCTGGGGGCCGTGGTGGGGCTGCATTATTTCCGGGTCGTGCGACTCCCGAACCTCCTCCCGATGAGCGCGAGCCTCGAGCTGGCGACGCGTCCGCTCTGGGTGGCCGTCTACCTCGGCTTGCTCGCCTTCCCGGCCGTGTCCGCCGTTTTCCTGTGCATGCGCGGCCTCTTCTCGGCCCTCACCTCGCGAGGCAAAGTTCGCGCCGGGGCGGCGACCTGGAGCGGGCTGGGTTTCGGGTCGCTGGCGATCGCGCTTGCGGTCGGGATCCAGTTCCTCTACCATGTGTGCGTGGAGCGCGACGAGCTCGCGACCGCGAGTGGCGAGGCGGGCGTGGTCGTGCAACCGTCGACCGGGAAGGACGGGCCGGAGGGCGCGGGGCCGGGAACGGAGGGCGCCCCGGTCTCGACCACGCCCAGCGACGCCGCTCCTGCGGGCGGCACCGTACCCACCCCCGCGGGGGAGGGGGGGCAGGGTGCGGGAGCCGGTGCCGGCGCGGAAACCGCCGCCTCCAGCGGAGGCGAGCCACAGCCGGCGGCGGCGACCGTCGGCGGCGCCGGTTCTGACGCGGCGGCGACCGGGTCGCCGTCGGCCGTGGACCCGGCAGCCGCGCCGAACTCGGGCTCGGGCTCGGGGTCGACCTCCGCCGGCGCGGGAGGCAAGCCGGACGCGTTTCGCGCCCGGGAAATCGTGGGGAACGGCGAGGCGGCGGCGGTCGCAGGTCTCACGGCGCTCGTCGAGGCCGAGCGGTCGTGGCGCGACGCGGACGCCGACGGGAACGGCGCGCGCGACTACTGGACCGCCGACGTCGCGGGTCTGGGCGCGCCCCGGCGCGAGGGGCCGTTCGTCGTTCCGACCCTCGCCGCCGCGGACGGCGCCGTGGCGTCCGCCGCTCCGCTCGGCGGGTATCTCTTTGCCGGCTTGGAGACGGACGCATTCGGGTACCCGTACCGGGTGGATTTCGACGGTGACGGACAGACAACGACCAACCCGTTGGTGTTCGGCTTCTGCGCGTACCCCGCGTCAGGCGCGGGGCTCACGCTGGTCGCCGGGCAGGATGGCGCGATCTGGGGAAAGGACGTGGGGGGGAAGGCGATCTCGCGGTATCCGGGGGAGGCGCCCGAGCGAGACGGCTGGCGGAGGCTGAAGTAGGTGGAGGTGGCGACCGGATTTGAACCGGTGCATAGAGGTTTTGCAGACCTCCGCCTTACCGCTTGGCTACGCCACCTGAGGTGAAGGAGCGGGGCTCCTAGCGAGCCCTTAGGGCCCGTAAGAAAACTACTTGCTCGTTGGACGCGCAGGGGGACGACAAGAATTCTCAATGCTCAATTTTCAAGACTCAGAAAAGGCTCAAGGTTCAATTCTCAATGACCACCTCGGAACGTAGCCCGGGCACGGAATCGCGGACTCTGAGCCTTGAACTTTGAGCCTTGCCTGAAAATGGATCATTGAGACTTGAGCCTTTTCCTGGGGAGCTCCCCGGTTTCCGAGTTGCATGAGTTGTTTCTTTACGAGCCCTTACTGTATTGTGTGTTCGATGAAACTGCAAGAAAAAGTGCGGTCGCCCCGCCGACGCGGACGGTGCCGCGTCGACGGGTGGGTCGTGGCCGTGGTGCTGATCGGCCTCTTGAGTTCCTGCGCCTCGGGTCACCGGCGTGCGGCCAATGCCGACGCCGACCGGAGCGGGCTTGCCCGGGGAGCGGGCGGCGTCGGTCCGGCGACGCCGGCCGTGCCCGCGGGGGAGGACCTGGTCCGGCTCGGCGTGTCCTTCCCGTCCGGCGTGCGTGAGGGGGAGAGGGGGATCGCGGTGCTCCAGGTGGAGAATCGGTCGCCGGGCCCGGTGGTCCTCCTGGACGTGGAGGCGGCCTGCGCGCTGCCGGGTGGAAGCGGGTGGCGTCGCCCCGAGCCGGGCGCCTGGTCGTGGGACGAGGACGCGGGTGGCTACGTGCTCGGGCTGTCACCGAAGGGCCGGCAGCCGATCGTGACGGAAGGGCTGTTGGGTCCCGGTCGGAGCACGACGCTCCTCGTGCCGGTCCGGTTTTCGGAAGGCGGGCTGCGGCGGCCGAGGTTCGGCGTCACGTTCGTGGTCGTGCCGACCGGTCCCGAGCTCGCCTCCCGGCTTTTCCTGCCCGAGGAGGACACCGCGGGGAGACGGCTTTTCCGGCCGGCCTCGCGTGCGGCTTTGGATCGGGCGTCGGCTTCGACGTCGGGCGCCGGACCGGCGATCCTCGCCGGGGAGGTGATCCCCGAGCGGGCGAGGCTGGAGCTGGATCTCCTGGTGAAACCCGCGCCCTTCTCGCGACGGGAAGCCGCGTCCCGGGCCGAGTTGTCGCCGGACGGCGCGATCTGGAGCTCCTGGCGTGAGGCGTGGGTCTTTCCCGGCGACGGAAACTGCTCCGTGGTCACCCAGGACGCCGTCGCGCGGCGCAAGGGCGTCTCGCTCGACGTCTTCGAGACGGCCGAGGCCGGACCGGAAGGCGTACTTTTTTTTGCGTGGACCGAGGCGCTGCACGACCCGCGCGGGCAGGAAGTGCTGGCTTTTCTCCGCGGGAAGTACCAGGGCACGGGCGATCTGTGCCTCCAGTTCCTGGTCCCGCGGGACGAGGCGCTGGGCACGGTGATGTACCTGGCGGAGAAGGGCCTCTCTTGCCGCCGGGCCGAATTCCAGGGGTTGCGGGGGATCGGCGTGTTCCCGCCGTAGGGGCGCCCCCTGTGGGCGCCCGCGATTGGCGACCAATCGTTAGAGGGCGCCGTGTCGCCAAGAGGGCGGGCACAAGGCCCGCCCCTACCTCCGGATGTCGATCCGTGTTACCCCTGCGCCGCCAGATTTGAAACCTGCCATTCGGGCTTGGTCATGGATGGGTCATGGGTCATTGGATCCCTACCGTTCGACTTCTTGAAAGCCTGTCGCGATTTCGGAAGCCGTGCGCTCCGCCCACGGAAGGACGAGCCACCGAAGACGCCGAAGACGCCGAACGACCCGTC
>JACPWG010000083.1 GCA_016197205.1 Planctomycetota bacterium
CTCGAAGTCACTAAGACCACAAAGGCGCTTTTCGGCCGAGCCAAACTCGCCCCCCTCACTGACGGTCCTTCGTGGTCTTCGTGCCTTGGTGGCTTGGTGGTTTCGTCGTCCGTTTGGGTTTCGGGCCTTCGCCCGAGTTGGGATTTGGGCTTTCCAAGGCCGCAGCCTTTCCCCCGACGTTCGAGTTCTTGTGGTTGCGGCCGGGGGCCGCCCTGTGGTAATTTACCCGCGCTCGTGCTGCGCGCGCTCGACGGACTTCCACCACCCCACCCGCCGCGGGAGGGCCCCATGCCCAGAACGATCGCTCTCTTCGGCGGCAGCTTCAACCCGCCCGCGCTCCATCACCGCATCATCGCCGAACAGCTCAGCGAGGCCTTCGACGAGGTTCTCGTGGTGCCGTGCGGGCCGCGACCCGACAAGGCGACCACGAACGACGTCGAGCCCATCCATCGCGCCACGATGGTGGACCTCGCGTTTCGCGGCCTGCCGAAGGTGCGCGTCGAACTCTTCGATCTCGAGCTGTCGACCTTCACGCTCACCGACAAGCTCGAGGAGAAGTACCGGCACGAGGGCGAAGTCTGGCACGTCGTCGGGACCGACCTCATCCAGGGGGGCAAGGAGGGACGCTCCTTCATTCACCGCGTCTGGAGCGGCGGTCCGCGCCTCTGGGAGACGCTGAACTTCGCCGTCGTCGTTCGCGGCGGCTACCTCCACGACAGCGCGGACCTTCCGCCGAAACGACGCGTGTTCGAGGTGGGGCGCAAGGGGTCGAGCGGCCTCATCCGAGAGCACGTGTTCCGACACGAGAGGATCGACGGCACCGTGACGCCGGAGGTCGGCCACTACATCGAGCGGTACGGCCTCTACCGGGGCATGCTGCCCGCCCGCTCCACGCGTTTCAGCCTGGGCGAACCAAAGCTGCTGCTCGAGCTGGACGAGCGGAACCCGAAGGCCGTGGAGCTGGCCGAGCGCTTCCAGCCTCTCGCCGGGAATCCCCCCAACCTGATCCTCGTCATCGGCGGCGACGGCACCATGCTCCGCGCGATCCGGAGCCATTGGCGGCTCCGGCTGCCGTTCTTCGGGATCAACGCGGGCCACCGCGGCTTCCTGCTCAACGCGGACCGGAGTCTCTTCGACGGCCAGTTCCCGACCGATGGCCTCATCCTGCATCACTCGCCGCTCCTCTACGTGGAGACCCGCGGGACCGGCTCGGAATGGAAGCAGTCCGTGGCGTTCACCGACGCCTGGGTCGAACGCGCCTGCGGGCAGACGGCCTGGATCGACGTGAGCGTGAACGGACAGGTCCGGCTCGCGAAGATGGTCGCGGACGGCGTCCTCCTGTCCACCGCGGCCGGTTCGACCGCCTACGCCCGATCCATGGGCGCGACCCCTCTGCACGTCGAGACGCCGGCCGTGGTCCTGGTCGGGTCGAACGTGATGGAGCCGCCCAACTGGAAGTCGGCCCTCCTTTCCCTCGACTCGCGCGTCGAGTTCGTGTCGCTCGACTCCCGGAAGCGCCCGCTGAACGGCTACGTGGACGGCGAGCTGCAAGGGGAGGTCGAGCAGATGAAGGCCCGCGTCAGCCGGATCGCCGCGGTGGAGCTGGCCTTCAGCCCGGGTCACGACATGGCCGAGAAGCTGGCACAGCTTCAGTTCCCGCAAGGGTGCGGCTCCCCATGACCCCTCTTCGCCGCGCGTCGCGCGTGCGCGTGCGCCGGCGCCGGCGGCCACAGACGGCCTTCGCGTGCCTCGCCGCGTCGCTTCTGCTCCTCTACGGCTCGGCGCGGCCCGCGCGAGCCGAGGAGCGGCAGCTTGCGGTGGACTTCTACGTGGCGCACGGCACCACGCGGGGCTTCACGGCGTGCGGTCGCGTTCTCTACGTGCATGCAGCCGCGGAGGAGACGCCGGGGTCGGGCGGGGCGTGGGAGAACCTCGTCGCCACGGCGCGCGCGCTGGAGAGCGACGAGGCCGCCGGGGCCGAGGTCGCGGTGCGGGCCTTCGGTCGCGAGGTGCGCGCCGTCGCCGACGGCGACGGCCTTTTCCGCGCAGACTTCGCCGCGGGCCCGACGCCTTTCCCCGCGGGGCTTTCGGAGCTTCAGGCCACCGCGCACGACCCGGCCGGTCGTGCGGCGGACGGCTCGGCCCGCGGCCAGGTGCATGTCCTGGACACCGCGGTCCGGTACGCCGTGATCACCGACATCGACGACACCCTCGTGCAGTCGATCGTCACCCGGAAGGTGGTGCTGCTCTTCAACACCTTCCTCAAAAACGCCCGCACCATGACGCCGGTGCCGGGGACTTCGCGCCTCTACCAGCTTCTCGCCGAACCGGCCCCGGGCGTGCGCAACCCCGTTTTTTATTTGTCGGCGAGTCCGATGAACCTGCACGCGCGGCTCCGCTATTACCTGGAGTTGCACCAGTACCCCGTGGGCCCTGTCCTGCTCAAGAATCTCAATCTGATCGGCGGGGACTCGCTTTTCGACCAGACGACCTACAAGCTCGGGCGCCTGCGCGAGCTCTTCGGCGCCTACCCGGATCTGCGGTTCCTCTGCTTCGGCGACAACGGCGAACGCGACCCCGAGATCTACGCGCAGCTCCGACGAGAATTTCCGGGACGGGTGCTTTTCACCGGGATCCGGCTCTGCACGCCGCAGGACCCCGGCGATGCGCGGTTCGAGGGCGCGCTTGCGACACGGAGCGCCTTCGACGCGGCACGGGCCCTTTGCGCGGCGGGGATCCTGACCGACGCGCAGGCGCTCGAGGTCGCGCGTGCGACCGCGGGTGCGGCCGGGCTTCCGGCGGGGTTCGGGTTGCGGTCGGAGCTGGCCGAGCCGGCCCGCGCGGACCTGTTGCCTGCCGGCGTGGAGTCGGGGGACGCGTGGGAAAGGCTGGGCGCGTTCGCGGCGGCGCGCTGGTCCGAAAACCTCGCGATGGCGGGGTGGGTCTTCGTGCACGCGATGCTCGGTGGCGGCGTGGGCGCGCTCGTGGGGCTGGTCGCGGGGCTGGTTCTCTTCGTGCAGGCGCGTCGCCGAGGCTGGACACGGAGCACGCTCCGGGCGTACCGCTACGTGGCGTGGGTCCTTCCGCTATGGCTCGCCCTTTCGATCGCCGGGGGCTGCGCCGTCGCCGGCGGCTACGTGGGCACGTACGTGCGGATCCGGGGCTATGTGCTCACGGAGCCGGACGTGCGCGGCCTGCTCCTGCGGCTGGTGGTCGCGACCGCGTCCACGCGGCGGGAGTTGGAAACCGGCGGGGGCGTTGTCGGCGGGGCCGGTGGAAGAGACTTGGACGCGGCGGTTCGAAGGGAGGTCGAGCGGCGCGTGGACGGGTTTCTGGCTGCGCGCCCGGGGGCCGGGTCGTTCGAGCGGCGATGCGTGCGGGAGCTGTGCCTGCTCTTCTTGGGGATGGCCGCGGCGGAGGAGAATCGACTGGTGATGAGCACGGTGGCGCTCTTGAACGACGAGGAACTTGCGGCGGCGGCAACGGCGGCCACGGCGCCGGCGGGGGCTGTCCTCCACGAAGCTCGGGGAAGCGGCGCGCGCGCGGTCCCGGAGGTGGTCAATCTCTGGATGGAACACCTGAGCCGCTCGCTCTGCGACTGGGTGAGGGACTTCGTGCTGGTCCGCGCGCTCGCCGCGGCGCTGGCCGGTTTGCTGGTCGCGTTGCTGCCGATCGGCGTGCTTCGTCTTGCGGACCGGTGGAGGAGCCGGGGTGCGGGAGCTGGGCCGGGCGCTTCGCCGGACGGCGTGGGACCGAAGGCCATTTGAGGCGAGGGGGGAAGCGTGGCCACGATCGGTGAGAGCTATGCTATTCCTCCTCAACATTTGCGCGATGTGCGCAAAGGTTGCGGAGGAAGAGCACGCTCCGAAGCTCCCGCGCCTGCCCACCGAAGCGCGCAGCGCGGAGGTGGGGAGGCGGGAGCGAAGGAGGGTGCGCTCCTTTGGTTGCGGCCATCGGCCGCGGTAGGGTCCATCCGGTCAGACCGGCAACCCGCCCGAGCTGGACCGGCCAGGGCCCGCGCTGCGCCTCTCCGTCGCGCTCTGCGGGACGTGCGAGAAGACGGCGTTTGCCACGCTCGAGCGCGTGTCGAAGGATCGGAAAGGGAACGTACAGGAAGAGGGTGCGGGCGAACGTGCGCAGGCCGGACGGTCAAGAGGCGCGGCTCGCGGCAGGCCCGGCGCCCGGGAAGGCGTAGCTCGGCGTGTGAGCGGCAACAGGGAATCCAAAGAAGGTCCTCCGTGAAGTCTCCGTGCCTCCGGGTCTCCGTGGTAAAATCACCCTGCCAGGGAACGGTTACGATTCGCAAAGCCGGTCTTGCGAAAATCTCGAACAGTCTTCCAGCGTGTTCACCGTAGGGATCCATGGAGGAGGGAAGCCCATGAATCGGCTCGTGTTGACGGGGGGCGCTTTGTCGGGGAAGTTCTACGACGTGAAGGACCGCGTGGTGACGCTCGGGAGCGCGCACTACAACACGATCGCGATCGCGGACGCGAGCGTGGCGCCGGAGCATTGCAGCCTGCTCTTCAAAGGCGGTTCCTGGGGGATCCGCGACCTCGGCGCGCCTTCGGGCACGCTCGTGAACGCCAAGAAGATCGAGGCGAACAAGGAGAGTTCGATCCGGCCGGGGGACACGATCCGGATCGGGAATGTCTCCATCCGGCTGGATCTCGACGGGAATGACCCGCTGGCACGCGATACGGCACGCACGGAAAAAAAAGACCCGTCGGGCGCGGTCCCGTCGCTCGGAAAGCCCCCGTCGGGCGCGGTGCCGAAACCGGGCGTCACGCCGAAGCCCGCCGCGACGCCGGCCCCGAGCCCGGCGCCCGCGCCCTCTCCGGCCGTGCTCGACACGAGCGGTGTCGACGACTACATGAAGATGTTGAAGTCGGGCCGCGCGGGGGCCTTTCGCAGGCCGCCGCCGCCGGACAAGAAGTAGGGCAGCGGCCGGGTCGGCTTGCGGAGCCCCCGCGGCATGCCGCGAGCTTCTCGGCCTTCGCGTCGCGGCTCCCGCGGCCGGGCGCGCTCGCGCCCGAACACCGCGAATTGTTCACGCAGGTGCGGGGCATCGCGCCGACGCCGGCAGCCGCGGTCGCCATGCACGGCATCCTCGAGGCGATCGTGCTGGCGGACCTGCGGACCTGTGGCGCGTTCTGGACCGCGAGCCCGCGGGTCCGTCATTTGTTCGCCGCGGTCGCGCGCGACGAGCGACGGCATGCGGCCTTCGGCAGGAAATGGATGGGCCTGTACGGTCGCACGGCCGGCGTGACTGCCTGCGACGGCCGACTCGCGACGTGGGCGGCTTGCCTCCGGCGCTGCTACGAACGGGACTGCGGCCTCGGCGAACTGACCCGGCGCCGGCAGGCCGAGTACCTTGAGTTGGCCGGCCGCCACACCGGCGCGGAAGCGGCTGCGCTGGCCGAGGCCTTGCGGAGCAACGGCCTGACGAGGACCGCGGGTGAATTGGACGCGCTCGCGTCCGTCTTCGCATGACCACGCCGCGCATCCTCGTGACCGGCGCCACCGGCTTCCTCGGCGGTGCGGTGCTCGCGCACTGGCTCGTCGGCGGCGTTGTCGGTCGGTTCCTCGCGCTCGTCCGGGCCGACACGCCGGCGGCCGCGCAGGACCGCCTCCGGCGCTCGATGGCGCGCTTCCTCGGCGGGGAGGCCGCCGAGCGTGGGTTGGGGAAGTGCGACCTTCTGCTCGGCGACTTGACCGCACCGCACATCCTCCGGGATCCGCGCCTCGACGACGTCACCCACGTGCTCCACCTCGCCGCGAACACGTCGTTCCGCTCCCAGGCCGGCGTCTACCGCGTGAACGTCGACGGCGCGCTCAGGCTCGCCGAACGCATGGCGCGCTCGCCGACCCTCAAGCGCTACCTCCACGTGGGCACGGCGAGCATCTGCGGGGACTCGCCGCCGACGGTCGTGTACGAAGACGGCTACCCTCGGCCGGACGTCCGGCACATCGTTTCCTACACGGCGTCGAAGGCGGACGCGGAGCTGCGACTCGCACGGGCCGTCTCCGGTCTTCCGCTCGTCGTTGCGCGCCCCTCCATCCTCGCGGGCCATACGCGACTTGGCTGCGGCCCCTCGGCGAGCATCTTCTGGGCGTTCCGGGCCGTGGATGCGCTCGGCCTGGCAACCTGGGACCTCCGGACCCGGATCGACGTCGTGCCGGTCGACTGGGCCGCGGCCGCGCTCTCAGAGCTGCTTTTCAAAGAGCGCCTCGCCCACGATCGCTACCACCTCTCGGCGGGTGAACTCTCGAGCGTTTCGTGGAACGACATCGCCGAAGCCTTCGCGCGGGTGCGCGAGAGCGGGGGAGGGCGCGCCGTCCGGCGATACGGAACGGTGGAGCGCGCTGCCCTCGCGCTCGAGAAAGCGCGCTTCAGCAGCCTGTTCGGGCCGTGCGACGAAGACCGCGTGCTCGAGGCGCTCGCTTTGTACTATCGGTTCGCCGAATTGGACACCGTCTTCGACAATCGGCGAGTGCTCGCGGAAGGCGTTCCGCCTCCGCCGAAGTTCACCGACTATCTCGCACAGTGCCTCGGTCCTCCGCACCGGAGCATCGCTGACCAGTTCCGCGACGACGAATAGTGCCGGCACGACTCCTCGAACTCTTGCCCTGCGCTCGACCGGGTCCGCGCGCGCGGTCGCTGCGCGAAATGGTGATCGCGGATGCCGACGTGTGGGGCGACGTGCGCCAGGAGGCCCAGCCCTGCCGAGGTGGATGTTCGACCTGCGTGCCGGACTCGACGGCTTCCTTGCTTGACCCTGCGACGTGCGTGCGAGTCGTGGTGCAGGGCTGAGTACCGCCCCACGGAAGTCGGTGACCCATAGGCGAAGGCAAGTTTGGCCGCCCGCGAGTGTCCCGTCCACGCTTATTCTGCGGGTTCGGCGGGCGCTGCGTGGATGTCGGCTGGCTCCCGTCAGGTAGAGCTTTCAGAGAACCCATTCGATGCGCTTGTCATCCCTTCGGCCCGGCTCAGGGCAGGCTCTGAGCGAAGCGAAGCGCCGCAGCGCGGAGCGAAGTGAAGGATCCAAACTAAGCGTAGCGACCGCTTTTCTCGACAGGGCACTGGCTCGCCCACGACACGGTCCGAGGGCCGGTGGAGAAGGTTGGCCGGCCGTCCTTGCTTGGATCCTTCGTTTCGCGCTGCGGCGCTCCGCTCAGGATGACATGCCGGGATGACGGGTTCACCGAACGCGTACTCCGCTACAGCGGCGGACCCTTGGAATCAGCGTAGACGGGACACGAGAGCCTAGATCGAGCTTGCCGGAGTCAAGGAATTGCTGGGACATCACCCCTATCCCCGGCCCCCTCCTCGATCCGGCCGACGAGCCGCAAGAGTCCGTCCAGGATCGTCAGCGGGTGCGGCGGGCAGCCGGGGATGAAGAGGTCCACCGGCACCACGCTCGACGCTCCGTTGTGCGCCTCCGGATGATCGAGGAACGGCCCACCGGAAATCGCGCACGCCCCGACGGCGATCACCAGCTTCGGCGGCGGCACCGCGTCGTAGGTCTTCCGCAGCGCGAGCCGCATGTTCTCCGTGACCGGACCCGTGATGAGCAGCCCGTCGGCGTGACGAGGCGAGGCCACGAACTGGATCCCGAACCGCCCGAGGTCGAAGACGATCGTGTTCAGCACGTTCACGTCCGACTCGCAGCCGTTGCAGCCCCCGGCGCTCACTTGCCGCAGCTTCAACGAGCGTCCGAAGAGCGACCGCAGCTTGCCCTCGAGCGCCGACGCCCGCTTCTCCAGCGTCCGCCGGATGACCAGGTCCTCGCGCTCCCGCACCGCCAACCGGTACTCCGTCGTGTGCCGGAGCGCGCCCGCGGGGCACGCCTCCGTGCAGTCGGTGCAGAAGAGGCACCGCCCCAGGTCGAGCCGCGGGCCGGCGGCGTCCTGCGCGAGCGCGCCGGTCGGGCACGCATCGACGCACGCCTGACAGCCGTCCGGGCACTTCGTCGGGTCCAGCTCCGGCGCCCCGCGAAAACGGTCCGGCAGGCTCGGCGCCTCCCCGGGAAAGGGGATCGTGCGATGCCCCTGCGCGAGGCGCGCCAGGAGGACCTTCAGCATAAGGTGAATACCCTAGAGATCGTGGCCGCAGTACGACAAATTGAAGCTCTTGTTGCAGAGCGGGAAGTCCGAGATTTGCTGCCCGCGCAAGGCCATGGCGAGGCCGGTCCAGTTGTGGAACGACGGATCGACGACCTTGTAGTCGGAGAAGCGCCCTGACGCGTCCGTGGTCGCGACGTGACAGATCTCCCCGCGCCACCCTTCGACGAGCGACACGCCGAAGCGGCCGGCCGCAGGCGCGCCGGCCTGCGCCCTGCACGCGCCCGCGGGCAGCGCCTGCACCTGCTCCCGGATGAACTCCACCGAGCGCTCGATCTCCAGCCAGCGGACCTGCGCCCTGGCGAAAACGTCTCCCGAATCCGCGGTCGCGACCGGGAGCTGCGTGAACTGGTAGATCCCCGACGGGAAGGTCTGGCGCACGTCCCGCTCGACGCCGCAGGCGCGGGCCGCCGGCCCCACCAGCCCCAGCTCCAGCGCGACCTCGCGCGAGACCGTGCCCGTCTCTTCGAAGCGGGCCTGCACGGAGGGCGAGTTCCACAGGAGCTCGACCGCGGTCCGCGTGTCGCGCAGCGCCGCGTCCAGTCGCGCCACCAGCGTCTCCGCCCGCGCGGGGTCGAGGTCGAAGCCCACCCCGCCCGGCCGGACCATGCCGCGGCCGAACCGGCTGCCGCAAAGCAGCGCCGTGGCGTTCAGGTAGTCCCCGCGCAGCCGCCCGCAGTAGGCCGCCGTGGGCAGGAACCCGACGTCGGCCGCGAGCGCGCCGAGGTCGCCCACGTGGTTCGCCAAGCGCTCCAGCTCGAGCGCGACGCCGCGCAGCGCATGTGCCCTCGCCGGCACGCGCGTCCCCGACATCGCCTCCACGAGCATGCAGTGCGCCAGGGCATGCCCGATCGACGTGTCGCCGGCCAGCGTCTCCATGTAGTGGAGCGTCCGCTTCGTCGGCCCGCCGACGAGCGCGCGCTCCACGCCGCGGTGCTGGTAGCCGAGCATGATCTCCAGGTGAAACACGTTTTCTCCGTGGCACTGAAAGCGGAAGTGACCCGGCTCGATCACGCCCGCATGCACCGGCCCAACGGCCACTTCGTGGGGCTCTTCCCCCGCGACGCGGTAAAAGTCCGCCACCCCGATCGACGGCATCGACCGCCCCTCGCCGGCCGGCGGATAGCGGACCGGCTTCAGCCAGGGATGTCCCTCCGGGGCCAGGCCGAACTGTTCCGCGATTTCCCGCTCGAAGAGATGCGCCTGCGTGCACTCCGGGGTCAGCGCGGGGAAAGAAGCACCTTCCGGCGTCGCGCGACCCACGTAGAGCTGCCCTTCGGCGTCCAGGGCCAGGACCGCGACCAGTTCCACGGCGCCCCCCGAGGCGGTTTTCCTGCCGAAAAAGGCCGCCAACCGTCCGCCCAGCTCCACGCCCTCCAGGATCGCGGTCCGCAAGTCCAGGAACGGCAGCTCGGGCACGCGGTCCCGCGACACGGCCTGCCCGTTGTGCAGCGCCGCCAGTCGATCGAAGCACGCGCCGTTCATTGCGGCCCCCTTTCGACGAAGGCCGCCGCTTCACGCAGGGCCTTCTCCAGTCCCGCGGGTACATGCACGCCCAGCAGGAGCACGAGCAGGGCGAACACGAGAATCGGAGCGCCGGTCAGGAACCCGTCCCGGAATTTCGTGCCCTCGACCCGCGCCGACGGGCGTCCCTGCACGAGGGCGAGGATCGTGGCCGCCATGCCCAGGAAGATGACCAGGAGGAAGGAGAGAAACAGCCCTGCGATGACGTAGCGACCGCCCTGCACCGCGCCGCTCAGGATCGTCATCTCGCTCAGGAACGGCGCGAAGGGCGGCGAGCCCGTGATGGCGAAGAGGCCGAGCAGGAACATCCAACCCGTGAACGGCAGTCGCCACAGCGTACCGCTCACGTCCTCCGTCCGCTTGCTCCCGTAGGCGCGGTGCACGTTGCCCGCGGCCAGGAAGGTGACGCCCTTCATGAGCCCATTGTTGATCATGTGGAAGAGCGACCCGAACACCGCGGGCCCGCCGAGGCCGATGCCGAGGATCAGGATCCCCATCTGCTCGACGCTCGAATACGCCAGCATGCGCTTGTAGTCCCGTTGGCGGATCATGAATACCGCGGCGACGGCCATGGAAAAGAGGCCCATGAGCACGAGGATCTCGCGGGCGAACGCGCCTTCCCCCGCCGAATTGCAGATCTGATAGAACCGAAGCACGGCGAGAAAGGCGCAGTTCGTCAGCCCGCCGGCGAGGAGCGCGCCGACCACGCCCGGGGCCTCGCCGTACGCGTCCGGCTTCCACGTGTGCATGGGCGCGAGCCCCATCTTGGTGCCATAGCCGCAGAAAAGCAGGACGAACGCGGCGTGCAGCCACGGCTTCGAAAGCTGAGGCGCCTCGCGGATCAGGTCGTCGAAGAGCAGGCTCGTGCCGAGCCCCGCGTGCAAGGCGGAATAGGCCAGGAAGAAGGAACCGAAGAGCGCGATCGCGATCCCGACCGAGCCGACCAGCAGGTATTTCCAGGTGGCCTCGAGCGAGCGCGGGGTGCGGTTGAAGTAGAGGAGCGGCGCCGAGGAGAGGGTGGTGGCCTCGATCGCGACCCACATGAGCCCGAGATGGTGGGACTCGATGACGAGCGTCATCATCGCGGGGAAGACGAGCAGCGCGGTGCAAAAGAGCCGGTTGGGCCGCTCGTCGCGAAAGCGCAGGTAGCCGACCGCGTAGACGGAACACAGCAGATAGAGCAGGCTGGTGAGTCCGAGCAGGAGACGCCCGAGCTGGTCGAGCAGCAGCCAGCCGCCGTACTCCGGGGCGGGCGGATTCGAAAGCGCCCGTACCATCAGCGCGAAATGCGCCGTCCCCGCAACGGGCAGGAGCCAGGGGCGGACGCGGTTCCAGGGCACGGCGAAGGCCGCCGCCGCGCACGCCAGCGGGACCGCGATCAGGAGGACCAGCATGCCGTCACTCCTTGAGCGCCGTGAGGTGGCCGGTGTCGAGTGACGAGAACTCGCGGCTGATGTGGTGGATCATGATGCCGAGGACGAACACGCACACGAAGAGGTCGAGCAGCACGCCGATCTCGACGAGAAAGGGCATCGCTTCGAGGAGGGAGAGGCCGAGGATGAAAATGCCGTTTTCGAGGATCAGGTAGCCGACGACCTGCATGATCGCCTTGCGTCGGGTGGTGAGCACCAGAAAGCCGGTGAGTACCGTGGAGAGCGAAGCCGGGATGAGCAGGAGGCCGCGGTGCTGCTCGGCGAGCGGGAGGGTCTTGGCAAAGACGAGGGATAGGCCGGTCGCGGCCGCGCCGAGGAGCAGGGAGGGGATGAAGCCGACGAGCGGCTCGACTTCGCGGCGAATCGCCGCCGCGCGCATGGCGCGCATGAGCATCGCGGGGATCACGAAGCCCTTGAGGAGGATCGCCGCGCCGGCGACCAGCATCGGGCGGAGCGAGAGCTGTTCGTGTACGAGCAGGACCATGCCGCCGAGCACGATCCCCTGCACCGCCGCGCCGTTGATGACGGCGCGGAGGCGGCTCGCCCCGAGCGAGAAGAAATTGATGAGGAGCACCGCGACGAGCAGCGGGTCGAGCGCGTTTCCCATGGGACTCCCTGGATCACCCGGCCAGCAGCGTGAGGCCGAACGCGGAGAGCAGGCAGGCCGCGACCAGGAGGCTCGGGACCTGCACGAGCCGGAGTCGCGCCATCACGGACTCCACCACCCCGATCGCGACCGCGAGCGCGAAGAGACCCACGACGAACGCGGCCCCGTCGAGCAGGGGGTTTCCCGTGTCCACCGGGCAAAGAATGCGGACGATCACGGCCCCGAGCAGGAAGAGCTTCACGGTCGCCGCGTAGAGAATCATCCCGAACGCGGGTCCGCCGTGGTCGAGGACCATGACTTCGTGGATCATGGTGAGCTCGAGGTGGGTGTTGGGATCGTCGACCGGGATCCGGCAGTTCTCGGCCAGGAGCACGATGAAAAGGCTGACGACGACCAGCACGAGCGGCGCGCCGGCCCCGGCCCATTCCTGGGCGAGGCCCGCGCCGAGCATTGACGACAGGGAGAGGGAGCCGGAGAGGCGGACGAGCGCGAAGAGGCCGAAAAAAAGAGCGGGCTCCGCGAGGCAGGAGAACGTGGCCTCGCGCGCGGCCCCCATGCCCTCGAACGCGGAGCCGGTGTCGAGCGCCGCGCAGATCGTGAAGAAGCGCGCGAGTCCGAAGAGGTAGGCGAAGAGGATGAGGTCTCCGGCGAAGGAGAGCGGGGCGTTGCGACCGGCGAGCGGTACGACGAGCGCCGCGAGCAGCGTGGTCGCGAGCCCCACGACCGGGCCGGCGCGGAACACCCAGGTCGTGGTCCGGCTGAAAACGGAACCCTTCCGCAGGAGCTTGAGGATGTCGTAATACGGCTGCAACAACGGGGCGCCGACCCTGCCCGCGAAGAGGGCCTTCGTCTTCACGATGCAGCCGAAGAGGAGCGGTGGCAAGGTCGCCACGACCGCCACGTGGAGCAGCAGGTAGAGTCCGCCGAGAAGCAGTCCCATTTTCGTTTCCGCGGTTCAGCGCCAGAGGAGAAGGACGAGCACGGTCAGCAGAATGTAGAAGAGGTAGGCGTTCGTGTTGCCCTGCTGCACCCAGCGAAACCAGGTCGCCGCGTCGGCCAGGCGACGGCAGGCCGGCGCGAGGAGGTGGTCGAGCACGGTGTCGGGCACGTGGCTCTCGAACTCCGAGTGCGGGGGGAAGATCGCCGTCAGTCGGGGCGCATGGGCACGCGGGCGCAGCGCCCACGCGAAGAGGTCGACCAGGCTTTGGGCGAAGGAAGAGGACGTGTACTGCATGGTGGGGGAGGGGGCCGCATAGCCGCAGTCCCAGGTGAGCACCGGCTCCGCCGCGGCGCCGCGAGTGCGGGCGTGCAGGAAGGCCGCTCCGCCGGCGAGGAGCGCGAGCAGGAGCGCGGCCATGGCGCTGAGCCAACCCAGCGGGGCGAGCGACGCGACCTGCGGCGGGGCGTGCACGCTCGCCGCGCCCGCGGGGGGTACGACCGCGGACCAGGCCGCGATGGCCCCATCGAGCGCGGGCGTCACGAGCGCCGGCGCGAGCCCGATCAGGACGCACGCGCCGGCGAGGATTCCCATGGGGACCGTCATGAGCGCGCCCGGGTCGTGCGCCCGGCGCGCGGCGTCGGTGCGGGGCTCGCCGAGGAATACGGCCCCATAGACCTTGGCGAAGCAGGCAAGGGCAAGCGCGCCGATCAGGGCGAGCGCGGGCGCGGAGAAGGCGGCGCCGATCCAGAGCCCGTCCCCGCTCTCCGCGGAGGCCACCGAGCGCAGGAAGCCGAGGTACAGGAGGAACTCGCTCACGAAGCCGTTGAGCGGCGGGAGTCCGCAGATCGCGACCGCGCCGAGGAGAAAGCAGAGGGCGGTGCGAGGCATGCCCTTGGCCAAACCTCCGAGGCGGTCGAGCGCGCGTGTCCCGGTCGAGTGCATCACCGAGCCCGCGCTGAAGAACAGCA
This sequence comes from Planctomycetota bacterium, assembly GCA_016197205.1. Classification (GTDB taxonomy): domain Bacteria; phylum Planctomycetota; class MHYJ01; order WSZJ01; family JACPWG01; genus JACPWG01. The sequence goes on from JACPWG010000083.1 coordinate 13,594, forward strand.
GCGCTTTGAAAAGGCCGTGGTTCCAGACGTGCAGGAGGCTGCCGCCGAGGCCGAGCGCGATCAGCTCGGGCCGATGCAGCGAGCGTCCGACCAGGCCCAGCCCGAGGCCCAGAAAAATGATGCCGATATTCTCGATGCTGTGATAGGCGAGCAGCCTCTTGATGTCGTGCTGGCCGATCGCGAAGGCGACGCCAAGCACGCCGGAAAGAAGGCCGACGGCGAAGATCGTCGCGCCCCACCAGGCCGGCGGGGAGGGAAAGAGCGAGCAGATCCGGGCGAGGCCGTAGACGCCCATCTTGATGAGGACGCCGGACATGACGGCCGACACGTGGCTGGGCGCGCAGGCGTGGGCGCTGGGGAGCCAGACGTGCAGCGGCATCGCGCCCGCCTTCATGCCGAAGGCGCCGAGGGCGAGCAGGAAGATCACTCCCGCGGTGGCCGGGGAGGCCGTGGCGACGCCGCCGAGCGGCACGAACGCCCACGTGCCGCTCGCGTGACGCATGAGCGCGAAGAGCGCGAAGAGGAGCAGCGTGCCGACGTGCGTGCAGAAGACGTAGAGCAGGCCCGCCTCCCTCACCGTCTTTTCGTGGTCCTCCGACGTGATGAGCAGGAAGGCGGAGACGGCCATGAACTCCCAACCGAGGAGAAAGACCCAGGCGTTTCTCGCAACCACGAGGAGGGCGAGCCCGGCCGTGAGAAGACCGTAGAAGACGCGGAGCCTGCGACCGCTCTCCGGATGGTCGGCCTCTCTCCAGTAGGCGAGCCCGTAGATCGAACCGAGCGAGGAGATGAGGAAGAGCGGGGCGAGGAACAGGGCCGACAGGCCGTCAAGACCGACCGAGAATTCGCCCTCGGGAATGGACCAGGGGAGTACCAGCGCGTCGCCGAACGCCGACGCGGGCGCGAGGAGAGCGGCGAGGCCGCAGGCGCCGCCGACGCAGTGGAGGGCGGCGGCGATCCGCTCCCCCGCGCCCCACGCGCGACCGACCAGGAGGCCCGCGAAGCCGCTGGACCCGACGAGCAGGATGGCAAGGAGCACCAGCGTCATCGAACGCCCTCGGTCGAGGATGGGGCTCGTGCTTGGTTGTCAAGCGTCGGCGAGCGGAGGCCCGATAAAAGGGCTTGCATTCTAAGCCGCGGCGGCGGAGGACGTCAACGGTATTCGAGGGTGGGTGTCACCGCACGGGGGCGGCAACCCTGTGAAGGGCGTCCGACAAAATCCGAACCGCGAGCGTGAGCGAGCGGTCCCGCGGCGCGCGCACACCACGCCTCGTTTCGTCTCGCACCCGGTGTTCGGACCCGCAGGAGTCCAGCAACATCGCCCGATCCATTCCGGCCCAGGGCTGTCGCGAATCCGTCGCTGGGAGCGAACCCGGGGGCGCCCCCGGACGCGCCGAGGCCGCTCCCTCACGGTCGCCGTTCCGAAAAATTCGGCGCATTCGGCGTCTTCGGTGGCTCGTCTTTGTTTTTCGAATTCCGGAGTCCGTGTTTCTTGGCGCCCTCGGCTGCCTCTCAATGCCTCTTCCTGCGGGCCGGCGCGATCTTCCGGTACACCTCGGCGGGGGACAACCGCCGCCCGTCCACGGTCAGCAGTTCCTCGACGCGGATCTCGAAGAGCCGCTCGTTCTCGTCGAGATAGGGCCGGATCAGGTCCCAGTCCGCGGCCGTGAATGCCGCGAACGCCCCGCCGTTCAACTGGTCCTCACTGAGCTGCTTCCTCGGGTCTCGGAAGTAAAGCGCGCCGCCCGACGCGAGCGAGAAGAGGTTGCCGCCGGGGTAGGGCGTCGGGAGCGGCCGGACTTCCCCGTCCGGATCCAGCTCGATGCCGTTCACCACCGCGAAGCCCCCGCCCGACAGCGGATCCCCCGCCATGAAGGACTCCGCCAGGTAGTCGAGCGCGGTCCCGTTCAGGACCACGCGCGGCGCGCCGACCGCGTTGATGAGGGGCCGGCCCGCCGCGTTTCCGAGGATGTAGACCTCCCCGCCCTTCGCCCCGTACAGGAAGCACTGGCCGACGTCCCCGTGGACGACAAGCCGCCCGCACTTCAGGATGTTCCCGAGCTGGTCCTGCGCCGAGCCGTGCACCACCACCGTGGCACCGTCCAGTCCGGAAGCCAGGTAGTCGCCGGAGTTGCCGTACAGGTGGAGGGTGAAGCCCTGCGAACCTGCGCCCAGGCCGCAGCCGAGGAAGCGCTGGCCCAGCAGCCCGTGGCAGAGGACCTCGCGAAAGCCGCGCGCCCGCGCCTCCACAAAGAAGCGGGCGAGGCTGTCGTCCCCCTCCGGCGGGAAGTCGCGCGCGTCCACGACCAGCGTCCCGCCGGGGGACGCGGCGCCTACCGCGGCCCGGCTCGCGTAGTCAATCCGCCGATAGGGCGCGAGGCCTGCGTCGAGCCGTGGAAACGACCGGAAGGTCCGCTCCAGGGCCTCTTCCGCCCGCAGCCGCACCACGCTTCGGCGCCCACCCGGCGTCCCCCTGCGCGAGTCGAGGATCCGCGTTAGCTCCGCGATCGACTTCGCCACGCCTTCCGCGGACCCCTTCCCGCGCGCCTCGCAGGACCGCACCCGCTCGGCCAGTGCCGTTTCCGCAACGCGCGCCTCCGGCGTCCCCGCCGCCCCCCCGCCGGGGATCGAGACGCGCTCGCCGAACTTGTTCGTGCAGACCAGTTCGTACCGGCCGTTCCCTCCGCCCGCCCCCTTGCCACCTTCGGCGACCGGTCGCACCGTGAAAACAAAAGCGCCGCCGTCCGTGGAGCTGCCGCCCCGTGCGTTCCAGTAGAGGTCCGCCTCCGGAGCGTCGATCCGTCCGTCGCGGTGGAGCGAACGGAGCACGGCGTCGATCCCCTGTTTCTCCGACGCGATGAGCCCCAGCTCGCAGCTCCCGGCCTGTAGGGCGAACACCTGAGGCCGCAGCATCGACGTGTCGGTGATCCCGATCAGCTCGAAACCGGTAGCTTCCCCGGCCTCGCGGCGCGGGTTGGCTGCCAGGATGAAGAACCACGGGCCGTCGGGCGAACCGTGCAAGTGCGCGAGTTGGAGCCGTTTGTAGAGCGCCCGCCGCTCCGCCGGGAGCTGCTCGAAGTCCCGCTCCGTCGTCGGCGCCAGCGACTCGAACACGCGCTCCAGCGAATACCCGCACGTCCGGCGCAGGTACTCGAAAAGCAGGACCGACACCTCGGTGTCCGTCAGGAAGAGCGGCACGAGGTGCTGCTGCTGGAGGTACTTCGTGATCGAGTGGTAGTTCGCGAAGTCCCCGTTGTGGACCAGCGCCTCGTGCAGCCCCGCGAACGGGTGCGCCCCGCCCGGATGCCACACGCGCCCTTTGGTGGGATACCGGTGATGGCCGATCCAGACGTGGGCCGTCATGTCCTCGAGCCCGTAGGCGGTGAGCACCTGGTCCCCGTAGCCGACGAGTTTCAGGATCAGCAGGTTCCGCCCCTGGGAAAGGACGAAGGCCCGCTTCTCGCCCAGCGAGGCGTAATACGCGCGGTTGAGGCGGAAGCTGTTCTGGTAGACGAACTCGTCCGCCAGCGCCGCGGGGGACAGACTCGTGAGCCCCGCCCGCTCGGCGAACGCGGCGACCGCCGTCGCCCGCGGCCGGACGAAGTACGCGTGGACGTCGGGTGGGGGCACGGGGAGGTCCGTCCTGCCGGTCGCGCCCCGCCCAGGGCGGAAGGTCTTGACGTGGTCGACGTCGAACAGCCCTTCGACGTGGTTCTTCTCCACTTCGGTCGCGACCCTGGGCTCGAGAATGGCCACGGCGAGCAGATAGTCGTCGGCGAGGACGCGCTCCGAGACTCCGAACTCGCGCGCGGAGAGTCCCACCATCGCCACGCCGCCCCCCTTGCCGTTCCCGCGGTTCTTCATCTGGCAGAGAGAGGCCAGGAGATGGCGGCCCTCGATCGGCGTCGTGCTCGCCAGCCCGACCACCCCGCACCCGCCCTCCGCCTCGGTTTTCCCGCTCTGCCGAAGGGCGAGGTCGGACTCGCGGAGGAGCCGTCCCCGGGCCTCGCGCAGGCGTTCGTACGCGTCGGCGGCCATGCTGCTACCGATCCCGATACAGAAGGAGATCCCGGCGTCCGACCAGCTCGCGGATGCTGCGGAGCCCGAGCGAACGCAGGATGTCCCGCCACTGCAGCTTCCAGGACTCGTACAGGTTCCGGATCCGGCGCGCGCCCCAGTCGGGGTCGATGAACTGCGACAGGAGCGGATCGGTCGTCGTGATCCCCACCTGGCAGCCGCGCCCGCGTTCGCAGTTCGCGCAGTGCGTGCAGCCGACCGCCAGCATCTCCGCGGTGCCGATCACGCAGCCGTCCGCGCCGAGCGCGATCGCCTTCGCCACGTCCCAGGCCGTGCGGATGCCGCCCGAGGCGATGAGCGTGACCTGCTCGCGGACGCCCTCCGACACCAAGTAGCGGTGGACCTTGCCGATCGCCGGCTCGATCGGCATCGCGATATTTTTTTTCGCCACCTCCGGCGCCGCGCCCGTGCCGCCGTACCCGCCGTCGAGGTGGAGGATGTGCGCCCCCGCGTAGTAGCTCCCGACCGCCACCATGTCCACGTCGGTCGGCGTCGATACCTTCACCGAGAGGAGCGCCTTCGGATGGATCGTGCGGACCCAGTCGAGGTGCTTCTTGTGGTCCTCGACGGAGTACACGCTGTGGAAGGGGAACGGCGAGTACAGGCTCGCCCACGGCACGGACTCCCGCATCCGGGCGACCTCCGCCGTCACCTTGTCCGAAAGCAGGTGGCCGCCGAGCCCGGGCTTCGCGCCCTGCGCGTACTTGAACTCCACGATGCGCGCGGCCTGAATCGTCTCCTCGCGCACGCCGAACATCCCGGTCGCGATCTGCGTGATGAGCTGGTCCTTGTAGGGCAGGAGCGCGTCCGGAAAGCCGCCCTCCCCGGTCGAGGTGAACGTCCCGAGCTGCCGCGCAGCCATGCAGCGCGCGACCATGAAGTTCAAGCTCACGGACCCGAAGGACATCCCGCCGCCGTAGGTGGGCAGCGCGATGTCGATCCGTTCCCCTTCCGGCCGGCGGTTGAGCGGGATCGAAAGGTCCGGCTCCAAGTCCGCCGGCAGCCGCCGCTCCGGCGGCAGGAACTTGAAGGCGAGTCGGTCGAAGCCGCCGCCGGATCGACCGACCTTGTACTCCATCCCGTTCGTGGGCGGCTTGCCGGTTTCGGCCTGTTGCCACGTGGCAAGGATCAGTTCCGCGGTCCAACGGTAATTCCCGAGCGCCTCCGGGATCGGGTGCTCCCCGCGGCCGAGCGCGGACAGACCCCGGTGGAGATTTTCGACGTGCTTGGCGACGACGTCCCCTTCGCTCATGCGCTTCGCTCCAGGTCGCCGAAGGCCTCCTTTTCGAGGTCTTCGTACGACATCGCCCGCCCCAGCTCTCCGCGGAGCCGCCGCACCTCGCGCAGGCCCATCGCGGAGAGGATCTCGAGCAACTGGTCGCGCCACGCCGCGCAGAAATTCACGATCCGCTGCGCGCCCCAGGCAGGGGGCAGCGGCGGGAAGTCCAGCGCGCGCCGGCCGGCGCGCGTGAATTCGCCGCGAAGGGCCGCGCCCTGCGCGACCCACACGGCGGTGTCGAGGGCGACAAGGTCCGCCCCGCAGAGGATCGCCTTGGGCACGTGCTCCGCGCGCACGATCCCGCCCGAGGCGACCAGCGTGACCTGCTCGCGGAGCCCGGCTTCGACGAGCGAGTCGTGCAGCTTGAGAAGCGCATCCTTGACGAAGGACCCGTCCGCGGTGCGGCCGTGGTAATCGGCCGTCACGTGGAAGGCGCCTGCGCCTGCGGCCGCCAGCGCGCGGACCTCGGCCGAGGTTCCCGATCCAAGCGGGACCCGCAAGAGGGGCACGCTGCCGGGCAATGCGCTTCGCAGGCGTGGGAGGTCCGCCGGCGCGGCGTCCGTCCATTCGATCGCGGGGAAGGCCTTTCCGGCCAGGAAGCGCGCAGCCTCGACCGCCTCGCAGGCTGCCACGACCGGGACCACGACCGCTTCCTCCGCCCGCCGAATGGGCGCGCACGCGAGGCCGCGCCAGGGGAGCAGGCAGAGCGAGCGCACGCGCGCGGCGGCGGCGATCGCGGCGGCCTCGGCGCCGTTGCCGCGACAGGCGTCCGGGAGCAGGTCGAAAAGGAAGGGGACCTGCAGCTCGAGGACGGGCTCTTCCGCGGCAACCGTCTCGGCTCGCGGGTCGACGTGCGTGGGTTTGCGTCCGAGTTCCACCGCCGTCGAGATGTACTCGCGCCCGTAGATGCCGTCGCGTGTCGGGCGGACGATCTCCGACATGTCGGTCCAGAGCCCGTCGAAGCCCTCGCCGGCGAACGGGCCTTTGTAGCCGACCCCCTTCACCATGATCTTGCCGGTCGTCGCTTCGTAATTGAGCGTGGAGATCGAGTCGGGTGTGAAGTACGAGTCCCCGAGCGCCTTCCACCGTTCGTCCACGAAGACCTGGCAGACGTCGGGGTACTCCTGGACGCACCGCATGCAGCCGACGCAGAGCTGGGTGCGCGGCAGGAAGCCCCCGACGGGGCCGCTGAACACCCCGTAGATGCAAGGCCGGCTGAGAAGAACGTCCCGCTGGAACCGATAGTGGAACGCCTCCCGCAGGAGCATCCACGCGAGGCCGGGGCGGCGGACGACGGGGAGGAATTTGTTCGGCACGGGGTGAAGGGGGGGCGCGGGGGCGGTGGGAATTTCGAAGCGCTGGTACATGCTCGCTAGGATAGCAAGGTCGCCGGGTCGCGTCAAATTTTCGCAACCGTTCGTGGGGAGGCACGCAGCCCACGGAGGCACGAAGAGGTTGACAGGTCGATTCATGCCTCAAGCGACTTTTGTTTGACAGGATAGCAGGATCCGCAGGAGCCTCCGGTGCCGTAGCCCGTTGATCCTGGCTAGGATCCTGGGTCCAGGGCCGCCGGGGTGTGCGCGAACATGCCAGGTTTCCATTGCGACGGAAGCACCGTCTTCCGTGCAGCCGACCCTGCCCGGCCGCGCCGGCAGAACTGAGCGGACTCATTCCTAGCGGCTCTTGGCGTCGCGGCCCTCCCTCCTTCGCTCGACGCGAGCTACGGAGCGCAGGCTGGGCCACGCTTCGCGGGCCGGAGGCCCGCGCCCCGAGGCATCGATCCGTGCACGAAAATGTGGAGCGACTCTTGCGCGGGGGCTTTTCGTCGCAAGGGCGGCGAGAGCGCGCGGCAGGACTTGTGGTGGTTGCGCCAGGGAAGACCTGCCGCCGTCAGAGCGGCCCGCCAGCTTCCGAACCGGCTGCGGGCGGCGCAGTAGAGATGGTTGTCGTCAACCAGGACGGCCGAGGGGTTCAACGCCTTTCCCTCTCGCAGCCGGCGAAGGATGCGTTCCACGACATCCTCGGGCGAGACCCGCGGTGGCCGGCGAAGGACCTTGCTGTACTGCAGGCCGGCGGCCGTGATCGCGTGGCCCCACGAGCCGAAAAGAAGGTCCGCGTACCTCAGGAGGCTCCGGTCCTCCCTCACCATGGCCCGCCGATGGAGCGGCAGTTTGCGCCTTGCCCGGGCACGAATGCCCCGGAGGACCAGCTCGCGAGACCAGGGCCGGGGCTCGGCAACCAGCCTGTGCTCACTTGGATCGAGCCCGGCTGCGCGAAGAGCCTTCGACCAACTCCCAAAACACTTCGCCGCGCCCGCGACCAAGCCAAGGGAGGACTCGCGGAGCGGGGCAATTGCGAGCGGTTCCTTGCGCCGGTGGCGCGCTCGAATCTCGTCGAGCACTCGCTCGTCGGTCCAGATGGTCTTGCCCCAGCCCCTGTCTACCGCCCTCGAGCCCGCCGAGAGGCGCAGGCTATCCGCCCACAGCTTGTGGACGCCGAATCGCTTCTTGTAGCCTCTGGGAGGCATCTTGTGGCGTAGCGTCAGATGGGAGGCGAGGTTGATGAACCATCGACCGCAGAGGCGACACTGGATGCGATCGTTCATGCTTAGGTGCCTCGTCGAATCCAGGAGCGAGGTCGGAACCGCAGCGCGAAGGACGTCAGCGACATCCGCGTCGCGGGCACACGGGGGGGGAGGGGGCGCGACGGGAGCGGGGGAAGGACCTCCACGCGGCCGAACACGAGCGCGTTTCACGCGGCCGTGGGGCGCGAACCGTATCCTTCACCTCGCTTGGCGTCCGCGACGCCGCAGGCGAGGAATCGCGGGCTGACTCCCGTGAAAATAACACGGAGGTTCCGACCTGGTCAAGAGGGTGCCGGCCGGACTTGGTATCTCCCGGAGGGCGGGTCCGATCACGGGGCAGGCGCGTGCCGGCCGGGTCGCCTGGGTGCGTAGAGGCTCCTCTGGTCGTACTCCGCATGGTGACGTCGTCGAACGAGAGTTGCCAAGCGGGCGCTCCCGCTCGCCGGATGCAGTGAGGCACGGCTTCGCGCCTCGCTCAACCCCCGGTCCTGCACGGCTTCCGTTCACGCCGGATCGCGGTCCGCCTTGGGCAGCAAGGAGCCGACCCTCTGGGCGCCGACGACGCGGTTCGAGGCGGCCATCCGTTCGCACCGGGCGCGCGGCCACTTTCTCGTTGAATTCCGGCGGCTTCGCTTGCTATAAAGTAGCGTTGGCTTTCCCGACCCTTGCACCCTGTGCGAGGAGTTGAGCCGGGCACCCACCGGAACGCGGCAGTGTGCCGCACATCTCGCCTGCCTCCCCAAGGGGACGCCCTACGGTGCACCGGCGTGGCACGGCCCGCCCAGCCCGTCGATCCTACCCGTCACGCCTGAAAGGGAAACCCGAATGAGTGCTCCTTACCCAGGAGTGAATGATGTCGCCGTGTTCGAGGCACTCGAATCGAACGTTCGTACCTACTGCCGGGCCTTCCCGACGGTCTTCCGCACCGCGAAGGGGGCCCGCCTGACGGACGAGGCCGGGCGTGGCTTCATCGACTTTTTCACAGGGGCGGGCGCTCTCAACTACGGACACAACCCGGACGCGATCCGTGCGAAATTGATCGAGTACCTGGCCGGGGACGGCGTGTCGCACGCCCTGGACATGCACACGACCGCCAAGCGCCGCTTCCTGCAGCGCTTCCTGGAGGTCGTCCTGGCGCCGCGCAACCTCGACTACAAAGTGCAATTCTGTGGACCGACGGGGGCGAACACCGTCGAGGCGGCGCTCAAGCTCGCCCGGCTCGTGACCGGCCGGACCACGGTCTGTTCCTTCACCGGCGGTTGGCACGGCATGACGAGCGGGTGCCTGACGGTGACCGCCCACCGCGAGCATCGCAAGACGGCCGGCGTACCGCTCGCGAACACGACCATCCTGCCGTACCCCGTTGGGCCCTACCCCTTCCCGAATGCGCTTCAGCACATCGAGCATCTCCTCGCCGATCCCGGCTCCGGGTTCGACCTGCCGGCCGCGTTCCTGCTGGAGACCGTCCAGGCCGAGGGGGGGATCTACGTCGCCCCGGTCGAATTCCTGCAGGGGCTGCGCGCGCTCTGCGACCGCACCGGCATCCTCCTGATGGTCGACGACGTGCAGGCGGGCTGTGGCCGGACCGGCACGTTCTTCTCGTTCGAACGGGCGGGGATCGTGCCGGATGTGGTCTGCCTCTCGAAGTCGATCGGCGGATACGGGCTGCCCATGTCGCTCCTCCTGATTCGGCCCGCGTTCGACCGGTGGAAGCCCGGCCAGCACACCGGCACCTTTCGAGGGAACCAGTTGGCCTTCGTGGCGGGGGAGGCGGCGCTCGAGTACTGGCGGCAGCCGGAGTTCGAGGCGTCGATCGCCCGGCACGGGGAGACGATTCGTCGCACCCTGCTCACGGAGCTCGTCGCCGTCCATCCGGAGATCGAGGTGCGCGGGCTCGGGCTCCTCTGGGGCGTCGACCTGTCTCGCGCCGGCGGCATCGGGCTCGGGGCCGCGATCAGCCGGCGCTGCTTCGAAAGGGGGCTCCTGGTCGAGGCGTGCGGTCGACACGACTCGGTCCTCAAGCTCCTGCCGCCGCTTGTGATCGAAGAAGCCACCCTTCGGGAGGGCCTCGCCCTATTGACCCAGGCCACGAAGGATGTCCTGTCGAGTCGCTAGCGGACCGTTGACGAAGTCCAGACACGATGCCTGGGGGCGCGGGCCTCCGGCCCGCGCGAACGGTCGCATGGGCTACGACCCGCCGTGACAGAGTTGACGACCGTGTCCGAAGTTCGTCAACGGGCCACTTGCGGACCGTTGAGGAGCTCCGGACACGGTTTGGACCTTTGCTGGCCGCCCATCGCCGGTTGCGGATTGCTGGTTGTTCGCCGCCTGCCAGGCTCGGGAAATCAGCAATCAGCATTCGGCATTCAGCAATGGCTGCGTTCCGTGCCGGGACTTCGCCGACAGGATGCTAGATGGACTCCGTCGTCACGCTCGAACACGTTCGGAAGAGCTTCGGCGACTTCGTCGCCGTCCACGAAGCCCACCTCTCCGTCGGGAGGGGAGAGTTTTTTTCCCTCCTCGGTCCCTCCGGCTGCGGGAAGACGACGACGCTGCGCCTGATCGCAGGCTTCGAGTTGCCGGACGAGGGGCGAGTCCTCCTCGAGGGGAAGGATGTCTCGCGGGTCCCGCCGTATCGGCGCAACGTCAACACCGTATTCCAGCACTATGCCCTCTTCCCCCACCTGACGGTCCGCGACAACGTCGCTTTCGGTCCCCGCTGCCGGAAGCTTCCGAGGCCGGAGGTCGAGCGGCGCGTGCAGGGGATGCTCGAGGCCGTTCACCTGGTTCCGTATGCCGACCGGAAGCCCGCCCAGCTCTCGGGAGGCCAGCAGCAGCGGGTGGCGCTGGCGCGGGCGCTCGTAAACTACCCGACCGCGCTCCTGCTGGATGAACCGCTCGGCGCTCTCGACGCGAAGCTGCGGCAGGCGATGCAAGCCGAGCTCAAGCGGCTCCAGCGCGAGGTCGGGATCGCCTTCGTCTACGTGACCCACGATCAGGGAGAGGCCCTCACGATGTCGGACCGCATCGCGGTGATGAACGAGGGGCGCCTGGAGCAGGTCGGCTCGCCGGAGGAGGTCTATCACTCCCCGACCACCGCCTTCGTGGCCGGGTTCATCGGCGCCGCGAACCTGCTGCCCGCCCGTGTCGTGAGCCTCGGGGAGGGACGCGCCGCCATCGCGGTGGCCGGGGACCAGCCGGCGGAGGCGGCCGCCCCCACGTGGCGCGCGGAGCCCGGTCAGGGCGCAACGCTCATGGTGCGCCCGGAGCGCCTGCGCCTCGCCGAAAACGGCCAGGGCGTCAGCGCGAGGCTCACCGCCGTGGTCTTTCAAGGCGCCGTCGTTCGCTGCTCGCTCCGCACGCCGGACGGCTCGGAGTTGGTCGCCCATGTAGGCTCGGACCGGCCCAGCCCCGCCCTGGAAACGGGGCGGAACTACCGCCTGCAGTGGGATCCGGACGCCGCGCGGCTCCTGCCGCCGCCGACCCAGGGCGCCGGCGCCCCTCTTGACGCCGGGGTCGCGGGCGGATCGCCGGTCGGGCCTCCAGCTGCCGCATCTTCGACTTTCCACCCCTGAGGAGGACGTATGGGAGAGCACGAGCTGTCGCCTGTCCGTGGACCGGAATCGAGCCCGCGATCTTCCGTCTCGCGCCGTCGCTTCCTGGGGCGGAGCGCGCTCCTGGCGGGGGCCGTGGCCTTCGGGGACGGGATCCTTGACGTGGCGCGCCGGACCGCCGCGGCCGATGGCCCGGGGACTCCCCAGCCCCCGCCCCTCGAGGAGAAACGGACGGTCCGGATCTCGAACTGGCCTCTCTACATCGACGCGAAGACCGTGCAGGAGTTCGAGGTGGCGACCGGGTTCAAGGCCGTCTACACAGAAGATGTGAACGACAACAACGAGTTCTTCGCGAAGATCGACGAGCCGCTGAAGCGCGGGCAGAGCATCGATCGCGACCTCATCGTGCTCACGGACTGGATGGCGGGCCGCCTGATCAAGCTGGGGTACACCCAACCGATCGACGCCGCCAAGTTCCCGAACAAGGCCAACCTCGTCGAGGCGCTCCGGGGCGTGGGCTTCGACCCGGGACGCGTGCACAGCGTGCCGTGGGTCTCCGGGATGACCGGTCTCGGGTACAACCCGAAAAGGCTCGGGCGCGAGCTCACGAGCGTCAACGACATCTTCGCCCCCGAGCTCAAGGGGAAGGTCACGATGCTGACCGAGATGCGCGACACGATCGGGCTGGTGCTGCTGGGGGAGGGGGCCGATCCCGCGAAGTGCACGCTGGCCGAGGCGAAGGCGGCCGCGGCGAAGATCAAGAAGTACCGCGAGGCGGGGCATTTCCGGGGCTTCACCGGGAACGACTACGCCGCGGACCTCGCCGCGGGGAACATCGCGGTGGCGTTCGCCTGGTCGGGGGACGTGCAGGGGCTGACGAAGGACAACCCGGACCTCCGTTGGGTCGCGCCGAAGGAGGGGGCGATGCTCTACTCCGACAACATGCTCATTCCGAAGACCTCGGACCGGGGGGACCTCGCGGCGGCCTTCATGAACTACGTCTACGAGCCCGCCCACGCCGCGCAGATCATCGCCGCGGCCCCTTACCTCTCGCCGGTCAAGGGCGTCGACGCGGAGTTGGCGAAGCTCGACGCCGGCCTGGCGAAGAGCCCGCTCGTGAATCCGCCGGCGGAGGTGCGCGCGCGGCTGCACGTCTTCCGCTGGCTCGAGGACGCCGAGGACAAGGAGCTCAACAAGGCCTTCCAGGACGCCATCGGAGCCTGAGCGCCCGCGCAAGCTGGGCTTCCCCTTTCGCAGGCCGACTCGGGCCTGCGGGAGCGGGCCTTCGGCTCGCGGGGCGCGGCCGGAGGATCCTGTCCCCAGGCGCCGTGTGGACAGCGCGTGCGCAGTGCTCTTTTTTTTGCGCACGCCCTGAGCCCGAGTCGGAATCGCAGCCATGGCCGGAATCGCCGCGGGGGGCTCGCGCCGGAGCGCGCTCGCCCCTTATCTCCTGCTCGCGCCGGGCATCCTGTACCTGCTCGCGTTCTACCTCGTGCCGGCCCTGTCGCTGGCCCGGACCGCCCTCTCGCCGGAAACCGGCCCGTGGTACGGCGGCCTCCAGCACGCCTTGTCGGACTACGGGATGCACCTGGTGCGCTCGTTCCAGTACGCGCTCACTGCCACCGTCCTGGCGGCGTTGCTCGGGTATCCCCTCGCCTACGCGATGGCCTTCCGGGCCGGCCGCCTTAAGAACCTGCTCCTGGGCCTCGTCATGCTCCCCTTCTTCACGACGTTCCTGGTCCGCACCCTGGCGTGGAAGACCCTCCTCGCCGACGAGGGGCTGATCGTGCGAGCGCTGGGCGCGCTCCACCTCCTCCCCGTCGAAGGGAGGCTCCTCAACACCGTCTGGGGCGTCCTTGGCGGCCTGACGTACAACTTCCTGCCCTTTATGATCCTCCCCATCTACGTAAGCCTCGAAAAGATCGACCGGCGGCACCTCGAGGCGGCCCAGGACCTCTACGGCGCCCCCGCGAGCGTCTTCCGGAAAGTCGTGCTCCCCCTCTCGCTGCCGGGCCTGCTCGCCGGCAGCCTGCTCACCTTCATCCCCGCCGCGGGCGACTTCGTCAACGCGGAGCTCCTCGGCACCCCCAACCAGAAAATGCTCGGCTCGGTCATCTACGGCCAGTTCCTCACCGTGCGCGATTACCCCCTCGCCGCCTCCCTGAGCCTCCTGCTCATGTTCTTCATCCTCCTCCTCGTCCTGGCCTACACGCGGGCGCTCGGCACCGAGGACCTCGCATGAAACCCGCACTCCGAGGGCAGGCGGGTTCTCGCTGGGGGGGGAGACTGCTCGAACTCTACGCCGGGTTGGTCCTCCTCTACCTCTTCCTCCCGATCCTCGTCATCGTCCTCTTCAGCTTCAACCGCCCGGACGGGAGGTTCAACTTCGTCTGGAAGGCCTTCTCGCTCGCCGCCTGGCAAGACCCCCTCCTCTACCCGGCGCTGGTCGAGGCGATGAGGCTCTCCGTCTCGGTGGCCGCGGTCTCCTCGGCGGCCGCCCTGGTCTTCGGGACGCTCATCGCCCTGGCGCTCTGCCGCTACCGCTTCCGCGCCGCGGGAGCGGTGAACCTCTTCCTCGTCCTGCCCCTCACCACCCCCGAGGTCGTCCTCGGCTCCTCCCTCCTGTCCCTCTTCCTCTCGCTCGACGCGGTGATGGGCTACTGGACGATCGTCCTCGCCCACGTCATGTTCTCCATCAGCTACGTGGCGCTCACCGTCCGGGCGCGGATCCGGGGCTTCGACTGGACCCTCGAGGAGGCGGCCATGGACCTGGGCGCCACCCCTTTCCAGGTGGTCCGTAAGGTCACCCTCCCCCTCATTGCGCCGGGCATCGCAGCGGCCGGCATGCTCTCCTTCGCCCTCTCGCTCGACGATTTCATCATCACCCTCTTCAACGCCGGCAGCCGCGTCACCTTCCCGCTCTACGTCTACGGGGCTCGGCGCGCGGCCTTTCCCCCCCAGATCAACGTCCTCTCGACGACCATCCTGGCGGTGAGCCTCTTCGTGCTGGGCGTCATCGTGCTGTGGCAGCAGCGCGTCCACCGGCAGAATCTCCGGTGGATCCCCGAGTCCCGGTGACCCGGTGATCCGGTGACCCGGGGCGGAGATTCTCGCCGCCTCCCTTACCCTTCCCCTCGATGGAGAGCTTTGGACGTGCCCGACCCGCCGAATGCCGGCCCCGACCCCCTGGACCAGGCCCGTGCCCCCCTCTTCGAGTCCTGCCTCCGGTTCGTCCAAGAACTGCGGGCCCCCTTCTTCTGTCCGGGCCACCAAGGAGGCCGAACGCTCCCGGAGGAATTCAAGGCCCGCATCGCCGAGCTCGACCTGAACAACCTGCCGGATACCGACACGCTTCACTGCCCATCGGGCCCCATCCTGGAGGCCGAACGGCTGCTGGCAGCGGCGTACGGCGTCGAGCAGTCCTTCCTCCTCGTCGGCGGCAGCA
>JACPWG010000142.1 GCA_016197205.1 Planctomycetota bacterium
CCCCCCCCCCCGCCTCACGCGATGATGCTCATGTCCGGCTTCTGCCCGGCGTTGCGCATCTTCTCGAAGAGCTTGGGCACGTTCTTCGTGCACTTCAGCCCGCCGATCACCTTCCCCTCCTGCGAGAGCCCCTTCTGCTCGAAGGCGAAGATGTCCATCAGGCTGCAGACGTCCCCGTCGATGCCCGTGATCTCGGTGATCTTCATGATCCGGCGCGAGCCGTCCGAGAGGCGCGCGATCTGCACGATCACGTTCACGGCCGAGGCGATCTGCTCGCGAATCGCCTTCGCGGGCAGGTCCATGCCCGCCATGAGCACCATGTTCTCGGCGCGGGAGATCGCGTCCTTCGGCGTGTTCGCGTGCACGGTCGTCATCGAGCCGTCGTGGCCGGTGTTCATGGCCTGCAGCATGTCGAAGGCCTCGCCGCCGCGGCACTCCCCCACGATGATCCGGTCCGGCCGCATACGCAACGCGTTCACCACCAGCCGCCGGATCGGGATCTCCCCCGTCCCCTCCAGGTTCGGCGGGCGCGTTTCCAGCGTGACCAGGTTCGGGTGCGGCAAGCGCAGCTCGCTCACGTCCTCCACGGTCACGACGCGCTCGCCCACCGAAATGAACGACGCCAGGCAGTTCAGCAGGGTGGTCTTGCCGGAGCCCGTGCCCCCCGAGACCAGGATGTTCTGCCGCGCCTCCACGGCCAGCTTGAGAAACCGGCCCGCGTTCGCGGTGAGCGAACCGAGCTTCACCATGTCCTCGATCGTCAGTTTTTTCTTCGTGAATTTCCGGATGGTCAGGCTCGGGCCGGAGACGGCGATCGGCGGAATGACGGCGTTGACGCGGGAGCCGTCCCGCAGGCGCGCGTCCACGAGCGGCGTCGACTCGTTCACGCGGCGCCCGATCGGGGCGATGATCCGGCGGATCACTTCCGTGACGTGGTCGTTGTCGATGAATTTCTTCTCGGTCAGCTCGATGTGCCCGCCGCGTCGCTCGATGAAGACCCGGTCCCAGTTGTTCACCATGACTTCGCTGATGCCGTCGTCGCCGAGGAGGTCCTCCAGCGGTCCGAGGCCGAGGACGTCGGCGAGCAGCTCCTTGATCAAGAGCGCCTCGGTGCAGCCCTCCGGCATCTCGTCGAGGTGCTGCGAGAGGATCGATTTGATCACTTCGACGGTCTTGTCCCGGACCTCCTTCTCCGCGGAATCGGCGAAGCTCACCTGCTTCATCCGCTTGTCGGTCAGGAGCAGCTCGTGGATCCTGCGCTTGAAGGTCTGGAAGTCCCCGCCCGCATCGTTGACGTCGGCCCCGCCCCCTTCTCCGGGCTCGGCCTCCTCGCCGTGCTCCGCCTCGGCTTCGGCCTCGGGCGGCTCCTCCTCCGGCTCCTCCTCGAGCACCTGGTCCGGCCGGGCGGTCTGGGAAAGCGGCACGGGCACGCCCCCCTTGCCCCGGCGCATGACCATCGTGTCGCCGATGGACCGACCGCCCGGGGCCGCGAGGGTCGCGGCGGGTCGTGAGCCCTTCCGCGCGTCGTGTCCGTTGCCGCCGTCGTCGTCTTCCTCCGGGATCCGGCCGTCCCACTTGAAGATCAGGTCGAAGGGGCCGACGGCGAACCGCCCCCCGTCGCCGATCTCCACGGGCTCGGTGACCCGGTCCTCCCCCACGTACGTGCCGTTCTTGCTGCCGAGGTCGTGCAGGACGAAGGTCCCGCCCTCCAACTCCAGCACGCAGTGGTGGCGGGAGACGCTCGGGGCCTTCAGGCAGATCGCGTTCGTCTCGTCGCTGCCGATCGAGATCTTGCGGACGCTGAAAACCGCCTTCATGACTTTTTTTTCGTTGCGGTTGCGGATGAGGAGCTCGGACACGGGCCTTTCCTCCGGCTATTTCATGCCCGCCTTCTTGAGCAGATACTCCATGTCGACCGGGACGAGGGGCTCCTTCGGATCCTGCACGTCGTTCTTCCGGCGCAGGACCAGGTTGATGCGCCCCTTGTTCTGGGCGTAGACGATCTCCTGCGCCTCCTGCGGCGTGACCTGCAGCGTGACGGTCGTGTACTCGGTCTCCTCGACCGGGCCGGTCGTATCGACGCCCGTGGGGTTCCCCAGCTCCTTGCCCACCGCGAGCACCGGCTTTCGCTTGAGGAGGGTGAACGTCTTCGTCAGGCTCTCCTGCTCGGTCACCTGCGTCCCCAGGATGTACTTCAGCTCGACCTCGAAGGTCCCGATCAGGTCCACGTACATGCCCGGACGCAACATGCCGGAAAAGCCCGAGGTGTCGTCCACGCGGATCGTGATCGCCCGCATGCCGTCGGAGACGCGCGTCTCCAGGGATTCGCGGGTCTCGCCCGGGTTGAAATACAGCGTCATCAGGTAGGCGTCCTTCTTGACGTTGTCGTGCAGGATCTGCCCGATGTACACCTTCCGGTCCCGGTCGGAGTCGCGGAGCGCCTCCATCGGGACGTAGCGCTCCGGGACCATCTTCACCGTGACCATGTCCTCGGTCAGCTCCGTGCTCCGCTCCAGGTCCGCCTTGGCGACCAGGATGGCCACTTCGTTGACGTCGCCGCGGAACTCGTTCTCCTTGTCCTTGACGTACTTGTGCACGCCCGCAAGGGACACGAGCCCCAGCAGGACGGCCACGACAAGGGCCAGCTTGTTCTGCATCCACGGACCTCCCACAACACAAGGCTTTCGGGCGCGGGGCTATTCTACCTCCGGGCCGCCCGCACGTCCAACAGGAATGCCCGACCCGAGTCTGAAAAAAAAGGAGGACCCCCGCTCCCGCGGCGGATCCTCCTGGCTCGACGGTTGCCGCACGGCCCCCGCGCCGCGAGCCGGCAGTCGCTCCGCCGGGATCGAGGCACGCGGTGCGGACGATCGCGACGGGACCGCTCCCTCACGGTCGCGGTGCGGAAACCTGCGCAGGTGCGCGGCGCGGCGCCGGCCTCACTCCCCGTCCCCCTCAAACGTCCCGATCCGTTCGATGAGGCCCGCGGTCGACGGGTCGCCCGGCGCGACGCCCGGTCCCAGGATGCCCACCTCGGTCTCCGAACGGCCGAAGTCCACCGGCGGCCGGCTGTAGTCCACGGTGCCCGGATCGAGGTCGAACCACTGGCTGCCGAAGAGGAGCGGGGACGTCATCGCGGCGCCCCTCGCCTGGTAGCGCCCGGGCGGCACGTTGCGGCCGTAGCGCGCCAGGACCGAGAAATACATCGACTGCTTCGCGTTCAGCACCCGCTCCGGCGGCGGCGAGTCCGCGAACCTGCGGTTGCGGTTCCAGCGCCAGACCTCCGAGCCGCGGTCGTTCACGATCACGAAATCGAACGCGGGCCAGCGGGTGAACTTCAGCGACATCGGGTACTCGGTGGGGTTCGTGAGCACGAGGGTCATGCGCACCTGTCCCCCCTGGTCGTCGACGAAGAATTTCGACGTGGGGCGGGAGTTCGGGTTGCCGCGGACGAGGCGCATGTAGAGGTCCCAGTCCCACGCGCGGCCCGGGTCGTGGTGGGTCGCGCCCGGCACCTCCACGTGCCCGACGATGTGCTGCCGGTCCTTGGGGATGCCGTACGTGTCGCAGAGCCAACGGGTGAGCGCGGCCGAGGCCTGATACTCGGCCAACACGATCGAGCCCGGGCGATCGGCGTAGCCTTCATGCTCGATGCCGATCGAGTGGTGGTTGAAATAGCTGTTGCCGGCGTGCCAGGCGCCGTCGTGGTCGTTCACCATCTGCGTGATGTGCCCGCTCTTGGCGACCACGTAGTGGGCGCTCACGAAGGACAGCGCGTTCTTGAACCAGGCGATGGCGCCGGGCGCGCTCCCCTCGACCGTGTGAATGACGATGTGCGTGATCGTGCGGTTCCCGCCGGAAGTGCGCCAAAGAGCGCGGGACCAATCCACGGCGGGCTTGGGAGACGAAGCCTGGCCCGGGGCGGGCGGGGCGTGGCTCGAGACGAGGAAGCCGGCCACCGCGGCCAGCGCGCCGAGGCACAGCCGACGCGCATGCCTCCGCCGGCCGATCGGGGCTTCCTTGCGCTGCGGGGTCATCTTTTTTTCTCCTCTCTTCCTATTCGCCACCGCCGGGCGCCGCGGCGTTCGGCGGGCTCCGGTAAACCAGCGTCACGAACGTACGGCCGCCCGCCGGGTCCGCCTCGGCGCTGACGAGGCACTGCCGGCCCTGTCGACCGAAGGCGAGGGTCGCGTCTCCGGAAGCCGCGACCGCGTCCTCGTCCGGGGCCCAACCCTTTCGCGGCATCTGGTCGCGGAAGTAGCGCGAGACCTCCTGCGCCGACCGCGAGCTTTCGTACATCAGGATGCGCCCGCCCTCGGCGTCGGGTTCGAGCGAAAGCACCCGACGCGACGACGGGGGACGCGGGCAATCGGGCGGCTCGCCGCCGGCGACGTCTCCATCGGGGGCGGCGGCCGACTCCTGCCGAAGGCCGTCCTTCGCGCGAAAAGCGTAGTAGCGGCTGCCTCGCCCCTCGGGCCCTTCGAAGGCTACGACGCCGACCGAGCAGCCTTGACGATCAATGAAACCGAGCGTCGAATAGCCGTCCGCGTCCACCCGCAGCATCCCGTCGGTCAGGCCCTTCGCGAGCTGTTCGTCGGCGGGGAGCGTCCCGAGCGAGGCCTGGCCGTGGTACTTGCGCTGGTAGGAGGCGATCAGGTCGCGGCAGGTGAGTTCCGAGGAACCGCTTTCGACCAGGGAGTCGGAGCCGTTCAGCCGGGCGCGATCGTGCGCGACCCGCTGCGCGTCGCCAGTCCAGACGGGCAGAGGCTGCTCCGCGACGCCGGCCGGGCCCTGCCCGACCATGCGCTGCCCCTGCCAGACGCCGAAGCCGAGCAGGGAAGCTGTCACGGCGGCGATCAGGAGTCCGCGCTTCAGGGATTCACGCCAAGCGAGCGCGTTGGTCACGGTCTAAGTTCCTGTACAAGGGCCGGGCCCGGCGGATAGAAGGCGCAAATGACATTCCGAAGGGCGGTTCGTTGAGATCGACTCGCATCCCTCATGGGCGAATGAAATTGCGCCTCTGTGAGAGAAGGGACGAGCCGCGCGAACCCGGCGTTCGCTCGTGCGAAATCTTGGACGCCGGCACGGCTCCGATGAAGCTACTTGGCCGGGACCTGCTTGACCAGGGCACGCACCCAGCGAACGGGGACCGCCATCTGTACGACCATGGCCGCGTACTCGGGCTGGTGCTCCTCCTTGGGTCGGAGGATCGGGCTGATGCGTTGTGCGATGCCCAAGACGTTCCCTCGTCGATCGGCCACGGCCGCGCCGCTCGAGCCCGGCGCGAAGGGCGCGGTGATGCACATCGTGTCGCCATCCTCGGCCGACCCGCCGCGCCCCTTCGCCTCCGTCGGTCGCGCCCAGCGGGACACGACGCCGGTCGTATACATGTAATAGCGGTTGTCGGGATGCGAGAGGACAGCGACTTCAGTGCCGGGCAGCGGGTCCGACGGCGCGAGCGGAAGCGGCGAAAAGCCCCGCCCCTCGATGCGCAGGATCGCGACGTCGTGCACCGGGTCCTCGGCGAGCAGCCCGACCACCGGGTAGGCGGTCCCGCGCGCGTCCATCGCGAGGATGGCTTCCCGGTCTTCGGCCGTCAGCACGTGGTGGTTGGTCACCAGCGCGCCGTCCGCCGAGATCAAGAAGCCCGAGGCCTCGCCAAGGTGCCACTGCGAACACTTCTTGCACCGGTACCGCGACCCCACGATGAGCGTCCCGGCTGCCAGCCTCCGATACAGGTCCGGCCCGCTCAGGTCTTTGTCGTAGGGATCGGGGAGCGAAAGCTCTACAGGCCCCTTCGGGTGTTCCCTCAAGAGGTCCGGCACCTTGCGGGTCCGCTTCTCGGAGTCCATGCGTTCGAGTGCCGCAGTCAGTCGCTGCCGCAGGTGCTCGTCCCGGATCACCGAGATGCCCGGGTCCGCCGCGGGCTCGGCGGGCGGATCGTCGGCGGCGAGGCCCGCGGCCGCCGCCAGGCACGCCAGGACGAGGGGCAACAGCGAGCGGCGGTCGAACCACTGCAAGGCGGGTCCTCCGAATCGGGACGATGGGGTCTTCGCCTCCCCCGACAAGCGTGGAGTCTACCCGCTCCCGCCCGCGGGGGCAAGCAACCTCGGCACGACGCGGCGCGGCACACCTCACCCCGGTCCTCGCCCCGCGACGGAGAGGGTGACTGTGGATCGGAAACCCTTGCGCTCGACGCCCAACCCTCGCCGAACCATCGAGTGGCGCAATTTCTTGCACCGGCTCCCGCTCCTCTGTAAACTGACGGGCGTTCTTGAAGACCCTTTTCCTGCCTTCGGGAGGTGGATCGATGCTGTTCTCCTCCGGTCGTGGGCTCGTGGCCGGCGTGTGCCTGGCCGCAAGCCTGTTCCTTACCGCCCCGGCCTCGGCCACGACGATCGACGACGTGAGCTTCGGCCCGACCTGGTACGGCGAGACGCAAACCCCCGCGTCCCTCAGGGGCCGCGTGGTGGTGATCGAATTCTGGGGGTACAACTGAGGCCCTTGCCGGGCGAGCATGCCTCGCCTGGTAAAGCTCCAGGAGGAGCACAAGGACAAGGTGGTCGTGATCGGTCCGCATTGCCAGAACGTGGGACAGACCGACGTCGTGGCCCTCTGCAAGTCGTGGAAGGTGAACTTCACCATCACCGATAACGGCAACGTCAACGGCATCGACTGGAAGGGCATCCCGAAGAGCTTCGTCTTCGACCACAAGGGACAGCTCATCTTCAACGGCCGGCCGGACAGCGACATGGAGAAGAAAATCGAGGCGGCGATCAAGGCGGCGCCGGATTGGCTCGTCGGAGAGGAGCCCTACACGAAGCTCCGTTCGCAGGCCTCCGCCGTCGCCGCGCGCAAGGGGCTCGGCAAGGCGCTCGCCGAGTGCCGCACGCTCGCTGCCGACCCGGACCCCGCCACGGCCCAGGAGGCCAAGCGGCTGCTCGACCGGCTGGACCCCTACGGCAAGGACCTCCTTTCCAATGCCCGCACCCTGGAATGGAGCGACCCCGCCAAGGCGCTCGAACTCTACGCCAAGGCCTCGAGTCTCTTCCAAGGCGACACGATCGGGACCGACGCCGCGGAGGCGCTGAAGCGGCTGAAAGCGGACGAGAAGTTCCAGAAGGAATTGTCCGCCTCGCAAGCCCTGTCGAGGGTCCGCGACGCGGCCGAGGGCTTGAAGCCGTGCCGAAACGGCAATCCGCTCGAGCTCGCGACGTGCGAGGCCTGCAAAAAGAAAAACGCCGCCCTGATCGGTTCGCTCGTGCCGGGGCTCCGGGCTCTCATGCAGAAATATGCCGGCACGAATGCGGCCAAGGACGCCGAGACGCTGCTCAAGTCCATGGGCGGTTAACGAAAATGGTCGCGGCGCGGGCGGCGAGCACGCACGCCCCCGCGCCGAGCGCACCCTTCACCCCGACCCTCTCCCCCAGGGGAGAGGGCGACTGAGTACCGCTCCACGGAAGTCGGTGCCCCATCGGCGGCGGCACGATTGGCCGCCCGCAAGGCTCGCGAACGAGGCGTAGTAACGGAGAACTACGGCGAGCGAGCGCAACGCTCGCGCCCCGAAGCGCCGCAGCGCGAAGGGGGGAAGCGGGCGGCCAAAATCGCCGAGCCAACGGGTCACCCAATTCTGTGGGGCGGTACCGAGGCCCCGCAACACTTGCGCTCGACGCGCTGGTGGGGCAGGGCGATGGATTGCCCGACCGGAGTCCTGATGAGCGACCCCGCGCGGGACGAGCGAGTCCCCGGCCCCCTTGGCCAGCCCGACTTCGACGGCCAGCGTCGATTCGGGGAAATGCTGGTCTCCCAGGGGATCGTCTCCCCCCCGCAGGTGGAGGAGTGCATGGCGGCCCTTGCCGCGAGGGCCGCCGTCGCAGCGGGCACGGGCCCCACCGGCGGGGCGGAAACCACGCTTCCGGACCCGCGACTCTGGGACCTCTTGCAGGCCCGAGGCTACCTCCCCGCGGCCTCGAGCAGCGCGGACCTACCCACCCACCGCGTCCCGCCCTCGGCGGGAGACGTCGCCACGCAGGTCACGGGCGGCCCGCGCCCCCCGGGCGCCCGCGGCCGACCGGACCAGGAGCCGGAGGAAGTCCGCCGCGCACGCGCACGCGCCGACAACTGGTATGGCAAGTACCTCCTCACTTCCCCCCTGGGCCGCGGCGGCATGGGCACCGTGTACAAGGCCTGGGACCGCGACCTTTGCCGGTTCGTCGCGCTCAAGTGGATGCACCTGGACGGTACCCCCGGTTCCTCCGCGTCGAGCGGCGAACTGGCGGAGCGCTTCCAGCGGGAGGCCCGCACCCTCGCCCGCCTCAACCACCCCAACATCGTCCGCGTGCACGAGGCCGGCAGTTGCCGCGAGGTTCCCTACCTCGCCCTGGAGCTCGTGGAGGGCGGCAGCCTGCGCGAGCATCTCCTGCGCGAACCGCTGCCCGGCAAGCCCGCGCCCGTCTCCGCCGAAGGGCCCGGGACCGGTCCGGCCGATGCGGAGAGCCAGGCCACGCTACGGCTCACGCCCGCACCGGCCGACGTCGCGCTCGCCGTCCGGCATCGCACCCGGCTCCTGCGCGAGATCGCCCTCGCCCTGGAACACGCCCACCAGCGAGGCATCCTGCACCGGGACATCAAGCCGGAGAACATCCTCCTCGGCCGCCCGGACCCGGAGGACGCGGCGTCCGGGCCGGAGGCGCTCCCATGGGTGCCCAAGCTGACGGACTTCGGCCTCGCGCGCGATCTCCAGGCCGCGTTGGAGCTGACCCAGAGCGGGGCGGCGCTCGGGACGCTGCCCTACATGTCTCCGGAGCAGGCGAACGGCCGCATTCGCGAGCTCTCCCCGCGGAGCGACGTCTTCTCGCTCGGCGTGGTCCTCTACGAGGCCCTCGCGGGCCGGCGCCCGTTCTGGGGAGAGAACGGGGCGGCCATCCTCCTGTCGATCCTGGAGCGGGAGCCGATCCCGCCGCGCATCCTGAATCCGGGCCTCTCGCGCGACTTGGAGACCGTCATCTTGCACTGTCTGTCGAAGGAGCCCGCCCGGCGCTATCCCTCGGCGGCGGCGCTCGCAGCCGACCTCGGCGCGTGCCTGCGCGGGGAGTCGATCTGGGCGCGCCGGCTCTCGTGGTGGGAACGCGGCCTGCGCTGGACGCGCAAGCGCCGCCTCGCCGCGGCCGCCCTTCTCGCGGGCGTGGCGTCGGTCTCCGCCGCCGGCGGCCTCGCGCTCCGCGCCGAGCAGGCGCATCGGACGGCCCAACGGGAGGCGGAAGAGGCGCGCGTCGGACGGGCGCGCGCGGAGGCCGAGGCCCTCGCCGCGCTCCGCAAGTTCGGGGAGCAGGCGGTCCATGCGACCCTGCTGCTCCGACGGGCCGGCGGCCGGATGGAGGACGCGGCGAAGTCTTTTCTCGCCCCGCTCGAGGAAAACGCGACCGCCCTCGTCGCTCTCGCGCCACGGCTGCCGGACCCGCACTACCTCCTGGGGCGGATGTACCGGGCGCTCCTCCGTTTCGACGAAGCGCTGGCGGCCCAGGAACGGGCGCTCGCGCTCGACCCCGCGCACGCGCCGAGCGTGTACGAGCGCGCGGTGCTCACCGCCCGCGCGTACGCCGGCAGGATGGACCTCCTGCGGGACCGGGCACTGGCGCGCGAGGGACGACGGCTCGTCGCGGGCAGCCCACGGCTCTCCGACCCGGGGCTGCTCGGATCCCTCCGGCTCCCGGACGAGTCGGCCATCGAGGACGACGACGCGCGCGGCCTTCGAGCGCGGCTGCGCTCCGACCTTGCGACGCTGGCGCACGCGCCCTGCGGCGGACCCGCGCAGGACGACTCCCGACCCGCCCCCTCCGCCCCCTCCGCCCCCTCCGCCCCCTCCGCCCCCTCCGCCCCCTCCGCCCCCTCCGCCCCCTCCGCCCCTTACGACGCGGCCGGGAGGGCGCGGCTCCTCTGCGCCCAAGGGCTCGCGCTCGCGTACGCGGGAAAGAGCTTGCCCGTCGTGGACGGAGCCATCGCGGCCAACGCGGCCGAAGGCGCCCACGCCCTGTTGGCAAAGGCTCTGGAAGCCGACCCTTCCCTGGAAGAGGCCTGGGAGGCGCTGGCATACGTGGAGCGCGCCGCCGGCCGATGGGAGGCCGCGGCCGAGGTCTTCGGTCGCGGGCTCGCAGCCGACAAGGGCTACGTCCCGTTTCGGCTGGGCAGAGGAAACGCCCGCGTCGACGCAACGGCCGATCGTTTGGCGAGAGGGGAGGACCCGTCCGCACTCTTCGGCCCCGCGGCGGAGGACTTCGCGACCGCGCTCGAGCTGGACCCCTCGTGCGCGGAGGCGCTCCGAGGACGCGGGCTGCTGCGGATGAACGAGGCGCGCGACCGGGCCCGGCGAGGGGAGGACGCGGACGCGGCGTTTCGCACCGCGGAGGCGGACCTCTCGAAGGCGCTGGGGCTGACCCCGCGCGCCGCCGTCACCTGGATGAACCGGGGAGACCTGCGGATGAACCGGGCCGGGTGGCGGGTCGAGCACGGCGAGGACCCGGAGGACCTGTTCGCGGGCGCGATCTCGGATTATGAGAAGTCGCTGTCGCTCGACGACGCCTCCGCAGAGACGTGGGAGAGCCTGGGCATGGTCCGCATGAACCTCGGGGTCCATCGCCGGGGAGCCGGCGAAGACGCGCGACCGAGCTACGACGCGGCTGCCGCGAGCTTCGGCGAGGCGCTCCGGCGCGACCCGACGTCGGCCGTAGCGTGGATGGGGCGCGGAGACGTCCGCCTGAACGCCGCGGTGGACGCGGAGGGGCGGGGCGCCGACCCCGGCCCGCTCTACGAGCAGGCGCTGGCGGACTATGCGAAGGCGGTGGAGCTGCGCTCGGACCTGGCGGAGGCGTGGTATCGCCGCGGGGTCGCGCGTTCCAACTGGGGCGTACACCGGATGCGCCAAGGCGACGAGCCGGAGGGCCTCTATCGGGAGGCGGTCGTCGATCTGCGGAAGGCCCTGGAGCTGCGGCCCGAGGCCCTGGAGCCCTGCCGGCTGCAGGGGGCGCTCTTCGTGAACTGGGGCCTCCTCCGGATGAGGCGGCACGAAGACCCGGGTCCTCTTCTGGCGCAAGCGGTGGCGGCGCTGGACCGGGCGATCCAGCTCGCGCCCGCGGCAGCGGAGGCGAGACGCACGCGCGGGCTGGTGCGCTTGACGTGGGGCTGTGACCTCGCCGCGCGCGGCGAGGACCCAGTGCCGCTCTGGCGCGACGCGGACGAGGATCTCGGGCGGGCCCTCGAGCTCCGCCCGACGGACGGCGAGGCGTGGAAGCTGCGCGGCCTGCTGCGCCGCAACTGGGCGGATGCGCGCAAGCTTCGAAACGAGGAGTGCCAGTCGTTCTACGCGCGCTCGCTGACGGACCTGGAGCGCGCGATCGCCCTCGACCCCGCGGACGCCGAGGCGTGGTGGCGCCGCGGACAGCTCCACCATGCCCAGGGGCGCTGGCGGGAGGCCGTCGCCGATTACGAGGAGGCCCTGCGTCGAAATTCGGGCATGGGACCCCAGGTCGCGCCCGACCTGGAGGCCGCGCGCGCGCGCCGCGACGAGGCGGCCGCGGGAAAGAAGTGAGGCCACCTTTGGTTCCAGCACCCTTCTCGAGCTGAGCGCTCCTTCCCGCTGGGCAAGAGTGGGAAGAGCGACTGGAGTGTAAGTCTTTTTTTTACACAGAGACGCAGAGGCACAGCGCGGCGGTGCCGCAGCCAAGCGACGACGGAACCACAGATTTCACAGATTAACGACGATTTCACAGATTCGCAATCTGTGTAATCTCGTTGAATCTGTGAAATCTGTGGTTTTCGTGGCGTTCGACCAAAGTAAAATTGTCGCAAGAAAACGAACTTCGAACGATTAGCGGAGCAGAGGACCGGCTTCCGATTGAACGACCCTAGCGTCCCCGCACAGGATGGGCGCCCCAGGCCGTAATCAGCAATCAGCAATCAGCAATCAGCAATCAGCAATCGGCAATCAGAAATCAACCATCAGCAATCCCCTTGGGAGGACCCCTCGTGACACGAGCCGTACCCGCAGCGCGTTTCGGCGCTTTGTCCCTGCTCTTCCTCGCCCTGGCGGTCGCCGCTCCGGCCCAGGAGCCGAACGCGGAGGACCCGGCTGCCCCGCCCCAGGGGCAGACTCACGTGGTCAAGAAGGGCTCGCTCTCCCTGACGATCGACGCCGAGGGCAGCTTCGAACCCGTCGGGGCGTTCGAGGTCTGGCTCCGCCCGAAGGCCTACCCGGGGGACCTCCTCGTGGTCTCCGCGGCCCCGGACGGAAGCGCCGTCGCCAAGGGGGACGTGCTGCTGCAGCTCGACGCCGAGGAGGTCCGGCACCACGTGGAGACCGCCGAGAACGAGCTCGCCACCGCGCGGGCGAACCTGAAAAAGGCGGAGGCCGACCTCGAGCTGGGCGCACAGGCGGACGCCCTCGCGTTGAAGGAAAAGGAACATGCGCTGGCCGTGGCCGAGGCGTCCTTGAAGTGGTGGGAGGAGGTCGACGGCAAACACCTGCTCGAAGGGGCCGACCTCGAGGTCCTGAACCTTCGCGACGCGACCAGCGACCAGGAGGAGGAGCTGGACCAGCTTCGGAAGATGTACAAAACCGAGGACCTGACGACCGCGACCGCGGACATCGTCGTGAAGCGCGCGGTGCGCGGCCTCGACCGCACGAAAGTCCGCCTGCGGATGCAGGAAGAGTCCGCGAAGAAAGTCAAGGCGCACGAGCACGCCGTCGAGCGACAGAAGCTGGTCTTCGGCATCGAAGGCGCGAAGCAGGAGCTGGCGCAGCTTCGCGCCGCGCAGGAGCAGGGCCGCGCCTTGCGACAGACCGCGCTCGTGACCGCCCGGCTCGCGGCCGCGCGGGGCGAGGAGCATGTCGCCGACCTCAAAGCGGACCTCGCGGGCATGACGGTGCGTGCCCCGGCGGCCGGGACGGCGCTCCACGGCCGGCTGGAGAAGGGGGTGTGGCAGGGGGGAGAGCCGGAGGCGCTCCGCCCGGGCGACAAGGTGGCGGCGAACCAGGTCCTGTTGGTGGTCTATGCGCCCGGCCGCCTCGGGCTCGCGCTCGAGCTGCCCGAGTCGCAGCTCTTCTGGATGCGGCCGGAAATGAAGGTCGCGGTCACGGCGACGTCGCTGCCGGGCCTCGCGTACACGGGCGCCTGCCTCGCGCCCGCCCGGACCGCCACGGCCGGCGACCGGGGGAGCCCGCAGGCGTTTCGGCTCCCGATCTCTCTTCCGCAGGTCGACGAGCGGCTGGTGCCGGGCATGCGCGCGCAGGCGCACATCGAGGTCGCCGAGCTGGCGGACGTCCTCCTCGTGCCGAGCGCGGCGATCTCCCATGGCAAGGTGCGCGTGAAGACGCCGGACGGCAAGGAGGAGCGGCACGCGGTTGTGGTCGGGAGATCGGACGGCGAAATGACGGAGATCAAGGACGGCTTGCTGGAGGGGGACGAGGTCCTGCTGCAGGAGAAGAAAGACAAGTGAGCACGACGCGACACGCAAGACAGCCCCTGGCGGCCGCCCTGGGCGCGTGCGCGCTCGCGGCCCTCTTCGTCGCGGCCTGCCACGCGCCCGCGACCGGCGAAGGCGAGCCCAAGGTCCACGCGCGCCCGCTGGAGGAGGCGATCCGGGACGGCGTCGCCTTTCTCGTGCGCTCCCAGCAGCCGGACGGGTCGTGGGGCACGGGCGTGAAGACGCGCGGGTTCGAGATCATGCACAGCATTCCGGGTTCGCATGACGCATTCCGCGTCGCCACGACGGCGCTCGCGGTGCTGGCCCTGGAAGAGGCCCTGCGCGCCCCGACGCCCTTCGCGCAGGCCAAGGAGGCCCACGCGAGAGGGCTGGAATACCTCGTCACCCACGGGGAGGCGCGCCGCGACACCGGCGACCTCCTGTACAACGTCTGGGCCCACACCTACGCCCTTCAGGCCCTTGCCTCGGAAATGAAGGCGAATCCGGATCCGCGCATCCGGAAGTCGGCCGAGTGGCACCTGGACAGGCTCCAGCGCTATGAGACCTGGATGGGGGGTTGGTTCTACTACGATTTCGGCGCGCATACGCAGACCCCGTCCGACGGTCCGAGCAGCTTCGGCGCCGCCGCCGGCCTCGTGGCCCTCCGGGCCGCGCGCGACGCGGGACTCGACGTGCCCGAGCCGCTCGTGGAGCACGCCGTGCACCGGCTGGAGGAGCTGCGCCTCCCCAACGGCGCCTACGTCTACGGCGACTATCTGAAGTACGCCCCGCGACACCCCGCCAACCAGCCGAAGGGGAGCCTCGGGCGGTCGCAGGCGGGGAACTTCGCCCTCTGGCTGTGGGGTTCGAAGAAGGTGGGCGAGCCGGAGGCCCGGGCGGGCCTTGACACGTTCTTCCGGGAGCACCTGTTCATCGAGATCGGCCGGAAGCGCCAGTACCCCCACGAGGCCTGGTACGCGACGGCGCCATACTACTTTTTTTTCGGACACTACTACGCCGCGCGCATGCTCGAGCGGTTCGGCGACGCCGGGAAGGCCGCCTACGGCGCGCGCCTCGCGGAAACGATCCTGCCCTTCCAGGAGCCGGACGGCTCCTGGTGGGACTACCCGCTTTGGGACTATGACAAACCGTACGGGACGGCCTTCGCGGTGATGATCCTTCTCCGGTGCCGGTGAGCGGTGAGCCGGCCTCGCCGAACCGCGACCGTGAGGGAGCGGTCTCGCCGGGTTCGCCCACGGAGCGGGCCTCGACCCGCGAGTTTCGCAGCGGAGGTCCTGGGCAAGCGTCGCCGCGTGCGCCGCACAGCCGCGGCGCCATGCGGGTCGTCCCGTCGGTGCAGGGCGGACCTGTCCACCGAGGGGCCGCGCGCGAAGGAGGAAGCCCTGCACCCCAAGGACTCGCGGCCGACGGAAGAGGCTACCGGGATCAACAAACCGAAGTGAAGCTAAAACCGATCTCTCCGTGCGTTGCCGGAGATCATCGCCGGTAGAGGAGGGCGGACTCAGCGCCCGGCCTCTGCGTCTCCGCGTCTTTGTGTAAAAGTCTCGCATTCGCCCCACGCGGCCGGGTCGAATTTCAAATGGGTGTGGCTACTTTTCGACGACAGCGCCCAGACCGCCTGAAGGCGGTACTACGAACAGTAGGTTCCCAACGGCTGTGTCTCGAAGGGGCGAGCGTGCTGCTGGCCGCGAGGGACGCGGCCCGGCTGGAGGAAGCGCGCGTCCGGCTGGCCGCCCTCGGGAAGGGCCCGGTCGCGGCGACCCCCGCCGACGTGAGCCGGCCCGACGAGGCCTCGCGCCTCTGCCAGGAGGCCGTCCAGCGCTTCGGCGCGCTGCACGGGCTCGTGGCGAACGCGGGCGGGCCGAGGAGCGCCCCGTTCATGGAAACGACGGAGGCGGACTGGGCCGAGGCGATCTCGCTCAACCTGCTCTCCGCGGTGCGGCTGGCCCACGCCGCCCTTCCGACGCTGGCGAAAGGTCGCTACGGGAGGATGGTCTTCCTGACGTCGATGGCCGCGCTCCAGCCCGCGAAGAATCTGATCCTCTCCACGACCGTCCGGGCGGGCGTCCACGGTTTCGCGAAAGCGCTCTCGGACGAGGTCGCCCCGCTCGGCATCACGGTGAATTGCCTGTGCCCGGGCTACACGCGCACGGAGCGTCTTGCCCATCTCTCGGAGGACCTCGCGCGCCGCGAAGAGACGACGGCGGCGGCCGTGGAGGCCCGCTGGACCACGCAGATCCCCGTAGGCCGGCTGGGTCGCGTGGAAGAGGTGGCGAACGCCGCGGCCTTTCTGCTGGGAGAGACGTCGGCCTACGTCACCGGGCAGAAGCTCGTCGTGGACGGCGGTCTGGTGCGCGCCGTGTAGCCGCGCGCGGCCGGAGCGGGACCGGGAAGCGGGGTGAAGTGGGGAGGCCGGCGCTCAGTTCCCCTGCGGGCGCTCCGCCTGGTGGTTACGAGCGGTGCGGAGCAGTTCCTCCAGCGGGCGGGAGAGGCTCTGCCTGCGCTTGACATCCCCGCGACACAGGTAGAAGCGTCCGGAGGTCCAGCGGACGATCTCCTGGAAGGCGGGTTCCCCGGCGGCCGCCTCGACCCCGCCCCGGATGATCGCGGCGTGGGTCAGGCCCCGGCTATCGAAGACCAGTTCCCCGATTTCGGGTCCCTGGACGATGGAGGCGACCAGGGAGCGGCCGCACAAATCGACCATCCGGCACAGGTCGGTGACACGCACGTCGCTCAGGCTGCCCTCGGTCGTGGCGGGGGAGGCGAGGGGTGCGCCACGCCCGAACCGCGACAACAGCGCGCGCACCGAGGCGGCGAGTTCCCTCGCTTCGAACGGTTTC
This sequence comes from Planctomycetota bacterium, assembly GCA_016197205.1. Classification (GTDB taxonomy): domain Bacteria; phylum Planctomycetota; class MHYJ01; order WSZJ01; family JACPWG01; genus JACPWG01. The sequence goes on from JACPWG010000142.1 coordinate 16,320, forward strand.
GCCATCATGCCGGCCGCGCCGAGTGCGGCGGCCCGCCGGCGGTTCTCCTCGCTCGCGAACGCGGTCAGGAAGAGCACGGGGGTTTCGTCGATCAGGCGGAGGGCGCGCAGGCGGCCCAACAGCGTGAGGCCGTCTTCCCCCGGCATGAGGATGTCCAAGATCACCAGGTCGAAGGTCTCGCCCGACATCCGGCGAAAGCCGTCGCGCGGGTGGTGCGCCTCCACCACCGACCACCCCTCCTCCGAGAGCAGTTCGTTCACGAGCCGGGCGACCGCCGCATCGTCATCGACGACGAGAATGCGGGGCGGAGGCGGAGCGGCGGTCCCGCCGTCTGGACGCGCGGAGGCGACGGCCGGGGCGGGAACGGCGCGAGGCGCTGAAGACGGCGCAACGAGGCCGGAGAAGGATGAGGCGCCGACCGCAGGCGCGAGGAGCTTGCGGACCAGGTTGAGGAAACCGCCGACGTTGAACGGCTTCTCCACCATGTCCGTACAACCCAGGCCCTGCATCTCCAGTCGTTGGGCCGCGGTCCAGGTCCCGGACATCGCGATGACGGGCACGGCCAACTTGCGCCGGACCAGGTGACGCACGACTTCGATCCCGCTCCGCCCCCCCAACTGGACGTCGGTGACCACGAGATCGAAGGTAAGCGCATCCAGGCTCGCGAGCGCGGAGCCCACGTCCTTGACCAGGATGCACTCTACCCCCACGTCCTCGAGGATGGCCTCGACGAGGTTTCGAACTACCGCTTCGTCGTCCACCACGAGGACTCGCGGTCGACTGGTGGCCTTGCCCGCTTCCACGTGCTTCTCCAACGTCCTCTGCCCCTCCCCGCCGAGGATAGGCGCCTCTCGGGCGAAAACGTTATCGGGGCAGTATACACGACAGGGACAGCGAAGAAAAGGCCGTTTTGCGCAATTTTGCGCGGCGGCGCGAAGGAAGGTTCCCCGATGAGAGCTTTTGCACCCGATGGGGCTCTTGCCCCAGCCCTTTCAAGGTGGTGTTGCAACGCTTTCGCTCGCCGCAGGCCGGCTATTCACTTGAGCCTGCGGCTTGAGAGCGCTTTGGGGTGCAGGGTTTCCGCCTTCGCGCGCGGCGCTTCGGCGGACGTGTCCGCCCTGCACTCGCACTCGCACGAAACGTCCGAAGTGCCTCCTCGCTTCCCGTCGCGCCGCCGCCGCACCCACCGGGCTGCGTGATTTCCCCCCGAGTTGTCCCGCCGGTGCAGGGCGGAAGCCCGGCACCACAAGGGCTCGAGGCCGGCCGAGGCAACCACCCAGAAATTCGCCCGGTTCCGCGGTCGAACCGTGGATGGGCTGTTCCGCAAGGGTCGACTCGTTCGCCCACCTGGAAAGGTCTGGGCTCTTGCCTTCACGCGGGCCTCGGACCCGCCCCCGCCCCGGTCGCGGCGGCGTCCGTCGCGCGCTCGATGACGACGGCGGTGCCGTAGGCCAGCACCTCGGTCACGCCTTGGGCCATTTCGGTCGCGTCGTATCTCATCGCCACAACGCCGTTTGCCCCCATTTCCCGGGCGTGTCGTTGCATGAGTTGATACGCCTCGGACCGCGCCTGCTCGGCCAGCTCCGTGTAGATCGATATGTTGCCGCCGAACAGCGTCTGGATCCCCGCCGCGAAGGTCCCCACCACCGAACGGCTTCGCACCGTGATCCCGCGCACCACGCCGAGATACCGTGTGATCCGGTATCCCTCGAAGCCGTTCGCGGTCGTCACCCACAGGTCCATCGGGTCGGGCATGCGTCCGGATCTCCTATCGGCGGCCATCGGATCGGATGACTTTTTTTTCGTATCCGGCCCCAACTCATTCGCTCGGCGCGCGGGCCGGCTGCTCCGTGGCCACCGGCGCCGGCGTCCGGTCCGCCGCCGTCACCGGCTGCGGCTTCAGCGTCTCGTCGAGCGAGAGCGCGTACCGGATCGCGCGCCGGATCTCCCCCTCCGACAGCCCGATCCAGAACACGTACCACTTCGCGAACTTTCGGACGCCGTGCGACTCCTCGAAATACCAGGGGTTCACCGGGTTGTCCGGCCGCGCGCGCCAGAAGAGCTTCTTGCACCGCTTCAGCATGGTCTCCCACAAGTCCGACCCCACCCCTTCCCCCTGCGCCTCCTTTCGGACCGCGAACTTGTCGAGGTAGTAGACGTTGCCGACCCGCCGCACCAGCGCCGCGCCCTTGTAGCGCTCTTCGAGGAAGAGATACCGGATCGGATGCTCGAAATAGCCCGGGCGCAGCTTCTTCCCGAAGCTCGACTCCACGAGGTTCTTCAGCCGCACCAGGCTCACGTCCCCGTAGCTCGTCAGTTCCCGGATGCGCACGCCCCGCTTGAGGAAGGTCCCGCTCCCCTTCACCGTGAAAAGTTCCTTGATCAGGTTCTGGGCGGAACAGATCGTGACGGTGAGCCGGCCTTTGAGCTCCTCCAGCAGGGACTTGATCTCCCGCACCTTGAGGAGCATGCCGCCCGTGAGCACGCCGGACTCGACGAGCCGGTCGAATTCGCGCTCCAGGTTCATGAAGGAGATCAGCCGTCCGTTGCCGTCGCGCACGCCCCCCTCCTCGGTGATGAGGATGAACTTTTTCGGCCGGAGGGCGAGGACGAGCGAGCGGGCCGCCGTGTCGGCATTGATGTTGTACGGGGTGCCGTCCGGTCCGTACCCAAGGGGGTTAATGACGGCGAGCTGGTCGCGCCGGATCGCGCGCAGGATGGGCTTCGTGTCCACGCCGACCACGTTGCCGACCTGCCCCAGCTCGCGGTCCGGGTGGGGCTCGGCGCGGAAGATGCCTTCATTGAGCCCGACGGCGTTCCCGCCGGCCGCACGGATGGCGTCCACAAGGGCGCGGTTGGTTTCGGTAAGCGTCGAGCGGAGGATGGTCATCGCCGCAGGCGGCGTGACGCGCAGCCCGTCCTTCTTCCGGAATTCGATCCCCGCCTCGGCGAGCCGCGCGTCGATCTGCGGCCCGCCGCCGTGGATCACGACGGGGAAGAGGTCGAGGTTCGAGAGGTAGGCCAGGTCCGCCCCCATGATCGGGATCGCGTCCTGGATGACCTTCCCGCCGACCTTGATGACGGCGAAGCGCGCCGGGTTGCCCTTCTGGAAGAGCTTGAGGTACATGTTGGCCTCTTTCGAGGCCCCGATGGACTGGAAGAAGTTGATGATGAACTCGTAGTTCTCCACGCCGTTTTCGTCCTCGCAAGGGGTCAGGGCCCGCGCAAGAATCACTTACCATTTTCGTCGGCTGCGCCCCCAGGAGCCACGAGGACGAAGCATGCGCAGTTATCTCTGCGCGGGCCCTTACGAGCGCCCGACCGGTCGAGCCGGCGAGAAGGGCGCGAGGTCCACCGAAGGCGCCCGACCAAGCACCAGGTCGGCGAGGAGACGTCCCGTGAGGGGGCCCAGGAGGATGCCGTTTCGAAAGTGGCCCGCGGCCACGAGCACGCCGTCGAGCTCCGGGAAGCGCCCGAGGTAGGGCAGCCGGTCCCCGGTCGCCGGCCGCAGCCCGGCCCAGGCGGTTTCGACCGGCGCGTCCGCGAGGCCCGGCGCCAGCTCCACCGCGCGCGAGAGAAGCCGGCCCACGGCGGCCGCAGTGGTCTTTTTTTCGAAGCCTGCGTTTTCGACCGTGCTGCCGACGAGGACCCGCCCGTCGCTTCGGGGCACCAGGTACTCGGCGTCCGAGAGGAGCATGTGTCGCAGCCGCCCGGGACTGGAGCGCAGGAGCACCATCTGCCCCCGGATCGGGTGCACGTCCAGGCCGCGGGCCCCGGCGAGCGGCAACAGAGCCGTCCACGCCCCGCTCGCCAACACGACCGTGCGCGCGGGGAGCAGCTCTCCGCCCGAACGGACCCCCGTCACGCGCGCGCCTTCGAACGCGAGGTCGGTCACGGGGAAGCCGGCGCGAAAACGCGCCCCGCGGCGCGCGGCGGCGGCCGCGAGCGCCCGCGGGACGCGAGGGTTGCGCACCTGGCACGCGTCGGGGAGGAAGAGCGCCCCACGCGTGGCCGGAGCGAGGGCGGGCTCGAGTGCGGCCGCCTCCCGCGCGCTCAGCCGCCTCGACGGCAGCCCTCGCGCGCCGCGCCAGGCTTCCTGCCGCCCGACCTCCGCCTCGTCCGCATCGCTGAGGATCGGCTCGAGGAGGCCGCACGCCAGGTATTCCACGTCGATCCCCGTCTCCTCGCGCAGCGTCCGCGCAAGGGGCGCGTAGTGCGGCAGCGCGCGCCCGCACAGGTCGAGCAGCGGCTCCGGGTAGTCCCAGGGATGGATCGGCGTGAGGATCCCGGCCCCGGCCCACGAGGCTTCCCGCCCCGGCTCGTCCCGGTCCACGACCAGGACCGATACGCCCTCCCGCGCCAGCTCGTACGCCACGGCGCAGCCGACGATCCCGCCCCCCACCACCACCACGTCCTGCGGGCGTTCAGCCATGGGTCCCTCGCGTCCTCCGCGGGTGCGGCGTTCGTGGCCCGTCGACCAGGCGCCCACTCGGCAAAAAAGAACCGCGAGCGTGAGCAAGCGGTCCCGCGGCGTGCCCACGCAACGCCGGCTTTCATCTCGCCCCAGGCTCTCGGACCCGCGGAGCCGACTCACGAGAGGACAGCGACGGCGACGGCTCCAGTCGAGCCCAGGACGGTCGCCGGCCCGTCGGCGGGTTCGAACCCGGGGAGGCTCGAGGCCCGGCCGAGACCGCTCCCTCACGCTCGCGGTTCCGCTTTCCCTGGCTGGAGGACGCGCCTCGCGAACCCGCGCTCCGGGCCCAGGGCGGCGACCCGCAAGCGGTCGGAAACGGGCAAGACTCCGCCCGCGGGCCACTAGTGGCCCGTTGACGAAGTCCAGTCACGATGCCTGGGGGCGCGGGCCTCCGGCCCGCGCGAACGGCCGCATGGGTTACGACCCGCCGTGGCAAAGGTGACGACTGTGTCCGAAGTTCGTCAACGGGCCGCTAGTGGCCGAGCGTCCGGAAATAGCTGCGCGTCTTCTCGTTCGTCAGCACGTACTTCAGCACCTTGCGCGCGCAGTCGTTGCAGTACCCGTAGCGTTCGTCGCGGCCGGCCTTCTTCGCCCGCTCCCGCGTGATCCGCCGCATGTCGTTCACCACCCGGTACACTTCGCCGAGCATCTTGTTGCTCGAGTCCGCCCGGCTCGCGTCCAGCTCGTCGAAAAGCCCGTAGCCCTTCAGGTCCAGCCCGTCCAGGTTCATCAGGAAGACTTCGTAATTGAAGTCCCGCTTCACCGAGAGGTAGATCCGCTCCCGGAAGCGCTGGACCAGCTCCGGCACGGCGACGCGCGGGTCCGGCCGCGTCCCGTCCGCCACGGCGACCTTGCCGAACTTCTGGATCAGGCCGACCCGGAACTCGTGCCGGCGCGGGGCCTCCACTTCGAGGAACTCCTCCTCGCGGTTCAGGAACACCTCGGGGTTCATCGCCCGCTTCTGGAAGGCGTCGAACACCCCTTCCTTCTTGATGTAGGCCTTCGCGTGGTCGAGGTAAGTGCCGACGCGCCGGAGGATGTCGTCCTCCCGGACCTCGAAGAGCGCCTCCTCCACTTCGGAGAGCACGAGGTGATTGTACTCGTCCTGCACGGACTCCAGGAGCGGCTCCTGCCGCTCGCGCACGTCCGGCGGCGAGCCCACGATCGCCTCCTCGATCGCCTGGTAGAGCTGGAACGGGTTCAGGCACTTGTTCTCCTCGTCCTTGGAGAGCTTGCCCAGGATCCGCTTCAGCCAGCGCGCGGAGCGTCCGGACTTCCCCTCCAGGTTGCGGTGCTCTTCCCGGATCGCGCTCACGAACGCGTCGCTGTACAGGTCCTTGAGGTCCGGCGGCACCCAGGAGGTGTCCCCCGCGTACAGCTTCGCCTTCTGGATCATGGTCATCTTGTTCAGCGCTTCGCGTTGGCGGGCGAGGAGCGTCTTGCGCGCGTCGAGCTGTCCGCCGCGCTGGAGCTTCTCGTGCTTCTTCGTTTCCTCGTCGAAGAACAGCGTCAGCTTCGCCTCCGCCATGCGGGTGAGCACGACGAAGAGGCCGCCGGTCAGGATCGTGTGCGGCGAGATGTGCTGCGACTTGAGGATCTCGCGGACGTTCGGCTCGTAGATCTCCTCCTCGTCCTTGTAGTTGAGCAGGTAGGGGACCGGGATCTGCTCGATCCGGTCGCGGAGCCCTTCCGTCAGGACGTCCTCCTCCAGCAGGCGCGACTCCGGCAGGTTCGTCGAGCCGAAGATCGCGTAGTCGATCATCTGGGTGATCTCGCCGAAGTCCACCTTCTTCTCCTCGACCGCGGAGAGGAGGTGCTGGAGCTGCTGGTGGTTTTTATTGAAGATGTCCTGGTAGTTGAGCAGGCCGCGGTTGGCGCAGGCGGGTTTGCCGGCGAAATGATAGAGCCGGATGCCGCGGAGCATGAAGGAGAGGTTGACCTTGGCCTCGTCGTGGGAGACCGGCGCGATCTCGGTCTCCACGTTGACGCCGGGGTCGACCTCGGCGATCCCGCGGCCCGTCTCGAGGGAGAAAAGGACCCGCGTCACCTGCAAGTGCTTGGTGACCTTGGTCCAGTCCCCTTCGTACAGCTCGATGAGCCGGTCGCGGATGTTCTGGCAGTTGCGGCAGGGCTCCGTCTCGTAGATCTTCTGGGGGATGGAGAACCCCTGGAGGAACTCGAGTTCGCGCGCGGCGGCCGGGTCTTTGGGGGACTTACTGAGCAGCTCGACCTTGCGGGCGACGGCGTCCTGGAGGAAGCTCCGCCGCTCGGCCCGCGGGATCAGCGAGAGCGGATGGTCGCGAAGCTGGCACTCGAGCTTCGTGAAGATCTCCTCCTCCGGGAGGTGGGCGTACGTCCCCGACTCCGAGGCGAGGTCGCGCATGGATTTGAAACCGAGGTGCTCGTCGCCGTCCTCTTCGAACTTCTCCCGGAAAAGCCAGTTGACCGTGTAGACGGCGCCCTCCGGCCGGCGCGTGTATTCCTCGAGCCCCTTCTCGATGAGGGCGAAGATGCGGGACTTCCCGGTGCCGGGCGGGCCGATGAGGACGAAGATCGACTCGTCCTCCTCCTGCTTCGCGCAGGCGTCGATGTGCTTGAAGAGGGACGCGATGGCGCGAAGCTGGCCGACGACGCGCTTGCGTCCGCCGAAAAACGGGTCTTCGAAGAGGTCGAACTGGGGGAACGTACGGCCGCAGTCCTTGACCTCGCGCCAGCCGAAATGGAGGATGGCGTCGCGGATGAACTGGTAGGAGGTGCGGGTCTGGCGGTAGGGCTCGTCGAGGACGCGCGCCAGGTATTCGTCGAAGGACAGCGCCTCGCGGGTACGCTGGAAATTCTGCCGGACTTGGTCGCCGATCTTTTTTTCGGCCTGATGCACGGGCTCGGACACGAAGGTGCCTCCCGATAGGGGAGCGGCGAGGGGGGACGGTGCAAGCCCGTGATCTTACCACGTTCGCGCGGGAACTGTCAATTCGGTTGGCGGCGGTTCGGCCGGCGTTCGCGCCGGATTCGGTTGACTTGGCCGGTCGGGCGCGGGTAGAATGCCGCCTCTTCGGGGCCTCACGGAGGGCATCGGATGCAAAGAATGAAGCTGCGCCGGGTTGCGTGCGCCATCGTCACGCTCGCGCTCGCGCGGGCCGTCTCCGCCGCCCCCGCTCCCGGTCCCGAGGGACCCGCGGGCGAGGCCGTCCCCTTGCGCGTGCTCGCGGCGCGCCACCACCTGCAATACGTCGAGGAGCCGCTGTCGGGGCGGGTCCTCCTCCTCGGCGGGGCCCAGCGCGTGGTGGCGGTGAACGGGATGAGCGGCGTGCTCGTGAACGACCGATACCTGCCGCTGCCGGAGCGGGTGCGCCTGCTGGACGGCGAGTACCGCCTGCCGGCCGCCGGGCTCGGGGCGATCGAGGCGGCGCTCGGCGCCTCGCGGCCGCCGACCGTCCGCCCTCCCGAGGCGCCGAGGACGCGCGTGCCGCTCCGCCGCATCGTGCTCGATCCGGGGCACGGCGGCGGAGACCCCGGCACCCACGGCAGCTCCGGCATCCAGGAGAAGACGATCAACCTGGACGTCGCGCGCCGGCTCCGCGAGCTGCTCGTCGAAGAGGGGCTCACGGTCGTCATGACCCGCGACGGCGATCGGGCGCTGTCCACGCAGCACAAGGAGAACCTCCGGCTCCGCTCCGAGCTCGCCCACACGAGCGGCGCAGAGCTTTTCCTCTCCATCCATTCGAACTCCAACCCGCAGTCCTCGCTGCGCGGCTTCGAGGTGTACTACGGTCGCGACGAGTACCGGGCCGAGCGCGTGGCCGACGCGGCGAAGACCACGCCGGTCCCGCTCGAAGTCCTCGGAGTGGAGGCCCGGCCGTCCCCCTCGGTCGCCCCGGTGCTCTGGGACGCCCTGTACGACGAGTACTATCGCGAGAGCCGGGAGTTGGCGGAGGCCGTGCGCCGCGGGCTGGCCCGCACGGGGATTCCGGATCGGGGGCTGCACGCGGCCGGCTTCTACGTGCTGCGCTGGACCCACTGTCCGTCGATCCTGGTGGAAATGGACTACGTGACGAATCCGGCGGGCCAGGCGACGCTCTCGAACCCCGACCGGCGCCAGGCGATCGCGCGCGCACTCGCGGACGGCATCCTGGCCTTCAAACGCGACTTCGATGCCGCCGACCGTTTCAACCGCTGAGTACCGCTCCACGGAAGTCGGTGACCACTAGCCGATGGCCGCAACCGAAGGGACGGGCCACCGAAGACGCCGAAAATACCGAATGACGAGACTCTTGAAAATCGCTGGGCGCAGCCGATCCGAACCGCGACCGTGAGGGAGCGGTCTCAGCGCGTCCTTCGGTTCCCTCGAGTTCGGTGCCGCAACCGATTGCCTGGTGGCCCGTTGACGAACTCCGGACACAAGCGTCAACTCCGCCACGGCGAATCGTAACCCATGCGGTCGTTCGCGCGGGCCGGAGGCCCGCGCCCCCAGGCATCGTGTCTGGACTTCGTCAACGGTCCACCAGGGGGGGAGAATTTGTTGCCGAAAAAACACTCTGCTGCGCGATGGTGACACCCATGCACGACGCTTCCACGGATTCGCACTTTGTGAAATCCCCTGAAATCCGTGAAATCTGTGGTTTCCCTGGGGTTCGCTCTCGGCAGGAAGGTCGTAGGAAAAACGCATGATTCCCCGAACACGCATCGCGCCGCTCGCGGCCGCCGGGCTATCCCTGTGCCTGTCGCTGCCGCTCATCGGTTGCAGCATCTTCGGCTCCGGCTCGAAAGACGTCCGAGGCGTGCTCTCCCCGGACGCGGACGTCCGGCGCGAGGCGATCGTCTCGATGGGCGCCACGCGGGACCCCGCGGCGATCCCGGTCCTCGCGGACCGGCTGCTGAAGGACCCTGACGACCTCGTGCGTGCCGCCTCGGCGCGCGCCCTCGGCCGGATCCGGACGCGGACCACGGGCCCCTACCTGGTCGCGGCCCTCAAGGACGACAGCACGCGCGTGCGCTGGGACGCCTGCGAGGCGCTGGCCGACGTGCAGGACCCCGCCACTTCCCACGACCTGACGAAAATCCTCGACAGCGATGAGGACGCTGACTGCCGGCGCGCGGCCGCCAAAGCGCTCGGGACCCTCGCGAACCCGGACGCGGCGGAGGCCCTGATCGCCGCCCTGGGCGATCGGGACGAGGGGGTGCGCAAGGCCTCCCTCAAGGCCCTGGAACGGATCTCGGGGAAGTCCCTCGGCCCCGAGCGCGCGCCCTGGGAGGAATGGTATCGCGCGTCGAGGCCCGCCGGCCAATGAAGAAGAAGTGGCTCGGCCCGCTCGTCCGCATCACCGTCAGCGCCCTCCTGATCACCTATGTCTGCACCCTCATCCAGTTCAAGGACGTCAAGGCCACGCGGTTCGTGCTCCGCTCCTCGAAAGAGGCCGTGGCCGGCATCGTCCTGGAGCGCGAGGGCGGACGGATCCGCGTCCAGCCCCTCGCCGGGAAGCCCGTCCTGCTCGACATCACCGACGTCGCGAGCGAGTCGACCTTCGTGCAGAAGGGCTTCCTCACCCTCCTCTCGGAAATGGACCTCCGCATCTATCTCCCGATTTCCCTCATCTGGTTCGTGCCGTTCCTGATCGACGTGGAGCGCTGGCGCGTGCTGCTGCGCGTGCAGGGTCTCCGGATCGGTTTCTTCGACGCCCTGCGCCTCACCTACATCGGGATCTTCCTCTCCAACATCCTCCCCGGCGTCACCGGCGGCGACGTGGCGAAGGCGGTCCTCCTGGCCCCCTCCACGCAGCGCAAGACGCGGATGGTCACCAGCGTGATGGCCGACCGCGTGATCGGCCTCATCGCGCTCGCCTTCGTGGCCGCCGTCGTCATCCTCTTCCACCTCGGCGACCCGGTCTTCCACGGGCCGGCGAAGCTCGTCGCGCTCTTCCTCGGGGGCGCGACGGTCTTCTTCACGCTCTACTACAACAAGCGGCTCCGCGCGACGCGCCTGTTTCTGTGGATCCGGGACGAGATGCCCGGCCACCAGATCGTAAGGGAAATCGACGAGGCCGTGCACGATTTCCGCTCGGCCCGCAAGGCCATGGCCTGGACCTTCGTCCTCTCCCTCGGCGCCCACACGTCGACGATCCTCGCGGGCTACGGCTTCGCCCAGGCCCTGGGCATCTCCCACATCCGCGTGGAGCACTACTTCTCGTTCGTCCCCCTGATCGCGATCACCGCCGCCCTCCCGATCAGCATCTCCGGCTGGGGCGTGGCGGAAGGGGGCTACGCGCTCTTCTTCAAGACGGTGCTGGGTCCGCTCGGGGTGGCCGCCGAGGTCGCCGTGACCCAGGCGGTCACGCTCTCGATCCTCGGCCGGCTCACCACCATCGCCTACTCGGTGCCGGGCGGCCTCTGCCTCATGTTCGCCAAGTCCCGGTACGCGGTCCGCGAAGAGACGGTCGCTGGGATGGCGGAAGGCGCGGAAACCACGGCGGGCGAGCCGCAGCCCTCGTCGCCGCCGCAGCAGCCGCCGCCGCCAGGGCTTGAGCCGAAGGCGTCCACCTGACGAAGGCTCAGGTTCAAGGCTCAAGGCTCAATGCTCAAGGTTCAAGCAAGTCTCAAGACTCAAGGTTCAACCCCTCGTTCGCGTGCGTGACCGAATTACCGGCAACCCTTCGACGAAGGAAATGGGTGTGGCTACTTTCGGACGCCATGCCCCCGAGTCGAGGCCACGGAGAAGACCAGCCACAGAGTTCACAGAGGAGGGTAACCTTAACGTGCGCATCATTTTCTGTTAGTTCTCCGTGTCCTCCGTGCCCTCTGTGGCTCGTATCGTCTCCGTGGCCTCGCGGCTCTGCCGTCGAGGAGGAGGCACGCCCGAAGGAATTCGGTGAACCTCAGTACCGCTCCACGGAAGTCGGTGGCCAATAGGCGATGGCAAGTTTGGCCGCCCGCGAGGCGCGCGAGCGAGGCGTAGCCGTGGAGAACTACGGCGAGCGAGCGCAACACTTGCACCCCGAAGCGCCGCAGCGCGAAGGGGGGGAAGCGGGCGGCCAAAATCGCCGAGCAAAGGGGTCACCCAATTCCGTGGGGCGGTACTCAGCGTTCACGACTCCGGCCTCCCGGAGCATTGAGGCTTGAACCCTTGACTCCGAGACGCACCCCCCGGATCGATGTTGAAGGTCCACCAGCCGCCGCTCCCCCGCCCCCGCCCGCGCCGCCCCCCCCTCGACTCGACCGGCCCATCCCCTCTCCCGGCGAGGCGCTCTGCCTCGTCTTCATCATCGCCGTCCTGACCCTCGCCGCGGGCGTGCTGGGCCAAACGTCCCCCGTCTTCCGCGCGGCCGCGGTCTCGCTCGCGGTTTTCCTCTTCCCTACGGTCACCTATGCCCTGCTCTACGGCCACGACCTTCGCCGGACCTTCCGGCTGCACCCGCTCCCCGCGGCGAGCCTCCTCCTCGCCCTCGCCGTCGCCGTCGGCGCCTTCGTCCTGCTGCGAGAGCTGACGTGGTTCCTGCATCAATTCATGCCGCCGCAGGTCGAGGCCATGCGCCGGATGGAGGCGGACGTCCGGGAGATCCTGGCCCACGGGCCGGGCATGTCCCTTCTCGTCATCGCCCTCCTGCCGGCGATCGCCGAGGAGTCGCTCTTCCGGGGCTTCCTCCTCTCCGCGCTGGCGCCTTGGCTGGGACGCGCGGCGGCGATCTTCGTCAGCGCCCTCCTCTTCGGCCTGCTGCACCATTTTCCCTCCCAACAGATCGCGATGGTCTTCCTGGGCACGCTGTACGGAGCCGCGGTCCTTCGCACAGGAAGCCTCCTCTTCAGCCTCATCGCGCACGCGACCAACAACGCGCTGGTCCTCCTCTGCCTGGAGGTCCCCTTCTTCCGGAGCATCCCGTGGCTCGCCGGCGAAGCCCCGGTCCCGCCCCTCCCGCTCGCGTGCGCGTCGGTCATCGTCGCCTGCGGCCTCTACGTCACCGGCGATCGCGATCCGAACCGCGAAGCGCAGGGGACGCGGGGGTAACAGGGAGTCCCAGCGCAGCCGATGGCCGCAAACAAAGGGACGAGCCACCGAAGACGCCGAAAACACCGAAAGACGACACTCTTGCGAACCGATGGGCGCAGCCGATCAGAACCGCGACCGTGAGGGAGCGATCTCAGCGCGTCTTTCGGATCCCTCGGGCTCAGTCCCGCGTGCAATCGACGGAGAACCGCGAATTTCGCCAATTTCGCGAATTTTCTGTTGGGAATTCGTTGCCAAAAAAACAAGCTTTCGGGCTGTTGTGTCACAGGGGGGGACGAAGAGACCGAACCGCCAAGTGCTGAACTCTTGCGCATCGAAGCTGGTCGGACCGACGCCCCGTCAGGGCCACACGGCGTCCGGCTGCGACACGGTACCGCGACCGTGAGGGATCGGCCTCGGCGCGTCCTCGCGCCTGCGTGGGTTCGATCCCGCCGACAGGCAGGGAACGGCCAAGGAGGTCGATTCGCGAGAGCTGAAGAATTGCGCGACGGTAGCAAGGGCACCGGAAGGTCCGGGGGGATGCGCCGTGGGGGCGCCCCTTGTGGGCGCCCTGACTCGGTGAGGCCACATGGGCACCAGTCCCTCCGAGCCCACCAGGGCGGGCACAAGGCCCGTCCCTACGAGGTTGAGACGAGGGCGCGCCCGGAGGTTTCGCCTGCTCACGGTCGCCAGGTTGTGTTGCTACAGTGTCGGAATTGCGCACACTACGCGAATTACCGGACTCTTGGGCTTCGGGCCAATTGGTCGAGCCCTTTCCCTCAAGTCCTCCCTTCGGCCCGGCTGAGGGCAGGCTCGGAGCCGGGCCGAGGGATGACAATCCGGGGGAGCGCCCAAGCGGTTGGAGCAAAACGCAAAAGTTCAGGGGACTGGCGCCGTGACCGCGGGTCGGGTTCCGTGTTGGCGGTGAAGCCGAGTGCGACTCGAGCGTACCCCGCCGGCGGCGCAAAGGAGGCTGGCCTGCCCGGCGGACCGGAGTCGCAGCGACGCGCATCGATCGGCTTGGAGGCCGCACGGGTCTTGTCCGAGGTGTCCCGGGTCTTGACGGCGAAACGGGAGCGTGGAACGTTTGACAGCCCCGTCTCGGTGCGGGCGCCACTTGCGAGGGAGCAACGAATGGTGCTTCAACTGAAGGGCCCTTCCCGGCCAAGGCAATCCTCCACTCGATGCTATTCCTCGGCCGCATTTGCGCGAGCAGCGCAACTCCGTACTGGAGGTCACGGCGGGCTCGAGGTGGGAGCTTCATCGCCTCGCCTTCGAAGGCGACCTCGCCCTGCCGGTCTACCGACTTCGGAAGGTCGGGTAGCCCTGCCCGCTTCACGCCCACGGCGCGCCCCATCATCGTACAGCGGACCACCCATTTCCCCCGACTCGAAACACGCCCACGCTCCGTCGCCTCAGGTTCCGACCTACGGTATTCACCCTAGACTCCGGACGCAATCGTCGGTCGCAGTCCCTACGGTGTTCGCCCGAGCAGCGGTTTGGCACTGGCCCGGAGCCCTTCCCGAGGCGCCTGGCCCACGGTCTACGTGTACCGGTGGCTTTTGGGCCGGGACACAGGAGAACAAGCTTCGAGCGGTTGGCGGAACAGGATCAACGGGATACGGCATCGGAAGATCCAGTTGATCCTGGATTCTGTAAAAAAAATCGCAAGCGTCCGGAAGGGGAGTGTCGGTCTCTCCGTGCATCCTCCGGGGCTCCGTGCCTCCGTGGTGATACGCACCTCCCTGAGAACGATCACCAAAGAGCGACCGGGGGCGCGAAAGGCCGGCAGGGCCGTTTGCGGGCACGGCGGCACCGTGCCCCCGCCGAAGGTCGCCCATCGCAGCGGGCACCCCGGAGTCGGACCTTGCCCGCCTTTCGACGAAGCACCCTCGCCGTGTCGCAAGAAAGGCAATTCGCGAAGTCGGCGAAATTCGCGGTTTCGTCCCCCGTCCTCCCGCTCCCCCCCCTCCACTCCCCGGCCTCCCCCTCTTCGCGGTCCCGTCCCCCGCGTTTTCGCTTGAATTCGGAGTCGCGGGCGAGCTATCATCGGCTTCGGTGCTCCGTCGGCCTCGGGAGTCCGGACGGTCGGTCTCCGCGCGCCCCACCTCGCGGCGGCCGGCTCTCCCGAGGTCGGCTCGGCATCCCCCGGTTCGACCCCCCGAAGGAGTCCCAACCATTCATCTCCTCATGGCCGGCCGGTCGGACATGGGCCGGAAGCGGAAGAACAACGAGGACTCCTACTTCTTTTCGGAAGGGGACGGGCTCTGCATCGTCGCGGACGGCATGGGCGGTCTCGACGCGGGCGAGGTCGCCAGTTCCATGGCGATCCAGTCCCTGTCGCGCCAGATCATTTACTCCTCCCCCACCGAGATCCTCCAGGGCGGGGAGACCGACGTCAACCTGACCCTCGGCCGCTTCACGCACCTCTTCGCCGACTGGCTCCGGAAGACCAACGAGGAAATCCACTCCCGGGTGGCGAAGGATCCCCTGGGGCGGAAGATGGGGACGACGGTGGCGCTCCTTTACATGAAGGACGACTATGCCATCCTGGCGGGGGTCGGCGATACGAGGATCTACCGCTTGCGCGGGGAGAAGCTGTCCCAAGTGAGCCACGACCACAGTTGGGTGGGCGAGCTGTCGCGGTTGAAGGACGTGAAGATCGAGCCGGCGATCCTGGCGCGGTACAAGAACGTCCTGACGCGCGCGCTGGGGGTGGCGGAGGCCGTGGAGCCCGACATCCAGGTCGTGAAGCTCGAGGTGGGGGACACGTACCTCCTTTGCACCGACGGGCTGACCAACATGGTGAACGACATGGAGATCGAGAGCATCATCGTGAACGCGGAAGGGGACTTGAAGCAGGCGGTGGACTACCTGATCCACATGGCGAACCATCGGGGCGGGATCGACAACATCACGGTCGTGCTCAACAAGGTCGCGGCCGACACGTAGGCGGACCCGGCGACGCGACCGCACGCACGCGGGGCGGGTCGGCGGCAGGCGAACTTCGGGCGGGCCTGAAATCCCTTGACCGATTTCGGCCCTTCGCTATAATCTCGGCTTCCCGTGCGGAAGTGGCGGAACTGGCAGACGCGCTAGGTTCAGGACCTAGTGGCCTCACGGTCATGGGGGTTCAACTCCCCCCTTCCGCACCAATCGACGCCCCCGAACGCCCGGCAGCCCAGGCTGTCGGGCTTTTTTTTTAAAACTCGCCCGCGAGGCGGCACCGGCGGAAGGTCGCTCGGCACCGGCGTTGGGGCTTGCCTCCCGCCCCAAAGAGGGGTAGAATAGGTCTTGGAGCCCTGGGGCCGCAGGCCCGCGCCGCGCTGCGCCCCCGGACGGCAGGGGTTCGTCCCCAAAACCGGCCGAAAGCGGGAGAGCTTCGTGGACGATTTGGCCGGCGCCGCGAAACCGATGGGCGCGCCGGACGCAGCCTGGCTTGCGGAGACCTCGCCCGACGGGCTCTTCGCGCTGGACGCGGAGCTGCGACTGGTCTTTCACAATGCGACCTTCGCCCGGCTGCTCGGCCGCGCGGGGGAGGACCTGCGAGGCAGCCCCTGCTCGAGCCTGTTCTCGTGCCGCGGCGCGACGGACGCGGAGGGGCCCTGCGCGGTCCGGTGCGCGCTCCGCACGCGGCTGGAGGCCGGGGCAGCGACGGTCCTCGAGGAGCTCCCCATCGGCCCAGGGGATCCCCTGCCGCGGCGGGCCGAGGTCGTGCTCGCCCGCGTGGCGGACACGGGTCGGGGTCGGGCCGCCTATGCGGGCTCCTTGCGCGACCCTTTTCCGCGCGAACAGGCCCGTCGCCGGCAGGCCGATTTCCTGGACCTGATGGGTCACGAGCTGCGCACGCCCCTGGTTTCGATCAAGGGCTATACCGACCTGATCCTCTTCGAGCGGCTGGGCCCCGTCGAGCGCCGGCAAAAAAAAGGTTTGGCGATCGTCATGCGAAACGTGGATCGCCTCCTCGGGCTGATCCAGAACATGCTTTCGCACGCCAAGCTCGCCGCCGGGGGACTCAAGCCGAGGCCGCGGGCCTTCGCGCTCCAGAAGGCGCTCCAACGCGCCGGCGACGCCCTTGTCCCGGATTTCGCGGCACGGGGGCTCAGCTTCGAAATGCGTTGTCCCGAACCGGAGCTCGCCGTCCGCGGGGACGAGGACCTCCTCGTCCAGGTGCTTCGAAATCTCCTGGCCAACGCGGTGCGGGCCTCCCCCTACGGAGGCAGAATCCGCCTGGACGCGGTTCCGGACGAGCCGGCGGGCCAGGTCGTGGTCAGGTTGGAGGACCAGGGCTGCGGTCTCGCCGCGTCCGCCTTCGCGGCGCTCCTGTCCCCCGGGTGGGGAACGAGCACGGCCCCGCCCGTACGCGGGATCGCCGGCGGCGGGGGCGTCGGTCTCGGGATGGGGATCATCCATGGGATCCTCGCCCTGCACGGGACCCGGCTCACGGGCGAGAGCCTGGAAGGGGAAGGCACCCGTTTCGCTTTTCGGCTGCCGCTGACCGAGGAACCGGTGGCGGCGCCGGCGCCGGCGCCGGAGAGCAGGGCCGGTTTCGGGTCGGCCGCCAGGCCCGCGAGCGCGCCTCGACGCAGGGTGCTCGTGGTCGATGACGACGACGACGTCCGCAACACCCTGCGGGACACGCTGGAGACCGGCGGCTATGCCGTGCTCCCGGCGGAGACGGGCGAACAGGCGTTGTCGGTGGTCGACCACAATGAGGTCGATTTCGTACTCCTGGACGTCGCGATGAAAGAGATGGACGGGATCGAGCTGTGCCGAAGGCTCAAGGGCCGCGAAGGCGGCCGGCACGTGCCCGTGTACATGATGACCGCGGCCACGTCCAGGGAGCTGCGCGTCCGTTCCTTCCAGGCCGGGGCGGACGGGTTCCTGGAGAAGCCGTTCAGCGGGGAAGTCCTCCTGGGCGTGGTGGAGAAAGTGCTCCACGGCGCGGTGGTCCGCGCGGTCGCGCCCGGAGGGGCGGACGGAGGACCGGGGCCCGTCGCGCCCGGCCAAGTTCCGCTCCGCTGAAGGCGGGGACCGGGAAGCGCAGCCAGGTTCGGCCGCCCGCGAGGCGCGCGGGGGAGCCGTGCGGATGGAGCCGTAGGACGAGCGAGCGTAACGAAGCAGGCGGCCGAACTCGCCGAGCGAACCGGTCCCCCAATTCTGCGGGGCGGTACCAAGACTTGGGAGGGACATGAGATGCCCAAAGAGACGCGAGACTCGCGCACGAAAGTCCTGGTGGTCGACGATGAGGGCGACACCCGGACTTTTCTCACGGACCTGTTGTCCACCGAGGGCTACGACGTGCACACGGTGGAGGATGGCCTGCAGGCCTACATGGAGCTGGTCGCCGAGGCCTACGACCTCATCATCACCGACGTACGCATGCCGGGCGTGAGCGGCATGGAGTTCCTCTCGCACGTGCAGCGCGTGGCGCCGAAAACAAAAGTGATCCTGCTCACGGCCTACGGCGACTGGGACCTCTACTCCGAGGCCCTGAAGCTCGGCGCGATGGACCTGGTCAACAAGCCCTTCGAGCCGTCCCAGCTCCTCAACGTCGTCCGCTGGGCGCTCGCGCGCCGCGGGGACGAGGGGGCCCGGACGGCCCCGGTGCCCGAGACGCCGCGGGCCTAGTGGCCCGTTGACCAACTTCGGACACAGTCGTCAACTCTGTCACGGCGGGTCGTAACCCATGCGGCCGTTCGCGCGGGCCGGAGGCCCGCGCCCCCAGGCATCGTGTCTGGACTTCGTCAACGGGCCACGAAGGCCCGCTCACCCCCTGCGGCCGATCCTCGCAGGCCGACGCCGCCGTTCCTCGTTCCGCCTTCCGGCGGCTCGTGGGGCGGCAGGGCTGTGGACCGCGGGGCGAGCTTCGGACCGTGGGACAGAACTTCGCCGACGGGCCTCCAGGGCCCGCACGGACGAGCCTTGCCCTCCGCCGTCGAGCCGGTCAAGGCGAGTCGCAGCCCCCGCGACGGGACCCTCGGCACTCCCCCGCGGCTCCTTCCCGCCGCCCGCGCGCGCCGCACGGTGGCCCTGTCGAGACGGTCGATGAGCGGCGAGTACGATATCCGGATCATCACCATCGCCCTTCGGAAGGGGTACGTCTCCCGCGAGCGCGCCGACGAACTCCTTGAGCGCCCCCGCGACACGCCCGCCATCGGCCTCGCCGTCCTCCAGGACCTCATCGCCTCCGGCGACCTTACCGTGGAGCAGGCGGAGGAGGTGCGAAAAGAAGCCCTGCACGAGACGTCCAAGCTGACCGTCGCGCCCGACGCTCCGCCGCCCGGGCCGGCGACGCGCCGAAGCGACCTCCCACCGGAGCGCGTGGGCAGCTACCGCCTGCTCCGCATCCTCGGCAGCGGCGGCATGGGGATCGTCTACGAAGCCGAGCACCTCACCCTCTCGCGACGCGTCGCGATCAAGCTGCTGACGCCGCACCAGTCTCAGGACCCGCGCGCGCTCGAGCGGTTCCACCGCGAGGCCCGGTCCGCCGCCAACCTCCAGCACCCCGGCATCGTCTCCGTCTTCGACGTCGGCGACCAGGAGGGCCTCCACTATTACGCCATGGAATTGGTCGAAGGGGTCACGCTCGAGTCGATGCTCCTGCACGGGCCGCTCGACCCGCGCCGCGCGGCCGAGCTGGCGGCGGAGGCCGCGGAGGCCCTCGAATACGCGCACGCCGGCGGCATCATCCACCGCGACATCAAGCCGGGCAACCTCATCCTCTCCGCGACCGGCCGCCTGAAGATCATGGACTTCGGCATCGCGAAGGAACAGCACGCCACCACCCTCACCGCCTCCGGCGTCATGATCGGCACCCCCTCGTACATGAGCCCGGAGCAGGCCGAATCCTCCTCCGACGAGATCGACGGCCGGAGCGACGTCTACTCCCTCGGCGCCACGCTCTACGAGCTGGTCGCCGGCAAGCGCCCTTTCACCGGGGACACCATGGAGGCCGTGCTCGCCAAGCTCTTCCTGCAGGAACCCTCCCCCATCCGCTCCCTCGTCCCGAATTGTCCCCGGGACCTGGAAGTGATCGTGCAACGGGCGATGGCGAAGGAACCCGGCCTCCGCTACCAGACGGCGCAGGCCTTCGCCGACGACCTCCGGCGCTTCCTGGCGGGAGAGCCCATCCTCGCCCGACCGCTGACCGGGCTCGACCGCGTCGTGCGTCGCGTCCGTCGCCACTGGCTCCTCGTCGCGGGGTGCGCTCTGGCGGTCGGGCTGTTGCTGGGCGGCGCCGCCTACGGCTGGAGCGTGCTACGACGACGGGCGCTCGAGGAGGAGGCGAGAAACCGCCGGCTCGTCGAGGCGGGCCGCCTCCAGGACGAGCAGCACGAACGCGAGAAGCGCAAGGCCGAGCAGGCGGAGGCCGCGCGCAGAAAGGTCCAGGAGGCGGTGTTTCTGAAGTCCGGCGCGCTCGCGTCGGCCCTCACGAAGTTCGAAGAGGCCCTGGCCATCGACCCGGAGTGTTACGAGGCGCGCGTCGAGCGCGCGCGGGCGCTGAAGGAACAGGCGCGCTACGACGACGCGCTGCGGGACCTGGACGCAGCGGTGGCGCTGCGGCCGCGCGCGGCCGAGGGCTACGTGGAGCGGCTGCGCATCCGCGTCTGCCGCCGCGAGTATGCGCAGGCGTTCGCGGACCTGGAGGCCGTGTGCGCGATCGACCCGAACCACCCTTCGCTCGCGATCGCCGCCGGGATGCTCGCCGTGCAGCAGGGAAATTTGCGCGAGGCCCTCGACCGGCTGGAGCCGGCCATCCGGCGCAACCCCAAGGACGCCGCGGCCCTCGCCGGTCGCGGAGGCGCCCTCCTCGCGCTCGGCGGTCCCGACCGGCGCGAGGAAGGCTGGCGCGACGTCCAGGCCGCGGTGCAGCTCGAGCCCGCGAACCCGATCGCCCTCTACTTCATGGCGGTGTTCTACCTGCAGGCGCGAAATCTCGACCAGGCGGCCCTCTGCGCCAACCGCGCGATCCAGGGGGACCTGGTTTTTCCGGAAGCGTACCTGCTGCTCGGGAAGGCCTGGCTGGGGAAGGCGAACTTGGCCGCGGCCCTCGAAAGCCTCGACCAGTCGATTCGCTTCGGCCCGAACCATGCGGAGGCGTGGCTCGTGCGCGCACTGGTGCGCTTGAGAAAAGGGGACCCGGCGAATGCCCTGCCCGACGCCGAGCACGCGCTCCGACTCGGGGCGGACGCGGAGATGGCGCGGCACCTGAAGGCCGTGGCCCTGGCGCGACAGGGCAAGCTGGAGGAGGCCGGGCGCGCGGTCGCGGAGTTGGAAACGAGCTTCCCGGGTTCCCTGCTCGGCGCGCAGGCCCGCGTGGAGACCGACCTCGCCGCCGGCCGGCTGGACGATGCCCTCGCGCTCGCCGAGGAGATCGTGCGTCGCGCTCCGACCGCCCCGCAAGTCTTGGCGCTGCGCGGTCGCGTGCATTATGCGCGCAAGGAGGAGGCCGCGGCCGCGGACGACTTGAAGCGCGCCGTCACGGCCGACCCCTCGCTCTTTCCGGAGATCCAGGCGACGACGAGGGGGAGGTAGGGGGACGCGGAACCGCGACCGTGAGGGAGCGGCCTCACCGCGTTCTTCGATTCCCTCCTGTTCGGCCTCACGACCGATCGCCTACCGGTGAGAGGTCAATCGCAGCGGCTCGGAGAACAGCATCGGGGCGCCGGAACAGCACGAATTCCGACAAACGGGAACTCCATGACCGACTTCGCAAGCGCACACCACCCTCTTGAGGGTGAGCCGCCGTCGCCGAAGCGAGGCGAGTCCGACATCCAGACCGTGGTCGTCGCCGCTCTCTCCCCTTCCCCCGCCTCCCCTGCTCCGCCTGGTTCCGCCCCAGCCCCAGCCCCGGTCCCAGCCCCGATCCCAGCCCCGATCCCGATCCCGACATCGGCCTCCGCGGCGACGCTGGTCCCCGACGCCTCGTCGCGGCTGCGGTTTTCACCGGATCCGGCCGCGGGCACGCCCGCGCCCCCGGCCCCCCCCGCCCGGGCCGGCGGCGTCCCCTTCGGCCGCTACCACCTCCTGCGCCGGCTCGGCGAAGGCGGCATGGGCGTCGTGTGGGAGGCGTGGGACACGGAGCTGCGGCGGGTCGTCGCCCTGAAACAGATCAAGGCCGGGGAGCTGGCCGGCGCGAACGCGATCGAACGCTTCCTGCGCGAGGCCCGGATCGCCGCCCGCCTCCGGCACCCGAACATCCTTTCCGTCCACGACGTCGGCTCGATCGACGGCCGGCATTACTTGACGATGGAGTACGTGGAAGGCCGCACCTTCGACGATTTTCTCCAGGCCGCGCGCGACCTGAAGCGCTCGGGGACGCGAGAGGGGAGGGAGGACCTGCGGCGCGCGGTCGACATCCTGGCCGCGGCCGCCGAGGCGGTCGGCTACGCCCACGAGGCGGGCGTCGTGCATCGCGACCTGAAGCCCTCGAACGTCCTCCTCGACGCCCAGGACCGGCCGTGGGTCATGGATTTCGGGTTAGCGAAGGAGGCGTTCGGGCCCGGCTCCAGCTCGCCGGTCACGCACAAGCTCACCGCCACCGGCACGGCGGTCGGCACGCCCGCGTACATGAGTCCCGAGCAGGCCGGCGGCGACGCGGAGCGCGTGGGCCCGGCGAGCGACGTCTGGGGGCTGGCCGCGATCCTCTACGAGCTGTTGACCGGCCGGCCGCCGTTCCTCGGCAACGACATCGTCACCATCCTCGTCGCGGTGCGGCAGGACGACCCCGTTTCCCCGCGACAATTGAGTCTCGGCGTGCCCATGGAGTTGGAGGCGGTCTGCCTGCGCGGGCTCGAAAAGGCGCCGGAGCGGCGTTACCCGAATGCGACGGCCTTCGCTCGAGAGTTGCGGCGCTGGCTGCACGGCGACCCGGTGGAGGCGCGCGTGCCCGGCCTCGCACGGCGCGTGGGGCGGCGCGTGCTTCGTCACGGGAAGCTTGCGGCCGCGGTCGCCACGGCGCTCACCCTCGGGTGCGCGCTCGTCGGCGTCGTGGTCGCGGGGCGCGGGAAACGGGAGCTCGAGATCGCCGAGCGGCTGGCGCGCGCGGCCCGGCTGCGGACGGTGGGACGCGCGGCGGAGGCCCGCGATCTCTACCGGGACGCGCTGGTGCTCGACCCGGAGCGCGTCGAGGCGCGCGAAGGGGCGGCGTGGGCGGACGCGCAGCTCGCCGAGCAGGCGGAGCGCGCCAGGGCCGAGCAGGCGCGCGCGCTCGCGGCCGAAGCGGCGGCGCGCGAGGCGACGGCGAAGGCCACGCGCGTCAACGACGTCCTCGCGCGCTGGGGCTCGCTCGGCGCCGTGCTGCGGGAACTGGAGGCCCTCCAGCACGACTCGACCCTCCAGCCGGAGCAGCGCCTCGCCCGCGCCGACCAGCTCTGGCCCCGCTTTGAGGAGTTCCAGCGGGGCACGCCGGCGGACGCCGCCTCCCAGTCGGCCATGCTCGCGCTGGCGGGCTGGGCGCGCCGCCTCGCCGGCCGCGACGAAGAGGGCATCGCCTGCATGCGGAAGGCCGCCGCGCTGGAACCGGACCTTCCCTACGGCCCGCTGCTGGAAGCGCTCGGCTGCTTCGGACGCTTCCTCGCGC
The DNA here is from genome assembly GCA_016197205.1 of Planctomycetota bacterium. GTDB lineage: Bacteria > Planctomycetota > MHYJ01 > WSZJ01 > JACPWG01 > JACPWG01. Next base: position 39,354 of record JACPWG010000142.1, read on the forward strand.
TCTCGCCGATCCCGGACATCGCCCTCGGCCCAGGCGGAGTCGAATTCGGTCCCCTGGCGGCCGAGCCCGAGGAGGCGCGTGCGTTTCGCCTCCGCATGGAGGAGCTGCTGGAACAGGCCGGCCGCCGCGGCGCCGGCGGCGAGGGCATGCTCCGGGACCTGCGCCAGGCCCTGGCGGCCATGCGGGGCTTTCAGGCCGGGCGCTACGCAGAGGCCGAGGCGGGGCTCTGCGCGGCCATCGACGCCGCCGCGCTCGAGTGCTTCCGCACGGAGCTGCTCTTCGGCCGCGCCCGCATGCGCTTCCTGCTCAAGCGTTTCGACGACGCGACGCGCGACGCCGAGCGGATCGCGGAGGTGCGGCCACGCGACGCGGAGACGTGGTACTGCCTCGGCGACCTGCAACTCGGCGCGGCGGTCGACGCCCTGGCGCGCGGCACGGACCCGACGCCCGCCTTCGAACGTTCGGCCGCGGGCTACGAGCGCGCGATCGCGCTTTCGCCGGATTTCGCGAAGGCCCACCACAACCTGGCGATCGTCCACCAGAAGCTCGGTGAGCTGGCGACCGCGCACGGCCGGGATCCCGTCGCTTTCTACCAGCGGGCGGCGGCCGACTACGCGGAGGCGCTGCGGCTGGGCGTGCACCGCGCGTCGGCGCTCGGCAACCGCGGCTACCTCTTTCGCGTCATCGCGGAGGCGCGGGAGGCGCGCGGGGAGGACGGCCGACCGGACTGCGAGCGCGCGATCGCGGACCTCAACGAGGCGGTGGGCCTCTCCCCCGGGCTCTCGGGCGCTCGCCTCAACCGCGGGCTGGCCTGGCGCATCCTGGGCGAGTCCCGCGCAAGCCGCGGCGGGGACGCACGGCAGGCCTACCGCGTCGCGCTCGCGGACTTCGACGTGACGCTGCGCGAGACCCCGGGCGACGCGGACGCCTGGAGCAACCGGGGCGCGTCGCATTACCGGCTCTCGGAGCTGGCCGGCCGGTCGGGTGAAGACCAGGTCCCGGAGCTGCGGCTGTCCATCGCCGATTTCGACGAGGCGTGCAAACTCGCCCCCGGACACCTCGGCGCGCGCAACAACCGCGGCCTGCTGCGCCGGGTGCTGGGAGACGCGCTGGCGGCGCGCGGCGAGGACCCGCGCGAGAGCTACCGGCAGTCGCTCGCGGACCTGGACGAGGCCGTGCGCTTGCAACCGGACCTGGCCATGGCCTGGTCGAACCGCGCGACCACCTGGCACAGCCTGGCGGACGCGGAGCGGGCGCGAGGCGTCGATCCGCGGCCTTCGCTGCAGCGGGCGATCGAGGACTTCGCGGCGGCGATCCGCGCGAATCCGCGCGACGCGTTGCCCTACAACAATCGCGGAAACGCGCGCCGGACCTTCGCAGAACTGGAGGCGGCCGCGGGTCGGGACGGGGGGAACGAGCTGCGGCAGGCACTGGAGGATTACCGGGCCGCGCTGGAGCTGAATCCAGGCTGGTGGCTGCCGTATTCGAACCGGGGCCAGGTGCTGGAACTGCTCGGCCGGCCGGCGGAGGCCGCCTCGGACTACGAGAAGGCGCTTGAGCATTCACCGGGCAACCGCGCGGTCGAGGAGCGTTTGGCGGGCGCGCGGGCGAAGGCGGCGCGGCCGAAAACGGAACCGCGACCGTGAGGGAGCGGCCCGGGGATGGCCGGGCTGCTCCCCGGGTTCGATCCCGCTTTGCTTCGATCGAAAGAAGAGCTGGAGGCTCATTAACGAACTCCGAACACGGTGATCCGCGCCATTTCGGCCATGCACTCGTCGTGTGTCGGCTCGCGCGGGCCGGAGGCCCGCGCCCCCAGGGAGCCTGTCTGAACTTCGACAAGGGGGCACGAGATCGCCGAAGCGGGAAGCATCGTGTGGGAAGGGACCCGGAGAACAGTGGACCCGCACCTTCCATGCGCTCGGGGCGAGTCTCTTCGCGCTCCGGTCCCAACCCGGATCGCGGGTAGACATTTTTTTTGAGGAGCACGCCCGTGGCCCGAACCCCGCTCTTTCGCCAAGTGCGCCGATCGCTGGAGCTCGCCCGGCTCTCGCTTCGAACCGGGCGCCCCGCGGACGAACTGCTGGACGAGCGGCGGGACGCGCGCGCGCTTTCGCGGCGCAGGCTGCTCCAGGCCTCCGCGGCCGCGGTCGCCGGCTGCGCGCTCGCCGGCTGCACCTCGGCGAAGGCGGGAACGGCAGCCGGAGGCGGCGCCGCGCCGGCCGGCGGGCGAAGCGGACGGGGCGGAACGGGCGGACGCGGGGGGGAGCCCGAGGTCCTCGTCATCGGCGCCGGCATCGCCGGGCTCACGACCGCGTACCGGCTCCAGCAGGCGGGGGTCGCGGTGCGCGTCCTCGAGGCGCAGACCCGGGTCGGGGGCCGCATGTGGAGCCTGCGCGGACGCTTCGCCGACGGCCAGGTGGCGGAGCTCGGCGGGGAGTTGATCGACACCAACCACGAAGAGCTGCGCGCGCTATGCGCGGAGCTGGGCCTTGCCGTGGACGACATCGGCGACGAGCCCGAGGGGATCGACGAAACCGTATGGTTCCTTGACGGCCGCGCGAGGACCGAGGCGGAGCTGGTCGAGGCGTTCCGGCCCGTCGCCGGACGGGTACAAGCGGAGCTGGACCGGCTCGGCGAGGCGGACTCCATCGGCTACCGCGCGCCCGGCAAAGGCGAGCCGCTGGATCGGCTGTCGATCGAGGAATGGCTCTCGAAGGCGGGGGCCGACGGCTGGTTCCGGTCCCTGCTCGCCGTCGCCTACGCGACCGAATTCGGCCTCGAGATCGGCGACCAGAGCGCGCTGAATTTCCTCCAGTTCGTGAACCCCAATCCGGAGGAGTTCGAGCTGTTCAGCGACAGCGATGAACGCTTCCACGTGCACGGGGGGAACGATGCGATCACGACCGCGCTCGCGGAGCGGCTGGGGGACTCGATCGACCGCGGCGTGAGGCTGGAGGCGATGCGCAGGCGGTCGGACGGCGCGTTCGTCTGCTCCGTCCTCCGGGATCGAACGCCCGTGGAATTTTTCGCCCCTCGCGTCGTGCTCGCGCTGCCCTTCACGCTGCTCCGCGAAGTCCGGCTGGACCTGGAACTGCCGCCGGTAAAGCGGCGTGCGATCCGCGAGCTGGGCTACGGCACGAACGCGAAGCTCATGGTGGGTTTCACGGAGCGTGTGTGGCGGACGCGCCACCACTCGCGGGGGAGCGTGCTGACGGATCTCGGCTTCCAGACCACCTGGGAGACCAGCCGCGGGCAGGCGGGCGCGGCTGGGATCCTGACGAACTTCACGGGGGGTCGACACGGTCTGGAAAGCGGCGGGGGGACGCCTGCGGACCAGGCGCGGGCGCTCGTGGCGTCCCTCGACCGGGTCTTCCCGGGCGCGGCCGCCTGCCGGGAGGGGATGACCGAGGCGCGCCTGCACTGGCCGACGCAGCCGTTCGTGAAGGGGAGCTTCGCCTGCTACCGGGTAGGGCAGATCACCGCCTTCGGCGGCGCGGAGGGGGAGCCGGTTGGACGCCTTTTTTTTGCGGGCGAACACTGCGCGCGGGAGTCACAGGGGTACATGAACGGCGGCTGCCAAACGGGCGAGCGGGCCGCGCGCGAGGTGTTGGCGGACCTGGGGGTCGCCGGGGGCGGGGCCGAGGCGCGCGGGCGGAGGTAGCCGCCGATGGGCGGCGGGGCGGGAAGCCGGAGGACGGGCCACCGAAGACGCTGAAGACGCCGAAGAACATTAGCGGAGGCGTAAAGGAGCAACGACCCGAAAAAAGGCTAAACGCGACCAAGGGCGGCAAGTGGCTAGATCATGGCTCCGCGTCCCAACTAGCCGCGGGCGAAAGTGGATCGAATGCGGGACTTTTACACAGAGACGCGGAGACGCAGAGGCCGGGCGCTGAGTCCACCCTCCTCTACCGGCAATAATCGCGGGCAACGCACTGAGAGATCGTTTTCAGCTTCATTTCGGCTTGTTGTAAAGGAGTGGCTGCTGGAGCGGCCCTACGAGGCCGGAGTGGGCAAGGCGGAGGACACAGGCTCGACCGACGGGACCGCAGCCGATGGCGTCTCTGCCGCCGGGCCTGCCCCTGCCGCCGCCGCGACCTCGGCGAAGCGCCGAAGGACGGTTGCCGCGGTTTCGACCGTCTTGATCGCGGCGACGCTCTTGCCAGCCTGGAAGTAGTCCTGGTAGCTGATCCCTTTCAGCGCCGAGCCCTTCAGCTTCCACAGGGAGACGAGGGCGTAGAAGGAACGCATCCAGCGCTTGGTGCGGCGACCGCGCAAAAGCCAGCGCGCCACGGGGCCGGCCCGCGTTCCCACGCGTTCGATGTAGGGCGTGTTGATGACCGCGCACGGGACGCCCGAGAGCTTGTCGGTAAGCACGATGTCGCTCGCCTCGGCACGCAGGATCGCCGCCTTGTAGTCCGGGTGCACCCGGCACTCTTCGGTCGCGATGAAGCGCGTGCCCATTTGCACCGCCGCGTAGCCCAGGCGCAGGGCGCGGACGAAGTCTTCGGGAGAGCCGACGCCGCCCGCGCACACGAGCGGCCGGCCGAGGTCCCCCAGCTCGTCGAGGAGTTGCTCGGGGCTTTTGCCCCCCGCATGCCCGCCGGCCCGATCGTTCACGCAGATGAGGCCGTCCACGCCGTGCTCGAGCGCCTTCAACGCCCAGGCGCGCTCCGTGACGTCGTGGTAGACGATGCCGCCGCACGCGTGCACACGGTCGACGACCCACCGCGGATTGCCCAGCGCCGTGATGAAAAACCGCACCCCCTCCTCCAGCGCCACGTCCACCCACTTGCGCGACCGATCCTCGTAGACCTTCGCCGTCTTCTCGACCAGCACGTTGAACCCGATCGGTTTCGACGTGAGCCGGCGGATCAGACGGAGCCCTTCCCTCAGGTCATGACCGAAGACGTACATCAGGGAAATGGGCTGGACGATGCCGAGCCCGCCGGCCTCGGAGGCGGCGGCGACCAGCTCGGGGTTCGAGCACGGGTACATCGCGCCGCAGATGATCGGCGTGGCGACACCCGCTTGCCGGGTGAAGGGCGTGTCGAGGTTCAACCGCTGTTCCTTTCGCTGTCGGGCGGGGGAGTCCGAAGTTCGGTGCGCATCCTTCCGTAGCCTCCACAAGGTGCCACGAGAAAGTAGGCGACTCTCCTTACTTCACAGACACCAGCCTTTCCCAGGGCCCTTTCCCAGGAGCGTGGGAGCACCCAACGCAAGCGCCGGACCCGGGGGCAAAGGGAGTCGACACACTCCACAACACGCACAATAACAATGTGTTACACGCGTGCGCTGCAGAAGCAAACCCCAAGCAGCGACGGATTTCGCCCGTCCAGTTTCCTGGAACCCGAACACCCACACCAACCCCGCTCATGGGTCTCCGGCGGCTGTTCGCACGCGGCGGTCGTTGCGGGAGGTCAGTCGATTCTGCTTGCTTCCCTCGGGGCCTCGCCGTAGAATCCCGCCCCCCGCGCTCACTTTTCATCGCGATCCTTTCATCGGGAGGGGTTTCCTCGCGTGAACGAATCCGCCGCGCACACCGTGCGTCCTGACCGACGTCCCCGCCTCGCCTTCCTCGCACTCCCCCTCGCAGGGGTCTTCTTCCTCCTCCTCTCCACGGTTTCCGTCGCCTCCGCCGACGTGCTGGAGGACATCCGCAAGCATGGCAAGTTCCTCTGGGGAGCGGACCAGGAGGGAGGCGGGCCGTACGTCTTCCCGAAGGAAGATCATCCGGAGGAGGTCACCGGGTTCGAGGTCGAGCTGGCAGGGCTGATCGCGAAGTACCTGAAGGTCGAAGCGGAGTTTGCCCAGGGCCCCTGGGACAAGATGCCCGACCTCGTCAAGACCCGGAAGGTCGACTTCGTGATGAACGGCTACGAGTGGAACCCGGTCCGCGCGGAGCAGATGGCCTCCACGATCCCGTACTACGTCTACCGCCTGCAGCTCATGGCGCGGAAGGACGACGCGGCCATCACCTCCTGGGAGCAGTTGGCGAAACCCGTGGAGGGGCGCAAGCGGAAAGTCGGGGTCCTGACCGGGTCGGCGGCGGAAACGTATCTGCAGGACAAGTATGCCGAGGAGCTCGAAGTCGTCTCCTACGACGGCAACACCGACGCGATGCGCGAAGTCGAAAACAAGAAGCTCGACGCCACGCTCCAGGACTCCCCGATCGTCGCCTTCTACGAGCCCCGCTTCCCCGGCCTGCATCGGGTCGACAAGCCGGTGGCGCCCGGTTACTACGTGATCTTCGCCAAGCAGGGGGAAGCAACGCTCGTCGCCGCGCTCAACGAGGCGCTCATCGTGCTTCTGCGAAACGGCGATCTCGAACGGCTCTACAAGAAATACGGGATCTGGGACGACGCGCAGGAGTCGCTCGCCACCATCGTGGACTCCGGAAAGTTCTACGGCTACCAGGGCGCGGTCGGCGTCGCCATCAAGCAGGAGGAGGCCGCGACTCCCACGGCGGAGGAGGTCGTCCAGACGAAGGAGAAAAAGCACGGTTGGGCGGTCGTGCGGGACAACCTCTGGATCCTCATTCAGGCGGCCTGGGTCACCATCTACCTCTCCACGCTCTCCTTCCCGCTGGCCATCCTCGCGGGTCTGCTCATCGCCATCGGCCGCCTGTACGGACCGACCTGGCTCCGCCCCTTCCTCGTCGCCTACGTGGAGTTCCTGCGCGGCACGCCCGTCATGCTGCAGCTCTACTTCGTGTTTTTCTTCCTGCCGGAGATCGGGATCAACATCTCGGCCTTCTGGACGGCCATCATCGGCCTCGCCGTCAACTACTCGGCCTATGAGTCCGAGATCTACCGCGCGGGGCTCCAGGCGATCCCCGTGGGGCAGATGGAAGCGGCGCTCTCGCTCGGGATGACGCCCGCCCTCGCCCTCCGCCGCATCATCGTGCCGCAGGCGGTGCGGATCGTCATCCCGCCGGTCATGAATGACTTCATCGCCCTCTTCAAGGACACGAGCGTCTGCTCCGTGGTGACGCTGATCGAACTGACCAAGCGGTTCTCGGTGCAGTCGCAGAGCACGCAGGCGACGATCGAGCTGATGGGGATCACCGCCGTCCTCTACCTGCTCATGAGCTACCCTCTGTCGGTGTTTTCGGCCCGGCTCGAAAAGCGGATGGCGCGGGAGAACGTGGCATGATCACGGTCAAAAACCTCGTCAAGCGTCACGGCAAGCTGGAAGTCCTGAAGGGCATTTCCCTGGAAGTGAAGAAAGGGGAGGTGGCCGCGGTCATCGGGCCCTCGGGCGGCGGAAAGAGCACCTTCCTGCGTTGCATCAACGGCCTCGACACGTTCCAGGGCGGCGAGATCAAGGTGGGCTCGGCGACGCTCACCTCCGCGACCAGCGCACGCAAGGACTCGCGTCTCTTGCAGTCCGTCCGGCAGACCGTGGGCTTCGTCTTCCAGCAGTTCAACCTCTTCCCGCACCTGACGACGCTCGAGAACGTCATGGAAGCGCCGATCCAGGTCCTGGGGAAGAGCCGCGACGAGGCGGCGGCCAAGGGGAAGCAGCTCCTGACGCGGGTCGGCCTGGGCGCAAAGCTCGACGCCCTCCCGCGCCACTTGTCGGGCGGCCAGCAGCAGCGGGTCGCCATCGCGCGCGCGCTCGCGATGCAGCCCGCCGCCATCCTCTTCGACGAGCCGACCAGCGCCCTCGACCCCGTCATGACCGGCGAGGTGCTCGCGGTGATCGCCGACCTCGCGAAGGAAGGGCAGACCATGGTCGTCGTGACCCACGCGATGCACTTCGCCCGCAACGTCGCGACCACCGTCCACGTCTTCGCGGACGGCAAGGACGTGGAATTCGGCCCGCCGGACAAGGTCTTCGGCAACCCGAAGCATCCCACGACGAAGGCCTTCCTGGCCGAGACGACGCGCGGGTGAGGGCGGAGGGGGCGAACGGTGCCGGCTGGACGCGGGTCGTCCGCTGCCATCTCCGGCTGGTACGGGGCCCGGGCAGGGTTCAAGTCCCGGCTACAACCGTCCAGTGGCCGCATCGGGTAGGGGCACGGCGCTGCCGTGCCCACGAAGCGGAAAATCGCCCACGGCCTTGCGCGTCGGTAGCGGCAGTCTGAACCATGCCTCGAATTCGCTTCCCCTCGGCTCGCCCCCCCCATGCCGACGCCGTGAGGCCCTCCCGAGCCACGATGTCACCGATTCCTCACGCGAATTCGTACACCGGCGTCTCGAGAACCCGAGCCGGCCGCCCGTTGCCGCCGACCAGCGCCTGGAGGCGCTCCACCGTCTCGGGCGAGAAGAATTGCTCTCCCGTCAGCCGATCCTCTCTCGGGCAAAGGCGTCAATGCGGCCCAATGGAGGGCGCCCGATCACACCTGGCGGGAATCCCTAGCCGGCAACCTACCGTAGCTCCGCGCGCCTGTCCATAGGGAACCACTCCGCGACCCTGTCCGTCAAGCCGAAGCTGCCCCGCGTCACAGCCGCGTCAGCGCCCCCCGCAGCGCGCGGCTCCCCTCCACGAAAAGCACGCCGCCCACGAACCCCCAGATCCCGAGCAGGAGCGCCGGCACGAAAACGTAGAGCGGTCCGAAGAAGATCGGGAACGCGAACGCCACCGCGCTCGAGACCGCGAGCAGCGTCGCCAGCCCGAAGAAGATCGCCACCCCGAAACGATTCACGGCCAGGAACTGGTTCTTCGCGTCGAATTTCGGAAAGATCGCGCCGAGCCCCGTGCTCAGGAACGCGAGGACCGCCCCGGTCGCGAGCGAAGCGGCGAAGAGGTACAGCGCGCCCTTGACCCGCGTGCCGAAGTCGAAGGGCAACAGGAGCACGCCGAGGCCGAGCCCGAGCGACACGAAGGCGTGGAAGACGAGGGCGGCGGTTGCCTTTGCCAGGAGCAATTCCTCGGTGCGCACAGGCAGGAACGACATCAATCCTAGACCCGGCCCTTCGCGCCCGACGGACGACACGGCCAGAATCGCGTTGAAGACGAGCGCGGTCGCGACGGCGAGGAAGTACGTCACCTGCAGCCCGAGCACCGGTTCGCGCGCCGAAAACGCGAGCCCGGGCAACGCCACGAAGAGCAGCGCGAAGGCAAGGACGAGGTGGACCGACGGGTCGCGCAGCGTTCCGCGCAGCTCCTTCGCCGCGAGGGGGACGTGCCGCGCGCCTGCGTCGGCCGAGCCCAGCAGCCCGCCCGCCGCCCAGGAGAGGAGCGGCGCGGCGTAGGCGAGCACGCGCTCCGCGGCCGTCGGCCGGTCCTCCTCCACGCGCTCCCGGGCCACCAGCTTGTCCATGAGCAGGTCGAACCGCCGCAAGTAGAGCCGGCTGTAGCCCAGATACGACAGCCCCGCCAGGCCGACGGTGGTCGAGAAAACGCTCCACAGATAGGACCAGACCGCACCGCCTTCCTTCTGGATCGAAAAGAGCAGGATCTTGCCCGGCAGCGCCTCGGCGACGTCGGACACGAACCCCACGTCGCTCTCCCGCCGCCCCACGACGAGCGCCATGCCGTAGAAGAGCGCGCCAAGACCGGCGAGCACCAGGTAGAGCAGCGCCTTGTGCCGCACCAGCCGCTCCGGGACCAGCCGCGCCGCCGCCACCGCGAGCGTCATCTGCAGGAAGCAGATTTCCAGCGTCACGAGCACGATCCCCGCCAGGAGCGCGAGGCCGTGCACGACCGACAGCCCCTCGATCACGCAGAAGCGCAGGATCGGCAGCGCTACGAGCAGCGGAAAAAAAAGAAACACCCCCAGGCAGATGTCCAGCACGCGCATCGAAAAGAAGGGCGCGTCCGGGACCGGCAGGAGTCGCAGCCGCTCCAGCTCGTCCCGCTGCGCCGCCTGGAACAGCGTCGCGATCGTCGCGAGCAGCGTCACCACGCCGATGAAGACGAGCCCCCACGTCAGCCGGCGGTTGAACCACGCCGAGAAGAGCTCCGGCGCGTTCTCGTGATAGACCTGCGACATGCTGTCGGAAAAGGACACGCCCATGACCAGGCTGCAGGCCAGGTAGATCCCGAGCCCCAGCACCGCCAGCAGCCGCAGCTCCCGCGTCTGGTTCACGTAGTTCACGCCCTGCCGGACGCTCATCCAGAAGTACGACGCCAAGAGCCTCATCGCGGGCGCTTCTCCCCTTCCAGGAACTCCGCGACCTTCGCCTCCTCCACGTCCCCGGTCAGCTTCAGGAAGATTTCCTCCATCGACAGTCCCGGGTACTCCCGCTCGAAATCGGCCCACGCCTGTTTCTTGAGGAGCCGCCCGTGGTCGAAAATCCCGATGGAGTCGCAGACCTTCTCCGTGATGCCCAGGATGTGCGTGGTCATGAAGACCGTCCGCCCCTGGTCGCACAGCCCCCGGATCACCTGCCGCATCAGGTTGGACGTCTTCGGGTCCAGGTCCGCCGTCGGCTCGTCCAGGAACAGGATCTCCGGCCGGTGCAGGACCGCCGCGCAGAAGCCGATCTTTTTTTTCATGCCGAAGGAGTAGTTCCGGATCAGCTCGTCCGCAAACGGAGTCATCTCCATCAGCTCCAGGAGCTCCCCGATGCGTGCCCCGCGCTCGGAGCGCGGGACGCCGAACATGTCGGAGCAAAATTCCAGGTACTCGGCGCCGCTTAGGTACGGGTAGGGCTGGAACCGCTCCGGCAGGTAGCCGCAGCGACGTCGGATCTCGAGCCCCTCGCTCGCGGCGTTCAGCCCCAGCACCCGCGCCTCGCCGGACGTCGGCGTCGCAAGGCCCAGGAGCATCCGGATCGTGGTCGTCTTCCCCGCCCCGTTGTGGCCCAGAAAGATGAACCACTCCCCGCGCCCCACGTCGAGGTCGAGGGACTGCACGGCGGTGAACTGGTCGAACTTTTTGTGCAGGGCGCGCGTCGCGATCATCTCAGGAAAGCCCCCGTGCGAGCAGCATCTGCGTCCAGTTGAAGGCGGTGTGGACGAGGAAGCTCGACTCCACGCCGTGCCGCCACCGCAGCCACCCCAGCACGAGCCCCGCGCTCGTGGTTTGCACCATGCGGTACCACCAGGGATCGACGCCCCCGAGGTGGCCCAGCCCCCACAGGACCGCCGTGAGCGCAACGGCGAAGGGGACGCTCCAGCGGAAGCGCCGCAGGTAGGACTGGAAGAGGCCGAACAGGAACCAGCGGAAGAGCACTTCCTCCATCGCCGCGGCCACCGCGAGCAGCGTCGCCTCGGCCACCGCGTCGCTCTCCATCCGCCGCGCTTCCTGCCGCTCGGCCGGCGTGTCGAGCGACTTCGCCACGCTCACCGACTCGTTCACGTGCGGGTTGAACAGCCGGACGAACGCGAACGTCAGCCCGAGCAGCACCGCCCACGCGGCCACCATCGCGCCGAGCCGCCGCGGCGCCCGCCGCACCCAGGCCCGACCGTCGCCGGTGCGCACGAAGCGCGCCACGTCCCGCAGCGGCGTGAACGGACGGCAGCCGCCGCGCGCCGCGAGCACCATTCCGGACACGAGCAGGAAGAAGTTTTTCAGAAAGCCCACGACCGTGACCATCGCCGGACCCGTGCCCCAACCCGACGTGCTGCGCAGGTACAGGGAAAGCTCCAGGGCCGTCACGAGAAGAGCGGGCAACGCCGCCAGCTTGAAATACCGGCGCGCGTAGCCGAGCCGCGCCGCCGTGAGCGCTACGGAAAGAAAGGCCGCGAGCAGGAGCAGGAAGAGACTCGACCCCTGCGCGATCGCCAGGAGCGGGTAGATGCGGACCATGCACTCGAGATGCCGCAGCCGGCTCGGGAAGGGAAACGCCGCGTTCCCCTCGAGCGCGCGGTCGTAGGCCTCGCGCGCCTCCGCGTAGCGCCGCTCGGCGTGGAAACTGTCGCCCACCAGGGAGAGCTGGTCCGCGGCGCGGCGCGACTCGCGCTTCCCCAGGTCCGCCAGCCGGGCGACGCACGCGCTCGCCTCCTCATACTCTTCGAGCTGGTAGTGGAACCCCGCGCGGGCCGCGAGCAGTTCCCCGGGGACGGCGCGAAAATCGGCCTCCGCGTCCCGGAGCAGGTCGATCGCCTTGCCGAGGTTCTGCTTGCGGACCTCCTTGGCGGAAAACCACGACCACACCCCCTCCTGTCCGCGCGCGCGCTCGGCCGCGAGCACGAGCGCCTCGGCGTAGCGGTTGCAAAAGCCGAGGGCGCGGATCGCCGCGAGGTGGTCGTCCGCACGGCGGTCCAATTGCGCGAGCCGGAGGCGCAGGTCGTCTTCGTGGCGCGTCCCGACGAAGGACGGCAGAAGGGCCTCGAGGCGGAGCGCCCGCTCGGCTTCCGAATCGATCCGCTCCAGTCGCTCCAGCTCGATGGCGCGCGTGATCGGCGTGGCGGCCCTGCGCGCCGCGTAGGCGTCCAGCCAGCGCCGGTTCGGCTCCAGCCTGTCGGAGGGGAGATGCGCCGCCGGCGGGGCGATGCGGTGCAGCACGTTTTTCGGGTCGCGTTCGATCGCCCGCCCCTGGGCCTCCCCCGCCTCCCGGTTGCTGCCGAGCAGGAGCAGCACGCGGGCCTGGAGGGAACGGAGATCGGGATGCTCGGGCCAGCGACGAATCAGTTCCGCCGTGCGGTCCCGGAGCCGCTCGTACTCCCGTTTCCGTTCCTCGCTGTCGGGCAGCCGCTGGGCGAGGAGGCTCTCCCCGTAGAGCAAGACGGACACGGCGAGCGGGTCGGAGGGGTCCGCGGTCGCCCGCTCGCGATACGGCGCGAGCGCCGCCTCCAGGTCGCGCAGCGGGTCGGCGAACCACGCGTAGAGGCGTGCCCGGTGCGCGAACTGCGCGCGGGGCTCGGACGCGATCAGGCGCTCGGCGAGCGCGATGGACTCGTCGAATTGGTAATCGGTGGACAGATCGTAGAGCCGTTCCTCGTCGGCCGTCGGGGGCGCCGCGCGGGCGACGGCGGGCAGCCACGCGAGGCCGAGCAGGGCCACGAAAAGCGGCGCGAGGCGCCGGGGGAGGCGTCTCTCGAGGCTTCGCGCGTGGAGAGGCGCGCGGGCAGGTGGGAGGGGATCTCCCTCGCCGGAGTGCTCGCTCATCGGGCGCGTTCAGTCCTTTGACGGCGGGAGCCAGGAGGCGCGGATCGCCTCGTCCTCAAGCGCCTGCCGCTCCTCCTCGGTGATCCCCGAGGACTTGCAGAGCTCGGCCCATTCCGCCGCCATGCGCTCGTACGCCTCCTCGCTCTCGCCCAGCTCCGCGCGCGCGGCGTCCTCGATGGCGACCGACCGGCGCGCCAGTTCGCGAAGCGCCTCCTCGGACATGCGCGCCCGCAGGGCCGCGACACGGCGCCGCGCCTCGGAGAGGGGACGGGCGTCGCCGGCGCCCGCGGCCCCCTCGGCGGGCGCAGGCGGCGCATCCGCCGTGGTGGGGGCGACGGACCCAGAAGCGCCCGGCGCAGCCCCCGTCCGGGCGGGTGACGGGCCGGCATGCCCCGATCGGGAGTCGGGCCGCCGGGCCAGGACGGCCACACTCAAAACGATGAGGCCCGTCACCAGCACGGCGTAGGGCGTCAAGTGGCGGCGACGCGGGTCGTCCGTCTCCCTGTCAGTGGCCATTTCCCCCGTTCCCGTGGATGGCGTCGATGATGCCGGGGCCGCCCGGGGCCGCGGCGGGCGGCGCCGAGGGGAGGAACGTGCCCGCGGGGACTTCGGTCGTCGCCGCGCGTTTGTCCCGGTCGTAGAAGCGCTTCGTCTTGTTGTTGAGGTCGCGGAAGAACCCGGCGGACGAGACCGCGGAGCGGATCGCGGCGACCTCCGCGCGCGTCAGGGTCATCGGCGTATTGAAGTACGGTGTGTCGAAATGGACCGGGATCACCGGCCGATAGTCGGGGCTGCCGGGCCGCGCCTGGATCCCCTTCAGGAACGACGGGTACACTTCCCGGTTCAGTTTCCAGAGCTTCTCGAACTCTCCCTTGAAATCCGCGACCGTCCGCTTCACGTTGCGGTCGTGAAAGTAAAGGATGTTCTCGTAGTTGGTGTGCTCCGCGGTATCCGACCAGTTGTAGCTGCCGGTGACCAGGTCCTTGCCGTCGACGAGCATGTACTTGTGGTGGAGGAGCTGGCTCTCGGGCTGGAAAAACATCACGGAGTAGGTCTTGTACCGGATGTTGATCCCGGCCTGCTCGAGGTCCTTGCTCCGCGACTTCTTGTCGCCGAACTCGCCGAGATCGAGGAGGACGCGGATCTCGACGTCGTCGGCGGTGTCGGCGTTTTTGTTCCGGGCCTGGTGGAGGTCGAGCAACGCCTTCGCGATGGCGTCGGAGTCGAAGTGCGCGACCGCAATGAGGACGGACTTTTTCGCGCCCGCGAGGATCGAGGCGATCTTCTCCGCGACGACGGTCGTGTCGGAGCCGTGGTTGGCGCTCGTGAAGTAGGCCTCGACGTCGGCCCGCGCGGGGCGGGGGAAGAAGCCGCCGGCGACGGCGACGAGGACGAGCACGAGGGCGCACGCGGGCGAGGGCGGGAGGCGTCGGCCGTGCGTCATGGATGGTACTCCGACGGGTCGAAGTCCTTCGAACGGTCCAGAAGGGTCTGGAACTCGGCCTGGAACGCGGCGATCAAGCCGGCGGGTCCGGGGAGGACCTGGACGTTTTCGCTGTGCTGCTGGTCCGCGCTTTCGGTCCAATTCGCGCTGCCGTTCAGGAGCACGCTGCCGTCGACGATGCCGAATTTTTCGTGCATGGTCCGGCTGACGTAGCGCACGTCGATGCCGGCCCGCTCGAGGGCGAGCGCCTTCTGTTTGTTCCGCGCCCCGGTATTCGCATGATCCAGGACCATCCGGACTTTCACCCCGCGCGCGACCGCCCGCTTCAAGGCCTGGAAGATCGGCGCCTGGTCGCCGACGCTGATGCTGTACATGCCGATGTCGAGCGTGCGGGTCGCCTTGTCGAGCTGCCGGACGATCGCGTCGGCCACTCCGCCCTTGGGCGAGAAGCGGTTTTCGACGCGTGCGTCCTGGGCGCGCGCCGGGCTGACCCACGCGAGCACTCCGCACACGCCCGCAAGCAGGAGCGGCGCCCGGCCGGCGACCGGGCGCGTCCGAGGAAGATAGGGGCTCATGGGATCCTCCGGGAAGGCTTTGCGCCCGCGCAAAAATAACTGCGCAGATTCGGACCTCGAGGCTCCTGGGGGCGCGGCCCTCTGGGCCGCGCTGCGCGGGCCGGAGGCCCGCGCCCCCAGGCATCGGTCGATCCACGGAAACGTAAAGTAATTCTTGCGCGGAGCGAGACCTGTGAAATCGCGAAAAAAACCGTCCCACGAAAGGCGATCGTGCGCGTGAGGAGAGTGCACCCCCGGGCGACGAAGGACGACCCGAGGCCGCTCCCTCACGGTCGCGGTTCCGTGCTCTGGCTCCGACGCCGCCGCGTTGGGGACCCCCATGTCCATCCTGCACGCACCGCGTGGGTGGCTGACTTGTTCCTTGACGGGTCCTCAGCGCTCCAGGACCTTGACGTCGACTTCGCGTTCGAAGGCCTTGGCGAATTCCTCCTCGGCGTGGCGGGTGGCCAGCGCGTCGATTTCCGCCTGCGTCGGGGTCCCGCCGGAAACGACCACGCCGTTCAGGATCCGTGTGCCGATGGAGGCCGGGGCGGGCTCGGTGGCGCGAACGGTGACGGACTTCACGAGCCGGCCCTGCGGATCCTCGATTCGCCCCTCCAGCACCACGACCGCGTCGTGCCGCGAGTCGTTCCCCGCGTATTGCTTCCCGGCGCCGGCGGAGACGACCGCCGCGGCCCTGAACGTGCACGCCTCCCAGGGCGCGCTGACCGGGAGGACCACGAAGCCCCGCTTCTCCAGGACTTCCCGGTACTTGTCCGGCGCACGCAGCACCCGGTGGGCGACGCAGTCGGCGAGGAGCTTTGCGAGTGCCTGCCGGTCGCTGGAGAGCGGGGCGGGGGCGCCCGCGGCGGCAGGCACGGGCGCCGGAGTGGCCGCGCTCGAGGGGGCGGCGGCCTTTGACGCCGCCTTCATCGCGGCGACCAGCGGAGCGAGGGCATCGAAGAGTTCGCGAAACTTGCCCGACTGGACGCGGGCGCGCATCTCCGCGACCAACCCCTGCAGGACCTCGTCCACCGCTTCCACAGCGACGCCCGGACCGGCCTCGAGGGCGGGGACCACGCAGCGGGCGGCGTCGTCCGCGCGGCCGTCTTTCAGCCGCTTCCTCGCGAGCTCGGCCCCGGCCGCGCCCGTCTCTTCCCGGAGCCGGTCCGAGAAGCGCTCAAGCTCGGGTGGGGGCACGAACTGCGTCACCTTTTTTTTGAACTCCTCGACCCGGCGCGACAGCTCGGCCGGCTTGCCCGACTCCAGGTCCTTGGCGGCCTCGGCGGCGAGCTGCCGCACCAGGGTCGTGAGCCCGGTTTCGCGCGCCTTGGCGACGGTCGCGGCCGGCCAGAACGCCGGGAGGCTCAATTCCGCGGCGCGCGTCTCCTCGAGCGCCTTCAGGGCGTCCGCCGAGCCCTGCGCCTTTTCGGCGTCGGAGAGGTGGAGGAGGTAGCCAGGCAGGAGGACGCCGAGATTCCAGAGCACGAAGATCGCGACCAGGGAGAGGGCCGCGTACAGGAGTCGTTGAAGGACCCACCGATCCCCCTCGGAAAGGCCGCCCTTCTTGCCGGACTTCTTTCCGGACGAGCCGGCCTCGCCGCCGCCGGAGGCTTCGTCCGCGGGCTCCCCGCCTCGCGCACGACCGTGAACCCGGTGTCCGGGGGGAGGAGCGCGGCGCGGCGATCGGCCGGGGGCGTGCCTTCGGCCCGTCGGTCGCTCCGCGGACGGCGGGCCCGGCCGGCCCCGCGTCGGGCCGCGGCGTGGAGCCGCCGGTGGGGGGGACGGCGGGGCTTCGTTCGCCTCGGTCTCCTGCGACTCCAGGCCCTCTTCGGCTGCCGGGGACTCTTCCGGCTCCTGGGGTTCCTCGGGGTCGGGCTTCTTCGGACGTAGCGGCATGGCGCGTTCCCTCCTGACGCCGCAGATCCTACCGCTCGCGGGCCGCAACGGACAAGGAAATTCCCCAGCAGCACCGAGCGAGGGGGTAGGCCATCCCTGG
Organism: Planctomycetota bacterium; assembly: GCA_016197205.1. GTDB lineage: Bacteria > Planctomycetota > MHYJ01 > WSZJ01 > JACPWG01 > JACPWG01. The sequence continues at coordinate 56,351 of JACPWG010000142.1, forward strand.
GCAACCTTTGCGTCGCATGCGCGAATCCCACGGGGACAAGGACCAAGGACCAACTCGGGCGAAGGCCCGAAACCCAAACGGACGACGAAACCACCAAGCCACCAAGGCACGAAGACCACGAAGGACCGTCACTGAAGGGGGCGAGTTTGGCTCGGCCGAAAAGCGCCTTTGTGGTCTTCGTGACTTCGAGTCTTTGGCCCTGACGCCGGTCACGGGTCCAGTTTGGTCATTCCGGCATGGTCATTGATTGGATACCTACCGTTCGGGATGGTGAGTTCTCGGCAAGAAGTTCGGCCTGGCTCAAACTGCCGCCGACCTCATGCGAGGCCGACTACGAGGGATCGCTTCGTGGGCACGGCAGCGCCGTGCCCCGACGGGTCGCGACTGATCGCGAGCGTAGCAGGAATTTGAACCAGGCCGTGAGTCCCGAGTCCGTGGACTGCCCGAGTTGAAAATTGAGCCTTGAGTCTTGATTGAGCCTTGAGCATTGAAAATTGCGCCTTCGTCTTTGGGTTTCGGGCCTGCGCCCGAGTTGGAGCCTGGTCCTTCGTCAGCGGGCTTTGGTTGCGGCCACCGGCCGCGGTAGGGCCCTCGTGTGATTTGTGACTCTTCCCCCTCCCCCGGCCCCACGGCCGTTTCCGCTTGGTTCCGGCGAGGCGAAGTCGTATACTCCCCGCGGGGCGGCGCGACTCTCCCAGCGCACCGCTGATTTTTTTTTCGCGACCTCGGTCGGACCGGGACGGCGATGACCTTACGCGCGCGGCTGATCGCCCTTTTCGTGGCCGCCCTGGTTCCGTTCTGGCTCCACGGGCTGCTCCGGCCGGGCGCGGGCTCGATGGACTTCCTCGGGCTCGCCGTCGCTTCCGCGGCGTCGCTCTCGGCGGTCTGGTTCGGCGGCGAACGACTGGTCACACGCCGCGCACGCCTGCTGCTCTCGGCGGTGGAAAAACTCAGCCAGGGGGACTGGGCCGCCCGAGCGCCGATCACGACCGGCGACGAACTGGGCGTCATCGGCGCGGCCCTCAACCGCATGGCGGAGCGGTTGGTGGCCATCGTGTCCGCGAGCGAAGAGGCCAGCCAGAAAATGGGCCGCCTCCTGGAACGGAGGACGCGCGAGGCCCGACTCTTGAACGACATGGGAGAGCTCTTGCAGTCGTGCGCGACGCCGCAGGAGGCCTACCAGGTCATCGGCATGCTCGCGCGGAAGTTCTTTCCGGCCGAAACCGGAGCGCTGTTCATTCAGAACGCATCGGGCAACCTGGTCCAGGAAGTGGGGCGCTGGGGCAGCACCCCCGTGACGCCGCTGGAGGGGACGGAGTTCGCGCCGGAGGACTGCTGGGCCCTGCGGCGGGCGCAAATCCACGTCGTCGACAACACGGCCTCCGGCCTCCAGTGCAATCACCTGCGCAAGCCGCCCCCGCCCGCGTACGTCTGCATCCCACTGATGGCCCAGGGGAAGGTCCTGGGCGTCCTGCACCTCTGTTCGCCGACCGCGGGGCAGACTTCGGCGCCGGCGCTCGAGGACAGCAGCCGGCGGCTGGCGGCCGCGGTCGCCGAGCACGGCGCGATCACGCTCGCCAACCTGAATCTCCGCGAGACGCTGCAGAACCAGTCGATCCGAGACGCGCTCACGGGCCTCTACAACCGCCGCTACATGGAAGAGTCGCTCGAGCGCGAGGTGCGCCGCGCCGCCCGCGGGAAGAAGCCGCTCGGCGTCATCATGTTCGACGTGGACCATTTCAAGCGCTTCAACGACACGTGCGGGCACGCGGCGGCGGACGCGGTGCTGCGCGAGCTGGGCGGCCTGCTGCGCCGGGTGTTCCGGGCGGAGGACATCGCCTGCCGCTACGGAGGGGACGAATACGTGGTCATCCTGCCCGACGCGCCGCTCGAGCACACGAGGCGGCGCGCCCTGGAGCTGGGGGCGGAGGCGCGGCGCATCCAGGTGTCGCACGAGGGGAGGACGATCGGGCCCATCACGCTTTCGATCGGCGTGGCCGTCTACCCGGAGCACGGCGACGCGGGGGGCGCCCTGCTGCGTTCCGCGGACGGCGCGCTCTACCAGGCGAAGCGGGAAGGCCGGGACCGCGTGTGCGCGGCGCAAGCGGCGGCAGCGAGCGAGGCGGAGGCCGCAGTCGTCCCCGCCGCGGAATCCAATCAGAAGGCGTGAAGCATTCGTCCTCGGTCGAGTGCATCCGCGCCCCCACCCCCCTTCCTCCACCCCAGACCACGCCCCTTCCGTCCTGCATCGCTTCCTGCTCGCGCGCGCATGCGGAGAACTCCTCCGACCCGGGAAGCGGAGCGCCGGTGCTCCAGGCGGAAGCGCCGGGCGGGGGCATCACGTCAAGCAGAACTGCCCCGTCACGGCGTCCGCGACCAGCAGCCCGCGACGCGTGAGGCGGATGCCCCGGTCGTCGCTTACGACGAGGCCGTCCGCGACGAGCGCGGGGATCCGGTCGCCGTACACGTCGTCGAGCGCCAGGCCGAAGCGGCGCCCGAAATCCCCGCGGTCCACGCCCACCCGCTTCCGCAGCCCCACGTAGATCGCCTCGAAGACCCGCTGCTCGGGCGAAAGCTCCTCGTCGAGAGCGCGGACCCTGCGGCCCGCGTCGATGCGCTCGATGTACTCTGGAATCGAGCCGACGATCGAGAACCGCCTTCCCTGCCAGAACGAGTGCGCGCCGGGACCGAATCCGAGGTACGGGTCGAGCGACCAGTAGCGCAGGTTGTGGCGGCACTCGCGGCCCGGCAGCGAATAATTCGACACCTCGTAGGCAGGGTAGCCGCGCGCTTCGAGGAAATCGACCGTCGCGTCGATGAAGTCCGCCTGCACTTCCGGATCGGGGAGGGCGAGCCGACCGGCGCGTACGGCCTTCCAGAAGTCCGTCCCCTCCTCCAGCGTGAGGCAGTAGGCCGACAGATGTTCGGGCGCGAGCGCCACGGCCTCGCCGAGGGTCCGGAGCCACTTCTCGACGGACTGGCCGGGGAGGGCGAACATGAAGTCGAGGTTCACGTTGTCGAAGCCGGCGGCGCGCGCCATGCGGTAGGCGCGCACGGCCTCCTCGGCGCCGTGTGCGCGGCCGAGGAACCGCAGCTCCGCAGGGTCGAGGGACTGGACACCCATCGAAAGGCGGTTGATCCCCAGCCGCCGGAGATCGGCGAAGAGCTCGGCGTCCGCGGTGCCGGGATTCGCCTCGACGGTGATCTCCGCCCCGGGCGCGAGCGGAAAAGCGGAGCGGACCGCGTCGAGAATCGCTTCCAGCTCGGTCGTGCGGAGAAAGGTGGGGGTGCCGCCGCCGAAGAAGACCGTCGCTGCGGGGAGCCGGCCGCAGGCCTCGCCTGCTTCGCGCAGCTCGCGACAGACGGCGCGCACGTAGCCCTCGTGCAGGCGGCCGTCGGAGGCGATCGTGTTGAAGGCGCAGTACGGGCACTTCGAGATGCAAAAGGGAACGTGCACGTAGACGCCGAGGTCGACCGGCGGCGCGGGGGGGCGGCAGCGGTCGATCCAGTCGGGGCGCGGCGCGGCGGCGCGAAGGGGACGGGCGACGGAGGGGGAGGTGTGCGACACGGGGACGGGGTCGCGTGGTGGGAGTGCGTGGGGGTTCATGCCGCGCCCGCCCGCAGCCGCTGGGCTCGGAGGACGCGGACATAGAGGAAGGCGGTCACCAGGAAGATCGGAAAATCGGACAGCGGCAGGGCGAGGTAGCCCGGAGAGCCCTGTGTGAACGTGAGGCTGACGCCTACGACGGAGCTGCAGAGTTTCGAGAGGAGGAGGACGGGGACGAGCACCAGGTTGCGCCGTACGTCCCGCCAGCCCATGATGCCGATGTAGGTGATCATGGTCATCATGGAGAGGGCGAGTGCGAGCCAAAAACGCTCGGGAGGGTCCGGGATGGGCTGCGAACCGGGCCAGAGAGCGAGGGCCGTGGCGTTGATGTCGGCGAGCAGACCCTGCGCGCGGAACGCGAAGACGAGGGTGGCCCCGGCGAAGAGCAGGGCCTCGATGCCCAGCGCAAGGGCGAGGTGACGCTCTTCGGGGAGGAGGTCCTGCGGGCGCGGCTCGGAGGGCATCGGTCGATTCGTCGAAAGGGGACGTGGCGCGGGGCGTGCCCTCGCCGCAAGCCCTCTCCAGCTTCGCGGGAGAGAGGGAACGATGCTGTGCGAGCCGGCGCCGGCCGGCGCGAGGGAACCGGGTCATTGGCATAGAAGAGGCCGGTGGCAGGCTCGCGCCTGCCACCGGCCCCGGAGAAAACCAGGTTCGGCCGGTCGGCCGCCGTGGGCGACCGCGCTCCGCGGAGGCCGGACCCCACCCGACCTACGAGACCGGCTGCGTGCGGGCCTTCTCGATGGCGCCGGTCACGTGCTGATTCACCTCCGTGACGAGACGGTCGTAGCCGTTCTGGGCTCGGACCAGGTCCTGAATCACGCTGTTTCGTTCCACCGCCTGTTGCAGGCCCCGTAGCTCCTCGATTTCCTCGGGCGCCACGGCCTGCCCCTTCTCTTGCCGTTCCCGGATGGCCTGGGTGTGCGCGCGGACCTTCGTGGCCAGCTCGACCGCGCCGGGGCTCGCCTCGAAGGCGCGTTCGGCGCCGACCAGTTCCTGGAACTCCTTCGACTGTCCGAGGGCGAGTCCCAACTCGCGCGCCTTTTCCAGCAACATGAGGGTGCTCCGGCAGTGCGGGCCGCGGAACTACTTCTCCTCGTCCCCGCCCTCGGGCTTCGCGCCGCCCTTGTCGTCCCCGCCCAGCTTCGGCGAGCCCAAGCCGCCGCCCGCCTTCCCGGCCGCGTCGAGCTCTTTCTTGAACGCCTCGTGCTCCGCAAGCACCGCGTCGTCCGCCGCCGCGCACGAGGCGGAAAGCGTGTGCGTCTTTTTCGCCTGCGCCAGCGCGCCGCCGTCCAGGGCGAGCGTCACCGTGCGGCCATCGACGAGTTTGCTGTTCGACTTCGCGACCGTGCCCGGCATCACGACGATGTACTTGAACGACATCCCCTTGAACATTTCGCCGGCGAACGCCTGCGCCATATCGCCGGGGCTGCCGCCCTCTTCCTCGTCGTCCCCGTCATCGCCGTCGACCAGCGACTCGCCCTTCTTGTCCCCCTGCTTCTCGTCCTTCTTCTCTTCCTTCTTTTCGTCGCCGCCGCCGAGCCCCATGCCCATGCCGCCGCCCATCCCCGGGCCGCCGGCCTTGCTCAGGTCGACTTCCATCTTCAGCTTGTTCCCGCCGCTCTTCAGCTTGGTGAAGGCGAACTTCACGCCCTGGCCTTCGACCTTGTTGATATCCGAAAACACGCCTTCGGTGACGATGGTGATCTTCTGTCCGCCCGTGAGGCCCTTCATCTCGCGCCCGCTCATCGGATTCTCCGGGCCCTCACCGCCTTGACCGCCGCCGGGATTCATGGTCTTCATCATTTCCATGGCGTTCTGGTCCATCTTCATCGTGGTCACCATGCGTCCGGAGCCGTCCGGATAGACGACGAACTTGTTCTCCACCTGGAGACAGCCCGCGGAGAAGAGGGCCAGGGCCCCGACGGCGACGCGGGCGAGGGAGAGGACGAGACGCGACATGAGCTCCTCCTTGGTTTCGAATGCAGGCTCGCCATCCCTCGCGCGAGGGATGCCCAAACCCGGGACTCTAGCAAAATTCGGGGGGAAGTAAAGCGATTTGCCCGGTATACGTCGCTCCCGGGGGAATCGTTGGCTCGCGCGCAACCGGCGTCGGCGCCCCCGCGCGCCCCGCTCCGCTCGCCCTACAACGATTGCCGCGCCAACCGCTCCGCCGCCCGGGTCGCGACCGCCATGATGGTCACCTGGGGGTTCACCCCGAGCGAGGAGGGCAGGCAGCTTCCGTCGATCACGTAGAGGCCCGGGAGATCGTGACTCTGGCACCAGGGGTCCACGACCGACGAGCGCCGGTCCGCCCCCATCCGGCAGGTCCCGAGCGGGTGAAAGGCCAGGGTCTCGAGCTCGGAAGGGCCGGCCCCGACGGGCCAGCGCCCCTCGACCTCGTCCGGGTCGCGCACCTCGGGCAGGCAATGGAGCGGGGAGAAGACCCGACGCGCGCCCGCTGCAAAAAAAATGCGCGAGAGGAGAGCGATCCCCCGCCGCATCCGGAGGAAGTCGGCGTCCGCCATGCGGTAGGTGACGAGGGCGCGCCAGCCGGGACCGAGCCGCACGCGCCCGCGGGCTTCGTCGCGGATCATCACGCCGAAGACGCCGAGCCGGCGCGCGGCGGCCAGCAGCTCCTGGTACGCCTTGCCCGTGAACGGGAGCAGCGGGTCGATGAGCGCGGGCGGGCCTTGGATGCCCTCGAGCATCACCCCTTCGTCCCGAAGCGTGTCGACGCAGTACCCTTGCGGCACGCCCTTCCAACCGTCCACGACCTCGTCGAAAAGGGCCGTGACGCGGGTGCACGGGTGGAGCGACAGGTTGCGGCCGACCTGGCCGCTCGAGTTGGCGAGGCCGTTCCGCAGAAGAAAGACCGGCGAGTATATGCTTCCGGCGGCGAGCACGACGGCGCGCGCGCGCACGCGGATGCGGTGGCGCGGGGCCTGATGCGTCGCTTCGACGAAGCCTCCCTCGACGCCGACCGCGCGTCCGTGCTCGACGAGAAGGCGGGTCGCGAGGCAGCGGGTATAGAGGCGAAGCCCTTTTTCGAGCGCGGGCGGGATATAGGAGAGGTTCACCGACATCTTCGCGTCCGACGGGCAGCCGAAGCAGCAGACGCCGCACCCGCGGCAGTTGTCGTTCACGGCGCGGCGGAGCGGTTCGCCGTGGAGGCCGAGGGCGCGCGCGCCGCGCCGAATCAGCTCCGCGTTGCGGCCGAGGAGGTCCTCGTGCACCTGCTGGACGTTCAAGCGCCGTTCCACTTTTTCGAAGTACGGGTCGAGGCCGCCGCCGCCGACGCCCGTGACCGCCAGCTCCCGCTCCCAGCGCTCCAGCACGGGGCGGGGCGTGCGAAAGCAGGTCCCCGAGTTGATCGTCGTCGTGCCGCCCACGGTCTTCCCGAGCGGGACGGGGATCGCGGGGAGGCCGATGGCCGTGGTGAGGCCGGCGTCCCGGTACAGCCTGGCGATCATGTCCGCCGGACGGCGATTGAAGTCGCGACGTGTGAAGTGCGCGCCTTCTTCGAGGAGGACCACCGAGGCCCCGGCCTCGCACAGCTCCCGGGCCACCGTGGCGCCGCCCGCGCCGGAGCCGATCACGCACACGTCCGCGGTCTCGTGGACGTCGGCGTGGATGTCGTCGAGGTCGAGAATCATGGGGGATTTGAGCTTTGTGAAGGGAGAGTTGTGATTTGAGCTTTGGAAACGAGCCAAGCGCGGGTTCGAGGAGCACCGTCCGAGGGCTGTGAAGTCTCTCCAGGCGAGCAGGAGTGGGAGAGCTGCCTGGGTTGTCGATTTTTTTTCAACGCAGAGACGCAGAGGCGCAGAGGATCTCTACTCGATTGAACATCGGCGGCGTACCCAATACTATTGTCCCGCAACATTTGCGTCGCATGCGCAAATCTTGCGGGGACAATGACCAATGACCAATTTCCAAGGACCAATCAATGCCCAAAGGACCAATGACCAAGGGCTTGCGCTCCGGCAGCGAAGAAGAATGACGGCGCAGCGGCCCTGACGCCGGTCATGTGTCTCGGTTGGTCATTCGGGCTTGGTCATTGATTGGTCATTGGTCATTGGAACTTGGTCCTTCGTCAGCGGGCTTTGGTTGCGGCCAGCGGCCGCCATAGGGGGTGTCCCCACCTCGCGCGCCTCGTGCAGGCATTCGGTCGAATAGCCGATGGACGCCGCATACTCGGGATGCGAACAGTACGCCATCGCGATCAGGGACTTGAGCCCGAGGAAGGCGAGTTGCACGGGATAGAACCGCGTGCCCACCCAGGCGTCGACCCAGCGCGCGCGGTCGTCGGGCTCGAGGCGGGTGAAGCGCCGATGCCGACGGGAGAGAAAGAGCGGCGCCAGCTCGAGCCCCCAGACGAGCGCGCGGAAGGCGACGGCGAGCAGCGGGTCCGCCTGACGGAAGGGCTGTTCGCAGCCGTCCCGGAGGTCGAGCCGGTCGCCGGCCGGCGTCCCGCCGATGCCGCCCGGCAAAACGGCGCCCGCGAGCGCACGCAGGATCGCATGCTCCCGCTCCGAGAAGTTCCGCGGCCCGGCTCTCGGGCTCAGCTCGGCAGTCGGCATGGCACGCCCCCGCCGCTCACTTCCGGCCTTCCCGCTCCAGGAAGGCGAGGAGCGTTCGCACGAGGTGGCCGGTCCCGCCCGAACGGCCCAGCGGCAACTCCCGATCCGAGTACGCCGGTCCGGCGATGTCCACGTGCGCCCAGGGCACGTCCCCCACGAACTCCTGCAGGAAGAGCGCGGCCTTGATCGCGCCCCCGTGGGGCTTTTCCGAGTTCTTGAGGTCCGCCACCGTGCTCTTCATCAGCTCCCGATATTCCTTGATGAGCGGGAGCTGCCAGGCATACTCCCCCGCCTCGCGGGCCGCGGCGAGCAGCCGGTCCGCGAGCGGCTGGTGGTTCGAGAAGACCCCGGAGACGAGCGGGCCGAGCGCCACCACGCAGGCCCCGGTCAGCGTCGCGACGTCCACGATCTCGTCCACGCCGGCCTTCACCGCGTAGGCCAGGCCGTCCGCCAGCACCAGGCGCCCTTCCGCGTCCGTGTTTTTCATTTCGATCGTCTTGCCGTTCATCGCCCGGAACACGTCCCCGGGCTTCACCGCGCGGCCGCCCGGCATGTTCTCGGCGAAGGGCAGGCAGGCGAGGACGGAGACCGCGGGCTTGAGCTTCGGCAGCGCGCGCATCACGCCGAAGATCGTCGCCGCGCCCCCCATGTCGCACTTCATCGTCTCCATGCCGTCCGCGGTCTTGATGCAGAGGCCCCCGCTGTCGAACGTGATGCCCTTGCCGACGAGGGCGATCCGCTTCCGCGGCTTGCCCGGCGGGTCGTACTGCAGCGTGACGAAGGTCGGCGGCTCGTAGCTCCCCTGCGCCACGGCCAGGAGGGAGCCCATGCCCAGCTTCCGGAGGTCGTTCTCCCGGAGGACCCGGACCTTCAGCCCGTCCTTCCTCCCCAGGCGGCGCACTTCCGCGGCGATCCGCGTGGGCGTCTTGTCCGCCGCCGGCTCGTTGACAAGGTCGCGGGTGGTCGAGATCGCCTCGGCGAGCACCCGCCCGCGCGCGCAGCCGGCCCGCGCCGCGGCCGCCGCCTTCTCGCTCGTCGGCACCAGTCGCAGGTCGGAGAGCGGCGGGTGCTTGGTCTCGACGGAGGACTTGTGCCGGTCGAAGCGGTAGGACGCGAGCAACGCCCCTTCCACGATCGCGGCCGCTCGCTCTTCGTTCCCCCCCTCCGACGCCGGAAGGAGCATGTAGAGGCGCTCCACCGGGTAGTCCCGGAGACGCTTCACCGCCGCGGCCGCGGCCCGCCGGACCCGATCGGGGCCGGCGTCCTCCGCCGTCCCCAGGCCCGCGAGCGCCACGCGGAGCGCCGGCCGGCCGCCCTGCGGCCGCAAGACCAGGACCTCCTCCTCCTTCCCCGCCCACCCGTCCTCGCGCGCCAGCGACAGGAGCGCTTCCGCGTCCCTCTTCGTCATCCCCGGCCAGCTCCCCGCCGCCAGGCTCGGGTCCGACGTCCCGAACATCACCAGCGTCCGCCCGTCCGCCTTCCACTTCCCGCCGTTTTCCACCACGCACTTCATGCTGTTCTCTTGCTCCTCATGTGCTCGCGCGTCGCTCTCGGCAACTTCGGCTGTCCGATGCAAGCGCTCAGACTTGGGATTTGGGATCTGGATCCCTACTGCGCAACTTCTGGAAGTCTCTTCGAGATATTCGCGAGGCCGGATTTTCGAAACCACAGATTTCACAGATTTTTCGGGATTTCACAGATTGCGAATCTGTGAAATCGCCGTTAATCTGTGAAATCTGTGGTTCCCGTTCGGTTTCGGGCGTGAGCCTGACTTGGGATTTGGGGTTTCCGCCCGTGGATCGCCGCCTCCACTCGCCCGCGCTCCGTGTGAAACGCGCGCGCCGCGGGCGAGTGCCCGAACGACTCCGCCAGGTGCTCCGGCACACGGCGAGCGAGCTCGTCCTGCGTTTCGCGCGCCTCCGTCAGATAGCGCTCGGCCTCCGCGCGCGACCCGTTCAACAGGGAGATCCGGGCGAGCAGCGTCCGCGCCTGCCAGAGGAGCCATACGGCCCCCATCGCTCGCGCGACGGTCAGCGCCGCCTCGACCGCGCGCCTGCCGGTGGTGTCGCGGTCCACCTCGGTCTCGTCCTGCGCGCGGCCCGAGCGCTGGGGGGGCGCGGCGCGGTCGGTGTCCGCTTCCCAGCGGAGGAGGAGCGCGCGCACGCGCCCCTCCTGGTAGCCGAGGGATTCGGCGAAGCGCATCGTGCGGGCCGCGAGCCGGGCGGCCTTACGAGGCCGGCCCTGCGCCCGCCAGCAGGCTGCCAGGTCGCAGAGCAGGTCGGCCTTCTCGCGTCCGTACCCCCGCTTCAGGAAAACGCGCAGCGAGCGGCGATAGCCGGCCTCCGCGCCCGCCAGGTCGCCGCGCCCTTCGGCCAGGAGGGCCCCGGCGCGCGCGGTCAGCGCCTCGAAGTACCGGTTGGAGCCGGGGAGCTCGGACGCCCGTCGGATGTCCGCCTCCGCCTGGTCGAACGCGCCCAGCTCCCGTTCGACCGTGGCGAGCCGGAGCTGCGTCTCCCGCGTCTCGTGCGGGAGCTGGAGGTCGCGCGCGATCAAGATCCCGCGCGTCAGCAAGTCGAGCGCCGCCCCCGGGTCCCCCTGCTGGTGCGCGAGGCTCCCGAGGTACGAGCACTGGATGGCGAGCCGTCGCCGGTCCCCGATCCGCTCCGCGATCGCGCGCGAGCGGGACCAGACTTCGCGGGCACGCTCCCACTCCCCGAGCCCGTGGTAGCCGTTCCCGAGGTTGCCGAGCAGCGTCGCGTGCAACGCCGGCCGCTCCATCTCCTCGACCCGCTCGACCCCTTCGCGGCAGAACTCGCAGGTCCTCAGGAAGTCCCCCTGGAGATAGTACGTGAGCCCCACGTTGTTGAGCGAGAGCGGCAGGCCGAAGCGGTCGCCGGCGCGCCGCCGCAGCTCGAGCGACCGCTGGTGGCACTTGAGGGCCTCTTCCCACTGCCCGGCGGTCTGGTGCACGGCGCCGAGCACGGTGAAGGCGCGGACCTGCGTCTGCCAGTCTTTTTTTCCCCGCAGCAGCCGCAAGGCGCGCGCGCAGTGCTCGATCCCCTCCTCGAACCGGGAGAAGCGATAGCCCCGGATCCACGCGATCTCCAGCGAGGCGCGCGCCCTGCCCTCCCGGTCCGCCGCCCGGGTGAAGCCCGCGAGCGCTTTTTCAAAACAGTGCAGCGCGCCCGGGTAGTCCCCCCTGCGCTCCAGCGTGCCGCCGAGCCGGAGCACGGCCTCGGCGCGCTCCCGCGGGTTCCGGAGGCCGCGGATCGCCGCGCGAAAGGCGGCCATCGCCCCGGCGGGGTCGCCGGCCTCGTCGTGGCACTCCCCGAGCGCGAGCTGCAGGTCCGTCCGCGTCCGGCCGGGCAGGCGCAGCCCCCTCGCGGCCTCCAGCGCGGCCTCGAAGAAGCCCGCCGCCTGGCGCAACGCGAGCAGCTCGCGCGCCTGCTTCCCGGCAAGGAAGGCCGTGCGCACCAGCTTGCGCCGGAGCGCGGGCGCGGGCCCCGCGCGCTCGAGGTGCGGGACGATCTCCGCCGCGTGCTCCTCGAGGGAGTCGGCGTAGACCGAAAGCAGCGCCTCCGCGATCCTGCGATGAAGCTGCCGGCGATCTTTTTTTCCGACGAGCCCGGCGAGGAGGCGCCGCCGCGGCAGCTCGCCGAGCCGGAACCGCACCTCCCCTTCGACGAGGTCGTCGAGGACGAGCCGCCGCGAGAGGAGGTCGATGAGGCACGAGTAGAAGTCGTCGTCCTCGCCGCCGACCACGCGGCGGAGGACGGGGAGCGGCGCCGGCCAGTCGAGGGCGGCGAGGCCGCGCAGGACGGCGAGCCCCGGCCCGGGCAGGTCCTTGGGATCGAAGGCCTCCCGCTGCGCCAGGTCGCCGAGCGGGGAGAGGCGGTCCAGCGCGTCGAGGTCCATCGACCACGCGCCCTGGACGTGGCGGAGCACCTGCTCGTCGAGGAGCGCGCGCATGAAGTGCTCGACGCGGAGCGGATTGCCGCCCGACTCGGCGTGGGCGCGGTCCACGAGGCGGTCCGGGACCGAGTCCAGGCCGAGCATCGACTCGAGGAGGTCGCGCACCTCGGGGCGCGAAAGCCCTTCGAGCCCCAGCCACGCGACCGGCCCGGGCTCGCCCGCGGCCCGGCGCGCGGCGTCCGTCCGCAGCTCGGCCAGCAGGCCCTCGGCCGGCCCACCCGCGGTCGCTGCGGGCCGAGCGGAAACGCAGAACAACAGCGGCAGCTCCCCTTCCTCCGGCTCTTCGCCCGGGGCGGCGCCGTCCAAGGGTGCCCGCGCCGCTCCCGGCTGCGAGGCGACGCGGTGGAGATGTCGCAGGGCCTCGACGGTCTCCGCGTCCGCCCACTGGAGATTCTCCAGGCAGAGCACGACCGGCATCTGCCGCGCCACGCGAACCAGGAGCCGCGCGATGCCGTCGAGGATCGCCATCCGCTGTTCCTGCAGGCTCGTACCCTCGCCCGTCGGCCGGCCCGGGCAGAGCGTGAGGTAGCCGAGGACGCGTCCCATCTCGGGGAGCGTTTGGCGGAGCCCTTCGGCATCCGGCGAGAACGCGCGCGAGATGGCGCGGAAGAGCTGGAGGAACGGGCCATAGGGGCGGGCGACCCCCTCGTAGCACTCCGCGCGGAAGACCTTCACGCCGCGGAGCTGGCACTGGATCCTGAACTCGGTGAGGAGGCGCGACTTTCCGATCCCCGCGTCCCCCGCGAGGACGGCGATGCGGACCGGGCCGCCGGCCTCTTCGACCGGCGCGTTCGCGGGCGGCAGCTCCCCGCCCCAGCGGTCGATGGCGCGGCGCAGGGCCTCCACCTCGGGTCGGCGGCCCGCGAAACGACCGCTCAGGATGTAGCTCTCTTTCGTTCGAGAGGTCTCGAGGGCGAAGTCGCGCCCGGTCGAGCGGTTGATCTCCTGGATGATCTGGTTCGCGCTCTCGAACCGGCGCGTGGGGTCCTTCTGCAGGAGACGGAGGCAGATTTTTTCGAGGCAGGGCGGGCAGTCCGGGCGGATGCGGCTGGGCGGCACGGGCTCGGCCTCGAGATGCATGCGCAGCATGGCCATCGCGTTCGTGGCCTGGAAGGGGATGCGGCCGGCCAGGGCTTCGTAGAGGACCGCGCCGAAGGAATAGAGGTCCGCGCGCTTGTCCACGAGCCCCTGGTTGATCACCTCGGGGGCCATGTAGGCGAGCGTCCCCTGCACCGTGGAGGCGTAGACGACCTTGTTTTCCTTCGAGAGGTGGAAGTCCATGAGCTTGGGCGTGAGGCCGGCCTGCGTGCGGGCGCAGAGGAGGTTGATGGGCTTGATGTCGTAGTGGAGGATGCCCCGGGAATGGATGAATTCGAGCGCGCGGCAGGCCTGGACGACGACCGGGTAGAGGTCGTCGAAGGGCAGCTCGCGGACCGCGGAGACGAAGTCCTTCCCCTTCACGTACTCCATGGAGAAGAAGCTCATGGAGGTGCCGGCGATGCGGTCGAAATCGAGCACGTGGACGACGTTTGGATGGCGCAGCCGGGACATGGCCTGGAACTCGTGGCGGAGAAAGGCGGACATGTCCTTGCGGAGGGCGTCGAGGTGGATGACTTTGACGGCGACTTCGCGGTCTTCGAGGGTGTCATGGGCGCGGAAGGCGATGCCGAGCATGCCCTGCCCGAGCCGCTCGAGGACGCGGTAGCGGTTGTTGATCAGCGGCGGGATGCCGGGGTACAGCGAAGGCTCCGCGGCGGGCGTCGCGGGGGCGGGCGCCGGGGCGGGCGAAGGCGCGTTCACTTGCCGTATTCTCGCTCGAAGTCCTTGGCGGAGTGGACGTCCGTGCCGAAGGAGCGGCTCAATTCGAGTTCCTCGGTGACGGCCCCGATCTCCTCGATGAGCGCCTGCTCCGCGGCGGCGTCGGGAACGATGCCGCTGGGGATGTAGGGGTACGCCACCTCGACCCCCCAGAGGCCGGCCTCCTTCAACTCGACGAGCAGTGCGCGCAGGTCGAGTTTCGCCTCCTTCATGTAGAAGCCGGGGTGCGCGAGCGACGCGCGTCCGCCCGCGGCGCGGATGAGCTGGACGGCCTTCGCGGCGGTGGGCTTTGCGACCGAGGCCTGGGTGGGGATCTGCTCCTTGAGCCACTTCTTGGCCGTCCCGTACTTGCCGTCGAAGAGGCCGGCCGCGAGCAGGACGCGGATGAGGTGGGGGGACATCACCGTGAAGCGGCCGGGGAGGAAGACCTTGGCTGCGTCGAGCAGGGGCTCGCCGAGCTTGCGGTTGATCAGCTCGATCTGTTCGCGGATGCGGGACTCCCGCTGCTCGCGCACCGTCTCGAGGTGCGTGCGGAGAGCCGCGTCCTGGAGTTGGAAATCGTACCCGAGCATGTGCAGCTCGACGCCGTGCCATTCGGCGTCCATCTCGATGCCGGTGATGACCTCGACATTGCAGCGGCGGCCGAAGCCGATGGCCTCCCAGCCGCCGACCTTGCCGTCAAGGTAGGCGCCGACCGTGTCATGATCGGTAATGGCGATCCGCCGGACGCCCTTCTCGGCGAGCCGGTGGAGCAGGTCCTCGGGCGTGAAATCGCCGTCGGAGCAGGTCGTGTGCAGGTGGTAGTCTTCGCGGGGGGGCATGGGGGCCTCCAGGGGGGGCGCGGTCAGGGTGGAGCGGCTCGGGGTCCCGCGGGGGACCTACGGCGGGCACGCGGACGAACCCCGTATGATAGCGGCGGCGGGCGGGAAATGCAATGAAGACGTTGGCGGGACGGCGGCCCAAGCGGGCGGCGCGAGGCGACGGGCCCGCGCGGCTGGGAGTCGCGGGCGGGGCGGTGGTGCGGCAGCGCGGCCAACGGAACCGCGAGCGTGAGCGAGCGGCCTCGAGGTGTTCATCGCCGCGTGCGTCGAGCGCGCCCCGCACAGGCTGGAGCGGAGGCTGCGCGCGGCGGCGGTGGGCTATCGCCCCCCGCCCCCCCCACGCACGAGGGACCAAGGGGCCAAGCACTCAAGGGCCGAGGGCTAACGAGTCCCCGGAGTCAGGGCCAACCGCAGCCCAGAGTTGTCGGACCGCATGTCGGCCGGCTGCCTGCCGCGGTTCGCGCACTGCAGAGTCCTGCGGTCGCCCCACATGAACGAACCGCCGCGGAGCACCCGGCGCGTTCCGGATTCAGGGCCCGCAGGATCTGACACGTCGGCGAGAGAGTACTTTCCGTACCAATCGGCGCACCACTCCCATACGTTACCGCCAAGGTCGTAGAGCCCAAACGGATTCGCCACAAATTTTCCCACCGGTGAGGTCCCGGCATAGCCGTCATCGTAGCCCTCGATGACCGGGAGGTCGGGAAACAGCCGCTTGAGGGCGGCGTCCGCATAGTTGCCTGCCCCGGACGGCGGTGGCCACTGGTTTCCCCACGGGAAGGCGCGACTCTCCCCGCCCCGCGCGGCAAATTCCCACTCGGCCTCCGTCGGAAGCCGAAGCTTTGGACGGGTCCACTCGCAGAAGGCAAAAGCGTAGTCCCAGCTCACCTTCACCACGGGCTGGTCGTCCCCATCCAGGCTCTCTCCCCTCAGGCTACCACTATCGTGCCCCGAGCGGAAACGCCGAAACTGTTCATTGGTCAGTTCGAATTTCGCGAGGAGA
Organism: Planctomycetota bacterium; assembly: GCA_016197205.1. Lineage (GTDB taxonomy): Bacteria > Planctomycetota > MHYJ01 > WSZJ01 > JACPWG01 > JACPWG01. Next base: position 72,149 of record JACPWG010000142.1, read on the forward strand.
AACGGCCGCGTCAACCGCACCTTGTGCTGCACTTCGTCGCCGGACCGCCCCTCCTCATCCTCCGGGCTACCCATCAGGAAATCCCCCGCCGGGAGCAGCGCCAGGACGATCCCCGTCTGCTCGTGCAGGTACTCCTCGTAGCCCTGCACGCTTTTCCCTCTATGCGCCAGTCCCGCGATCGTGAGGCTCCCTCGGGTCGCGCCCTGGTTCGGTGCTGCATTACTAATTCCCCGGCGCGCCTCCGCCGCCTCCTCCCTGCGCCCGAGCCCCTCCAGCTCCTCGCGAAGAGCGCGCGCCGACTCCGGCCGCCCCGCCGGCTCCTTCGCCAGCGCCCGCAGCACTACAGCCTTCAGCCCCGGCAGCCCCGGATCCTTCAACCCAACCCCAGAGAAGGCTGGCGGCTGCTGCAGCAGAATCTTCATCAGCGTTTCCCTCGGGTTCAGCCCTTCGAAGGGCTTGCGGCCCGTCACCGCCTCGAAGAGCACGACCCCGAGCGACCAGAGATCCGACCTCGCGTCGATCTCCAACCCCTGCGACTGCTCCGGGCTCATGTACTTCAGCGTCCCAATCATCCCGCCGGGCGCCGTGAGACTTGCCTCCTGACCGTCGGTCGAGCTACCGTCGCGAAGGACCTTGGCCACGCCGAAATCCAACACCTTCACCTCCCAGCCGCCGCCCTCGCCCGACGACAGGATGAGATTCGCGGGCTTCAGGTCGCGGTGGACGATCCCCTGCGCGTGTGCGTACTCCAGCGCGCGCAGCACTTGGATCGCGACCGAAATGGCCTCGCGCATCGGGAGTCGCCCCTTACGAGTAAGCAAGGCCGCGAGCGTCTCCCCGGGGCAAAGATCCATCGTCAGGTAGAGCCGTCCCTGCCACTCCCCGACCTCGCGCATCGGAACCAGGTTGGCGTGGAGGAGCTTCTTCAGGATGCGCGCCTCCCGAAAGAAGCGCTCCCGTAGCCCGGCGTCGTGGAGCAGACCCGCGTGCAGCGTTTTCAGCGCGAGGTCCTCGTCGAGAAGAAGGTGGCGGACGCGGTACACCTCTCCGAAGCCACCGGAGCCGAGGACCGCAAGCACCTCCTACCGCTGATCGACGACCGTCCCAATGGGGAACGGCCCAGGGGGCGGCGCCTGCGGCGCGACGGCAGGCAACACGGTCGGGACCTGGTTCCCGGCGGGAACGGGAGACGGCAACGGTGGGGACGCCGAGCCAGGACTGCCTGGCGGCTGTCCCGGCGCTTGCCGCACCGTCGGCGCAGGCGCCCGGCACCGCGGACAGACCTGGTCCCCGCGCGATACCGGGCTGCCGCAGGCGTCGCAGCGGACCGTTTCCGGGTCCGGCATGTTCAAGCTCCCCAAGGCCCAGCATGCGGGCTTGGATTCGTTGGGCAGGATTGTAGCGCCGTGTGGACGGGCGAGTCAAGGCGAGCCACATGTCATCGCGGATTACGACCGGCACGGGCATGCTGCCCCGATCGCACGCGTGTCCAAGAAGCGTCAGATACCCCGGGCACGAAGACTCTGCACGGGCCAGGGAGGTCCTCTCCGTCGTCGACTTGGGTATGGTGAAAACTGCCGCGGCCATCGCGCACGACCGACAACGGATTGTCGCTACGTGGGCACGGCACCGCCGTGCCCCTACGCGAATTGGCTGATCCCAGGGTGAGATTCGGATTCGAGCGATGCCGTGATAGCGCCCGCGAAAAAATAACTGCGCTGATTCGGACCTCGAGGCTCCTGGGGGCGCGGCCCTCTGGGCCGCGCTACGCGGGCCGGCGGCCCGCGCCCCCAGGCACCGGTCGATCCACGAATAATTCTTGCGCGGGCGCATACCGGATCGCCGGTTGTGCCGGCGACCACGACAGCCTTGCAATCGGCTCTGGCCAGGAGTAGGATCGGAGTATGGCCGGCAGTCGAGAAGGCCAACCACACACGCGAGGACAGTTGCAAATTGAGAAACGTGTCGAACGAGGTGCCCCGGCAATGAGTTTCTGGGCATCATCCGCGTGAGGGTCCGAGTGCATGGCCGATCGAATCGGCAGGCAACCTACGAACGCTTCGAACGTTTCTCCACCGCCTGGGCCGGGAAGCGAAACAGGGTGAGGTAGGCGTCGTGATCGACGGACGATACTACGGCCTCACGCAGTTCGACTCGGAGTGACAACGTGAGAACCCCTGGACAAATCGCCGAACTCCTCGGCGCGACAACGACCAGGAGAGTCCGGATCAAACTCGGTGATGCCCCTTGGGACTTCGCCCACTTGCTCGAGTCCACCCAAAATCGCCTCCGATTGGGCGATCGAATCGGACGCCACTCCGAGGAGGACGCTTCGGCGAGGCGGCTCATCGAACTACGAAGTCGCACATGGCGGAAGCTCCAACGACTCTCGGAGGCATCCGCAGCCGCCGGCAGGCCTCGCTTGAGTCCGGCGGAGATCGCATCGGCCTTGATCGAGGAGGCGCTGAAGCGAGCACGAGTTTCTTGAGGAGAGTCATCGGCGAAGGGGAGGACCTTCGTTCACTCAAGATCTCTGGAGGACCACGCCGGGTGGAGAGCAAAGGAGCCGCGCTCGCACGGGTGCCTGTGGACTGGACTCTTGCGCGCCGCTCACCGGGCGGTAGTGCACGCTGAGGCGAGATCGAACACCAGATCCACGGAGGACACCCCCAGACCGCTCCCTCACGGTCGCGGTTCCGTTTTGGGCGCCCGCATGTCGGGTCCGAGCGCGACCTCCGTGCCCACAGCCCGCCGCTGCCCCCACCGCGCGTCGCCCTTGACTCGCCGACTCCTTTGCACTATTCTTCTCCCCTTCGCGCCGGCCCGCCTCCAGACGGAGCCGGGCGCGCACGGTTCTCGCCACCGGTAGAGAGGGGATCCGCCCATGACGCGCACGCTCGCCGCCCCGGTTTTCGTCGCCGCCGCCTTCGGCCTCCTCGCACCCGCGCTTCCGGCGCAGGTCAGCCCCGAGCTCGCCCACCAGATCAACCTCGCGGTGGACAAGGGGGCGAAGTGGCTCAAGGAACGGCAGCTCAAGAAGGACCCGGACAAGGGAAGCTGGGGGACGGGGGACAATCCGCTCTACCCGGGCCAGGGCGGCGCGGCCCACAAGGACGAGATCGGCATCACCGCGCTCGCGCTCCTTGCACTGCTCAAATGCGACGTCGATCCGGAGGACCCGGTCATCGTCGACGGGTTCGCCTACATCGACAAGAACATGGACAAGTCCTGGAAGACGACCAACGTCAACCTGGACACGGGGAAGAAACAGGTCAGCACGTACGAGACCGGCGTGCTCCTTATGGCGATCGAGGCGCTGTATGACGGGCGCATGGACAAGGCGATCCGTGCGGCAAAAAAAGACCCGAAGAAAGTCCAGCACCCGCCGATCCAGCTCGCAAAAGACCACCTCACGCTCGTCAAGGGTGCGGTGAAGTGGCTCAAGGACATGCAGAGCCCGAAGGGGGGCTGGCGCTACGGCGAGCCGCTCTTCCCGTCCCCGGGCGGCATGGCCCAGGACGTTTCGGCGACGCAGGTCGTCCTGCTCGGCCTGACCTCCGCGCTACGCATGGGGGTGGAGGTGGACCCGCAGATCTTCGTGAAGGCGGGAAACTGGAACCTCGAGGCGCAGGAAAAGGACGGCCCGGGTGCGAAGCCCGGCGCGGCGCCGGCTGCCCCGGGCGCCGGCGCGGCAGTCTCGTCGGGCGGGGGCGGCTCAGGGAAGACGGTGGCCGTGCGCGACGGGGACAAGGTGCGCGGGTGGGCGTACGCGAAGGGGAGCACGGACGAAAACGAGGGGAAGGCCAGCGGGAGCATGACGGCCTGCGGGGTCTGCAGCCTGATCCTCGTCAAGGCGTCGCTGCGGAAGTCTCCGCTCCTGACCAAGGATCTGCTTTCGAAACTCGACCGCGGGATTTATGACGGCGTGGCCTGGTTGGACGCGAACTGGACCGTGGAAACGAATCCGGGCGGACATCGGAGCCACTACTATTATCTCTACGGGCTGGAGCGCGTGGGGATGCTGGGCAGCATCGACTTCATCGGCGCGCACCCTTGGTACGCGGAGGGCGCCGCGGTCCTGGTGAAGGCGCAGCAGCCGGACGGGAAGTGGTACACGAAGACCGAGGTCGAGCCTGGGGACGTGATCGACACGTGCCTGGCGCTCCTGTTCCTGAAGAAGGCCACGATGCCGGTGGGCGCGGTGCTGAGCCGGTGACGGGGGAGGATCGGGGGGGGCTGGTGGGGGCCCGGCAAGAAACAACTCGTGCAAGTCGGAAACCAGGGAGCTCTTCATGAAAAGGCTCAAGACTCAATGATCAATTTCCAGACAAGGCTCAAAGTTCAAGGCTCAGAGTCCGCGCTTCCGTGCCCGAGCTGCGTTCTATGCTGGTGGTTGAGACTTGCACCTTGAGCCTTGTCTGAGTTTTGAAAATCGAGCATTGAGAATTCAACTCGCTCCCCTGCCCGTTAAACGAGCAAGTTGTTTTCTCACGGGCCCTACCCCTCCGGGTTGGGCGGCCCCGGCCCACGCAGCAGTCGCGCCACTTCCCTGAGCAGCAAGGCCATCGAGACGGGCTTCGGCAGAAAGCCGGAGTCGGCCGCTCCGTCCGAGCCGGTGAGCTCAGCCAAAGATCGCGGAAGCCCCGACGAAAACAGGACCTTGACTCCGGGCCGTTCCCTGCGTAGGCTCCGCGCAAGCTCCGGCCCAGAGAGCCCGGGCATGTCCACGTCGGTGGCCAGGACGTCGATGGGCCCCGGGTAGGCTCGGGAGACCGCCAGCGCCTCTTCGGCGCCGGCCGCTTGGAGCACGCGATACCCACTCACACGGAGAGCCTCGCCGACGAACTCACGCGCGACCCGCGTGTCGTCCACAACCAGGACCGTCCGTTGCGTGGGACGGGTCGGGGAGCCGACCTGGGCCGTCGCGCCAAGTGCTGCGCCGGGCGGTGAAGACCGTTCGGGCGGCGCGGCCCGGGACTCCACCGGCGCGGACGCGCCACGCCCAGGCGCCGGCCCCCCACCTTCGCCGGCGAGGGCCTGGATGGCGCTCCAGGCCGCATCGCCGTCGCGAGCGCCCAGGACCACGACCACGGGCGAGCCCGCGGAGCGCTCGGAGAGCAGACGAAGCGTGGCGAGCAGTTCGGTCCACGGCTGTCGCGGACTCAGCGCGAGAAGCTCCGACCTCGGCCCGGCCCACGTGCCCGCGAATGCCGGGGCGCGAGACAAGCCGTCGGGGTCGAGGGGAGGTTGCGCCTCCGGGCGTGCGCGGACGTCCGTTCGGCCTTCCCCAGGCGCCGGTTCCACCGTGAGAATCAGCAGTGTTTCGAGCATGGTCCGCGCTCCGGCCGATCGTCTAAAACCTTCCACTCTTCGAAGGTGTTCGAAGGGCCGTTGACTTTGCCCACGGCTGACTACAAGGCGTCGCTTCGTGGACAGGGTCGTGCCGCGCCCTTCCCCACGGTTCCTCGCCTATCGGCGCGCGTGGGACTCGACTTGGAACGCTGCCCCGGTTCCCGCAGGCCGCAGTATGACATGCTCGCAAGTTGCGAGCAAGCAGTTCCGGCATGCATACTGCGGGCATGGACAAATCGACTTTCAGTCCTCTGTACGAAGCCGTGCGGGCCAAGCTGCGCGAGCTTCGTCGCACGGCGCGCCTCTCCCAACGGCAACTGGCCGTGCGCCTCGGCCGCGAGAGATCCTTCGTCGCCCGGATCGAGCTAGGGGAACGACGCGTCGATCTGGTCGAGTTCCACTGGATCTGCGGGGCCTGTGGCCAAAGCGAGGTCCTCGCCGTAGCGGAGCTGGTGAAGAGCTTCGCGAAGCTTGAAGGACCCTCAAGGGGCGAGGCGCAGAAATCGGCGAGCCGCGTTGCCGACTCGGCTGGCCGGCGGGGCGGCGCCGCCGGCTCTCTCCCAGACTACGGGGGCGGGAGCCAAGAGGTGCGCGTGCGAAGGCGGGCGCGCCGCTCGCACGCGCGCGAAGATTAGAAAGACACTCCGAAATCGGCGCGGCTCCCTCGGTTGCGTCACACATGTAAGGCGGGCTGACCGGCTCGCGTTACTCGCCGTAACTTCCTCCCTCCGCCGCGCGGGACGCCACGCCCGACCGGCCCCCCTCCACACTGCCTGAACCCCTAGCCGCACCGGGGCTACGACGGCTTTTCCGCCGCGGGCACGCAGGTTGCGCAGCAGCCGGTTCTCGACGCATGCGCGGCGAGACGGTTTGATCGGGGCCGAATTCTTGTGAGGTGTCTCGATGCGTTGTTGGGTAGGCGTTGCCTTCGTGGTCGCGGTTCTGGCGACGGCGACTCCCTGGGCGGGGGCGTGCGGCGGGCACGAGGCCCGGGCGGCCGATTGCCTCGCGACACTTTTCGGCGACAACCACGTCAGCGGGTCCGGTGATCACACGCTGACCGTGACGGCGAACGGGGAGAGCATGTCCGTGCATGATCGCGATACGGTCATGGTCGAGCGTCTCTCCGCCTTCCTTGTGGATCACGGCGTGCCGATGGTCGGCGGCGATCCGTGCGACAACCTGCACGATGAAGCCAATATCTTCGAGGACGTCAACCTCGCGGGCTAGCAGGTACGAAGCCCGGCGTCGCCGAGCGGAAGGCTCTCTCCACCACGCTTCAAAAAAAAAGCGACCGGGGCGCGGGCGCGGAAACGCGTCCGCGCCCCGCGCCGCGCTACCCCCGCGGCTTTCGAAAAAGCTCGTCGAAGTCCGGCCGCCCCACCAGCGACTCGAAGTCGGGCTCCGACCTGACCTCGTCCGTGTATTCCAGGAAGCCCCGGTCCATGGCCGCGTCCAGCGCACGAACCGCCTCCTCGGGCCGCCGCGCGAGGGCGTGGAGACGCGCCAGCCCGTAGTAGGCGATCCCCAGGGTCGGGTCGGCCTGGAGCGCCCGGTCGAGCCAGGTTTTCGCCTCCGCCAGCTGCCCTTTCTTCATCAGCGCGGAGCCCCGCAGGCAGTAGTTCATCGGATCGTCCGGCTTGAGCGCGTCCGCCTTGTCCGCCCAGACGAGCGCGGCGTCCTGCTTCCCACAGAGGTGATTGACGATGCCCGCGAGCACGGTCGAGACGACGGTGTGGCGCTTCCGCGCGCTGTCCTCGCATAGCGGGACCGCCAGGAGCATGATGGGGGAGGGTTTCCGGAAAAACTTGGCGATTTGCGCGTAGAACTTGACGCCGTACCTGCGATCCAGCGTGATGGCCATCTCGAACTCGGACAGCATCCGGTCCCACTTCCCCGCATCCTGGAAGAATTCGGCGCGCGAGATGTGGATCTCCCCGTTCAAAGGGTCCTCGTCCTCCGCACGCCCCAGCCACGGGAGCACGTTTGCCCGGAGGCCCGCGCGTTTGTGCGTGCCGGCGAGGGAGAAGAAGCGACGCCCCCGCAGCCTCTGCGCAGCGGCCTGGGCCTTGTCCTGGGGCGCGGCGCGCCACCGTTCCTCTTCGGCCTTCGCGGCCTCTTCCTCCCCCTTCGCGGCCAGGGCGTCGTGCCGATGCTTGGACCAGGACACGGGGGGCGCTGTTTTGGTGAGCGCGAGGGCGCGGTCCAGGTCGGCCAGCGCGAGGTCCGCTTCTCCCCGCGCGAGCCGGACCTGCGCACGCAAGTCATAGGCCCAGCCGGCCTCCGCGCTCAGCTCGATCGCCTTGGAGGCGTCGGCGAGCGCGCCGTCCAGGTCGCGCGCCGCGTCGCAATTCAGGCGGACCTCGGCGCGGTCCCGGTAGAGCTCGGGGTCGAAGGGGTCGAGCCGCAGGGCGCAGTCGAGCGACCGCACCGCGGGTTCGACCTGGCCGGCGAAGAGACGCATGCGCGCATTCGTGCCCCACGTCGCGGCCGCGTCCGGCTCGAAGACGATCGCCACGCGCGTGGCCTCCGAGAGCTGCACGGCGTGAAACTGCAGCCCGTCGGGACCGACGAAGGGATTCGCCCACGTGGACGCCAACAGGCGGTCCGCCTGCGCCACCAGGACCGGGAACTCCCCCTGTCCCTCGCGATACAGCTTGCGACAGGCCTCGATGTCGGCCCGCGCCTCGCGTTCCCTGCCCAGGGCCAGCAGGCAAACGGCTCGTGCGCCCAGGGCCTCCGTCCAGGCGGGTGCGCGCGCCAGGAGCTCCGTCACCGCCGCCGCCGCTCCCGCGCGGTCGCGCTCCGCCTGCAAGCTGGCCTTGACCAAGAGCGCGCGCCCCCAACCCGGCGCGATCGCCAGCACCCGGTCCGCGAGCGCCCTCGCCTCCTCCGGTTTCCCCCCCCGCAGCCGAAGCCAGGCGAGGTCCGCCAGGGCGCGCGGATACGCCGGGCACACCTCGAGGGTGCGCGCGATCGCCGGCTCCAGCCCTGCGATCACGCCTTGGAGGTGGGCGTTCGACCAGAGAACGTACGGGTTCCGCGGAAAGAGCTCCGGCAACCGCGCGGGGACGAACTTTTTCGGGTCGATGTGGCGGTCCAGTTCGCTCCGATGGAGGTTGAGGAGGTGGCTGCTCCAGGCCGCCTCCACCTGGGCTCGGGGCCGGGCGTCCTCGGAGGCCGGGTCCCATTGCGCCCGGTCGAGCGCCGCGAGGGTGTCGTCGACGAGGTCGAGCCGGTTCGACAGGCGGAGGAGACGGGCGCGCGCCACGACCACCTCGGGCAGATCGAAATCGGCCGACGCGACGGGCGCGTCGGGGCGGGCATGCGCCTTCGGGCCCTGCCGTCGGATGCGCGGGGCCTGCGCGAGGGCTGCCTGCGCTTCGTCGAGGCGCGTGCTTTCGGCGAGCAGGCAGGCCGTCCCCGCCAGGGCGCGCGCCTGGTCCTCCAGCGCGGAAGAGCGGCGGGCCGCGCGGTAGTCTTCGAGCGCGGCGTCGAGTCGACCCAGCTCGGCGAGGCAGAAGGCGCGGCCGAGCCTGGCGGAGCAACGAGCAGGGTCGGCGGCGAGGGCCTTCGCGTACTCCTCGACGGCGTCCTCGAAGCGGCCCAAGCCCGCGAGCGCCTCGGCGCGTTCCTCGCGCGCGTCGAGGTAGCCGGGCCGCAGGCGAAGCGCCTCGTCGAAGTCCTTGATGGCGTCGTCGTATTCGCGCCCGCGCAGCCGCAGCAGGCCCTGGCCCCGATGCGGTTCGGGCGCGCCGGGATACCTGCCGCGCAGCTCCTTGTATACGGCGAGCGCGGCATCGCGGTCCCCTTTGGCCTGAAAGTCCTGCGCGCGGCGGAGCGCGGCGTTGAAGGACTGGACGTCCAGGGCCCACGCGCCGAGCCAGGCGAAGAGCAGGACGGCGGCGGCGGCGACGGCGGACACGGCCTTGTGCCGGCGGACGTGGTACCAGGCGCGTTCGACGAGCGTGACGCGTTTCGCCTTGATCGGCTCGCCGCGGACGAAGCGCTCGAGGTCCTCCTGCAGGTCGAGCGCGGTCGCGTAGCGACGCTGCTTTTCCTTGTGCAGGCAGCGGAGCGCGATCGTCTCCAGGTCGCGCGGGACGCCGGGGGCGGTGCTGCGGATGGTCGCGGGCTCCTCGAGGATGACCTTTTTCAAGAGGCCGCCGATCGACTCGGCGTCGAAAAGCGGACGGCGGGCGAGCAGCTCGTAGAGGCTGGCGCCGAGGGAGTAGAGGTCGGAGCGCGCGTCGATCTCGGCGACCTTGCCTTCGGCCTGCTCGGGGGACATGTAGCGGGGGGTGCCGAGGAGCTGGCCGCTGGCGGTGAGCGTGTGGGCGGACTCCAGGCGGGCGAGGCCGAAATCGGTGAGGACGAGGTTGCCGGTGCGATCGAGCATCATGTTCGCGGGCTTGATGTCGCGGTGGATGATGCCGTTGGAGTGGGCGAAGTGGAGGGCGTCGGCGGCCTGCGCGAGGAGCTGGGCGACGCGATACGGGGGAATGGGCGCGTCCGCGTGAAGGTCGGCGAGGCTTTTTCCCTCGAGGTATTCCATGGCGTAGAAGTGGACGCCGTCGGAGGAGTCGGCGCCGTAGACCCGGATGATGTGCTTGTGGTTGAGACTCGCCACGCTCTGTGCCTCGCGGCGGAAGCGCTCGAGGGTGTTCTCTTCGAGGTTGGAGGAGTTGAGGACCTTGAGCGCGACGCGACGATTGAGCGAACGCTGGATCGCCTCGTAGACGACGCCCATGCCGCCGCGTCCCAACTCGCGGAGGAGCGTATAGTCGCCGAGGACGCGCGGGGGCGCGGCGGCGGCGACCGATGCGGCTGCGGCGGGCGGGGGGGGAGCGGCGGGCGCGGGGACATGGACGGTCAGAGAGGAGTCGGCCTCGCCCGGCAGGGTGTCGAGGGGAGGGACGTCGCGCCGCGCCGGCCCGGGGCTGCCCACGGGGGCGGGGCCCGCGTCGGGGAGCGTCACGGCGCCGGGGGTAGGCGGCGAGGGCTCCGATCGCGCGAGCGCGGACGGGCGCGCGGCCCGGGCCGCGTGGGCGATGGTGGCGTCCGAGTCCTGGAGCGTGTCGGCCGCGGGATGGGCGTGGACGGGCGTGCGAAGGGCCATGACACGCGAAGGGCCGTCGTCGAGGCTGGGCTGTGCGGCGGTGATTTCGGGAAGTCGGGTCGGAAGGGGGACCAGCGTGCGCGGCACGGGCCCGGGCTCGAGCAGCCGTCGTTCGGCCTCGGCACGGACGCCGGAGGCCTCCAGCTCGGTGAGGAGGCCCTTGGAGACGCAGACATATAGGATGTCGGTGGGGAGGCCGGCGGCGAGCACGCGCTCCAGGATCCCCGCGGCCTCCTCGACCCGGTCCGCGTCGGCGAGCCGGCGTTCGACGATGACCCTGGCGAGAGCCTGATCGCGTGGCGACAACATGCCGGTGCGTGATGCCTCGAGGGGGCGGTTGAGCGGGGTTCCTGCGCGGCGTCGTCGTGGTTTCGGGGGCGGCCGCCGGGAGGAGACGCGGCTGGGTTTCGATGCCGGCCTCTCGTTTCGCGTCCTACGACTGTGAACGCCATTCCCGTGTGCGCGGGCCTCCGGCACGCGCGAGGCGGCGTTCGGGGAGCGACTCGGCGGTCCGCAGCGACGAGCGCGTACGAACGTCGCGCAGCCGGCAGTAGTGTACCAGACGCCCGGCAACGGGGCAGCAGTTTTCGCAGGCAGGACGGGGATCGGAAGCGCAGGCCGCGCTCGTGCTGGAGGCGGGCCCTGACCGGGCGGCATGCGAACGGGAGCCCTGGGTGCTCGCGCGGTACGGGCGGGGAGTACCGGCGTCGCGGGTCAGCGGAGGGAGTTCCGCGTCGGGCGGGGCTGCGAGCCGGGGACGCGGGGGCGGTCCAAGGCTCGGCGGGGACGGCATCGAGTCCGGCGTAGGGGCACGGCGCTACGGATCCCTCGAGGCGTCGACTTGCGCCCGATCTCACGTGGGCGATTCTTGCAGGTCCCACCCTGCCCCACGCGGCCAGTCGAGCGGCCGCGTGCAGGAGATTCCGGTAGTGCCGGAAATTTCATTGACACGCCGCAACCGGTTGTGTACACTTCGCCGCGCTTTGGTCGGGAGGGGGATGCTCGGATCCATGTTTTCTGGTCGATAAGGGGGAGTCTGAAATGAGGAAGCTCCTGGTCGCGGCGTTGGCCGCGGCAGTCCTGGTCGCTCCGCGGACCGGCGCCGCCTCCGGCTTCAAGATCGCGGAGCAGGGCGCCAAGGGCGGCGGCATGGGCATCGCCTTCGTCGCCCAGGCCGACGATCCGACGACGATCGCGCTGAACCCGGCGGGCATGCATCAGCTCCCGGGCACGCAGACGGCGTTGACGAGCGCGCTGATCTATGCGCCGGGGAACCACTTCGATTCCGACATCGCCGCCGTGAAGGATGACCAGGACGCGGACAACCAGCTCTTCGCCGTCCCCTCGCTCTTCGTGACGACCGACTTCGGCTTCCCGAAGTTCCACTTCGGCCTGGGCGTCTACAGCCTGTTCGGGCTGTCGCGCGACTGGGACGACGCGGGGATCGGCGGCATCGGCCAGGGCGTGCCGGCGGCGGGCTTCGCGCGCACGACGAGCCGCGCCGATCTGAACTCGATCTTCGTGAATCCCGTCGTCTCCTACGACATCTGCGGCGACAAACTTTCGATCGCGGCCGGCGCCATCTATGCCCACGGCAGGATCGAAGTCAGCGGCAAGCCGGTCGTCAACCTGGGCGCTGCGGGCATCCAGAAGCTCGCGGACATCAACCAGGAAGCGCAGGGAGACGGCTGGGGTTACAACATCGGCGTTCACTCCCAGCTCACCGACAAGCTGCGCCTCGGCGCCTACTGGCGTTCCGAAATCAACCTGGACATGGACAACGGCGGCTTCCGCGCCTCCAACCAGAACCCGCTCGTCTTCGGCGCGGCCGCGGTCGACGGTCGCGTGTTCCGTTCCAACCTCACGGTGGACTTCACGCTCCCCGGCACCGTCGGCTTCGGCGCCGCCTACGAGGTCACGCCCGACCTGACCGTCGAAGTGGACGGCGAATTCAACACGTGGAGCGAGTTCGACGATCTGAACGCCGACATCGAAAACCCCCTCCTGTCCGCCGGCGGCGCGGTCCTCATCGACGATGCGAACCTGACCCAGCACCCCGAGTGGGACGATAGCTGGGCCGCCCGCATCGGCTTCCAGTACAAGCTCTGCCCGAAATTCGCGGTACGCGCCGGGTACTTCTATGACGAAACCCCGGTGCCGGACGAGACGTTCATCCCCGCGGTGCCGGATGGCTCGCGCAACGGCCTGACGCTCGGCGCGGGCATGACCGAGGATTGGTGGTCGATGGACGTCGCGTACATGGCCGTCTTCCCGGACGACCGCGACATCGACAACAACGCCAGCGCACCCCAGATCCCGATCGTGGACGGGACCTTCTCCTCCGACCCCATCCACGTGTTCATGCTCACCTCGACGGTGCGGTTCTAACCCCGGCCGTCGGCAAGCTCGACCAACGAACACCGCGCGGGCGGGCCCCCTGGGCCCGCCCGCTTCCATTTCCGGCACGCGACCCGGAACCGCGGCGGGCCACATGACCTTCCCCAAGGATCCCCAGAACCAGGATGCCCTGCGCTCGCTCACGCGGGACATGATCACCCACCTTTGGGGCAGGGTGGAGCGCGGCGAGCCGCTCGAAGGGGACGAGGCCATCGTAGGGCGCGTCCTGCGCGACCATCCGGAATACGCGAACTTCTGGACCGACACGGACGGGGCCGTCGCGGCGCGCTTCGGCCCGAGCGAAACGAATCCGTTCCTGCACGTGCACCTGCACGTGGTCGTGGAGAATCAGCTCCGACTCCGGGAGCCCGCCGAGGCGGCTTTTTTTTGCGAACACCGGTCCGCGGTCGGGGACGAACCCCACGAGATCCGCCATCGGCTCATGGGCGCGCTCGCCGAGGCGATCCAGGAAATGACCAGGTCCGGGGAGCCGTTCGACCTCGCGGGGTATCGGCGGCGGCTGCGAAAACTCTGACGGGCGGCGCGCTGCCCGCTTCGCGAGGCAGGGTGAGAACAGGGATCGAACCTGCCGGGGCCGGTGCGCGGGTGCGGCAAGCGGCTGCCGCTTCGTGGGCACGGCAACGCCGTGCCCCTACAGTCGCGGACGCCACGGCGCGTGCCGCGAGTCCTGGGCTCCGATCTTTTGGCGGGGTTCGAATCCTGAGCACGGTCGCCGCTGGGCTCGTTTTCGTAGGGGCTCGGCGCTGCCGTGCCCACGAAGCGACGAAACCTAGTGGCCCGTTGACGAACTTCGGACACAGTCGTCAATGCTGTCACGGCGGGTCGTACCCCATGCGGCCGTTCGCGCGGGCCGGAGGCCCGCGCCCCCAGGCATCGTGCCTGGACTTCGTCAACGGGCCACGAGTCGGCTGTGGGTGGCGCGATCGGCAGTTTGAACCCTGCCGATTTTTTCTTGCCTCGCCGGGGGCCCTTCGGCTACGCTCTGAACACGCCAAGCGCGGTTGACGACTTCACCCAATCGATGGAAGGGGATCCCCATGAACGTCCGTCGCGGTGCAGGGTTCGCCCTCGTCCTCGTCGGCCTGTCCGTCACCGCGGCGCTCCTCCTGCCGCCGCGCGCAGCCGCCCAGGGGAGCGCGACGGCGCCCGAGGTCGTTCCCCTCATTCTCGTCCATGGACACGGGGCCGATCCGGGGGTCTGGAGCGGCTTCCTCGAGAGGTACGGACCGGGTCGCGTCGCCGTGCATGAGCTGTTCCCGGCCGAAGCGGACAAGCTCCGGCCCGGCTCGCTGCCGAAGGCGTGCGTGATCGCCGCCGGCTACTATAAAGAGACCATCACTGGGGTGAAGTTCGACCCGGACGCGAACGGCCGCGGCCAGGGCTCGATCGGCGGCTGCCCGGTACCCAGGGACGACGGCAACGCGGCGCGCTACCCGATCAGCTACGCCAAGCGGCTCGCCCGCATCGTGGAGGGCGTGCGGCGCGCCACGGGGAGCGACCGCGTCGACCTCGCGCTCCACTCCATGGGCAACCTCGTGGGCCGCGCGTACACGCGCTGGTTCTCGGTCGGCGGCGGCGGCCACAGCAAGGTGCGCCGGCTCCTCTGCGTCGCCGGGCCCCACCGGGGCATCAACGCGCTCGAGGCCATGATCGACGGGCTGGAGCACCAGGGGGACCGCTCCTTCATGGCGATGGCCGAGTGCGCGGAGATGTGCTACGAGTACAAGGGCTGGAGCGGCGAGTCGTTCCTCTACCACCTCAACAAGGACTGGGACACCTTCTGCCGGAGCTGCGACGTCAACTACGTCGGCATCTCGGCGACCGGCGCGAAGGGGAAGCAGGTGGATCCCGACGACCCCACCGACAAGGACGCGCCGTCGCTGTTCGGCTTCAAGCTCGCCGGCCCGCCGAAGCACATCTTCACCGCGCTCCGCAACATCCGCGGCGAAACCTGGCGCGACGCGAAGCCTTTCTTCGTGCTCTGGGGGCCGCACATGATCCGCGAGTTCAAGGAAGCGCTCGGGCCCGGCGACGGCACCGTGCGGTTCGCCTCTTCGCGGATGGACCAGGAGCCGCTGACCCGGGCGTGGACCTGGGCGACGTTCGAGGCGCGGCACGCGGACGAGTGGAACCCGGAGCAGTCGGTCCAGGGCTCGACCTTCACGACCGAGCTGGCGCGTCAGTTCCTTTTTGTGGGCCGCATCGCGCGCGGCGGACACGTGGACAAGTGCGAGCTGCGCGCGGTCAACGCTCCGGGGAAGGGAAGCTGGCTCGTCCTCGAGACCGCGGTCTCGGGCGCGCCGATGGTGTCCGCGCAGGTCGTCGAGGAGCGGCTGCTGAACGACAGCGGCGCCGCGGGCCCGGCGACGAGCTACGGGTTCGCCGTCCCCATGGGCGAGCAGCGGGCCTTCCTCCCGACCGACGGCGGCGGCGGCAAGCGGCGCTACCGCGTGGTCGTGTACGGCCCGACCGGCCCCGTGACGACGCAGGACGCGGTCGTCCTGGACCTGGTCCGGGGCGCGCCGGAAACCGCGCCCTTCACGACGCTGCGCGAGTCCCCGCCGAGCCGGGGCGCGACCGATCGGCTGGACCATCCGAAGGACGAGCCGGCGACCGCGGCCGGCGCGGCGTCGGACGGCGGCGCGCGGGGCCCGGTCCTGCACGTGACGGCGGAATCGAACGTCCCCGCGGGCGACCCGACGCTTCGGTTCTCGTTCCGCTTCGACGACGGGAACTGGACGGCGTTCGCCTCGAAAGCGACCTTCGTAACGCCGGCGCTGGCGCCCGGCGAGCACCGCCTGGAGGCGCGCGCGCGGCACGGCGGCAACGGCGCGCACCTCGTTTGCGACGACGCGCGCGGCGCGGCGATGGGGATCTTGGTGGGCGCGGACGGACACGTCAAGGTGCGGTGACGGAAGGCGAGCGGGGGCGAACCAGGACGAAGGCTCAATGCTCAATGCTCAATTTTCAAACAAGGCTCAATTCTCAAGGCTCAGGGAGGCCGGAGGCCCCAACGCCGATTTTCCCAGACCTGGTTTGTCAGCGGATTTCCGGAGATTCGGTCACGCACGCGCATAAGGCGTTGAGAATTGAGTCTTGAGCATTGCTTGAACCTTGATCATTGAGCATTGAGCCTTCGATCTCCCCCCAGGCTTTCGAGGCGGGCCGGGGCCGCGAGAGCCACCAAGAACCCACAGAACCTAGGTTGAAGCCCCACTAGGGTTCCTGCCGATCGTGAACTCTCGTCTGGAACGTCGGGGGCAGTGGGCAGCCGGTGTTGAGAATTGAGGTTTGAGCCTTCCTTGAAAATTGAGCATTGAGACTTGAGCCTTCGTTCCCCCGCCTTCACTCGCCTCGCCTCGCGTGCGATGCCACGCTCCTCTTTCGGGCGAGAAGAGCCGTACATGCGCCGAACCCGCCCCGTCGCCGTACCCCTCGCGATGGCGCTCGTGTGCGCCTGCCTGCTCCTTTCCCAGCGGCCCGGCCGCGCGGACGACGCCGAGGACCTGGACCGGCTCGTGCAGCGGCTCTCCTCCGACGATCCCGCCGCACGGGAGCTGGCGGCCACGAAGCTCGTGGCCCTCGGGGACCGCGCGGAGCAGGCGGTCCGCGAGCGGCTCGGGGCGTGCCAGGAGGAGGACCTGAAGGCGCGGTGCGTCGAGGTGCTTCGCCGCATCGACGAGGAGCGGCTCCGCGCCGCCGCCTTGCCGCCCTTGCGGCCGGTCACGCTGCAGCTCATGGACGCGAGCCTCGAGGACGCCGCGGAGGCGTGGAAGAAACAGGTCGGCCTGCCGTGCTCGATCTCGGCGCCCGCCGGCGCCACGGTCACGCTGTCGCTCGACGCGGTCACGCCCCTCGAAGCGCTCGAGGCCCTCTGCCGCTCGGCCGACGCCCAGTGGTCGCTCTCGATGCGGGGCGTGGACGTCTTCCGCCCGCGCGACCCGCGCGAGGCCCCGGCCGAGCCCACCTTGCAGTTCGCGCGCCAGTCTTTTTTTACGAGACCGCAGGCCTTCGTGCGGCACTACTCGGTCACCGCCACCGCGGTTTCGCTCACCCGCCAGACGGATTTCCGTTCCGACACCCGGCTCGCCTCCCTCACCGCGACCCTCCGCTGGACCCCGGGCCTCGCCCCGGACTCCGTCCCGCTCTTCGTGCTCACCCGCGTGACCGACGACCAAGGGCGGGAGCTGGCCGACAAGGCGGCGGCCACGGCGAAGTCCTCGTCCGCGGGCCAGAGCCTTCGCCATCGCTACGACGGACAGTTCCTGCAGGGGTTCTCGCTGACCTATCCCGCCGAGGATGCGAAGCGCCTCGCCCGCGTGTCGGGTCGGGCGAGCGTGCGCTACCGCGCCGCGCGCGAGCTGCTGCGCTTCGCGCTGCCGGACGAGACCGACGGCGCGGCCCGGCAGGCGGCGTCGACCTCCGTGCGGCTCAAGAGCTTCGCGCCGGGGGCGGGCAACGCCAAGCTCGTCCTCGAGCTCGTGCGGGGCGCGCGACCGGCCGCCGCGCGCGCGGACGGCGCGAACGCGGAGGGCCCGCCCTTCGGCTTCCAGGACGTCACTCTCGTCCTGCACGACGGGGCGCGCTCGGTCCCGCATTCGATGAGCGGGAGCTCCACCGGGGAGCGGACCGAGTGGTCGCTCACCTATGCCCTCCCGGACGGCGCGGTCGCGGAGGCCGTGGAGCTCGACTGCACGACGGCGTACTTCGACGACGACTTCGAGTTCGAGTTGAAGGACGTCCCGCTCCCGCGGTAGCGGTGCGCGGCTTCCCCGCGCGAAGGCCGCGCGGCGCCCCCGACCAACCCGAATCCGGGAGCCGCCTCCTTTCCCCTTGCTCGCCCCCCCCTCGCCCCCTTATAATGACCGCTGATCCGTCCCCATCCCGCGCCTGCAGGAACCACACTCGATGAGCAAAAAAAACAAGGAAAAGGCCTCGACGGTCCTCACGGAGCTTTACTACGCGCTCGTGGACAAGCTCGCGCGCGAGATCGTCGAGGGAGAAGAGATCCTCAAGTCGATCCCCAACAATCCGTCCTACGAGTACCACTTCCAGAAGCTCGAAGACCGGTTTCTCTTCCGCCTCGGCAACATTCGCGCCCTGCTCGGCCACCTGACCGTTTCGAAGCAGGCGATGTCGACCGAGAAGGCCGGGCCTCCCTACCAGGCCGAGGTCTTCACCGCGGGCGGCGAGGAGCTGCAGGAGAAAATCTCGACCTACCTGAAGGGGATCGGCAGCCGCACGCTGGCCGACATCAAGGTCCAGCGGACGGAGCCCGACCGCTTCCTCGTCGTGGTCATCACCAGCCAGCCGCAGCAGCAGCAGCCGGCAGAGTAGCCCGGGCGGGGCTACGCGTACCGAAGCGGTGAGTCATCGACGACGGAACCACAGATTTCGCAGATGAACGACGATTTCACAGATTCGGAATCTGCGAAATCCGTCAGGATCTGTGAAAGCTGTGGTTGCTACCGTGTTCGCTTCCACGCGGGACCACCGCGAAAAAACACACTTCCGCAGCCTCCTCGAACAGAAGCAGCATGCAGTACCCCGCGGAATTCGACGTCGTGGTCGTCGGCGCCGGCCACGCGGGCTGCGAGGCCGCGCTCGCCTCCGCCCGCATGGGCCTCCGCACCGCGCTCCTCACCCTCAACCTCGACACCCTCGCGCAGATGTCCTGCAATCCCGCGATCGGCGGGATCGCGAAGGGACAGCTCGTCCGCGAAATCGACGCGCTCGGCGGCGAGATGGCGCGCGCGATCGACCGCACGGGCATCCAGTTCCGCATGCTCAACACGCGCAAAGGGCCCGCGGTCCGCTCCCCGCGCGCGCAGGCGGACAAGAAGGCCTACCAGTTCTACATGAAGCAGGCCGTCGAGGCGCAGGCAGGTCTCTCCGTGCGGCAAGACGGGGCCGAGGAGCTCCTCGTCGAGGGCGGCGACCTGGGCGGCGGCGCCGGCGGACAGGCGCGCGTCCGCGGCGTGCTCGGCAAGAGCGGGTTCGAGTACCGCGCACGGGCCATCGTCGTCACCACGGGCACGTTTCTGCGCGGCCTCCTGCACCAGGGCGAGCGGCAGCAGGCGGGCGGGCGGATGGCCGAGCCGGCCGCGGAGGGTGTAAGCGCGAGCCTCGCGCGTCTCGGCTTCGTGCTGGAGCGACTGAAAACCGGCACGCCCCCGCGCGTGAACGGGCGCACGATCGACTACGCGCGCGTCACTCCGCAGCCGGGGGACGCGGAGCCGCAGCCGTTCTCCTTCTCGACCGAGCGGATCACGCAGCCGCAGCTCCCGTGCTACGCCACGTACACGAATCACCGCACGCACGCGGTCCTGCGGGCGAACCTCGCCCGGTCGCCGATGTACAACGGCCAGATCGCCTCGCGCGGCCCCCGCTACTGCCCCTCGGTCGAGGACAAGGTCGTCCGGTTCGCGGAGAAGGAGCGCCACCTGCTCTTCCTGGAGCCGGAGGGGATGAACACGCTGGAAGTCTACTGCAACGGCATTTCCACCTCGATGCCGCCCGACGTGCAGGAGGAAATGGTCCACACGATCGCGGGGCTGGAGCGTGCGGAAATCGTGCGGTACGGCTACGCGGTGGAGTACGACTACGTCCCGCCGACGCAGCTCACGGGGACGCTGGAGGCGAAGACCGTCGACGGGCTCTTCCTGGCCGGCCAGATCAACGGGACGACGGGCTACGAGGAGGCGGCTGCGCTGGGGCTCGTCGCGGGCATCAACGCGGCGAGGCGGGTGCGCGGGGAGCCGCGCTTCGTGCTTTCGCGGGCGGAGGCGTACATCGGCGTCCTGGTGGACGATCTGGTGACGCGGGGCGTCACGGAGCCGTACCGCATGTTCACGTCGCGGGCGGAGCACCGGCTGCTCCTGCGACACGACAACGCGGACCGGCGCCTGACGCGCTACGGGCGGGAGCTGGGGCTGGTCGGGGAGGCGGCCTGCGCGCGGCTCGCGGAAAAGGAGCGCCAAATCGAAGAGGCGCTCGAGTACCTGGCGCGGCGGTTCCGCGACGGGCGGTCGCTGCTCGATAGACTGCGGCGGCCGGAGGTCGCGTACGCGGAGCTGGAGGCGGCGGACGAGGGGCTGCGCGCGCTCGGGCTCTCGCGAGCGGCGGCGGAGCAGGTGGACATCGGGGCGAAGTACGAGGGGTACATCGCGCGCCAGGAGGCGCAGGTGGAGCGGTTCCGGGAGCTCGAGGACCGGACGATCCCGGCGGGGCTGGACTACTTCCAGGTGCCGCACTTGCGGCTGGAGGCCCGCGAAAAGCTTTCCCGCATCCGACCCCACTCGCTCGGCCAGGCCGCGCGCGTGAGCGGCGTGTCGCCGGCGGACATCTCGGTGCTGCTGGTGCACCTGGCGCGGTGAGGCCGGGGGGGGAAGCCGCCGAAAATCGAGGACGAGCCACCGAAGACGCTGAAGACGCCGAAACTGACGGGAGGGCTTTCGGGAGTCTTCGGCGTCTTCGGTGGCTCGTTCATCGACCGGTCGACCGACCCTCACTTCCGCTTCTGGCCGGAGAGGACGCTCTCGTAGCGGTAGTACACCTCGAGGGTGAGCGTGTTCAGGGCCGTGGCGTAGATCCGGCCTCCCTCGAAACCCCACCGGTCATCCGCATCCCAGGAGCCGCAGGCGCCCGCGCCCGAGTCCGCGCCAGGTTTGGCGCCGGCCGCCGCAGCGACCTCGGCCTTCGCCCTCGCGGCCTTCACCCGCGAGAGCGCCTCCGTGGCCTTCGGGTCGCCCGGACGGAGGGCAAGGGCCTCCGCGAACCGGGCGTCAGCCTCGTCGAACTTTCCGGCGCCCCAGGCCGCTTCCCCCTTCGCCATGGCAATCCCGTACTTTGTCTCCTCGGCCCGCCGTGCCTCGTCTTCCTGCCGTTTGCGCTCGGCGGCCGCGCGAGCCGCACGCACCCGGTCCTGCCCATCGAGCGCCTTCGCGTCCCCCGGTCGCGCGGAGAGCGCGGCGCCGAAGCCCTCGTTCGCCCGGTCAAATTCGCCGGCCGCCAGCGCCTCCTCCCCCTTCCCCATCGCGGTGCGGTAGGAAGTTTCGACCGCCCGGCGTGCGTCCTCCTCGGCTCGAAGTCGCGCCACCTCCTGACGCGCAGCCGCCGCTTCGGCCCGCTTGCGCTCGGCCTCGCGACGCTCCACCACCTCGCGGGCCTCTCTCGACCGCTCGCCGGCCTCCGTCGCCGCGCGATCGGCGGGGCGCGCGGCGAGCGCCTCGCCGAATTTGGATTCGGCCGTTTCGAAATCGCCTTTCGAGAGTGCGTACTCCCCCATTTTCATCGCGGCCTCGTAGCGCGCGGCGATCGCCTCGCCGCCGCGGCCGGACGCAAGAAAGTGGAGACGCGCGGCCGCGCGCCCCTCCCGGCGGAAGCGCTCCACGGCCTCGTGCGTAGCGAGGAAGGAGCCGGAGAGGAGCTTGACCGCGACGTGACGATTGAGCGAGACCTGCTCGGCCAGGTAGACGGCACCCATCCCCCCGGCGCCGAGCAGCCGGACGATGCGATAGTCGCCGCCGAGGGTCGTCCCGACGAGCGGGTCGTTCGACATCTCCGCCTCCAGGAAGCTCCAGGCCCAAGAGAGAGGGGCATCGGAGCCGTTCGTGCCCTGCGAGTGTGCTCAAGCATCTTACAGGTTCGGCGAGGGGAACTCAACAGGACTCGTCGATGCGGCCCCCGGACCGGACCGCTCGCCCTTGCCCCAGGCCGCTCGCCGGCGTATAATCGCGAACGCAGGGGAAAAACCGAGGCGCGCCGCACGGGCGCCGCCGAATTTCCAGGATGTCCCATGTCCGCACGCACCGCTGCCGGAAGCCGGCGTCTGTCGGTCGCAGTCGCTCTTCTGCTCGTCGCCGTCCTCGGAGGCTGCTACTACCGCCCTTACGGCTACTACGGGCCCGCGTACGCCTACCCGCCCGAGACCGCTGAATTTCCGGAGGCCCCGGGTCCACCGCCCGCCCCGCTCGTCGAGCCTGCCCCTCCCCCGCCGGGGTCGGATGCCGCCTGGTTGCCCGGGCACTGGACCTGGAACGGGCGCGCCTGGCGCTGGTCCCCCGGAATGTACGTACGCGCGCCCTACCCGTCACGCACCTACGCCCCCGGCTTCTGGACCCCGGGTCCAGGGCGCAACTGGGTATGGGTCCCCGGCTGTTGGCGCTGAGTACCGCCCCACGGAATTGGGTGACCGATTTGCTCGGCGATTTTGGCCGCCCGCTTTGTTGCGCTCGCTCGCCGTAGGGCTCCGTTACTACGCCTCGCTCGCGCGCCTCGCGGGCGGCCAAACTTGCCTTCGCCTATTGGTCACCGACTTCCGTGGAGCGGTACTGAGCGACACGCACGCTCGGGGTCGGGAGCGCCGCGACGGCGGACACCCCGGAGGGTGCAGCCGCCGTCGCTTTCACGCCGGCATGCACGCAGTGTCGACCCACCTGCATTTTCCCTTGTCACCTCCGCGCCCACCCGCTAGAATGTCCGCGTTTCGAAACCCCCGAAGAACGGTCCCCCGTGCCCCGCCCCTTCTTTCCCGAGGCCCGGCCGGCGTCCGGGCGCCCCCCGTCGCCTCTCGTTTCAAGGAGTGGTCCGTGGACCCCGTCATCAATGACTTCTCCATCCAGGTCGCGACGGTCAACGGCTCCGGCAGCCAGACCGCCAACAACGTCCTCATGCGCTCCCTCTTCCAGTTGGGCATTCCCGTCAGCGGGAAGAACATCTTCCCGTCCAACATCGCGGGCCTGCCCACGTGGTTCACGATCCGGGCCAACAAGGACGGCTGGACCGCGCGCAAGAAAGAGATCGACATCCTCGTCGCCATGAACGCGGTCACGGTCGAAGACGATTTCCGCAACCTCAAGCCAGGCTCGGTCGCGATCTACAACACGGAGTTGAAGTACACCGAGAACCGCACGGACATCACCTATTACGCGGTGAACTTCCCCGAAATCGTCCGCCAGTGCTGCCCGGAGACGAAGCTCCGGAAGCTCGTGACCAACATGGTTTACGTCGGCATCCTGCAGCACCTGCTCTCCATCGAGCCCGCCGAGATCGAGAAGGCCATCCGGAAGGCGTTCAAGACGAAGGCGAAGGCCGCGGACTTGAACGTGACGGCCGCGAAGGCAGGCGCGGAGTGGGCGGCCAAGAACCTGCAGAAGAAAGACCCCTTCCGGGTCCAGCGCATGGACAAGAACAAGGGCAAGATCATCATCGAAGGGAACGCCGCGGCCGGGATCGGCTGCATGATGGCCGGGGTGACCTTCGCCTCGTGGTATCCCATCACGCCCTCCTCCAGCCTCTGCGAGTCGATGCTGGAGTACATGGAAAAGTACCGCATGGATCCTGAGACCGGCAAGCCCACCTTCGCCATCGTGCAGGCGGAGGATGAGCTCGCGGCGATCGGCATGGCCCTCGGCGCCGGTTGGGCGGGCGCCCGGTCCATGACGTCCACGGCCGGGCCCGGCATCTCGCTCATGGCGGAGTTCATCGGCCTCGGCTACTACGCGGAGGTGCCGGCGGTGATCTTCGACGTCCAGCGCGTCGGCCCCTCCACCGGCCTGCCGACGCGCACGGCGCAGGGGGACATCCGGAGCATGGCCTACCTGAGCCACGGCGACTGCAAGCACATCGTCCTCCTCCCCGACTCCCCGGAGGAGATCTACGAGTTCGCCCAGACCGCGTTCGACCTCACCGAGCGCTTCCAGACGCCCGTCTTCGTGGGCCTGGACCTCGACCTCGGCATGAACAACTGGATGTCGGACCCGTTCCCTTATCCCCAGAAGGGGTTGGACCGGGGGAAGATCATCACGAAGGCGGACCTGGACCGCGGCGTCAAATTCGAGCGCTACCGCGACGTCGACGGCGACGGCATCCCGTACCGCACGATTCCCGGCAACGAGCATCCCCTCGCGTCCTACTTCACGCGAGGGAGCGGCCACAACGAGCGGGCCGAGTACACGGAGAAGGCCGACGACTACCAGCGGAACATGGACCGCCTCGCCCGGAAGTACGAGACCGCGCGGAAGTGCGTCCCGCAGCCTGAGGTCCACAACGACGAGAAGGCGCGGATCGGCTTCCTGGCCTTCGGGAGCAGTCATCTCGCGATTGTCGAGAGCCAGGACCAGCTCCGCAAGGAGCATGGGCTGGCCACGAGCTACCTGCGCCTTCGGGCGCTGCCGACGAACGGCGCGGTCAAGGAGTTCGTCCAGCGGCACGACCGGGTCTACGTCGTGGAGCAGAACCGCGACGGGCAGATGTTCGACATTCTGCGGCTGGAGCTGGGGGCCGATCAGGGGAAGCTCCGCTCGATCCGACACTACAACGGCTACCCGATCGACGCCCGGTCCGTGACCGACGCGCTGGTCGCTTCGGAAAAGGAGAGCTAACATGGCCGACTCTGCCACGCCCGCGACCCCCGCACCCCCACCGACGCCGTCCGTTCCGCGTCCGGCGGCCCCCCCGGCGCCCGCGGCCCCGACCAAGAACCGCATCGGCCTGACGCTCCAGGACTACAAGGGCCTGCCCACCACGCTCTGCCCCGGCTGTGGCCATGACTCGATCACGAACCAGATCACGCGCGCCTTCTACGAGCTGGGCATCCAGCCGCACCGGGTACTCAAGCTGTCGGGGATCGGCTGCTCGAGCAAGACGCCCGCCTACTTCCTGGGCCGGGCCTTCGGTTTCAACGCGGTCCACGGCCGGATGCCCTCCATCGCGACCGGGGCGGCCGTGGCCAACCGCAGCCTGATCTCCATCGGCGTGAGCGGCGACGGCGACACGGCCTCGATCGGCCTCGGCCAGTTCATGCACATGCTGCGTCGCAACGTCCCCTGCATCTACATCATCGAGAACAACGGCGTCTACGGGCTGACCAAGGGCCAGTTCTCCGCGACGGCGGACGTCGGCTCGGTGCAAAAGAAAGGCGCGGTCAACGAGTTGGCGGCCATCGACTGCTGCGCGTTGGCGATCGAGCTGGGGTGCGGGTTCGTGGCGCGCTCCTTCTCCGGCGACGCGAAGCAATTGAACGCGATCCTGCGCGCCGCGCTCAGCCATCGCGGGATGGTCATGCTCGACGTGATCAGCCCCTGCGTGACCTTCAACGACCACGAAGGCTCTACCAAGAGCTATTCGCACGCGAAGTCCTCGGAGATTCCGCTGCACGAGATCGGGTTCGTGCCGTTCTACGAGGAGATCAAGGTGGACTACGAGCCGGGGACCACGCTGGACGTGGCGATGCCGGACGGGTCGCACATCCGGCTGAAGAAGCTGGGCCGCGACTACAATCCGAGCAGCAAGATGGAAGCGTTCAAGGTGATCGAGGAGGGGACGAAGACGAACCAGTTGATCACCGGCATCCTCTACCTCGAGCCGAACAAGCGGACGCTCTTCGACCATCTGGAGCTGCCGGAGAAGCCGCTCGTGGAGCTGCCCCCGGAGAAGGTGCGGCCGGGGAAGGCGGCGCTGGACGAGATGATGGAGGCGCTGCGGTAGCGGCGGCGCGCGTAGAGGGTAGAATCGTGGGTCGTGTGTTCGACACGTTGCACGTAGGCAAGGAGCGGCTGTACACGCTCTTCGACTCGGGCGCCAAGCACTGCTTCATCAGCGAGGCGGCGGCCGGCTGCGGCAGCGTGACCAAACTGAAGGGGCCGCTGCCGGTCGAAATCGGGGGCCGGCGTCATCGTCTAGGAAAGTTGTGCTCGCTGGAGGGGACGCTCCGGCGGAAGATGGTCGTGATCACCGCGCTGGTCCTTCCGGAGATCGGGTCCGACGCGGAGGGACGTCCCATCGACGTGATCTTCGGCGCCGACGCGATGCAGGATTTTCGCATTCGGCTGATCCCGGAAGAGGAGCGGGTGGATCTGTCCCACTTCAGTCGAACGTTCGTGGAGTTCTAGCCGAAAAATAGGGCATGGTTCAAATCCGAGTCACAGATCGCCGTCGGCCGACCTCCGTAGGGGCACGGCGCTGCCGTGCCCACGAGGCGAGGCAGGGTTGTCGGCTGGGCTCTACGTCGGCGGCGATTTGAACCCTGCCCAAAACAGGTAGGGACAGGCACTCTTTTTCCGTTCCACGCCGTCGTCCGTCACTCCAACTCATGTCCCTCATTGGCCCCCCCGCGCCCGGGCCGTCTTCGCCGAGTACTACCATGGGCTTCTGACCCAGCCGGCCGGGACAGGGCCAGACCTCGCAAGCAGTGCCGGCTTCCGGGCCCAGGTGCTCGCATTGGCGGGAACGGGAATCAGTGCAGCCTACGCCGCCGCACGGGCCGTCCTTGCCTCGTGGCCCGTTGACGAACCTCGAGCACAGTCGTCAAGCCTGCCCGGGCAAGTCGCACCTCATGAAGCCGTTCGCGCGGGCCGGAGGCCCGCGCCCCCAGGCATCCTGTCTGGACCTCGTCAGCGGTCCACGAGCGGGACTCCATCCAAAAAAGAAGCGGACAGGTCCGGTTGGGACCTGTCCGCGCCCTGAAGGAGGAGACTTTTATTTTCGGTTGTAGGAGTGGTTTGCTTTTGGTGCGTTCCTCCGGCTAGCGACCGTCGATCACCGTGTGTCCGCCGCCGCCACCGCCGCCGCCGCGGGCGCGGTTCTCGACCGTGCCGAGCTTGTCCTTCGAGCCGACGATGATGGACCGCACCTTGTCCCCGTAAAGGCCCACCGCGCCGATCAGGAAGATCGCCACCAGGGCGACGATGATGATGTACTCCGTCATCGAGGCGCCCGCCTCGTTGGTGCTCGCCATTCGATCCCGCAGACTCACCACAGGGTTCTCCTTCTTCAGCATCCGCGTCCGGGTTCCGTCCACCGCCGATTCAGGGGCTCCGTGGGTTAGCGGGAGTTCATCTTCGACTGGACCGCGTTCAGCTTGGTCGTGGAGGTCGAGAAGAGTGACTTGACCTTGTCGCCGAAGAGTCCGACCGCGCCGATCAGGAAGATCGCCACGAGCGCTACGATGATGATGTACTCGGTCATGCTCGCGCCGGTTTCCTTGGCCAGCTTCCCGTTCCGCGCCATCAGGTTCTTCAGCATGCAAGTCACTCCTACGCTTGTTTTGTTTCGTTCTCAGTCCCATCCGATGTTTGGGCTTTAGCAAGTCGAGAGCCACTCGCCGCGCACAGGAACGAACGTCCGCAACTAAATGAAATTGAATAGGTTGCACGCGCAGGCTATGCCGCGTCGCGACACCCATACCCTCTGTGGCGGGTCCAAAAAGCTGGCTATTCCCAAAAACTGGAGGGATCGCGTCCGCGTCCTTCCAAGCACAAATTGCCGGGCTGGCCGGCGCTGCAGCCTGGAAACGACGCAAGGCGGGTCTCCTCGGTCCCCTCTGTGCTGAGTACCGCCCCACAGAATTGGGTGACCAATTTCCTCGACGATTTCGGCCGCCTGCTTCGTTGCGCGCGCTCGACGTAGTTCTCCGTTACTACGCCTCGCTCGCGCGCCTCGCGGGCGGCCGAACTTGCCTTCGGCTATTGGTCACCGACTCCCGTGGAGCGGTCCTGAGGAGGGAACAGGGAGGACCCGCCTTGCGGATTCGGTTACCTCGGCCGGACCTGCGCAGGCCCGACCTCGGGGTCAGCCGTGGTTAGAGGCCCTGCGCGGTCGTGTAGCCGGCATGGAACCAGCGTTCGGTCCCGCCCCAGAAGATCTTCACCCAGGGCCAGACGTTCCCGTTCGTCAAGTACATCTCGCCGGCATGAGCCAGACCGACGATGCTGTTGCCCATGCCAGGACCGGTCCGGACGTTCAGCCCCGCCGCGGTCACCTTGCGGGCGGTCACGCCGCTCACGTGGGCGAGGTAGCTGCCGTGGCACCACCCGGTGTTGCCCGCGAACCAGACCTTGTGCCACACGCCGCTCTGGGTCATGGACACGTAGAGCTGGCCGCTGTAGACGCCGCCGAGGATCGAGTTCGCGGTGCTGGGGCCGGAGCGCACGTTCAGCGCCGCCGCCGTCACCTTCACGCCCTTCAGCGTGCCGCTGGAGGGAGGCGGAGGGGTCCCGCCGCCGCCGCCCCCACCGCCGCCGCCGGCCATGACCAGCGCCATGTAGTGGTCCCAGTTCCAGTGCGGGCCCGGATCGGTGTGGTGCCCCGCGCCGCCGAAGCCGGACCCGTCCGGGTCCGGGACTTCCTGGTGGCCGATGATGTGGCTGCGATCCATCGGGATGCCGTAGGTCTGGCAGATCCACCGGACCAGCGCCGCGGACTTCGCGTACTCCGCCTCGGTGTACAAGCTCGACGACGCAAAGCCGGCGTGCTCGATGCCGATCGAGGTCTCGTTGTAGGCCCAGTTCCCCGCGTGCCAGGCGATGTCGTGGTCCGCGACCATCTGCGTGAGGGCGCCATCGTAGCCGATCACGTAGTGCGCGCTGGCGTGCGCGGCCGGATTCTGAAACCACCCGATCGCCCCGGGGGCCGTGCCTTCGATGTCGTGAATCACCACCCTCGAGATCCCGCGCGGGCCGTGGGAAGTGAAGTTCCCCGAGTTCGCCGGGACCCACGCGGCCGGCGGCTTCGGATCGGCGGAGGCCACCGTCCCGGCCCCCACGACCGACACGAACGCCCAAGCCGCCAACAGCCCCGTCGCCGCCCATCCCCGCTCCCGCGTCGCGCCTCCAGTCATCTCTCGTCCTCCGGCTGTATGACGATTTTATTTTCGACCCCGGCTCACCCCTGCGGGCCGGTGGTCACGGAGGCGAAATCGCAAGGTCAATGCCGGTCGCGACGCAAAGTGGTCTTTACAGGCGCAACTCCCTATTCTATAATATATTGTGTTCTAACGAAAAAATGTGGCCCACCCCGTGCTCCGGGCGGTCTTGTAAGGTCCGCTTGACGAGGCTGGGGTCCAGCGGAGGGACGCGTTTCATGACCCAAAGACTCTTCTTCGAGAACGCCTACCTCACGGAGTTCGAGGCACGACCGCTTCGCGTCCAGCGGGAAGGGGAACGCACCGCGGTGGTCCTCGACGCCACGGCCTTCTACCCAACCTCGGGCGGCCAGCCGCACGATCTCGGCGAGCTGGGCGGGGCGCGCGTGTTGAACGTCGAGGAACGCGGCGCGGAGATCGTCCACCTCCTGGATCGCGCTCCCGACTCGGGCCCGGTCCTGCGCGGACGCGTGGACCCGGACCGCCGGCGCGATCACCGCGAACAGCATTCCGGGCAGCACCTGCTCTCCGCCGCTTTCGTCCAGCTCGCCCGCGCCGAGACCAGCTCCTTCCACCTCGGCGCCGAGGAGTGCACGATCGACCTCAGCCGGCCCGCGCTGGGCCCGGACGACCTCGACGCGGCCGAGGACCTTGCCAACCGGATCGTCCGGGAGTGCCGCCCTGTCCGACCCACGATCCATTCCGCGGCCGAGGCGAAGGCCCTCCCTCTCCGAAAGCCGCCCGCCGTCGAAGGCGACGTGCGCGTCGTTACCGTCGAGGGGTTCGACGTGAGCGCCTGCGGGGGGACCCACGTCGCTCGGACCGGCGAAGTCGGGCAGATCCGCGTCCTGGGCGCCGAGAAGACGAAGGGCCTGCTCCGGGTCTCGTTCGTCTGCGGCGGCCGGGCGCTGCTCGCCGCGCGCCGGAAGGGACGCCTCCTGGAGGCGCTCCGGGGCGCGGCCGGGACCTCCGAGCCGGAGCTGCCGGCGGCCTTCGGGCGTCTCCGCGCCGAGGGGGAGCGGCTGCGGAAGGCGCACCAGGAGACGTCGGAGGCGCTCCTGGCCTACGAGGCCCGGGAACTTTTCGCGGCGGCCCCCGGGGCGGCCGGCGGGACCAAGCTGGTGGTGAAAACGCTCGACGGGCGGGAGATGAAGGAACTGTCGTGGCTCGCGGACCGGATCGCCCGCGAGGGCCGCTGCGTGGTTCTCCTGGGCGGGCGCGGCGAACGGGCCTCGCTGGCGTTCGTGCGCTCGGAGGGCATCGACCTCGACCTGCGGAAGGCGCTCGAGCCCGCGGCGCGCGAGATCGAAGGCAAGGGGGGCGGCCGGCCGAACTTCGTGCAGGCGGGCGGGAGCAGGCGGGAGGGCGTGGAGGCCGCGCTCGCAGCCGCTCGGGCGTGGGTAGCGGCGGCGCTGGGCGGTTAGTTCTTTTTTGGGCGCGAGGCGGAGGCGGCGGCCGCGATCAAAACGCGTGCGCAAGCCTCAGCCCTGCACCCGCGAAAACCGGACCTGGGCGGGACTCAGGCGGGCCCGGGGGTCTCTGCGAGTACGGGTGCAGGGCGGAAGCCCTGCACCACAACGATCGGTCGTCCATTCGGTTGTCGCATTTTTTTGTAGCGGCACCGCGGTGCTTCACCCTGCGCACGGTCCTCTGCGCCTCTGTGTCTCTGTGTTTCGTCCACCCTTCCTCCCTCCCCTGCCCTCCCACGCTTCTCACCCGACCCTGATCGCCCACCTCCTCGCCATCCCAACCCCCTCGCCTACGCCTCCCCTCCCTTACGCCTCACTCCCCTTCGCGCCTTCCGCCGCGCGGCGCGCCTGGCACTCCGAACACGGGCAGATCTCTCGGAGGAAACGGAACGAATACAGCCCCGTGTTGTGGCCGTCGCTCCACTCGAAGCGCACGGCGTACGCGCCGACCGGTTCGAATTTCCGGATGACCACGTCCTCCGCGATCTGCGAGACCTCCACCCGCCGCTTTCCCGACCACTCGTCCACGCACGCGGCGCACGGACAGCTCACGCGCAGGTACTTGAACCGGTAGGTCGACACGTGGCCGTCTCCCCACGTCCACTCGAGCGTCGCCGCGTCCACGCGCTTCACGTCCCGCGGCTCCAGCTTCAGTGCGTCCTCGTCCGGCCGCGGTTGCCCTTCCAGATGACGCAGGGGCTGTTCGGAAGGTTTCATGGGTCGCAGTCCCCGAAAAATTCTCCGCCTAGGACTCGAGGCCGGCCAAGACCAGCGTCGAGACCGCGCGCGTCGCCAGGTCGCACACGCGCACGGCGTGGTTATTCGTATCCGCAACGTAGAGCTGGTCCCCCAGCACGGCGAGCCCGCCCGGCTCGTGGAACCGGGCGCGTTCACCGTCCACGAAGCCCGGCTGCCCGTCCCCCGCGAAGGTCGCCGAGGTCTTCTCCTCGGGGTCGAGCTCCTTGAGCTTGTGGTTGAACGTGTCCGCCACGAACAGGCGACCCGCGTGGTACAGGCACGCGAGCGGATGCTGGAGCCGCACGAGCGCGCCGCGACCGTCGCGATCGCCGAACTCGAACAGCCCCTCCCCGACCACGGTCGACACCAACCCCTTCTCATGCAAGTCGGTCGCGCGAATGGCGCTCACCTCGCTGTCGGCGACGAAGAGGAACCCGCCCCCGACGGCCAGCCCGCTGGGCTGCGCGAAGGCGGCCTCGTCGAGGGGTCCGTCGAGCAGGTCCTCGCGGCCGGAGCCCGCGTACGGCCTCACGCTCCCCTTCGCGCCGAGGTCCAGCACCCAGAGGCGGTGGTCACCGGCCATCGCGATAAAGAGCCGGTGTTTGTCCAGCGCGAGGTCCCAGGGGGAGTTCAGGGCCGTCTTCCGCCCCGGTCCGCCCCCCGCGCCGCCGCGCGCGCGCTCCCCGGTCCCCGCGAGGGTCGAGACCCTGCGCGCGGCCAGGTCGACCGCGCGGATCGCATGGTTTTCCGTGTCCGCGACGAAGAGCGTGCCGCCGGAGCACGCGAGTCCCTGCGGCTGGAAAAAGGAGCACGCCTCGTACGCGCCGTCCTCGAAGCCGGCACGCCCGCTGCCGATCACCGACAGCACCTGGCCCGAGGCTGCCACCTCGAGGAGGCGGTGGTGGTTCGTATCGGACACGAAGAGCCGCGGCGGGGAGCCGCGCGCGCAAAGCTTCCCGGGGAAGGCCAGGAGGCCGGTTTCCTCCTCTTCCCGCCGGTAGCGCACGGGCGTGCGGTCAAGCGTACCTTTTTTTTCATGCTCGGCGAGCGTCCGGCCGACGACCTGCTCCAGCAGCTCGTAGTGCCCTTCGCCGGAGACGCCGCCCACCAGGTAGCCCTCGGGATCGATGACGACGAGCGTGGGCCAGCCGCGGATGCCGTACCGGCCCCAGTTCACGAACTCGCCGTCGTTCGCGACCGGGTGGTCCACGCCGTGGCGCAGGATCGCCTTCCGGAGGTTGGCTGCGTCCTTTTCGGTGCTGAACTTCGCGGAGTGGATGCCCACGACGGCCAGGGCGTCTCCATATTTTTTTTCGAGCCGCCGGAGGTCGGGGAAGACGTGCCTGCAGTTGATGCAGCCGTAGGTCCAGAAATCGAGCAGGACGACCTTGCCGCGGAGGTCGCGCAGGCGGACGGGCCCGGCGGCGTTCAGCCAACCGGTCTCGCCTTCGAGCTCGGGGGCCTGGACGCGTTCGGCCATGGGAACCTCTCGCCGCCGGGCGGCGTTCCGGGTGCAGGGAGATGCCCCGGACCGTTCCCTGGGGATCGTCCCGTCGCCGAGCGGCGGGGGCGTGCTGGACCGGGTATGGCGGAGAGGCAGGGATTCGAACCCTGGGTACAGGCATAACCCGTACAACGGCTTAGCAAGCCGCCGCAATCGACCACTCTGCCACCTCTCCGTGCGCAAAGGGATTGTCAAGGTAGCGCATGGGGGGTCGAGATTCAAGCAAAAACGAGGCGGGCCTACTGGGGAGGCGCGAGAGCGCTCAGTCCCGCCGATAGGAAATCGAGGCCTCGCCGGTACGCCCGAAGGGTCGGTACACGAGCGAGCCTCTGGGTGCGCCGGGCGGGACCCGGAAGAGGAGATAGCCCGAGCCCGCAGCCCCGTTGCGGAGCACCGAAGCGGCCACGACCGGCCCGGGCGCGCCGTGGCTTTCCGAGAGGTACTCGCGCCCTTCGGACTGGTACGTGAAAAGCGTCGGGCCGATCGGGAGGCGCTCATAGCCGCGGTTCTCGACGCGGACGTGCACGACGATGACCTGCTCGGACTCGGACGCCTCCCGGGGTTGCCCGGGGGACTCCGGCTGCGAGGCGCCGCCGGCGGCCACGTCAGGCGGTGGGTCGGGGTTCTCCTCGAACTGCCAGCGTACCAGGGCGGAGCGCAGCCCCTCCAGGCGCCGGCGCGTGTCCTGGCCGCGGCCTTCGGCGAGCAGGGCGGCCTCGGCGGCACGGCGACCCTCCGCTGCGGGGTCGAAGGCCGCGGGCGGGGCGCCGGGGCCGGGAGCGGCCTCCGCGCGCGAGGTAGGGGATTCACCTGAGGGGGAGGCCGACGGTAGGCGCAACGGGCCGGGCGCGGAGCGAGGGCCCGGCCGGATGAGCGGCGCGGGGGAGGGGGGCGGCGCTGCCTCGGAACCGGCGAAGACCACCAGCAGAATCGCCGCGAGGCCTGCGCCACCGGCCGCGATCCAGACACCGGGCACACCGAGAGGGCTGGACCCGGGCGACGTCAAGTGCCGGGCGGAGGCGGCCGCTCGCGCAGGAGAGGGGGCGTGAGCGGACGAGGAGGCGGGCCCGGGCGTGCGTGCCGCGGACGAAGCTCCAGGAGAGCCGCCGGCCGCCGCGGGAGCCGCTACCGCCGCCGCTGCGGCGGCGAGGTCGTTCGGCGAGAGCGCGGGGCGGATCGCGCTCGACTCCTCGATGGCCGCCGTCAGCGCGTTCTTGAGCGCGCGGGTGTCGGGTCCGTGCCAGCGTCCGGTGCGCCCCTGCCCCCGCCCGCCGGGGAGGGGCTGAGGCTTCACGGGCTCCCAGGTCCCGGAGGGAAGAATCGGGGCTTCCGAAGAGGCCTCCGCCGAACGTGGGGTCCGGATGGAGTCGAGGCCCGCGCGCGAAACGGTGACGTCCACCGCGTCCGCAGCCTCGGCGTCCATCGGGTCGACCGGCGCCTCTCCCCCCGGCTCTCCACCCTCCCGCCCAGCCTCCAAACGCTCGCCCGGTGAGGCTACCGCCTCCGTGCCTCCGTCGACCTCGGCCGGCTGCGCCGGCGCCTCCTCGGCGGCGGGCGCGAGCACGCCCGCACGGGCCGCGTCGCTCTCGTCGGCCATCGCAGCGCTCGTGTCGTCGGCCGCCTTTATCGCCGGCGGCCCGGCCGGCGCGGTCGGGGAGGACACGGCCGGCCCTCGCGGGCACGAAGCGTCCTCCTCGTGCGCCTCGCCCCCGCACCGCGGACAAAGCTCAGGTTCGGCCCCGTCTCCCGCGGCCAGGATCGCGTGGGCCTGCGCCGGGGAGAGGACCTCGGTCACCGGCGTGGGAAGCGCGGGCTTCGACTTCGGCGGGGCCAGTTCCTCGGCGGGGAGCCAGCGCGAAAGCGAGCGGTTCGGGACGCGCAGCCGCCGCCCACAGGCCGTGCACCAGGCCTTGCTGCCCGCCACGGAAGCGGGCACGCCGAGCTTCTGGCCGCACGGGCAATAGAACTTGATCACGTCTTCCATGCGGGTCCCCGGGTCGGGCCTCCGTTCGCACACGTTGACCGCTCGCGCTCGGGGCTCGATGCCTCCCCGCAGCCCGAGGGGCATTCTCACCCCCAAGCCGCCCCGCATCATACCCGGCGGCGGCCGTGGGAGGCAAGCACGGCTGTCTGGCCTACCCGGGGTGTTCGCCCGCCCAGCGGCGTGGCAGTGGACCGCCGAGCCATCCAGCGGAGCCCAAAAGCCGTTGCGAGACGTGCAAAAATGGCGGAGGGCGAGGGATTCGAACCCCCGGTGACATTGCTGCCACAGCGGTTTTCAAGACCGCCGACGCGATTCCACAATGCATTTACTGTGCGAAACTTGCGGCAATTGTATTTTGCCAGGCATACTCCAAGGCATACTATCCGTCCCGGGAAACGCCCTTATTTCATTCGTGAATTGCGCCTTTCCCCTCTCCCGTTTCGCCCGCCTCCGCGTCGAGCCCAAGCGTGTTCCCGAGGCGCGCAATCGCTGCCCGCCCGGCCTCCGGCGCGAAATGCGCATAGCGCATCGTAACGGCGAGCGTCGAGTGTCCGAGGATCTTCGCGACGTCGAAGATCGGCACGCCGGCGGCGACCATGAGCGAGGCGGACGTGTGCCGAAGGGTGTGGAACGTGACGGCGTCGCGCTTTGCTACGGGGATCGCCTGACAGCGGAAAACGGCCGCTTCGAACATCAGCCGGAGCGCGTGGTCGCCGATGGGCGAACCGTCTCCGAGAGTGAAGAGCGGGTCCGAACCGTCCAGAGCGGGCGTCCTTCGCCCGGCGCGTAGCGCGAGCAGCTCCCGGCAGAGGTCGTCAGTCATAGGCACGACGCGCCCCCGGCCCGCCTTCTCGCTCTCGGCGCGCATCACCAACTCGCGCCGGTCGAAGTCCGCGTCGCGCCAGCGGAGGGCGAGCAGGTCGCCCCGACGGGCGCCGGTTGACAACGCGGCCACGAGAAGCGGCCGGAGGATGGGCGAGGCGGAGGCCACAAGAGCCCGTGCTTCTGCCGCGGAGAGGTACGTTTCGCGCGCGCGGCCCTTCTCGGAGAAGCGTTCAACGCCCTTGACGGGGTTGTCTTCGACGTAGCCTTGCCGAATCGCCCAGCGGAAAAGCGCGGAGGCAAGGGCGAGGTCGCGGTTGACCGTCGCTCCCGAGGCACCCTCCTTCTGTCGCTCCGCCGCCCAGCGTTCCAGGTCTTGCGCGCGGACATGGGAGAGAAGACTCCCGGCCCACGGCGCACGGAGGAGGACGCGGAGGCGCTTCACATCCCCTGCGAAGGTTGAAGGCTTCTTCCTCGCGTGCGCGTGTTCGAGGTACAGCGGCGCGGCGTCCTTGAACGTGAGGCGCGCGCCTCGCGTGTCGCCGAACACCTCCGCAAGGACGGTCGCCACGGGCACCCCGCCGGTCAACGTCGCGTGGGCAGTCGCAAGTTTCTTTTCCGCGACGGTCCGCGTGGGGCCGGCCGAACGCAGGTAGCGCCGGCCCTGCCAGGTGAAGAGGGCGTAGAACCCGGGTCTTGGCGGGCGCGCCAGGACCGTTCCAAACGCACGGCGCTTCTTCATGCTCCCTCCAGGGTCTCGAACCCTGCCGCACCCGCGTCCACGACCGCCCGCACGATCTCCACGTTGAAGCGCGCTGCAAGCTCACCGGGAAGGACCGTTGACAGCATCGCGACGCCTACCGCGGTCAAAGCGACGGGACGGCCGCGCCAGCGGAGCCTCCGGGCTTCTGCGGCGGAGACGCGGAAGGCGAGGTCCGGCGGGAAGCGCCCAGCTTCTTCACGGAGGGCGCGGCGGAGCGCGGCCAGGGGAACGCCGTAGAGCCGGGCCGCGTCGCGGTCGAGAAGGACTTGCCGGCCGCGCACGCGCCGAACGGCGAATGCGGCGTTGACGGGAGGGCCTGAGGCGGGTATCATGGCGTGCATCCTACTCCGACGCCCAAGGGCGTCGCCCTATCGCGGCCGTCGCCTCACACGCGACGGCCGCGGTCGTTTCCGGGCATCATACTCGCGCGAGCGTGCGGACGCAAGCGCAGCCCGGGCCCGGCGGCGATCACTTCTGCTTCGCCTTCCCGCCCCTCCGGTCTTGCGCGTAGTGCGCCCAGCACGTTCCTTTCGCGACCGTCGGACGGTCGCAGCCTGGCACGGAGCAGCCGGGCTTCGGGCCGGGCCGGTTCGGGCGACCGCGCCGCCGCCGCTCGGCTACGCCCAAGGCCCGAAAGTCCGCGGCGTGCCGTTCCATGTGCCGGGCGAGGTCCTCGACGCCTCGGAGGGCGGACGACTTGCAGCCGGGACCTGGACAGCGCCACCCGCCTTTCGTGCCGGCGCCGTGGAGCACGCGAAGGTGGCCGGCGAGCGCCTCGGGCCCGCCTCCTTCGAAGGGACAGCGAAGCGCCGGGCAGGGCCAGGAGGACGCGACCGCCTCAGCCGCGACGCCGCGAACGAGCAGTCGGCGGGGGCCGAGCCTTTGGGAGGGGATCTTCCCGGACAGGGCCCAGCGGAGGACCGTGGTCGGGTGGACGCGGAGCCGCCGCGCCGCCGCGGCCACAGGGAGCCACTCTGGAGAGGGACGGGCCATGCTCTACGCCTCGCGCAAGACCTTGGGGGGGACGTCAGGAAGCATACCGCGGGCGCGTCAATTTGTCAATAATATAATGCAGTCTAATGCAGTTTGTCATGGCAGTGTGTGTGATGAATACGAGTAGAAATGGGCGGAATTCTGGCTTCATCGAATGCACCATAATCACGCTTATCGGACGTCATCCCCACCCTAGGGTCGATCTCAGCGGAACGCCCGGACGGGCTGCGCCGGAGCCGCGGTCGCAAGGTCGGACGGGGCCGCGGTCGCCCCCGCTTCGAGCGCCACGCGCCCCTCGCTCGCCACGTCCTTCACGGAGTCCAGCGCCCAGAATCCCACTTCGTCCAGGGCGTCGAACACCCGGACCAGCTCCGCTTGCAGAAGGTCGCGCCACGCTTCCAGGCGTTCACGGGACGCGGCCAGGGCCTCCCGCGTCTCCCGGTCCCGCGGTAGGTCCGGGTCCTTCGCGAAGAGGGCGAGCAGGCGTAGCGCCGCCTCGACGGCCTCCAGGTGTCCGAGCTTCGCGCGTCCGATGCCCGTTTCCCGGTCCTCCCCCCGCGCGAGCAGGGCCGCGGCGACGAAACGAACAATCGGGCGCGCCTCGACGACCCACAGAAGCGCGCGCGTCGTGAGGGAGGGCGTCGCCGTCTCGGTCGCCCGCTCGATCGGCAAAGGGAACGGTGCGCCCACGGCCGCCTCGACAAGCTGCCGCACGCCGTAGCGGTCGGCCCCGCCGCGACCTTTCGCGGAGTGCAGCAAGATTGCCTCCAACCGGTTTCCGGGATAGTCAACGGTCCCGGCCGCCATGCGGTCGAAGTGGCAGAGCAGCGGGCCGCAGATTTTCTCCGCGAGGTCCTCCGGCGAGAGCGCGCGGAGCCGCGCCGTCTCGATTCGTTTGCGTTCGTCCACGATCACCCCGGCCGCGCGTTCGAGCAGCTCGACTTTCCTTAGTAGGGTGTTCACCCTAGCAGCCTCCCGTTGCCGTTTCCGCCGGGCTTCGCCGCGAGCGCCGCCGCTTCGAGCGCCGCGATTCGCGCCGGGATGTCGGCCGCGGCCGGGTCGAGAGGGACGGCGGGCGAACCGAGCCCGGCAGCGCGCACGAGCGCGACGGCCGCCTTGAGCTTGTCTTCGCCGGCAAGCTCCGCCACGAGCACGGCGACGGCCGCGGGCAGCCCGCCGCGGAGGGCGTCGAGGGAGTCGCGCCACACCTCGCGCCGCGCCGCCGCAACGGCCGTTTCGAACGCGGGCAGGGCGCGCCAGCGCCCGAGCGTGCGCCGGGAAAGGCCCAGCTCTTCGGCCGTCGCGGTCGGGCCGCGGCCGGAGCCGATGAGCGCCGCCGCCTTCGCTTGGCGCGGGGTCAGGGACGCCGCCACGTCGAGCGCCGAAGCAACCATCGTCGGGCCTCATGCAAACGGGACATTCGGGGCCGGATCGGGCACCGGGATTATGCCGGATGCGAGGTCCGGAGTCAACCCGCGGTCGGGCCGTCCACCGCCGAGCCGGAGCAGCTCCACCAGGTTCGAGAGCCGCAAGACGGCCAGGACGTTCGGGGAGCCTCTCTGCCGGATCACGAGCAGCGGGGGCTGGCCGTTCGACGCGCCACGCTTCGCTTGGTCGAGCCCTTCGCGGAGCAGCTTCGGAAGCGCCTTCCGCACCTTGCACTCGACGCCGCCGAACGGCGAGCCGGGAGGGAGCAGGACGTCCGGTCCCGGGTCGCCGAAGTCCGCGCGGACGTTGCGACGGCCGCCGAGCGCCTCGGCCGTGTCGCGTTCGAGTTGCTTCCAGGGGGTCGGCATTTCTCGATTCCTCAAATCGTCGTCAGGCCGGAGCGGGTCCGGACGCCGCGAGCTTCCACAGGAGCTTCGTCAGCCGGGCCGCGACGGTCTTCGGCTCGAACGCTTCGGCCGCCAGGCCCACCAGCTCGATTGCTTCCGCGGGCGTCGGGAGCTTGTCGCCGAGCGCGTCGAGGGACGCATGGAGCTTGTCCCGCGCCTCGCCGCGGCGGAGCCGTTCTTCGGGCGTGAGCTTGTGCCAGGCCGCGACGGACGCGCGCGCGGAGTCGGGCGGGTTCGAGGTCGAGCAGCGGGCCGCGTTCTCCGCGCGCCGCTTCACGTTCGCCTCGTGTCGCCGGGCTTCGTCCGCCTTTCGTGCCGCGTGCGCCGCCTCTTGTTCGGGCGTGCGCTTCGGCTTCGGCGGGTTCGGCGGAGCGTGAACGGCCGCGGGCTTCGAGGGCGAAGGGACCGCCGCCGGGTCCGGGGCGGAGCGCGGGGCGGAGCCGATGAGCACGAGGCCGGCCAGGCCGCGCCGGGTCAGGGCCTCGCGTTCGCGTGCCGTTGTCGAGGTCGAGGTCGAGGTCTTCGTCATGACGGTTCACCTCCTCAAGAAATCCGTGTCAGGTCCGGGAAGGGAGCGACGCCACGAGCCGCCCAAAGGCCCGGGCCA
Organism: Planctomycetota bacterium; assembly: GCA_016197205.1. GTDB lineage: Bacteria > Planctomycetota > MHYJ01 > WSZJ01 > JACPWG01 > JACPWG01. The sequence goes on from JACPWG010000142.1 coordinate 111,396, forward strand.
ATCCGGCAGCCGCGGTCAGCGGCGGGAACGCCGCCCCAGCGAGCGTCACCAGCTCGCGGGCCTCCGCCGCAGTCGGCACCAGGTCGCCGAGCCGACGGAGCGCAGCCAAGAGGTCTTCGCGCGCGGCCACAATGCGCACGCCGCGGGTTCGTCGCGCGGAACGGCTTTCACCCGGTCGCCGGGGGGGGCAGTCGTCCGAGGGTCGGGGGGGGGGGGGTCATCGGGTCGCCTCCGAATGGGGGTCCAGGTCGATCATCCCGCCGCCACCGCGGCCGGTTCGAGCTCCGACGGGGCCGATGTCGCCGCCCGGAGCGGGGGCGTCGGCAGTCGCCACGGGGCCGCACGCGCCCGGGCGTCCGCCAGGGCCGCACCCGCGTAGCGCACCGCCTCGCCGGTCGGGATGCCGCGGGCCTCCAGCCGGGCCGCGAGTCCCGCCGCCACCGGGTCGAGCCCGCCGGCCACCGATTCCGCCAGGGCGCCCGCCCGCTCGCCATGCGCGCAGCGGGCCTCGTCACCGTCGAGCCCGGAGCCGCCGGCGAGGGCCACCATGCCGGCCAGGAGCGCCCAGTCTGAGGGAGGGTCGCCCGGGTCGGCCGGGGGCATGGGCAGCCCGCACCAGGCCGCCGTTGTCGGCACGGCCGCGACCAGCTCCGCCAGGGCCACCGCCGCGGGGGGGATGCCCGAGAGGTCCGGAATCAGCGTGGGCACCGCGGGGGCGGTCGGGGCCTCGACATGGGGCACGGCCGCCAGCTCCGCCGACGGGTCCGCCCGGCGACGATAGGCCAGGATCGCCGCTCGGAGCGCCTCCGCCGCGCCCGGGCGAGTCTCCCGGACCACCCAACAGCCGCGCCCGGACGGGCGGGGGAGGGTCGCGGCGGGGCACCCCCCGTATCGCGCTATAACCTCTCGCTCCGCCGAACGTTCCGAAAGACCGACACAACCCCGTATAGAGAGTATAGTAAATACGGGGTTGTGTCGGCCTTTCGTATCCGTCGCGCGCACAAGCACTTCCGCGCGGAGAGGGGGGGGGGCCTCCAGGAGCCACCGTCCGAGCCCCGATCCGACCACGCCCAGCTCGGCCGCCGTCGCGTCGAGCAGCGCCGCCCACGCGGTCGCCGCAAGGGAGGGCACCGGCCCACCGCCCGGGACGTCCACCACGTCCACTGTGTCGCTCGCCTCGTCTTCGACCGCCGCGAATAGATCCGGTTCGGCGTCGCCCCACTCGGCGGGCATCGACGAGTGGGGCGACGCCACGATCACCGCCCGCGGCGTCGAGGTCCACAACTCGCGGACGCGGGCGATTGCTTGCGCCGTCTCCGCGCCGGTCAGGGCGTCCACCAAGGTCTTGCCGCCGATGCCGAGAGCCCGGGCGTCCTCGCCGACGGCGCCCCGGTTAGGCGTCGGCACGCCGATGAGGAGCAGCCCGTCGCACGCCCGGAAGCGATTCAGCCCGCGCACCCCCCCGAAGTGTCCCACCTCGAGCTCGGCGATGAGCCTGGCGTCGCGCAGCCCGGCCAGGGTCGCGAGCAGGGGGCCGGCGGCGGCTGGATCGGCCAGGATCGCCGCGCGTGCCGCCGGGTCCGCCGTCGCCTCCCACGCCTTACCCACGGCCGCCGCCGCCGCCTGATAGGCGACGAGCCCCAACGTCGGCGCCGACATGCCGGTCGTGTCGCGCGTGTACGTCGCCGCTCCCTGGATCATCCGCGCGACCAGCGGCGACCCGACCAGATAAGTCCCGAGCCCAGCGCGGGCGAGGATGCGATGCCGCGCCGTCGCCGCCCGGACGTGGCAGCGCGACACCGGCGCATCCGGCCGCGTCACTTCCAGGGCGAAGACGCGCACGTCTCGCCCGAGTAGCGCAGCTCGGGTAGCGGCATTGGTCCAGCCCGCCGTGCCGTCAAGAATGAGATAGGACCGCCTCGGGTCCCGCCGGAGTCGCCGCAGCTCGCGGACGTCGCGCCGGAGTTCCGCGCGCGCGCCCCGGACGGTCGCAAGCGTCACGTCGTCGCCGAGCGGGACCGGCGCGCCGCGATAGGTGAGGGTCGGCGCTTTGACGGGCAGGGCCCGCGCCGCCGCCAGCGCCGCGGAGAGTCGCCGTCTCGCCTCGCTCGCCGACGTCCGGAGCGGATCCCGGTCACCGGGGGCCGCGGCACGCACGGCGTCCCGTGCGGTCGCCCACGCCTCGCGCGCCGGGTCCACGATGAGCCGCGCCGCAGTCACCGCCGCGAAGTACGCAGCGCCCCGTCCTCGTTCCCGGTCGCGCCCACGCGCCACGTCCGCCGCGAGCCGCTCCACGTTGCGCCGCTCCGCTTCGGCCCACGCCTCGCCGCGTCGGCGTCGAGTCTCGAATCCTGGAGCGGGGCGCGGATGCGCCTCCTCTCCGGCCGCGACGATGCAGGCCGCGGGGTCGAGGATAGCGCCGGGCATCGCCGGGGGGTCGAGCTCGCCGGCGAACGCCTGGAGTATCTGGTGCAGGTCCGGCCGCGGCCACGGGGAGCGGTCGAGGTCCTCGCCGCGGAGCACGGCCGCCGTGTCTAGCATCGGGGGCTTCGGAGGGCGTGCCGCGCAACGTGCGTCCGCGATCGCCGCGGCCAAGAGCGGCGCGCCGGTCGGCGCGGGGTCAGGTGTATACCCTATGCGCGCCTGCCGCCAGGTCGGGAGCTTGCCACGGTCGCAGGCGAGGTCCGCCGCGGCTTCGAGCGCGGAGCGTCGCAGCTCCGCGCCGAACAAACGCCACGTCCAGACGCGCTTTCCCTTTCCGCCTCGTGTCGCGCGGGCAGCTTGCGCCTCGCCGATCCTACGGAGTTGCTCCGCGTCCGCGAGTCCGGCCGTTAGGATGAGCACGTCCGCGATGTCGCGCATCGGTGCCACGGCCGCCGCAAGTTCCGGGTCCGCGTGCGTCCCGGACGCTACGCGGAGGTCCTCTATCGTCGCGTTGCGCGTGTCGAGCAGCGCGAGCGCCTCATCATAAATGCCGACGCCTCGCAGCTCGCCGCGGGCCGCGAGTATCTCCGCGTGCGCGTGCGTCGCGATATCTTGTCCAGGTCCCAGCGGGTCGTGGGCGGGGCACGTCTCGCGCAGCGGGCACTTGCCGCACGCGACGGCGCGGAGCCCCCACGGTCCGGCCGCCGCAACGGCGATTTTCTTTTCGCGGGCGGGCAGGATGCAGCGCCGCTCCGTCCCTTCATGTCGCCGGATCGGGGCATCGTCGCCGGCAAATCCCTGGTACGTCGCTTCGTGTTCGTCGGCGAGGGTGTGCGACGGCGCGAGGATCGTAGCGCGCCGGTCGCCCCGGGCGAGGTCGCGGAGGGCCTCGCGGGTTTTTCCAGCGCCCAAGGAAATGTCGAAGACGCCGACGCGCCCGGGCGCGGCAGCCGTCCACTCGCTCGCCTCGCGATAAATCGCCGGCAGCTCGCGGTCGAGGTCATCGACGTGGCAGGTTCGCGTGGTCTTCGCGGGGGGCGGAGGCGGGGGCGCAACGGCCACGATTCCCGCCGCGGCGCGCGCCGCGTCCAGCTCCGCCGGAGAGAAGAGCGCGAGCACGTCGCGGAGGTCCCGGCCCTGGCAATGCCCGTGCGAGCAGTGTAGCCAGCCTAGGGTTTCTCCCGCATGAGGGGCCCATAGGATCGTCGAGCCGTCGAGGGGCGAGCCCTTCGAATGCGCCGCCTCGTTCGGGCAGACGACCGCCCACTTGCCGGATTCGATTTCGCCGCCGAGCCAACCGCGCGCGCGGAAGGCGTGGTAGAGGATGCCAGGCGTTCCCGCGGGCGCGAGGTCGCGGCCTTCGATCTTTTCTTTTCGCGGACGTGCCGCCGCACGCTCGCGCGGGAGAAGTTTGCGGGCTGCTTCGAGGTCCTCCGCGGTCGGGTCGCAGGTCCACGCGCCGATGCGCGCGGGGTCGCCGCGCGTCTCGCGCCGCTCGGGCTTCCCGCCTTCGTCGCGCGTCGCGTGCGGGAGTCGGTAGAGTCGAGTCCAGTCGGCGCAGCTCGGATCTGAAACGATGCCGAAACGTCGGCACAAATAAAAACACCAGCTCCAATATCGGATCTTCCACGCTTCCGCGTCCGCCGGAGCGCACAAGACGAAAGGCTCGGGCAGGACGCCGAGCACGCGGTATCCGCCGCGCGTTCTGTAAAAAAAGAGTCCCGGATGCGCCGCCGCGAGCGCGTCGAGCTTGGGCAGCTCGCCGACCCACCAGTCATCGCCCGCGGTCGTGCCGGGAGTCCCGCCGGTCGCAGCGTGCGCCGCCTCCGCGTCCACGTCGAACACCGCCGCGACCATCGGGACGCCTTGCCGCGGGCGCATCCCGAGCTTGGATCGCGTCGCCGGCGATAGGGCTTCGGAGGTCAAGCGCCGCGCGATCCGGCGAAAGCTGTAGGCGCAGAAATGCGCGTCGGTCGGGAAGGCTCGGGCGAGGGCGTCGCCGAGAGTCAGGTAGAGCGCGCTTCCGCCCTTCTCATTTTTCGGCCAGCCGCGAAGGTGCGCGTGGAGCAGGACCGGGACGCGAGGCGCGGGAGAGAGCGCCGAGGGAGTCATCGCCGCGGCCGCCCCATGAGCAGCCGGACGTACTCGCTCTGCGGCGGCGCAACCGCGACCGGCCCGGGCGGAGGGAGCGGCGTCGTCTCGCGCGCCTCCAGCGCGGCGAGGAAGGCCGGGCGACGCACACACAGCCGGCGCCCGAGCCGAACGTAGGGCCCGCACTGGCCCCGCAGAACCGCACGACGGGCCGCGGAGGGTGAGACCCCGAGGGCAAGTGCCAAGTCCTCGGAGAGGAGGACCTCGGGCAGGAGGGCGCGCCCGAGCGCGCGAGCGCGGGCAGGGTCAGGGGCGGGGGCGGGCAACGGTAGGGGATCGGGCATGTCCTGGCTCTCCAACATTGGGTGTCGGAGGTCCAGGGCAGCCGTCGCGGCGAGTTACGGCGGGATTTTTTTCTTTTTCTCGATTTTCCTGCCTACGCGGGGAGGCGGTCGAGGAGGTCCTGCAACTCCGGGTCGGCGCGCAGTCGGGCGATTTCCTCCGCCAGCGCGTCCGAGACGGCCTGTTGCGTCACGCCCGCGGCGCGAGCGGCCTCCGTTTGGGATAGCGTTTCCGCCCGGAGCGCCGCGAGCAGACAGGCGCGCGCCGCGGCCAGCGCGGGCTTGCTCGCCGGTTGCCGAAGCTCGATCTCCATGCGGGCGCGCAACGCGACGCGCACCGCCTCCACGTCCGCGACGGCCTCCCGGTCTTCGGGCATCGGGTCGGCGCCCTCCCGCGGCGCCAAGCACCCCGCCCTTGCACCGTCCGCGACGCCGGGCAGAAGATACCAGCCGTCTTTCCCCCTTTTCGCGATCGGCGAACCGAGTACAGGCAACCGAACGTGGATGAGGGCCAGGAGGGCGGAGCTCGCGGCGTCGCGGTTGCCCTTGAGCCGCGGATCAAGGGCCGGGTCGAGCTTGAGTTTCTTCCCTTGCCTTTTGCTTTCGCCCGCCACGTAGTCGAACAGCCTCCCGAATCCAGGCGCGAGGACCCTCGCAGCGTCCTCCGAGTCCAGGAGCGAGCCGTCGAGGTCCTTCCCGGTGCCGGTCGGCTTGCGCAGACGGATGCGCAGCTCTCTCGGCCAGAGGTAGGCCCTCCGTTCCGATCCGATACGGCGCAAGTCTGCCGCGCGCCCACTGCCAGGCTCAGCGAGAATCGGCCAGTCGGGCAGCACCGGCGAGCCGGCGCGCGAGCGCTCCTCCGCGAGGATGCCGGCCTCCAGCGCTTCGCGCCAGAACCGAAGCCCCAAATAGATCGCCAGCACCGCGGCCGGGACGTTCCTGCGCAGGTCCCGCGCAAGGACGCCCGCGCGGATCAGCCAGTCGGGCGCCACGCGGACGTAGTCTCCGATCACGCGGAGCAAGACGTCCGTAGGCGCCTCCTCGCCCGCGAAAAGAAAAGTCCCCTCGGGAGCGCAATAGAACGCCTGGCGAAAAAGGACCAGCGCGCAGACGTCTTCCGGGTGAAGCGCGGGGAGGTCCGCGAGGATTCTTCGGTGGGCCTGGAGGACATCGCGGCGGAGTTCGAGGGCCTCCCGTCGCGCGGGCGTGCCGCGAGCGGGCCACGCGTTTCCCGGCGGGTCACCCACGAGGTTTCGCGCCTCGATCTCTTTTTTCGAGTCACTCATGAGCCGGTTTCCAGGCATACTCCCAGGCATACTAAGTTAGTGTGCCTGAGGGTCCGCTAGGGTGCGCGAGCGCGCGCGGAGCCCACTTGTCCGCTCGCCCGCAAGCCCTTGCGGTTACTGAGAAAAGTGGCGGAGGGCGAGGGATTCGAACCCCCGGTGACATTGCTGCCACAGCGGTTTTCAAGACCGCCGCCTTAGGCCGCTCGGCCAGCCCTCCGCGGAGGGGCGGGTCTCCCGGAAAAAACCGCGCTTCCCGTGGAAAGGAGGTGGTCTTTCCGGGACGGAGTCCCTGGAGTGGAGCGCGGGGACGACGGCGCGCCGGGGCATTCCGAAGCTCGTCGCGGGCCCCGAGGCGCCCTGCGCCGTGCTCGTCCGGTCTGACCGGCCCGCCCGCACGGCCGCTCCCCTCCCTCCGGCCCCTTCGAGGATCGACGCCGAGGTCAGCTCGCAAGCACCTCGTTCAGGACCTCCTCCTCGACGAAGATCGGCGCGCTCATCTGGGTCGCCAGCGCGATCGCATCGGAGGGGCGGGAGTCCACTTCGACCATGCCGCCGTTCTGCGAGAGCACGAGCTTCGCATAAAAGGTCCCGTGCTTCAGATTCGTGACCACGATCTTTTTCAACTCCGCGCCCATGCTCCGGACCACGCTTTCCAGGAGGTCGTGGGTGAGGGGACGCGGGGTCTTGATGTTCTTGACCTTCCGGTCGATCGCCGACGCTTCGAAGATGCCGATCACAATGGGGAAACTTCGGTTCCCTTCGACCTCCTTGAGGACGATGACCTGCTCCTCGGCGGTTTCGGCGATCACGATCCGGGAGAGCTCCATTTGGACCATCAGGCGAATCCCCTAACCCTTGGACCCAAGAGGATCGAATGCGGCGCGCGGCCGACGACCGGGGGGACCTGCGCGAAGGAGGAAAACACTCAAGCCGACAGCCACCCTCTCCCCCTCGCACGGGAAACGTTCGGTGTGAGGGGTGTCGCGAGCGCGGACTTCGCGGAACACGGGATTTCCGGCGCGCGCCCGGGGGTCATTATAGCCCTGAAAGGGCCGAAGTCAACGGGTTTCCGGGCGACCCGAGCCGGGCAAATGTCTTGACTCGCTTGCACGGCGCTCGCTAGAATGAACCCCTTGCGCCAATCCCCGCCGCGAGGACGCCCGGCGTCCGCGTGCGCCGGGGCGGCGAAACCGGCACCCTTCAGGACCGCCCCATGACGAGCCAGGACGAGTATGCCCTCGCGGAAAAGGCGGTCCGGGAATGCCTGATCACCGCCGAGGAACTCGAGGAGTGCGTCCGGCATCAGCGGTCCGCGGGTGAAGCGGGAAACGGTACCCCGCTCCTCCGAGTCCTGGTCGAGCGTGGGTGCCTCACGAGCGCGCAGGTGCAGGCCCTCGCGGCCGGGACCGGGACGGGGTCTTCGCCCGAGGCGGATGAGATCCCCGAAATCGCTCCCATGCCGGTCGCCACGGCGCCCGCGCTCCCCGTCGCGGTCGCGCGTCCAGCCGCGCCGGCGTCCACCGCGAGGCCGGGCCAGCCTGCGCCCCCGCCGCGTGCCGTGGCGGCGTTTCACACGGCGCGTCCCGGTCCACCGCTCGCCTCCGCCGCCGCGAGGCCGCCGGCGGAGTCGCCTTCGGACGCCAACATCCCCACGATCCAGCCGCTCCCGACGCCGTCCATGTCGCCGACGACCCAGGCCGCGCCGCCGGGCTCGCCTCCGCCCTCGCCCTCCCCCCAGCCCGCTCCCCCTGCGCGGGAGCGGGGGACGGTGCGAGAGGGGGGACATGCGCCGGCGCCCGCGGGAGCGGGAGCCGGTCCCGCCTCGGTACCCCGACCGCCGCAGGCGCCGGATCGAAACACGGCCATTCGCCATCCGGCGCAGGGCCTGCGCCCGCCGGGCGCACCGGCCGCGGGCCCGCGCGCCGCGTCTCCGGCGTCGCCCGCCTCGGGCACGCACGGCGCACCGGGGACGCAGGGCTCCCACGGAACGCCGGGCACGGGGACGCAGCGGGTGGCGGGCGGGCCGACCGGCGGCACCTCCACGCCCCCGCGCCCGGTCCCCTCCGTCCCGGGCGGCGCCCCCGGCCCGCGCCCCGGCTCGGGGACGTCCCCCACCGAGCCCATCCCGGGCTACAAGGTGGTCGGAAACATCGGCAAGGGCGGCATGGCCGCGGTCTTTCGCGCGGAGCGCGTCAAGACCCGCCAGATTTGCGCCCTCAAGATCCTCTTCCCCCATCGGGTCAAGGTCCCGCTCTTCCTGAATCGCTTCCTGCGCGAGGCGAAGCTCCTCACCGAATTCAACCATGAGAACATCGTCCGGGGCATCGACTTCGGCACGGCCAACGGCCTCTACTACCTCGCGATGGAGCTCATCGAAGGCCGCTCCGTGCAAAGCCTGATCGACGAGCGCGGCGCGCTCGACGAGGAAACCGCGCTCTCCATCCTCCTGCAGATCGCGCGCGCGCTGGAGTACTCGGAGGACAAAGGGATCCTGCACCGGGACATCAAGCCCGACAACATCCTGATCACGCCGCAGGGCGTGGTCAAGCTCTGCGACCTGGGTTTCGCGAAGCCGATCGGGACGCCGGAGGAGGAGGCGGGCGAGTCCACGTGCGGCACGCCCCAGTACATGTCCCCGGAACAGGCGCAAGGCGCGCGCGACCTCGACATCCGCAGCGACATCTATTCGCTCGGCGCCACGCTCTTCCACATGATCACCGGCGACGTCCCCTTCAAGGGGACGGACAACATGGAGATCATGGCGAAACAGGTCCTCGAAGAGCTGAAGTCGAGCGAGGTCAAGAACCGGAAGATTTCCCGGCACGTCCACTATTTCATCGAAAAGATGATGGCCAAGGAGAAGGACCTGCGCTACGAGACCGCCCGGCAGGTCATCGAGGAGATCGAGGCGCAGGTCGAGGGCTTCAAGAGCCTCCAGTACAATCCTCCCCCGGAGCGGGAATCGACGCGGATCATCGACGGGATGGGGGACCTGAAGGACGGCCCGCGGCGTGGAGGGGCGGCGCGCCCGGAGCCTCGCCCCGCCGGGGACGCCCCGCGGGCGCCGCTGTCCGCCATGGAGCTGATGCGCCGCCGCCGCCTGGACGCGCTCTCGAAGAAGGCCCCTCCGCCGGGCAAGGGGAAGCCCGCGAGCGACTCCGACACCGGGTTCCACTTCGGGCGCAAGCGCTGACCCGCCGGCCTACGGCGAGCACCTGAACCCCTACAGAAAAAAAAGAGAGCTACCGCGGCATGGCCCAGACAAGCGACCGCGCCCCGGCCGTCTCCACGAGCCAGATGCCGTTCGACGCCCGCGTCCAACCGTACTGGTATCCGCTGCACGATCGGCAACACCCCCTGGGCTTTTTCGGCGGCTGGAAACGGAAACGGCAGCTCACCACGCTGCTCCACGCCATCAACGGCGCCATCCGGAGACAGGCCGTCGAGCCCGCCGACTGGGCTGCGAAAGAGTCGGATTGCGTGTGCAACCTCCGGATCGACAGGCTGGGGGTGCTCCAGGACCTGCGCACCTTCGCCGCCCAGCAGGACAACCAGTCCGCGACCGAGATCTACAGCGGGAGCGCGGAGAGCCGCTTCACCCACCTGATCAAGAACCGCGACCGCAGGTCCTACTACGTGCCCGTGGACTTCCCCGAGCCCATCATGATCCACGACGCCGACACGCGGGACCTGCTGCCGATCGGCAGCTCGGTGCGGCTCCTGCGCGAGCTCTTGACCCTGAACAAGATCTTGCGCGTGCAGGACACGTTCCAGATCCGGAAGATGGTGGACTTCCTGCAGGCCACCGCGAAGGACATCAGCCGCTACGAGACGACCTACGCGAACGACCCGCTCTTCTGGGTGAAGTTCGGGTACATCCTGCTCGACAAACTGGCGAGGCAGAGCGTCGACGGCGGCTTGCCGATCGTGTTCGGGTAGGCGGGGAGAGAGATGGCGCAAGCTCGATGCCTTCACTGCGGGGAGCTTTTCAAGCTGGAGGGCGTTGCCGAGGGGGGCCGCGTTACCTGCCCAAGGTGCGGCCGCACGCTGCAGCGCTCCAACACGACGCAGGGCATGACGGCGCCCACGAACCCGACCGCGACCGGCGAGCAGAAGGAAATCATCATCGGCGGGTTCAAGATCACCGGGGCGATGCGCCAGGGAGGCATGGGCATCGTCTACGAGGGGATCCAGCTCTCCCTCGGCCGCAAGGTCGCGATCAAGGTCCTCTCCGAAAAGATCGCGTCGAAGCCGACGTCGGTCGCGCGCTTTCGGCGGGAGGCCGAGATCCTGGTCGCCCTCCGCCACCCGAACATCGTCGCCATCCTCGACCGCGGGGAGTTCAACGGCCGACCGTACTACGTCATGGAGTACGTGGAAGGCCCGGGGGCCGACAAGGCGCCCATCACGCTCGAGGACCTCATCCGGGACCGCGCCCTGTACCCCGAGCAGGTCCGGGACCTGGCGATCCAGATCGGCGACGCGCTGAAGTTCGCGCACTCGCATGGGATCGTGCATCGGGACATCAAGCCCTCCAACATCTTGATCAACGCCCTCGGCTACGCCTGCATCCTCGACTTCGGCATCGCGCAGTTCAAGGAGCACAGCCGCTCCTCGGTGACCCGCGAAAACGTGGGCATGGGGACCACCGACTACATGGCGCCGGAGCAGTCGATCGACGCGGCGAACGTCGACCACCGCGCGGACATCTACTCGTTCGGCGTGATGCTCTACGAGATGCTCGTCGGGGACATCCCGCGCGGCGCGTTCGACCCGCCCAGCCGGCTGGTGCCCGGGCTGAACCCGCGCTGGGACGCGCTGATCATCAAGTGCCTCAAGACGGACCGGGAGCAGCGCTATCCCTTCCTCGAGCCGATGATCAGCGATCTCAAGGCGATCGAACCCGCGAGTTTCGGCGTGGGCAAGTCGGCGCGCACGCCGGTCCCGACCCCCCCGAACTCGGTCACGGTGGTCGGGACCACCGCGCCCCCCGCCACGACGTCGCCGCGTACGGACGGGACTTCGGAGGCCCGGGAGGAGGTGCCGCGGTTGCGGAAGGCCTACGAAGAGGCGGATGCGACCTTTCGGCAGCAGGTCTCCGCCCTCGGCGAAGCCCTCGTCGCCCAGCAGGGGACGACGCTGCACCGCGACGCGCAGATCCAGAGCTACTTGAAAGAGGCGCGGGGCGTGCGGGAGCGGCTGGCCAAAATCGAGGACCTCTGCCGCGAGATCCGCGCCCTGACCGACCGGCAGGCGGAGCTGGACAAGTCGCTCGCGGGTCTCGTGGCCGACCAAAAGGCGATCGACCGCGAGATCGCCGGGCAGTGGCTGCCGATCGGGGAACGGGCGTGGGACCTCTTCGCGCGGAAGCGGCCGACGACGGACGTGCACATCGAGCTTTTCGAGGCGCCGCTCGCGTTCCAGGCGACGCTGGAGGCGCTGCGGGACCGGATGAAGCAGATCGATCAGGAGGTGGAGTCCGCGGGGATGTGGGCGAAAGGGAAGGCGGCGCTGAAGAAGGTCGCGATCCAGGCGGAACTCAGCACGAAGTCCCTCGGGCGGCAAGCGCCGCTGGAAGCGGCCGGCCGCAAGGTCTACGAATCGAATTTCGGGGAGGAGATGGCCGATCCGGACCTCGACCGGCTGCTGCAACAGGCGAAGGACCGGGAGGAGGGGAAGGCGCAGCTCGCGGCGGAGGCGGCGGGTCTCCAGGGGGAAAAGGACGGAGTGATTGGGAAGCTCCGCGGGCTGGGCGTCACGAGCCGCGCGCAGCAACGGCTGGACGAGCTCGGCGGCGAGGCCCGGAAGCTGCATTTGCGGCTGGACGAGATCTACGCGGCACTAGGGAGTTGGGCGACGGAGAACGAGAGCGCGCTCCCCTCGGACGACGAGGCGGTGACGAGCCTCATGGGCAGCGCCCGACAGAGCCGCGCGGTCCGGAACGACCTGCGGCTGAAGCTGAAGATGCTGGAGGCGCGCGCCGGCGTGCGCCGCCCGACGAAGGGGACCGGGCCGGGGCCGACGGGGCCGGGGAAGTAGGGCGGCGGACCTTCCGGAACGAAGGCTCCATTCTCAAGGATCAATTTCCAGACAAGGCATGGTTCAAATCGGCCTGGTTCGTGGTTACACGCGCGGGCGCTACATCGAAGGTAGGGGCACGGCGTTGCCGTGCCCACGATGCGTCGACTCGCAGTCGATCTCGCAAAGTGGTCATCGGCAGTTGAATCACGCGGAAAATGCCGAGGCGGTTGCGCAAGTCTGGATACGGCCACTCGCCTCGCGGGCACGGCAACGCCGTGCCCCTACGGATACGAGCCCTTCGTGCAGTGTGACCCGCATTTGAACCATGCCCCAGACAAGGCTCAAAGTTCAAGGCTCAGAGTCCGCGATGCCGTGTCCGGGCTGCGTCCCATGGTGGCCATTGAGAATTGAACCTTGAGCCTTGAGTCTTGATTGAGCCTTGATCATTTCTTCTCGTTCCCCTTTTCCTTGTCCGCCTTCCGCGTCGGATACGGCACCTCCACTTCCTTCGGCGGCGGGAACCGCACGTCCGAGGAGGCCAGCTCCCGGATCACGCGCACGACAAGCTCGGTCCCACGGGCGAGCTTGCCCGCGTCCAGGCGATCCGGCGTGTCGTCGGCGGTGTGATAGCCGGGAAAGAGACTCGACGTCAGGTCGAGCGCGGGCACCCGCGCCTGGTGGAAGGGATAGTGGTCGCTCCCATAATTGAACGCGAACTCAATCGTCCCCTTCAGTTCCATCCCACCCTTCCCGTTCACGCGCTTCACGCAATCGAACAGTTCGGGATTCCGCAGCACCCCCACCACGAAAAGCTCCCGGGCGTCCCCGCGCGCGAGCATGTCCACGTTGAGCATCGCGATCGTCCGCTTGAGCGGCACCGCGGGGGACTCCACGAAGGCCCGCGAACCCCAGAGGCCCCATTCCTCCGCGCCAAACCCCACGAAGACCACGCTTCGCCGCGGCTTTTCCGGCCCCTTCCCCAACACACGCGCGGCCTCCAGGAGCGCCGCCACGCCCGAGGCGTTGTCGTTCGCACCCGGGAAATACCGGCCTTCCGAGCCTTGGCCCAGGTGGTCGTGGTGCGCCCCGAGCAGCACGTACTCCCGCCCCAGGTCCCGGTCGCTCCCCTCGAGAAGGCCGACCACGTTTTGCGAACGCCTCTTCCGCTGGTCCACCGACGTGTCGCACGCGACCGTCACGCCCGGCACGTCCACGCTCACCGGCCGCAGACCCGCGTCGATCTTCGCCTGCGCCTGCGCGACGGTCAGCCCCGCCGGCGCCAACAGCGCATCCGCGACCGCCCGCGTCACGACGCACACCGGGATCCTGAGCGCTTCCCCCGGCCAGGCGGCCCGCGACTGGGCCGAGGTCGCCAGATACTCCCGCGTCCAATTCTGCTTCGCCGCCTCCGGCGACGCGAGCCGGTCCCGCAACTTCGCCGGCAGGTACTCCTCCCAGACGGCGGCCGGGAGATCGTCCGGCGGGAACCCGCTCTCCGCCGCGCCCTCGGCCACCACCACCGCCACCGCCCTGCGCTCCTGGGCCGCAAGCGCCTTCGCCGCCTCGGTCGTCAGCTTCGAGCGCGGCGGCGCGCCGAAAGGCGCCCCCGCGCCGCCCGCCCGCGGCGAACCGCGCACGAGGAGCACCACCTTGCCCGACACGTCCACGCCCGCATAATCGTCGTAGCTCGCCTCCGGCGCGGAAAGCCCGTACCCCGCGAAAACCAGCGCCCCCTCCGCCCGCGCGTTCGGGGCGTAGATCAGCGGCACGAAGTCCTTGCCCAGGGAGAATTCCAGCGGCGGGTCCCCGGCCACGCCGGGCTTCGGCGCGAGGGCGCGCGCCAGGCGGCAGCCGGCCCCCAGCTCGCGCGTCACCACCTCCACGTCGGCCAGGAAGGAACCCGCCTGCCCGAGCGGCTTCAGGTCCGAGCCGCGAAAACCGTCCGCGACATACTCGGCCGCGGCCTTCCCGCCAGCGCTCCCCAGCCCCCGCCCGCCCAGCTCCGGGGAGGAGAGGTAGCGCACGTGATCGAGGAGCGCCTTCCCGTCGACCTCCGAGGGAACCCCCTCCTCGCCGCCTCCGCGTCCCGCGCCCGCGCCACCGGCGGGGCTGCCGTCGCCTTCGGGCGGCGGCGGGAACCGGTACTCGAGCGGCCGCACGGCCGCCGCGAGATCCCCCTCTCCTTTTTTTTCCCCGTCCTCGAAGGCATACCAGCCCTTCCAGACGTAGTAGGGAAGATACCGCACCGCCTTCTCCACCGCGGCCGCGCTCCGCCCCCAGAAGAGGGTGACGGCGTGCCCGGTGCCGAACGGGCTCTGACCGCTCACCAGGAAGGCGTTGCCGGGAGAGTCGAAGGTGTGCACGCCGAACGTGACCCCCTCCGGCCGCAGGACCGGACCCGCAAAGCCGGGCGCGCCGAGGATCCTCCGCGCCAGCGCGCTCTCGTCGGGCCCGCCGAGCACGAAAAGCGAAGCCGAGGCCAGCTCGGCCTGGCCGACCTCCGCTTCCTTCTTGACGACCCATCCCCCCTCGCCGCCGAAGCGCTCCGCGAGCCGCTGGAAGGTCGCGGCGCTCCCCTCCGCCGGCCGGCCCGGCAGCACGAGCAGCTTGTGCGCGTCGCTCGCGGTCAGGCTCAGGCAGGGCGGAATTTCGGCCCGCGCGAGGCGACGAAAGACGTGGAAATCCGGATCGACCGAAACCGCCAGCGGCGCGGACTCGACCTCCAGCTCCAAGCCCCGCGACGCCTCGGTAAGCTCCAGCACGGTCGAACGCACGCCGGGAGCGGTCTGCACGCCCACCGGGAGCACGAGGCTCCAAGGTTCGCCCGCCTGTTCCAGCGTCGCGGTCACGAGGTACCGCTCCGGCTCACGCGACTTCTGGACGACGGCCACGGGCCCCAGCTTCACCTCCGGGGCGCCTTTCCGGTCCAGGAAGGCCTCGAACAGCGTCCTCAGGTCTTTCCCTGAGGCCGCCTCGAAGCACCCGCGGATGTCCGCCCAGTTGGCCGGCCGTCCCCCGCGGGTCCGCAAGAGCCGACGAAGCCCCTCCCAAAACGCTGCATCCCCGACCTGCCTGCGCACGGAATGAAAAAGAAAACTGCACTTCGAGTAGCCGACCTCGTTGTCGATCTCCGTGGTCTTCCCTCGGAAATTGCGCAGCGGATAGTCCCCGCCGGGCGGGACGCGCGTCGCGAACCGCGTCAGCGTGTGCCGCCGGTCTTCGCGCGACTCCGCGAGCGCCTCGCGCGCCTTCTCGATCGCGGCGCGCCCCTTCTCCACCTCCTCCTTCGCCCGCGCGAGCTCGGCCGGCGCGCGCGCGGCGGCCTCGCGCGCCTTCGCCAGGTCGAGCTGAATCACCGCGAGGTCGCGCTGCGCCTCGATGCAATAATAGTTGGCGAGGTAGGTCGTCAGCCCCTCGCACCAGTTGCCGTCCCTTGGGTCCAGGTAGACGTGGTTCCCCCACCAGCAGTGCAGGATCTCGTGCCCCAGACCCGACGGCCCGAGGTAGCGACCCGCGCGCTTCACCACCTCCCGGCCGAGCAGCGTGTAGGACGGCATGCCGTAGCCGGTGGCGAAGAAGTTCTCCACGATGGAAAACTGGCGATACGCGTAGCGGGAGAGAAGCCCGTTGTAGAAGCGCAGGAACTTCTTCGCCGCCTCCAGGTAGTCGGACGCCAGTCCCTTTTCGCCGTCGAAAAGGTACGTGGAGAGCCGGATGCCGTCGACCTCGTCGGTCGACACGACGTACTGCCCGGAGACGAGCGTGTAGCCGTCCACGGGAATCGAGGAGGACCAGACGGTCAGGAGCTTCCCGCTTTCCTCGTGCCGGGCGACCTGCTGGTCCTGCCCGACGACTTCCCAACCGGCGGGCGTGCGGGCCGCGACGGTGAACGTCGGCAACGAGCCCGGGACCACGGGATACCACCCCCCCTCGGGGCTCAGATAGATCCCCTCCGTCCCGATCGTGCCCAGCGTGCGCTCGCCGACGACGAACCGCACCTTTTCCGGGGCCTCCGGCGGCGCGTAGAGCGCGCCGCGATAGCCGACGACCAGCACGCAATCGCCCGGGGACGCGGGCTCCGGCAGCCGGACCTCGTAGCAGGCGGCGTGTCCGGCGAACGGCCGGCCCCCGTCCGAGCCCGTGGAGGAGTTCGTCCCGGTGGACGCCGCGGCCTCCGCCTTTTCGAAGACGTCCTCGGCCAGCTTGACGAACGTCACGGGGCGAGGCGCGCTCCCGGCCGTGACGAGGGAGAGCGATTCGACGGCCAGGTCCTTGTGGAGCAGGAAGTGCACGCGGTCGAGCCCCGCGCGCTCGAGTCGGAGGCGCAGCACGTCCTTCCCCTCGATGGAGTGCGGCTCCGGCGCCAGCGTGACTTCCAGGTCATGGGACAGGACCTGGAAACCCAGGGTGCCCACGCCGACGGCCGGGGCCGAAGCTGCAAGGGCAGCCGCCGGGCCGGCGGTCGACGGTCCTTGGCCGGAGGTGGTACCCGCCGCGCCCGCCGCGGCAGGCGGGGTAGATGGCGCGGTGCCGCCGGCGGGCGACGCGGCGCCCGGCCCCGTTTGGGCGCCCGCAGCCACGGCCGCTGGCCGCACGGGCCGCGCCTTTCCGCCTGCGGTCCCGTTGCACCCGACGATGCAGAGGACCACGGCCGCCATTGCTCCCAGCCACTTCGCGACGTGCGCGCATGCGATCTTCATTCCGAGGTTCCTCAACGAATCCTTTGCGCCCGCGCAACAAGCACTTTACATTTTCGCGGATCGACCGATGCCTGGGGGCGCGGGCCGGAGGGCCGGGCCCCCAGGAGCCTCGAGGTTCGAGCCGGCGCAGTCATTTTTGCGCGGGCGCCTTGCTTCATGGCCGCCGCGCCACGCAGCCGACCAGTTCGTGCGTGACAAGGATCTCGCCGTCCCGGCGACCGCGCGTCTCCAACTCGCGGACGCACGCGGCACGCAGTCGGGCGAAGGCGTCCGGCACGAAGCCCCCGAACAGGGCTCGGTCGCCGCTCAGCAGGACAAGAGTGTCGAAGGCCTCTTCGCCCGCGGCGAACGAGAGAGCAAGGGACTCTTCCCACGCCCGGACCTCGGCAAGGCCCGCGCGCGCGAGCATGCGCCGCAAGGAGCGCACGCCGCGGGGCAGGTCGGCGCGTGCAAGCCGCGCCGCGAGGTCGGGGGTTTCCCGTAGGACGCGCGCGAGCGCCCGCAAGGGAACCTCCGGCGAGCCCTCCACGCCGTCCACGACGCCGAGCGCGCCGCCCGAGCGCAGGGCGCGCGCCGCCACCGCGAGCAGTGCCGACCCGGTGGCGGGCGCGGCCGCGGTCGCCGCCGGAGTCGGGGGCGCGAGCGCAACTTCGCCCGCGAGTCCCCAACAGCACGCGGCAAACCCGAGGCTCCCGGCGGGCAACGCCGCCAGGACTTGCGGAGCCGCGCCGTCGACGAATACCAACCGATCCCCGCCCGGGAGGCCGACGAGCCGTTTTCGCTCCTCCCCCGCAGCCGGCAGAAGCGGGCCCGGCACGAGCACCTTGCCGCCGGCCGGGCGGCGCGTGAGGAGCCGCGTCAGGAAGGCCGCTGCGCCCGCGCCCCAGACGAGGGCGCGGCCCTCGCCGTTCCAGGTAAGCCGTTCCAGGAGGCCGTCGCAAGCGGCGTCGACCTTCGCCGACCAGGCCTCCGCGTACCCGGACCGCACGACCGGCCCGCGGGCGCGGGGGCACGGGGAGAGCCACCTTTTCAAGCGCTCGATCGGCCCCGGCGGACTCATCACCGGTCCTCCTCCCCGGCCAGGACCATCGTCCAATGGAGACCCGAGCGGCCGAGACCGATGCGGCGGAAGCGAGGCTCGAGCAGGTTGCGGTGGTGGCCGAGGGAGTCGCGCCAGGCTTCGAAGATCTCGTCGGGGGTGGACGCGCCCTCGGCGAGGTTCTCTCCGATGACGTCGCTGCGAAACCCCTCGAGCGCCGCCCGGCGATCGACCGTCGCCCGCGCGGGCTCCGGCGCGAGGTGGCTGAAATAGCCCCGCCGCTCCATGTCCTCGGAGTGGGCGCGGGCCGCCTTGGACAGCCGGGGCTCGAGGAGCAGCGCCCGCAGGCCCATCAGCGAACGGTATCCATTCGTCCGACGCAGCAGGACCCGGTCCTCCGCGCACAGGTCGGCGGCGAGAGGTTCGTTCTTCGCCTCGAGCGCAAGCCGTTCTCCCCGGAACGGCTGGACCGAGGCCTCCTCCACGACTCGTTGCGCGGGAAGCGCGTCGGCCGCGCGCGCGAGCACGGCGAGCCGGGCGGCGGTTACGAGGAGTCGTTCCGCCGGTCGCAGGGCGAGGAGGTCCTCGGCGGCCCGGGCCTCCGCCCAGGCGCGCGACGCGCGGCCTTCCTCCAGCCACCAGCCCGCCGGCTCTCGAGCGATGCGGTCGATCCTGCGGGGCAGGACGCGCACTTCCTCTTGCACCTCGGGAGGCAAGCGGTCCGACGGATACCGTTCCGGATCGCGGAGGAGCGCAAAGAGCCTCGCTCTCGCGGCCAGCAGCGCCCCCCGCGCCTCGTGCGTCGCCCGCTCGTCGCACCCGCCGCCGCCGGCCAGCAACGACTCGGCCTCCGCCGTTCCCGCCCTCGCCCGGGCCACGAGCGCCCAGGCCAACTTGCCGTCCGCGACCGCCGCCCCCAGGAGGCGCTCGCGCGCGTCGTCCTCGGCGTGCACGAACCGCTCGAGCAGGGACAGCGCGCGGTCGTCTTCCGGCGTGACCCAGCCCTCGGGCCGACGAACGAGGCCGGCCGCGAGGTTGGCCTCGTCGCGGGTCTTCCACGACGCGCCGACCCGGACGTAGCCCAACGCGCGGCGTGCCTCCGCGTGCTCCGGCGAAAGCGCGAGCGCCTGTTCGAGGAGTTCCCGGCCGGCGTTTTCGAGCCCCCGCTCGCGGCACCACGACGCGAGCCGGACGCGTCCGTCCGCGTCGCCGGGGGCGAGACGCGCGCGTCGTCGCGCCAGTTCGACCGTCGGGTCCTCGTCGCGGTCGAGCCGCACGACCTCGGAGCGGGGGACCCAGAACGAGACTTTGCCCGCGCGGAACTTCAGCTCGCCGGCCCGCTCCTCCTCGACGCGCCCCTCGAACGCGCGCCCGTCGGACAAGACAAGGCGATCGGCGTAGAGAGGGATCGCGGAGCAGGTCGCCAGGACGGCGGCGGCGGCGGCCAGGAGGGCGGCGAGCGGTTTCATGAGGAGCGCATTCTACCCGGACGGGAGGCGCGTTCAAGCGAAAGATGGGCGCTCGGGGGCAAGGGAGCGCCCGGCGGCAAGCGGCCCATCAATACTGTGTTGACGCCCGTGAGGTCCGCCTTATAATACCTGCCCCCCACGACCGGCCGCGAACGCCACCCCCCCTGCGGAGGGACGTTGCATGGAGCTCACGGTGAACGGAGAGAAGAGGGACTGCCCGGGCCCGCTTTCCGTCGGCGACCTCTTGGCGAGTTTGGGGATCGAGCCGACCCGAGTGGCCGTGGAGGTGAACCTCACGGTCGTACCCCGCTCCCGCCTCGCGGAACACGCGCTCCAGGACGGCGATTGCGTGGAGATCGTGTCCTTCGTCGGCGGCGGCTAGCGGGCCTTCAACATCGATCCTGGGGATCCACGACATCGGGACGATTGGAGCGGAACGGCTTCGAGACGGACACACGGAACCGCGACCGTGAGGGAGCGGTCTCCGCGCGTTCTTCCAGAGCCGCGGATGCGACCTCGCTGCCCTGTGGGTTCGCAGCGCGGCGCTGCCGCAGCCAAGCGACGACGGAACCACAGATTTCACAGATTAACGACGATTTCACAGATTCGTAATCTGTGTAATCGCGTAGAATCTGTGAAATCTGTGGTTTTCCTGGCGTTCGACACAAGCAAAAATTGTCGCAAGAAAACAAATTTCGAACGATTAGCAGCGCAGGGCGCTCCCATGCGGGTCGGCGGCCTCGAACCGGAGGTCGTGGCAGAACGCCCCCCAGACCGCTCCCTCACGGTCGCGGTTCGGTTTCCACGCGGGACGCGCCTGCGACGGAAACGAAGGACCTACCGGAACGATATGGAAGGCCCACGAGAGGCCGGTGGACGACATGCCGACACCTTTTCAGGACGATTCCGCCGCCCGCCACAGCCCTGCGGCCCGAGGGTCCGCCTGAAGGCGGAACGACGAACGGCGGCCTCGACCCTCGAGCACCGGTACCGCATCGGCTCAACGAAGCTCGCAAGACAAAAAAGCCACGCCCTCCCTGGGAGACGCAACCGATGGACCTGACCCATCCCTATCCCCCGCTCAAGCTGGGGCGCTACGAGCTCAAATCCCGGCTGATCACGGGCTCGGGCAAGTACTCGTCGCTCGACATCATGGTGAAGGCGATGGAGGCCTCCGGCTGCGACTGCGTGACGATCGCGGTCCGGAGGGTGAACCTCGCCGACAAGTCCGGCGCCTCGCTCCTCGACCATATCGACCGGAAGCGGTACACGCTGCTCCCGAACACCGCGGGCTGCTACACGGCCGAGGACGCGGTGCGGACGGCGCGCCTGGCGCGCGAGGCGGGGCTGTCGGACCTCGTCAAGCTGGAGGTCATCGGCGATCCAACGACGCTCGCGCCGGACCCGATCGAGACGTTGAAGGCGACGCGCATCCTCGTCGGGGAGGGCTTCACGGTGCTCGCCTACACGAACGACGACCTCATCATGGCCCTGAGGCTGGAGGAGGCGGGGGCGACGAGCGTGATGCCGCTCGGCGCACCGATCGGCTCCGGGCTCGGACTTTTGAACCCGCACAACATCCGGACGATCGTCGAGCGCCTGAAGGTCCCGGTCATCGTGGATGCCGGGGTCGGGACCGCGTCCGACGTCTCGGTCGCCATGGAACTGGGTGCGGCGGGCGTCCTCTTGAACACCGGCATCGCGGGTGCCCAGGACCCGGTGGCCATGGCGCGGGCGATGGGCCTCGCGTTGGAAGCCGGCTGGCTCGCGGCCCGCGCCGGCCGCATCCCGAAACGCGGGTCCGGCGCCGCGCCCTCCAGCCCGACCGCGGGCGTCATCCAGTCCGCTCCGGGCCGCGTGTGACGAAGGAAATCGCCATGAAGGGAATCGTACTCGCCGGGGGTCTCGGGACCCGGCTCTACCCGCTCACGAAAATCACGAACAAGCACCTGCTGCCGGTCTACAACAAGCCGATGGTGTACTACCCGATCCAGACCCTGGTGGATGCGGGGCTCGACGACATCATGATCGTGACCGGCGGCAACAACGCGGGCGACTTCCTTCGCCTGCTCGGAAACGGAAAGGAATGGGGGCTGAGGGGCCTTTCCTACGCCTACCAGGAGGGGGAAGGCGGGATCGCCGCGGCGCTGCTGCTCACCGAGCACTTCGCGCGGGGCGAGCCGATCGTCGTCGTCCTGGGCGACAACCTGATCGAGCGGAACATCATCGACCCCGTGCGCAAGTTCCGCGAGCGCTCGGTCGGCGCGCGGGTCCTGCTCAAGGAGGTGCCGGATCCCGAGCGGTTCGTCGTGCCGGTCCTCGAGGGGGAGCGGGTGATCCGGATCGAGGAGAAGCCGAAGGCGCCGCGCACGCGCTACGCGGTGACCGGGATCTACATGTACGACAATCGCGTGTACGACTTCGCCCGGACGCTGAAGCCTTCCGGACGCGGCGAGCTGGAGATCACCGACGTGAACAACCGGTACATCGAGGAGGGGACGCTGGCCCACGACTTCCTGCAAGGCTGGTGGACCGACGCGGGGACGTTCGAGTCGCTCCACCACGCGTCCAACCTCGTGGCGAACGGCGGGGCGAACCACAGGGAAGTGGGAGCGTAGAGCGGGAGGGCGACGAAGGCGCGACGAATTCTCAAGGCTCAATGCTCAACGCCCGCCGGACAGCAGGCTCCGAGGGTTCGATGAGCCCGGTCGGCTGTCCGTGCCGTACCGGCCTCTCCGGATGCCGGTAGGAAGGCTCAATGCCCGGAGAAGAACCGTCTCCCAGGGCTCGGCGAGCACAGTTGGTCGATCGTCCGCGGTGGGGCTGGCTTCACGAGCGTCGGTGAGCCTTGATCATTGAGCCATGAGAATTCGTCGCAAACCACCCAGCCGTCGCGCCACGCCGCTCCCTCCCCCCCCGCCACTCCATCCGCCGCCTTACTTCCACCTCTCCTCGACGTGCTCCTCCTCCCAGCGGCGGAGACGGCGTCGCAACTCGGCTTCGACCGGGAGCCCGCGGCCGGCGAGGTCCTCCTGCTGGCCGGGATCCTTCGCCAGGTCGAAGAGCTTCACCACCTCGCCGTTCCGCGTCGGGATCGCCACGAGCTTCCAGCGGTCCGTCCGAATCGCACGCTCTTTCGTGCGGCTCACCCAGGCCCGCGCCTCCTCCCGCAGCACCAGGTTGTGGTCGTAGTCGGGATCGATGCTCACCATCCGGTCGAGGCGCGGCAGCTCCACAGGCTCCACGCCCGGCGTCTTGCGCTGAAAGAGCAGGTACGACGTCTCGCCGTGAAACACCAGGCCCAGGTCCTCGACGGCCCCGGTCAGGTACGGTCGCAGCGTCACCCCTTCCATCGTCCCGGGGATCGGCAGCCCTGCAAAATCGAGCAGGGTGGGCGCAAGATCGATCGAACGCACGAGCCGCTCCACGACGCGCGGGGCCAGGCCGGGCACCCGCAGCACGAAGGGGACGCGGTTTTCCTGGTCCCCCCCGAGAAACGTCACCCCATGCCCGACATTCACCCCGGGCTCGTAGAGGTCGTCACCGTGGTCGGAGGTCACGGCCACGAGGGTGTTCGCGTCGAGCCCGAGTCGCGCCAGCTCGTCCAGCACGTCCCCCGCGCAATCGTCGAAGCTCCGCACGCAGCCGTCGTACAGGTCCACCGTCCGCCGCATGTCCGCCTCCGTCGGCACGAAATCGGACTTTCCCTGGATGAACTTGTCGATCGCGAAATTCAGGCGGTACTGGAACGGCCCGTCGTACGCCGGATCGCAGAAGAGGTCGTGGTACGCGTCGTAGCAGGAGTACGGCAGGTGCGTGGAGGAGAGAAAGCAAACCAGGAAGAACGGCCGCTCCTCCGCGGCGAATGCGCGGAGCCGACGCCGCACGCGGCCGACGATGTCCTGGGGGGACGTGAACTTCGCCGAGTCCCGCAGCGCCGGATAGAGGTGGTGCCCCAGGTCGGAGTGGAAATACCACGGAAGCACGAGGTGTCCGCGCACGGTCGCGTCGAGGACCGCGGCCGCGAAGTTTTGCCAGTCCGTGGCCTCGACCTCGTCGAAGCCGAAGTCGGCGAGGTGGAAAATGGAGGCGCACCAGTCCCCGAGGACCGCCGTGCGGTACCCGGCGCCGCGAAACAAGACCGGGAGGAGCGGCGATCGGGCCGTCAACGCGTCCATCTCCGCTCGCGCGGGGAACATCTGGCGTATGCCGTGCGTATGCGGGTACTGCGCGGTCAGGAACGAGACCCACGACTCCAGCGTGGAGGCCACGGGGACGTAGGCCTGACGAAAGTTCACCGCCTTCTTTGCCCACGCGTCGAGGCGGGGCGATGTCGGTCGCGCATAGCCGTTCATGCCCAGGTGGTCGGCGCGGAGCGAGTCCGACGCCAGGATGAGGACGTTGGGCCGCGCGCGCCCGCCGCCGCTCCCCTCCGGCGACCGGCCGTCGCGACCGTGCGCGGGGCGGGCCGCCACGGCGGCGACCGCGAGCCCAAGGGCGAGGGCGACCGCCGCGCCGGCGACGCGGGCGCACCGCAGCCGCGCGGGAGGCGCCAGACGCCTGCAGGCGCGGGCGAGTCCGACGCCGTACCACGCAAGCGAAGCCGCCCCCCCGACGCCTAGCAAGGCGAGGCACACAGCCGGCGCGAGAGCCCTCTGTCCCCACCACGGCAGGTGCTGCCAGAGCCACTTGTAGGCGTTGCCGACCGGGCCATCGATGAACTGGGGGTGCAACTGGTAGAACCGGAACGCGGCCACGCCATGGAGGGAGGTCAGGGCGAGAAGGAATGCGGCCGCGATGCGACCCGTATTCCAGCCGCGCGTGCGGAGCGCGGCGACGAGCGGGTAGAGCAGGACCGCGGCGGCCGCGGCCAGGAGCGCGTAGAGGGGGAGCACGCCGGCGTTGACGCGGAGGGTGAAGCCGACATGCTCCTCGCGCGCGGCGCGGGCAAAGTCGTTGTCGAGCTCGCGCGTGAAGCGGTAGAGCCCGAACAGGCAGAGGAGGAAGCAGGCGAAGTGGAAACCCACCGAGAGGCCGACCACGAGCGTGACCGGAGCACCGGGCGATGCGCGGGGGGCCTCGGGAGCGGGGGCGGGCATTTTCTTCTCCGTTCGAGCGGGCGGGGGACGAAGGCGTGCGAAGGGGACGTCCCGGCCGTCCGGACGGCGCTTGCGGGGGGCTGTCCGGAGTCGCAAGAAAAACAACAGCCCGAACTGAGGCTAAACTCGACCGACGGCGGCAAATCGCGAGATCATGGCTCCGCGTCCCAGCTCGACGGGGGCGAAATTTGAAATTTCGAAATTCGGCCCGGCCGTGTGGGTCGAATGCGAGACTTTTACACAGAGACGCGGAGACGCAGAGGCCGGGCGCTGAGTCCACGGTCCTCTACCGGCGATGATCCCCGGCAGCGCACGGAGAGGTCGATTTTAGCTTCACTTCGGCTTGTTGAAGAAAAAAGGATCGGATTGACGGGGGGGGAATCGGCGTACTAGAATGTCGCCGCGGTGAAGCGCCGGGGGGGCGCGGGCGATTAGCTCAGTTGGTTAGAGCGGCTGCCTTACACGCAGCAGGTCGTGGGTTCGAGTCCCTCATCGCCCATCCCCGCCGGCGCGGGCGGCTCAACGGACCGGTTCGCGGGGAGGCGGGGCCGCCTGCCCGGGTGCGGCATCGGGCTTCTTCCCTCCCGACGGCCCCTCCGCCTTCGGAGGGGTTTCGCCCGGGGGCGCGTCCGCGGTCGCAGGCTTCGCGACGGACAGCCCGGCCAGCCCTTCATAGACCCGTTTCGCGAGCCCGTTCACCGCCTCGCGCAGCGCGAGGCTCGCGTTGTCCGACGCGGTCTCGAGCAGGCGCTGCTTTTCCGTGAAGTCGGACTTGCAGTCCCCCTCCCACACCGTCTCGCCCGTCCGGGCGTCGACCAGCCGGACCTCCGCAAGCTCCACCTTCCCTCCCCCGTCGTTTCCGAGGACCACGCCCGCCGCCGTGCCGTAGAGGCCGGCGGGCAGCAGGATGAGGGACCGCAGGAGGTTCAGCTCCCGCCAGCCGGAGAAGTGCTTGACCTTCGCGGTGAGGACGAGATCCACGCCCGCGGGCGTGGTACCGGGCAGCAGGCCTCGGCGGGCCGCCTCGGCCCAATCCAGGTCCAGGTAGCTGCACTCCTGGAACACGTGCGTCATGCCGAGCTGCTCGGCCGTCGCCCGCGCCATCGCGATCGGCACCGCCTCGTCGTACATCTTGTCATGCGTGTAGTCGTAGGACTTGAGGTACGAGTGGACGTGGTCGCGTTCCTCGACCGGCCGGCCGTCCACGAACCGGGTCACCGCGACGCTCACGGGAAGCGGGTCGTGGGTGCGCCAGATGTGCCCGGGATCGTCCACGGTGACCGACCCGGAGCAGCCGGCCGTGCCCAGCACGCCGAGCGCAAAAAAAAGGAGCAACGCCTTGCCCGAGGGGCTGGCACGCATGTGGAACGCCTCGCATTCACCCGTGCTACCCGTACGCCTTCGTCCGGTCGGTAGGCACGGCTGGGTGTCGGTTCGGAACGGCGCGGAAGAGCGGGGTCAAACCGCCGCAAAAGCAGCGCGCGGTCGACGACGGTGCTGGGCTTCGTGGGCACGGCAGCGCCGTGCCCCTACGGAACGCAACGACCCGAACAAAGGCTAAACGCGACCGAGGGCGGCAGGTGGCTAGGTCAGGGCTCCGCGTCCCAACCAGCCGCGGGCGAAATTTGAAATTCGGACCGGCCGTGTGGGTCGAATGCGGGACTTTTACACAGAGACGCGGAGACGCAGAGGCCGGGCGCTGAGAGCACCCTCCTCTACCGGCGATCCTCGCCGGCAACGCACGGAGTGATCGATTTTAGCTTCGTTGCGGCTTGTTGACGGAAAGAGCCCATCAGCCAGGTCACGCGGGTTGGACCGCGGCCGAAAACGGCGACGGCCCGCCGGCTATTTCAGGACCTGCGCGGCCTTTTCGATATCGCTGACGCGCAGATAGAGCAGGCCTCGCTCTCCGGCGACGCCCGCGCTCCCATAGGCATAGTCGATGTTGATGCCGGTCTTGCCCAGCTTAAGGGCGACGTCGCGAAGCAGGCCGGGCCGGTTGGTCAACTCCAGGGCGATCATCTCCGTCTCGAGCACCAGGGTCCCGCGTTCTCCGAACACGTGCAGGGCCTTTTCCGGATCGTCCACGACGATGCGCAGCACCGCGTGGTCCATCGTGTCCGACACGGTCAGGGCCTCAATGTTGATCTTGTGCTCGGCGAGCAGGCTCGCCAGATTGCCGAGCATGCCCGGTCGATTCTCCATGAACACCGAGAGCTGCTTGACGACTTTCACGGCTCCTCCTCGGTTCGTCTCACTTGGGCGCGCTCCGGCGAACGCCACGTCGGGAGCGGCTCGGTACCGCTCCACGGAAGTCGGTGGCCCATAGGCGAAGGCAAGTTTGGCCGCCCGCGACGCGCGCGAGCGAAGGCATGCCTTCATTCAAAAATTCGCTGAAGGCCGAAGACGTTGAAGCTATCAAAGCTTATGTCATCAGCCGAAGAAATGATTTGACTGCGAAGAAGTGACTCCAAATATCCGAACTGTTGACGATTGTAGTAGGCGACGAACGCCCCGATCACGATGCTCGACATGTACTCGACCGCGGCGAGATCGAGCACGAGCGAGGCGCTGCGCGCCAACGCCTCGTCGAAGCACCCGCGCAGCCCGGCCAGGTTGTCGTCGGAGAGCCGCGGCGCGAGCACCTCGACGACCGCGATCCCGTCCACGAGCTCGGTCCGTGCCACCGCCGTCGGGGCGGAACGGGTCGGGGCGGCGGCCTCGATCGCGGAGAGCGGGAACTCCAACGGCACCGCGTGCTCCGCCCCCTCCAGCTCGGGCGCCGGCGCCGGGACGGGCACGTCGGCCCCCCGCTTGCGCAGGAGCAGGACCTCGGTCCCCTTCGCCGAGTACACCAGCTCGTCCAGGTAGTGCTCGAGGATGGGAATGCCGCGACCCGATTCCTTCATCAGGTCTTCCTCGCTGTCCCCCGTGCGGATCGACTTCGCGTCGAAGCCGTCCCCCTCGTCGGAGAGCAGCAGCCCCCAACGTGTCGCGTCGGCGAAGAGCCGCGCCCGAATCTTTTTTTCGGGGTTGAGCCGATTGCCGTGCACCATCGCGTTCGTGATGGCCTCGTCCAGGCAGAGTTCCGTCGCGTTCCGGTCGGCCGTCGAGACCAGCCCGCGGGACCACAGCTCGTTCGCGAGCCGGAAAATGAGCGGGGCCTTGAAGCCCAGCACCGAATTCACGCTCTGGTCGAGGAGCAGCTCGCCGAACGGCGTCAGCTCGGTCTCGGATACCCGCATGGGGTCTCCCCTCCGTCAGGCCTGGGGGCCGCTTTCGTGCCTGGTGTTCGTCGGGCAACCGCGCGACCGCGCCGCCCTTCTCCGCGGCAGGTTCGCGCCGCGCCGCAGGTCGCCGGGGCCTCGGCGCTCCGTCCCGTTCGGGACTCCCGGGCCCGGACAATCTACGTGCCGCCCTTGTTCGGGTCGAACGGGATCCCCGCCACCTTGAACTTCTCGAGGAGGTCGTTCCGGTCCACGACCTTGGAGTACGCCTCCGCGGGGTCCACGGTGCCCGCCATCACATGTTTCAGGACCGCGTCGTTCAGGAGCACCATGCCCACCCGTCCCCCGACCTGCATCGAAGACGGGATCTGGTGGGTCTTCCCTTCCCGGATGTTGTTCGAAATCCCCGGGGTCACGACCAGCACTTCCAGCGCGGCGACCCGCCCCTTCGGCCTTTTTTTCAGAAGCGTCTGCGCGACCACGCCCTTCAGGCTCGAGGCCAGCATGGTGCGGATCTGCTCGTGCTGGTCCGCCGGGAACTGGTCGATGATCCGATCGACCGTGGAGGCGGCCGTGTTGGTGTGCAACGTGCCGAAGACCAGGTGGCCCGTTTCGGCGGTTTCAATGGCGATGTGCGTCGTCTCCAGGTCGCGCATTTCGCCCACCAGCACCACATCCGGGTCTTCGCGGAGCGCGGCCCGCAGCGCCCGGGCGAAGCTGTTCGTATGGGCATGCACCTCGCGCTGGTTCACGAGGCAGTTCTTGTTGGGATGCACGAACTCGATCGGATCTTCGATGGTGATGATGTGGTCACGCCGGGACTTGTTGATGAGGTCGATCATCGCGGCCAGCGTCGTGGACTTGCCGGACCCCGTCGGCCCGGTGACGAGCACCAGGCCCTTGGGGAGGTGGCAGAAGTACCGCACGGACTCCGGCAGGTTGAGCTGATCCGCCGAAAGGATCTCGGTGGGGATCACCCGCAGCACCGCGCCGACGCCGTGCCGGTCGCGAAAGACGTTGACCCGGAACCGCGCGACGCCCGGCAGGTCGTACGCGAAGTCGGTGTCGTTGCACTCCGCGAATTCCTGCTTGTTCCGCTCGGGCGCGATCTCGAAGATCAGCCGTTCGGTGTCCGCGGGCTTGAAGGGCTCCATCGCGACCCCGGCGATGCTCCCGTGCAGCCGGAAGGTGAGCCGGGAGCCGGGGGAGAGGTGGAGGTCGCTGCCCTCCTGGGCCCGGAGAAAGCTGAGGAACTTGTCGATCTCGGCCAAGCGGGCCTACACCTTCTTTTCCTGGGACCGCATCTGGTTGAAGAGCCAAGCCGCGTACTCGTTCATGCGCTTCTCGACTTCGGGGAAGTCCTGGAAGAGCCACACGGCCGAGATCCGCTCCTCCTCGGGCTCCGGCGGGAGGGAACGCAGGAAGGCCAGCCGCTCGCCGAACGAGGGGCGGGACGTGGCCAAGCCCGTCGCGCGCTGGCCGAGGAGCTCGTCGAGGACCTTCTTTCGGAAGTCCAGCCCGATCACTTCGCCCCGGAAGACCCGGTACGACTGCGTGAACACGCCGGCCGGGATCGTCTGGGTCTGGCCGGAACGGATCTTGGCGGCGTAATTGTTGAAAATCACGGATTCCGTCGTCATGCGGACGAGGAGCTTCGCGAAGGCCTCCCCGCCGACCATGAGCGCCGCGTCGTTGTCGTTCACGAACTCCGCCATCCGCTCGCGGACCTTCTCCATCTGGATATAGAAATTGAGCACGGCGCTGCTGTACCAGAACACGGGATTGCCCCAGGGGATCTGCTTGCGCAGCTCGGTCACGACGCGGCTCAACGTGTTCTTCAGGTGGAGCGAGATCGACTCGAGCGGGTTGTTCGTCCGGCCCAGGTGCCCAAGCTCATGGCCGACGGTGGCCCGGAACTCGTCCACCGTCAGCAGGTTGATCGTGGGGAACGCGATGCAGAGGATCCGCTCCCCGGGTAGCAGCCCGAAGAGGCGCGGCACTTCGTAGGCGCTCGACATCCCGGCGAGGACCAGGTAGACCCGCTCGGGGACGCGCGTGCGGATGCGGCTGCTGGCGCCTCGGACGAACATGTGGAGGCGCGGATGTCGTTTCAGGTCGATCTCGAGGCCCGGCTCCGGCATCTCGGGCATGCGAAGGCCGATCAGGAGCGCCTGCGCCACGGTGCCCATGAAGAGCATCGCGAAGATGAATGCGAGCGCCACCCACTGGGGGTAGCTGCCGATGTAGCGCATCGCCACGAGGTAAAGGAGCGAAAGCAGCACGATGACCGCGGTCACCAGGCTCAGCAGGTAGACCGTCCCCACCATCGCGTTCGCAAAGCAGCGCAACGGATACAGCGTGAGCTGGCTCGGGTTCGGCGGACGGGCGGCCGGGTCCGCGATGGCCGGGATCGCCAGCTCCTCGTCGTGCGCCATGACCGGCGCGGCCTCGGCCATCCGTTCGAGGTCGTCCATGTCGGGAAGCACAAGCCCCCCGGCCCCGCCCGAATAGTCCTGGCCTCCCGGGGTCCGCGCATCCAGCGCGTCCTCCGAACCCGCGGCGTCCGCCGGGGTCGCCATCGCGGCCGCCGTCAGGATCGACTGCTTCGCGGCTTGCTCGCCCAGGTCCGGGTTCGCGAAGCTCGCGGGTGTCGGTGGCTGCAAGGCCTCGCGGACGGCCTCGTTCCCGGTGATCGCGGTGAAGCCGCGCGGGGTGGCCCGGGTGGGGGGAAGCGCGGCCGCCGACGAAGGGGAGGACGGCGGCACAGGGGGCGCGCCCAGGGTCCCTGGGCCGGCGGGCGCCGGAGTCGCTCGCGAAGGCGTCACGATGGGCTTGGGCGGAGCGGTCGCGCCCGCCGGGGACGTCATCACGACGCCCGCCGCCGCGCTCGCGGGGGAGCCGGCCGACTGAACGCCCGGCGCGGAACCGGGAACGATCACGCTCGGCTGCACCCCGACCGGCGCGGCCCCGGGCACGGCGGGCGTGGACTTCGCCCCGAAGCGGACATGGACCTTCGTGACGCCTGACGGACCCGGCGCGGCCGCGGCCGCGGGTGCCGGCGAGCCCGCAGCGGGCGGCGTCGGACGCAACGTCGTCCGGGCGACGATCGGGCGCGGAACGACCGTGGCGGGGGGGGCCCCCGGAGCACCGGTGGGTGAGGACTGGCCGGTCGGCGTGGGACGGAGCGTCGTGCGCGCGACGACCGGGCTGGGGACCGCGGCGGAGGCTGCAGCGGACGCGGGAGCGGCCGAGGCGTCCGTGACGAGGGGATATAGCCGGAGGCAGCTCGGGCACTTCAGGAATTTCACGCCCGGCCGCTCCTGGAGCGGCACGCCGCATTTCGGACAGTTCGGAACTGGCATCAACCGGCTCCAAGCCTGGTCATTCGGATCGGCTGCGCGCCTCGGCAATCGACGGTTTCCGCAGGCTGGGAAGGACCCTCTCCCGACTCGCTATCGTACCTGAACAAGCTGCATCCGGTCAAGCATTCTGAGGTCGCGGGCGTCCCATCGCCTGTCAGGCCACAGGAGCTGCACGTTGTTTTTTTTTGCGGGCTCTGACCGGCAGGCGTGAAGCCCTACCCCTGCGCCGCCGGAGATGGCGGCCCTCCCCAGGAGCTGCGACGCCGCCCACCGCGGCGCCGACGTCGCCGTCTCGCCGTGCCCGTCGCCTCCCCGGCCGGTTCTTCCGGAGCGCCACCGGGCGGCAGAGACTCGTTGGCTTCGGGGGCATCCTCGAGCCACGCCTCACCCGCACCCGGCTCCTTCGAAGGCAGTTCTGGGCCCTCCTCTCCGCCGGCCGGCTCGGGTCGCGCCGCTCGCCCCGCCTCGGGGAGGTCCCCGTGTCCAGCCTCGTGCCCCGTCCCCGCCCCATGGGCATGGCCGGCCGCATGCGGAGCCGGATGCGCGCCCGCAGGGCTCGGTGCGTGCCCCGGCGCGAAGACGGTCCCTCCACCGCCTCCACTGCCTCCCCCGGCATGGGCGCCTCCCGTGCCGCCGTTTCCGCCGCTCCCGGCGGTCCCGCTTCCGCCGCCGACGCCCGCGGGCCGGATGAGGCCGGACCGCGTGATGTCCATTTCCTTGATGCGGCGCAACCGCGTGATCAAACGGGGCGAACCGGGCGTGCGGCGAAAGCCGCGCCCTTTGAGCGCGAGCGACAGGGCATCGATCGTCACTCCCCGGCCGTGACTGTGGGCGAAGAGTCGGCGGAACACTTCGAGGATCTCGTCGTGTGGGGCCGTGTGGGCCTCGCGCAGCGGCGGCTCTCCCGCTTCGCTGGAGTCGCGGGCCGCCGCGTCCCCGGCCGAAGCCTCCTGCCGAGGCGGGCCGGACGGTCCGACGGCGCCCGGCGCGCGGTGGATCTGCGCCTCGCGCGAGTACGGATACCGGACGGGACCGGAGGCGGCGCGGAACGGGGCCACCTCTTGCGGCGCCGGGAGTTCCCGGGACACCGGCACTCCGGGCGGGAGAGGGGCCGGCGCTTGCGGGTGCATTTCCCGGCTCCCCACGGACTCTCGCGGGCCCGCCGCCTCCCTCGGCACAGGCCCTTCCCTCGGCTGCGGCGCCTCCCGGAGCATGGGGGACATTCTCGGCAACGGCGCATCCTCGCGCCGACCCCGGCCGCCGCGGCTGCCGCGACCGCCGCGTCGGCGACGACCATCCCGGGGCGTGCGCAGCGGATCCGCGAGCGCCGCCGGGGTCAGGCCCAGCAGCGCCATGTACGACACGCGGCGAAAGGAGACGCCGAGGCTCGAGGCGACGTCGCCGACCGCATCGAACGCCTGATCGTCAGTGATGATCTCGAGCAGGTCCCCATGACGCGCGCTCGCGAGCCACACCCCGGCCGACACGGCGATGCGGAGGTCGCTCCAGTCCCGTACGCCCGCGGCCGGCGCGCTGTGCACCAGGTGGGCGCCCTTCGAAGCGAGCAGGCGCGCCGTATCGCTGCCGATCACGCGCCAGTTGCCGACTGCGACCAGCTCGGTCGCCGTCCCGCCCCAGTCCAGCGCAAGCTGCGCGAATACGGCCGCGATGTGCTCGGCCCGGCTGGCGTTTTCGACGTCAAAAAAAACAATCCTCCGCGCGGACGGCAGCGGACGCGGCGGCGGCGGCGGCTCGACGCGCGCCGCGAAGCCGGGCTCCGGAATCGACAGCGCGGGCGGGGGCTCCGGGGTTGCGAAAGCAGGGACCGGCCGGCTCGCGCTCCCGGGACCCGGACCCGGACCGGGCGCCCAGGGTCGCTCGTCCTGCGACGCCGCGGCCTCCGCCGGCGGCGCTTCGGTCCACGACGCGCCCCCGGGCTCGACCACGTCCGGAGGCGAAGGCTCCTGCTCGAGGGCGGGACGCGACGCAGCGTCGGTCGCGGAGACGAACGCGGAGGGCGTGTCGGGGACGGGCTCGACGACCGGCGCTTCCTCGGCGTCGATCGGCAGCCCCCTCGACTCCTCCTCCGGGAACAACGGGAGCGCGACTTTCTCCCTCGCGGTCCCCTCCGTCTCGCGCCCCACCGCCGCTTGTTCCCCTTGCGCTGCCGAGGCCGGCGCCGACTCGAGCGGCTCGACCTTCGGCAACGCCTCCTCGCTCCGTTTGACGACGGAGGACTTGGTCGGCCTCCGGCGCTTCACGGGTTCTTTCTTCTTGGGCGTCCTCATTTCACCTCCTGCACCTTCCTCATCCTGTGTCGGTCCAGCGCCGGGGCAGATTGTACATCCTCCCCCGCCGGACGGCAATACATCCCGGTGGGACCCCGGGGTGATTGCGATTGACCCGCCAACCCCATTTCGGTATAGACAGGCCGTCCTCTCGGCCGGCACGGCCGGGGCGCGTTCCCCGGGACGCCTCCCCCGGTCGGGCCGCGGCCGCGCCGCGCCGGCCAGCGAGCGCTCCGTCCGACATGGCCACCCCCCGGGCACCCTTTCGCGGCCCTGCGCAAAAGAGTCCATGACCCGAACTGAGATTAAACTCGACCGAGGGCCGCAAAGGGCTGGCTCATGGCCCCGCGTCCCGGCTGGACGCGGGCGAAATTTGAGATTTGAAATTTGACTTTTTTAACAATTTGAAATTCGGCCCAGCCGTGTGGGTCGAAGGCGAGACCTTTACACAGAGACGCGGAGACGCAGAGGCCGGGCGCTGAGTCCACCGTACTCTACCGGCGAGGATCTCTGGCAACGCACGGAGAGATCGATTTTGGCTTCACTTCGGCTTATCGAAAAAGGTTGCACCCTTTCGCGGCGTCGGCGCAATCAAGAAATGCTCCTTCTCCGCCCGACTCGCGCGATCCGCGCAAGCCAGGGGGAGAAATGGCCACCCTCTCCCCTCCTGGAGAAGAGGGGCGGGCCTTCGCCCGCCGAAGCGGGCTACGGCCCGCGAAGGCGGGGTGAGGGGTGCTACAAGCGTAGCACCCGCGTTCGCTTGGGGTCGCGGTGACCCGCGTTGGGGAAGCAATCGTGGAGGCCGGGCCGCCGCATGGATCGAGACACGCTGGCCGAGCTGGTCCACGCCCGCCAGGCGGAGATCTTTCGCTACCTCCGGTACCTCGGGGCCCTGGACGCGGGCGTGGCCGAAGACCTGGCGCAGGAGACGTTTCTCGCCGCCTTCCGGAGCACGGCGCCTCCCCCGCTCGACGACGAGCGGGCCTGCGCGGCCTGGCTGCGGGGAATCGCGCGCAACCTCTTTCTCATGCATTGCCGCCGCGCCCGGGCGAATCCCGTACGGACCGACGAGGCGACGATCGAGCGGGCGGAGGCCTTCTGGGCGACCCGCTTCTTGCGAAGCGGTGACGGTTTCGAGTACATCGAAGCCCTGCGCGCCTGCGTGTCCGGGCTCTCGGAGCGGGCCCGCCGACTCCTCGACCTCTGCTACGCCCAGCGGAAGTCCAGGGACGAGATGGCCCGAAGCCTCGACATGAGCGAGGACGGGATCAAGTCGATGCTGAGGCGCACGCGGGCGGCCCTGGCCGAGTGCGTCCGGAGACGGCTGGCCGAGGCGACGTGACCCGCGAGGGAAGGAAACGCCGATGTCCGACGAGGCTGACCGGCTGATCGACGTGCTCCTCCGCGAAACCCTCGGGTCCGAGGGTCCGCCGGACGTGACGGCGCAGGTCCTTGCGCGGGCGTATCCGGCGCAGGCCGCGGGCCGCCCGCCCGTGTCCGTCCCGCGACCCGCCTCCGCGCGGAGCTGGGCCCTCCGGGCGCTCGCGGCCACCGCCGCCGCGTGCGCGCTTTTCGGCGGGGCCGCGCTCCGGCTCGCCCTGCGCGCCGGCAGCTACCCCGCGCCCGCCGGCACGGGGGCGTTCGTCGTCGCGGACCAGGGACCGCTCCGCCGCGGCGCGCGCGTGAGCACCGCGGGGGCCCCCGCGGCACTCACGCTCGGCGGGTACTGCGACGTGGAAATGGGACCCAACAGCTCGCTGCGCGTGGACGGCGCGGAGCGGGCCGAGGAACTCTTCCTCGACGGCGGGTCCGTCCACTGCCGCGTGGAGGCCGGGCAGGGACGGTTCGCCGTCCGCACCGAAGTCGGCGCCGTCTCCGTGACCGGGACGGAGTTTTCCGTGAAGCTGCTCGAACCGATAGGAGAGAGAGCCATGCAAGGTCGCCAGATGCTCGTGCAAGTCGCGGTGGGCACGGTTCTCCTGGCCGGAGCGTGGGGCTCGACCACGCTCCACGCGGGAGACGAAAAAAAAGTCCCGGACGGCGGCGCCCTCGTCGGCGTGGTCGTCGCCAAGGGGGAAACCTGGATCGAGGTACGGGGGGAGGAACCCAAAGAGACGCGCAAGTACGTGCCGGAGTGGCGCGGCGGCTCGCCCCAGGACGGCGGCGGGCTCGACCCCGGGATGCTGAAGCGGCTCCGGGAAGTGCTTGTCGGGTCCCGCGTCAAGCTGGAATGGAAAGCGGATGAGCGCCCCCGCGTGCTCCGCCTCGACGTGCTGGCGCCCCCTCCCGAAAACGGGAGCGAGCCGGCGGCAGGCGGGGCCGAGGCCGGACGCGAAGAGGGGAAGGAGCCGGGGAAGGGTGCGGCGGTCGCCGCCGGCGAGGACGGGAAGAGGGAGAACGGCTCGGACGAGGGGCCGTCGGTAGACGGTGAACGCAAAGGGGGGGACCGGGAAGGAGGTGGAGTGGCGGACCGGAAGCCGGGGGACGGCGAGCGTCGGCCCGGCGAGGGGGACCGCAAGGGGGCCGACGGCCGGCGCGAGCCGGGCGACCCGGAGCGCGACGGGGGCGGCTTCGTCGAAGGCATCGTGACCGCCAAGGGAGACGACTGGGTCGAGGTGAAGGGCCTGCCGGGCAACGAAACGCGCCGCTACCACGCGCTGTGGGTCGGCGGCGGTCCCAAGGACGGCGGCGGTCCCGACAAGGAAATGCTCCGACAGATCCGCGAGGTCCCGGTCATGGCCCGCGTCGGGCTCCAGTGGAAGTTCGAAGAGCACCTGCGCGTCGTGCAGATGAGAGTGCTCGGCGGCGACCGGCGGCCCGGCCCCGGCGGACCGGGCGAACCCGCGAACGAAGATCGGGGAGGGCTGGTCGGCCTGGTGGCGAACAAGGGGGAAGACTGGATCGAAATCCGGCCCGAGAACGGCGGGCCCGCCGAACGGTTCGTCGCCCGCCGCATTCCGCCCGATGCCAAGCACGGCGTCGGCCCGGAGAAGGAGTACCTGGGCCAGCTTCGGAGGGTCACGAACGGAGATCGCGTGCGCATCGAGTGGAAGCTGA
Organism: Planctomycetota bacterium; assembly: GCA_016197205.1. GTDB lineage: Bacteria > Planctomycetota > MHYJ01 > WSZJ01 > JACPWG01 > JACPWG01. The sequence continues at coordinate 147,800 of JACPWG010000142.1, forward strand.
TGGACGGGAAGCGCGTCTTCCTTGGGATCATGAAGCTGGGACGCGAGGGTCGCGAGCGGCGCTAGACGAATCCCCCCGGGGGACTCGAGCGGTCCGCGCGAGTCTCCCGGGGATAGGGTTCGGGGGGGAGGGGAGCCACAAACGTACCACGCGCGTTCGTCTCAAATGACCCGAATTGAGGCTAGACTCGACCGAAGGCGACAAGTGGCTAGATCATGGCTCCGCGTCCCCACCAGACGCAGGCAAAATTTGAAATTTGAAATTCGGACCGGTCGTGTGGGTCGAATGCGAGACTCTTACACAGAGACGCGGAGACGCAGAGGCCGGGCGCTGAGTCCACTGTCCTCTACCGGCGATAATCGCTGGCGAGGCACTGAGTGATCGACTCTAGCTTCCCTTCGGCTTGCTGTTCGTCTTGGGTCGCGGCTACCCACGTTTGGCCGCCGCGGTCGCGGCCCCAACCGCGAACCCGCGCAGGGGATGCTTGACCTCCCGTCCGGGGACACGCTAGAATCTGGCCGACACCTCCGGCTCGATTCGATGCGTGGCCATGACCGCCGATTCCGTGGATGCCCTCGTTCGGGAAGCACTCGAGCGCGCCCGCCAGGGAGATCTCGCGGGGGCCATCGCCATCCTCGACCGCGCCGTCGAGGCCGAGCCGCGGTCCGCCGTGGCGCTCTGCAACCGCGCCGTGCTCCTTTACACCCAGCGAAGGCTGCAGGAGTCGCGAAACGATTTCGTCCGGGCTCTGGCCGTCTCGCCGGGCCTCCCCCGCGCGGTCGAAGGCCTGCGACGGATCGAACGGAAGGAGCGGCAAACCGGTCGGGTCGGCATCCCGCTTCTCGACCCGGATGCGCCGCCGGAGCCGGCCTCACCCGCCACGGCTTCGCCCCGTGCAACCGACCCCACGGACGCGCGGACGACGGCCCCCCCTCCAACGCTCCAGCCCACGTTCGAGGTCGACCTGCAGGGACAGGAAAACCCGCGCACGTCGCACGCCCTTGCCGTCGACGCAGCGCCCCCTCCGGCCCCACTCGCGCCTCCAACCGAGGACTCCACCGGTTCAGCATGGAGCCCGGACCCGATGGCCGGCCCCTTGTACCCGCCCGCATGTGTTTCCCCGGCCTCACCACCGGCGCTCACCATCGATTCGGCCTTCTTCGGGGCTTCGGATCACGCCGCTGCCCTCTTGTCGCCCGCGATCGGCGGAGGACCGGCTTCAGCCCCACCGGCGCCCGACACGAAGCCGAACGCACGCACGGAAGAGTATCTCTTGTCCGAGGACGAACGGCCCGTCCTCATCCCGTCGATTCCCGAAGACGATGCCATCGGGGGTTTGCCCGAGCTGCCTTCGTTGAGTGAACCGCCACCGACCCTGGCGACACCACAAATGGGCGCTTGGACGCCGACGGCAGCGCCTGCACTGTCGGAATCGTCGCCGCCTCAGCCGTCGCCTTCGCCTTCGCCGGTCCCCTTCCCCGTCCTGGCGGAACAGGCCACGGATCCGGTCGACGCGCCGCCGAGCCCTGCCGGCGGTCCGACCTCTGACGCCACAACGGCCCGCGTCGAGGAGCTTCCTGCGCCCAGCTTGTCCTCCGAAGCGCAGAGCGAGCGGGACCTCCCCTTGGTCGAGCCGCTGCCTGCGGCCCGCGAGGCGGTGCACCCGGAAGCGCCACCGTCGCCCGCGCCGGCGTGCGAGCCGCCCCCTCCGCCCCAGTCGCCGCCTCCGCCCCCTCCGCCCCAGTCGCCGCCCACGCCTTCGCCCCCGCGGAACTCCGCGCCGCCGACCTCGGACGCGACGCCCCCGTGGCTCGCTCCGCCGCCCCTCCCTCCACAGCCCTCGACCGTGGCTCAAGCGGCCACGGGACTGGACCTCGTTGCCCAACCGCCTCCCCCTCAGGTCGACACCACCACCCGAGACTCGACGGCCGGCACCTCGAAGGGGACCTCACGAGTTCGGGCGCCGGGCGCGCCCGCCGAGGCCTCAGCCTCCGGCGACCGTGCGACCCGCTCTCCCTCGCCGGACACGCGACGTGCCTCCGCGTCCGCGTCCGCGCCTTCTTTCTCGCCGCCTCCGTCTCGACCCGCGAGCGCGGGTCCGCAGGTCGCGCCCCTCGCCACCCCCAGTCCGGCCAAGGGGCATGCAAGCATGGCCACGGCCACCCCGACGCCGACCCCCGTCGCCGCCCGCCCCCACCCCCGGGTCCAGGCCTCGACCGAGGCCGCGACGCCCCGCGGCATCTGGCGCACCGGCGAACGTCTCGTCGGCGAGGTCAGCGAGTACGAGGTGCGGCGCGTGCTCGCGAGGACCGAGCGGGGGATCCTCTACGAGGCGCAGGACCGCCGCCTCGAGGCCGCGGTCGCCCTCAAGGTCCCGTTCGTGCACGGCAAGCTCGGCGTGCACGCGCGGGACCGCTTCGCGGCCGCGGCGGGCGGCTGGATCGAGCTGGGCCCCCATCCCAACCTCGTGGCCGCGCACAATGCCGATTGCCTGCGCGGCTGCCTCTGCGTGGTCACCGAGGTGGTCCCCGGCGCCGCCGTGCTCGAGGCCGTCCGGGAACGACGCTTCACGGGCGTCGCGGGCGCGATCGACTTGGGCCTCCAGTGCTGTGAAGCGTTGCTCCACGCGCACCTGCACGGCGTCCTCCACGGCAACCTCACCCCCGGCAACGTGCTCGTCGACGAGGACGGCGCGCTCAAGGTGACCGACTTCGCCGTCGGCCGCGTCCCTTGGGAGGAGACCGCGCCCGCCGGGTCCGACCCGAAGGGCCGCCCCGGCCCGCCCGCCGGCAAGCCCCCCCTCCGCGGCCTGCCGCCCTACCTCGCCCCCGAGCTCTTCGAGCCCGCCGCCGAGCCCACGATCGCCTCGGACGTCTACGCCTTCGGGTGCGTCCTTTTCGCCGTCGCCTGCGGGCGCCCTCCGTTCGCCGACGAAAAAAAATATGGCAGCGACCCGGTCACGAGCCTCCGCCTGCAGCACGAACGCGACGAGCCGCCCGACCCGCGCCGGCTGAACCCTGCGATCCCGGACCGGCTGGCCTCCCTCCTCCTCGGCTGCCTCCGGAAGCTGCGCACGCGCCGCCCAGACAATTTCGAGGAGGTCCGCCGGGCGCTCTTGGAGGCCTATGCCGAGGCGGCCGGCCGGCCCTACGCCCGCCCCCGCCCGCAGCCCGGCGCCCTGGGCGCCAACGACCTCGCCCGACGCGGCATGGCGTATCGCTTCGTCGGCCAGCTCCAGCGGGCCCTCGAGGCGCTGGACCGCGCCCTGCAGCTCAACCCCGCGGCCATTCGCGCCTACCGCAACCGCTCCATCGTCCGGCGCGAGTTGAACGACCTTCGCGGCGCGCGCGAGGACGCCGAAAAGGCGATCGCCCTCAACGCGCGCTACGCCGAGGCCTACGTGCAGCGCGGCATCCTGCGCCAAGCGGAGAGCGCGGGCCGCCTCTCGCTCGCGGACTTCGAAAAGGCCATCGAACTGAACATGCACATCCTCGAAGCCTGGCTCGCGCGCGCGACCTACCACATGGGGCGGCGCCAGTTCCACCTCGCCATCGAGGACCTCGACTCCGCCGTGAGCCACTGGCCCGGCGAGCCCACGCCCCTCTGGTTGCGCGCCGTCTCGCGGGAACAGTTCGGCCAGATCGCCGGCGCCGTGGACGATTACCTCCGCGCGCTGCAAGCGGACGAGGGGTACGTCGACCGCTGGTACGAGCAGGAGGGGCCCGCCTCCTCGCGGAAGTGCGTGCTCGGCAAGAAGCAGCTCGCGGAGGCGCTCCGGCGGCGCCCGGCCGATCCGCGCTTCCTGTTTTATCGTGGCCGGTACCGCGAGTCCAAGGGGCAGGCCCTCCTCGCGCTACAGGACTATCGCCGCGCACTCGAGCTCGAGCCCAACCTGGAAAAGGCCTATGCCGAGCGCTGGCGCGGCTACCAGGAGGACCGGGAACGCCGCCTCGCCGCGGAGATCGCCCGGCTCTGCGAGCAGGAGCCGGTGCCGCCCGCTCCGGCCTCCGCCGGGAACGGCCCGACCACCGGCGGCGCGGGCACGGGTCCTGGGGCAACGACGCCGGCGCCCTTGGAGCCCCCCCCGGACGACGCGGGGGCGGGGGCCTGGGCGGAGTACGAGGCGGCCGAGATGCTCGTGGAGAGAAAGTCCTCCGACCCCGGCTCCTACCTCCTGCGCGGGCAGGCCCGCCTCGGGTTGGAGGACGTGCCCGGCGCCCTCGCGGATTTCACGCGTGCGGTCGAGTTGGACCCGAACTGCGGCGAGGCCTATCGCCTCCGCGCCCCGCTCCGGGCGCTGCAAGGCGACCTCGCGGGCGCCCGGCGGGACCTCGACGAGGCCGTGCAGCTCAATCCGCGGAACGCGTCGGCGTACTACGATCGCGCGATCCTGCTTCGGGACCGAGCCGAAGGGGCGGCCGCACTGCACGACCTGGACACCGCCCTCAAGCTCGAGCCGGGCAACGTCGTCTTTCTCCGTCTGCGGGGCCAGGTCCGCGGCATGGAAGGGGACCCGAAAGGCGCGCGCGCCGACCTGGAAGAGGCCGATCGCCTGGAGGGGAAGGGCGTGCAGGAAGGCTGACGCACGTCGCAGCAACCAAAGCGGGACGAGCCACCGAAGACGCTGAAGACGCCGAAAAACTTCGAAGGAGGAGGAGAGCGAGAGGGGGTGGAGGACTGCGCTATTCCTCCGCAACACAGCAGTCACGGCGCGGCGCTTGCGCTAGCAGCTCCCCGTTCCTGCCCGAGGGGTGGGACGCCCGCGTGACCGGCGCCCTAACCTCCTACGGGCTTGATGGATGAGAACGCAGATGATCGAAGAAGGCTTCGTCCCCCCCTACGGGCGAGGTAACACTCCGATGCAGTGCACTTTCACGCACCGGCGACGGAACGTGTCCTGGAGAGGCGCTGCATCGGCCACCTTCCTCAGAATTTCTAGTCCCGGCCGCCCGGTCTCCGCCGCGAGCGGCTTCACCCTGCTCGAGGCCATGCTGGCCGCGGTCGTCATCCTCGTTGCGCTGATGGGTCTGGCCTCCACGATGTCGTATGCGGCCCGCACCGACATGGTCGCGGGAGAACACATGTCCGCCCTCAACGCCGGACGAGCGGAGATGGAGACGATCAAGGCGACCTCCTTCGGGGCGTTGGCGGCCCTCAACAACACCAATTTCACCGTGGCAGGCATGTCGGGCCTGACGCCGGTCGGGCAGGTGCTGGTGAACACGACGAATCCGAACCTGTTCGATGTGACCGTCACGGTCACATGGCGCGGCGTGATGGGCCCGCAGACCCTAACCCTCCGCACCTTGATCGCGAATCAGTAGCACAGCGCGGCAGTGCCGCAGCCAAGCGACGACGGAACCACAGATTTCACAGATTTACGACGATTTCACAGATTCGTAATCTGTGTAATCGCGTAGAATCTGTGAAATCTGTGGTTTTCGTGGCGTTGGACCCAAGCAAGAATTGTCGCAAGAAAACAATCTTCGAACGATTAGCCGTATCGAACGGGAGGCAGAAGATGTGGCATTTCGGACACCTGGACCGGTCGCTGGGAGGGGCACGAACCTCCTCTCACCGCGCCGGCTTCTCCGGCGTCGAGGTGATGATCAGTTGCGGAATCATGGTGATCGTGGTCGCTGCGACGCTTACGATCCTGATTGCGAGCCAGCGGTCCCTCGACAGCGAGGTCGCGGCGAACGCCCTGGATGCCGACGCCCGCAACCTGATCGAGCGGCTCGCGCGGGAGCTGCGCCAGGCCGGCGCGAACACCCTCATCCCGGCGAACCCGAACAAGTCGACCACGCTCGCGTTCCAGCAGTGCACGGGCTACGCCGCCGGCCTGGTGCTCTGGGGGACGGTGACCACCTACTCCCTGGTCGACATGCCGGCGGGTCTGCCGTCGCAACCCCTGCTGAAGGCGTGTGTGCGGCAGTCCGGCGCGACCTCCCTCACCATCGGGTCCAACCTTGTGCCCAACGGACTCTGGTTCACGCGCACGGCCACCGGACTGGACGTTTCGGTGACGCTCCAGCGCACGCTGCCAGGCGGGCAGGCCGTGACGCGCACCGCCCAGACGTCCATCGCGCTCCGAAATTGACGGGGAAGGCTCGAACCCCGAGGAAGCTACGCTGACAATTCGGCCCCCGATAATCGAACGAGGCACGTATGAGCATTCACCCCAAGCATGCGGCCCAGCGAGGAAGCGCACTCCTGCTCGCGATGATCATGGTCATCGTCCTGATCGGCTACGCGGGTTCCCTCTTGTCCGTGGCGCTCGCGAACAGCCGCGGCAGCATGGAGGCGCTCGACGACGCGAAGGCGACCTACGTGGCCGAGGCCGGCATCAACGCCGCGATGGCGGAGATCAACTCGGGCGTGGACCCCGATGCGGACGGCCTGGGCACGATCGCCCGGAACTACCCGAACGCCCAGAACGCCACGTGCCGCTACAAGGTCCGCTGCACCAATCAGGCAGACGGCAGCTTCCGGCTGGTCGTGGCCGGCGCTTCCTCGGCCGGGACGCGCGCGCTCGAAGTGGTGGCCAGGCCCCAGCCCCCCTTCCCGGGCGACGACGCCGCGCTCGGTCTCTTCGGCTTCCCGGGCAAGCACGAGAAATTCAAGATCTTCTCGGACAAGAAGGAAGACGATGACGACGATGACAAGGACGTGCATGACTCGGTCGTGATCAACGGCTACCCCGCGGACGGCGGGAAGCCCGTCCCGGCCATGGCGATCCAGGACCCGATCGCCTACAACAAGATCATGGAAAAGCTCTCTAAGGAAATCGCGAAGGGGAAGGTCTCGGCGGACTCTTTCAAGGGGGAGCCGATCGTCGACTACACGAACTCGAAGGGCTACACGACCCATCTGCCGATCACGCTGACGCCGGAACCCCATTTCAACCCCGACCTGCTCGCGGACCTGCGCGACAAGATCATCGACAAGACGGAAAGCGTGATCATCCCCAGCGCGACGCGAGTGATCGACAAGGACAGCGAAAAGATCAAAGTGCCGACGACCTGGGGCACGCCGGCCACGCCGCAGACCACGGTGGTGACCGCCAAGGACCTCCGACTGGAGAAGGGGGCGGTGCTCACCGGCGCAGGGACGCTGGTGGTCCAGGGCGAGCTAAAGGTCGAGAAGGACGCCGTCCTCAACTGGACCGGGACGATCATCGTGATCGGGAACGAGGACAAGGGGAAGGACAGCGCGAAGCTTACGGCCCTCGGCGGCCAGGTGAACGTGGTCGGGAACATCCTGGTCATGGGCACGAACAAGGGAGCGGCGGACCTGCGGGTCGACGACGAGGGAAAGAAGCGCCAGGGCGGGTTGAAGGTCACGGGCGCGGTGCTGGTCATGGGCGGACCCGACGACAAGAAGCGGGCCCGCGTGCGAGGTGACGCCGGCGACTTCCTGATCGACGGCTTCCTCGGCGTGTTCGGCGAGAAGGCCGAGCTGAAGGTCGAGGAGGATCACCACGACACCGGCGCGTTCACCGTCAACGGCTCCACGGTCGTCGCGGTGCCCGACAACGACGACGAGAAACACGAGAAGCTCGCGATCAAGCTCCACGGCAACACCAGCCTCCGCTTCGACCGCACAAAGCTCAACGCCGCCATGGGCTCCATCCTGAACTTCACGGGCCAGAACGGGATCCCACTGCCCCTGGGCGTGCGGTCGTGGCGCGAGATGTCCCCGTACGACGCCGCGGGCGGCGTGCCGAACTGGAACCAGAGCTCGACCAATGGGAAGTGATGCACGGCGAGGCCGCAGGGGGTGCGGTCGCGGGGCGAGCGGCCGGCCCGGCGTCGCAAGCGCGATCCTCCTCGCCGGCCTGCTCGGGGCCTCGACGGCGCGCGCGGACATCATCCAACTGAAGAACGGCGCCCGGCTCGAGGGGCGGATCGTCAAGCAGGACGAGCGGGTGCTCGTGGTCGAGATCGCGGGCGGGCGGATGGAAATCCGGCGCGAGGACGTGGCGTCGATCAAGGTCGTCGCCCCGCGGGAGGCGGCGCCCAACGCCGCCCCTTCCTCCCGCTCCACCCGTCCAACCTCCGCCCCCACGGAGCCCGACGACCCGTCGGCGACCGAACAGGGCACGGAGCCCCGTCTCCCCCGCGAATTCGCCGACCTCCTCGTGCGCGCCGCTTCGGCGCCCGCCGAGGAGCGAGCCTCGGTCGTGGCGCGGCTGGCGGAGCTCGGCAGCCCGGCGCCGGCCGCCGTCGTCGAGGCGCTCCGCGCCTCGGGCTCCACGCCGCGGACGCTCGTCCTCCTCGACTGCCTCGCTCGCATCGGGGGGGAAAAGGCGGTCGCCGCTTTGCGTTCGCGCGAAAACGATCCGAACAAGGACATCGCGGCCGCCGCGCAGGCCGGCCTGCGCACGGCGATCGCGGGAGGGACGGCCGACGACCCCTTCGAGAGCTACCGCGCCGGCGATGCGGACGAGCGGATCGGCCTCCTCACGGCGGGGGCGGGCAAGCCGACCGCGCGCTTCGTGCCGGTCCTCCTCGCCGCGCTCGCCTCGCAGGATTATTTCCCGCGACGGGAGGCGCTGCGGACCCTGAAGGCCTGGCTGGCCGCGGCGCGGCAGCCCGCTCCCCCGGAGGCGGGACGCGTCGGGCCGGACGGCCGCCCGGTCTCCCCTGCGGTCGGGACGCCCAACCCCGCCGGCGCCGCGCGAGAAGCCATCGACGCCTTACTTCAAGCGGCCGCTCGCGCGCCCGAGGCGGAGGCCCTCGGTCTCTGCGCCACGCTCTCTCAAATCGGCGAAGCCCCCATTCCCGGCCTCCTCGCCGGCTACGTGCGCCAGGGCCCGCCCGCGGTCCGCGCCGCCGCCCTCCGCGGCCTCGGCGAGTGCCACGCCGCCTCCGAGTCACCCACGATCCTGAAAGCGCTCGAGGACTCCGGCCCCCTTGTGCGGACGGAGGCCGCGATCGCCCTGGGCAAGCTCCGGGGCGCGGGCGCGGTCACCCCCCTCATCCAGCTCCTCCTCGACCCCGAGCCCGCCGTACGCGCCGCGGCCACCCGCGCCCTCCAGCAGATCACCGGCATGAGCCTGCCCGAAAGCCACGAGGCCTGGGAGGCCTGGGCGCGCACGTCGGGGAGATGAGGGACGGTCGTCCCTTCCGGCTACTCCGGCCCGGCCTTCTTCCTCGTCCCTTCCATCACGTGCCGTGCGATCCACGCGACCATGCCGCGCGGCAGCATCCCGCCGAGGAGGGCCTGCGCCTTGTTCGCGAGGCCCGTCACGACCACCCGCTTGCGCCGGTCCATGCCGCGCATCGCGATGTCCACGACCCGCTCCGAGCTCATGAGCGTCTTGTCGTAAAGCGACGCGTCCACCCCTGCCACAGCCTGGAACTCCGTCCGCGTTCCGCCCGGGCAGACCACCATCACATGCACCCCGCTCCCGCGGACCTCCGCCGCGAGCGCCTCGGTGAAGCTCAACACGAAGGCCTTCGTCGCCGCATAGCTCGCCAGGTACGGCACCGGCACGAAGCTCGCCACGGATCCCACGTGCATCACCAGGCCCGCTTTCCGCTCCAGCATGCGCGGCAGGAAGAGCCGCGTAAGCGCCACGAGGGCGCGGCAGTTCAGGTCGATCTGCCCCAGCTCGCGCCGGAGGTCGCTGTCCTGGAACAGGCCGTAGTTCCCGTAGCCCGCGTTGTTGACGAGCGTCAAGATCTCCAGCCCGGCCTCGCCCACCCGGCGATGCACGTCGGCCGGCCCGCCCTCCGACCCCAGGTCCACGCCGAGGAGCAGAGTCTTCGTCCCGTGCCGCGCTCGCAGGTCCGACGCAAGCGCCTCCAACCGGTCCGTCCGCCGCGCCACCAGCACCAGGCCGTGCCCGCGGGCCGCGAAGCGCCGCGCGAAGACCTCTCCCAGCCCCGCCGAGGCCCCGGTCACCAGGACCGTGCCGCCGTCGTTCGTCGTCATCCCGTCCTCCGTCTCAAGCCTGCCCGCTCATCGCGCCGTCACGGGCAAGGGCGACAGGAGCACCTTCCCCACGTTCTTCCGGGCCTGTATGTACGCGTGCGCCTCCCCGGCGCGCTCGAACGGGTACACGCTGTCCACCACCGGATCGAATTTTTTTTGCGCAACCAGCCCCACGATCTCCGCCAGCATCCGGCCCAGCTCCTCGCCGCGGTCCCACAGGTGGCCCATGTTCACGCCGAACACGCCGCGGTTCTCGTTCATGAGCGGGATCGGCCGGAAGGTCGGCAACCGCAAGAAGCCGGAGAGCGCCGCGAGCACGGACAGCCGCGTCCCCGGCGCGAAGCTCGACGCGCCGAAGAGGAACAAGCGTCCGAGCGACGCCAGGCAGCGGTAGCTCTTCCGGAACGACCCGCCCCCGACGGCGTCGAGGACGATGTCCACCCCCTTCCCGCCGGTGAGCCGGCGCACCTCGGCCTCGAAGTCCTGCGTCGTGTAGTCGATGCAGTGGGCGACGCCGGCCTTGCGCAGCGCGTCATGCTTGGAGGCGCTCGCCGTGCCGAGCACCTCGGCGCCGCGCAGCTTGCAGATCTGGAGCGCGGCCTGCCCTACCCCGCCGGCCGCCGCGTGCACGAGGACCCGCTCCCCGGGCTTCACGTTGCCCAGGTGCACGAGCATGACCCACGCCGTCAGGTACGTGACCGGGATCGCCGCAGCCTTCTCGAACGACAGGTCCGGCGGCAGCGGCAGCGCCTGCGTCGCCGGTACGAACACCGTGTCGCTGTAGCCGCCGAAGCGCGTCATCGCCATGACCCGCGCCCCTTCGGCGACGCCCGTCACCCCCGGCCCGAGCTTGTCGACGACGCCCGCGACTTCGTACCCGACCACCGCGGGAAGTTTCGGCGCGTCGGGATAAAGCCCCATCCGGGCCATGATGTCGGCGAAGTTGATCCCGCACGCCCGCGCGCGGATCCGTACCTGCCCCTGCCCCGGCTCCGGATCGGGCGCCTCACGGACCTCCAACACTTCCGGACCACCGGTCCTCGGGATCCACACCTGTCTCATGCGGCCGACATGCTCTCAAATGGGGGGGGACACTTCCAAAATAAAGCGACACGGAACCGCGACCGTGAGGGAGCGGTCTCAGCGCGTTCTCCGTTTCCCTGCTATTCAATCTTGCCGTCCCTTGGCGAGGGTCCGACCTCTACTTGAGCCGACTCCGCGAATGAGCAACTCCGGGCCTTTCGGCGTCTTCGGTGGCTCGTCCCTACGGTCCATTCGGTGGCCCGACCTCAGCGGCTTTGACCCGCGGGCCCGACATCCACCGCCACACACTCGCGCCGAGGATCACGACGACGCACGCCACCATCCCGACGGTCAGCGACAGGTTCAGCCAGCCCCGAAAGTAGAGCGGGCTTGCGCTGTCCTTCGTCCACCCCAGAAACCGTTCGCAGAGCTGGACGCCGGCGGTCATCGTCGTGGACGTCACGAACAGCATCGGCAGGAGCGGCGCCCACACGTAGCGGCCGCGTCCCTCGTTCACGAGCCACGAGGTCACCGTCGCGAGCGCGACCACGGCCAGGAGCTGGTTCGCGATCCCGAACATCGGCCAGATCGTGTCCACGTTGCCCGTCCAGATGAGCGAGCCCCACGCAAAGACCACGGCCCCCGTCGAGAGCACGGCCCCCGCGAGCGAGCCTTCGCGTCCGAGCGCGGGCGCGACCCGACCCAGCGCCTCCTGCAACAGGAAGCGCGCGATCCGCGTCCCCGTGTCGATCGTCGTGAGGATGAAGAGCGCCTCGAACATGATCGCGAAGTGGTACCAGTACTTCACGAGCGGCCCGCCGCCCGGCGCCAGGATGTTCGAGATCCCGACGGCGAGCGACACCGCCCCGCCCGCACGCCCGCGGAGCTGCTCCTCCACCTGGCCTTCCAGCGCCGGCAGGTTGTCGTGCCCCTCCCCCGCCACCCGCGCGATGTTCGCCTGGACCTCCGGCTTCACAGCCTTCGACAAATCGGTGTTGATCGCGAAGTAGTCCTGCGGCGGCAGCGTGGCCGCCGCAAGGAGCGCGACCACGCCCACCAGCCCTTCGATGAGCATGCAGCCGTAGCCGATCGGGCGCGCGTGGCTCTCCTTTTCGAGCATCTTCGGGGTCGTCCCCGAGGACACGAGCGCGTGGAACCCCGAGATCGCCCCGCACATGATCACGATGAAGACGAACGGAAAGAGCTTGCCCGGGAAGATGGGGCCGTTGCCGGTCCAGGCGAACTCGGTCACGGGCGGGAGCTGCAGGACCGGGTTCGCGACCAGGACGCCCCCGACCAGGACCCCGATGGTGCCGATTTTCAGAAAGCTCGAAAGATAGTCACGCGGGCAGAGGAGCAGCCACACGGGCAACACGCTCGCCACGAAGCCGTAGACCGCCATGGCGACGGTGACGCCGTTCCCCGAGAGGGAGCAGGCGTCACCGAGCCAGGTTCCGGGCTTCACGTAGCTGCCGCCCCAGGTCGCGACGAGCACCAGGATGCCGCCGAGGATGGAGGCCTCGACCACGCGCCCTTTTCGCAGCTTGTACATGTAGAGGCCGACGAAGAGCGCGATGGGGATCGTGCAGCCGATCGTAAAGGTGCCCCAGGAGCTGCCGCGCACGAGAAGGGTGGAACCCTTGGGGAGCGCGTAGGCGCCGCGCCCGTCGGCGGCCGGGGGGACGGGCTCGAGCACGAGGACCCCGGCCGGCAGCCGGATGCGCGCGGCCTCCGCGAAGCGCGTCGGGGCAAGGGTGCCGACGCCGTAGGTGATTTCGGTCCCGGGCGTGAACGTGGCGAGCGCGGGACCGCCGGGGGCGGCGGCATGGATGCTCACGCCCGAGGCGCCGCCGCCCGGCAGCGGCGGACCGAGCGGCGCGGACGCGATCGCGCCCGGCGGCAGCGCGACCTCCTCTCCGCCGAGCGCCTTCTTCACGACGAGCCCGAGCCCGGAGAGCGCGACCACGACGATGAAGAGGATGGCGACGATCGCCGCGGCGCCGGCCACCGGGCCGGTCTCTTCGCGGGCAATCTGGGCGAGCGAGCGGCCGCGGTGGCGAATGGAGGCGGCGAGGACGAGGAAGTCCTGGACCGCGCCCCCGAGGACGACGCCGAAGACGAGCCAGAGGAGGCCCGGGAGGTAGCCGAACTGCGCGGCGAGGACCGGTCCCACGAGCGGGCCCGCGCCCGAGATCGCGGCGAAGTGATGGCCGAAGAGGACCCACTTGTGCGTGGGGTGATAGTTCTGGCCGTCGGACAACGTGTGCGCGGGGGTGAGGCGCGAGTCGTCGAGGCAGGCGACCCGGGCGGCGAGAAAGGCGCTGTAGTAGCGGTAGCCGAGCGCGAGGATCGCGAGGGCCGAGAGCAGGATCCAGCAGGCGTGCACGGCGCGCGACTCCGCAAGCGTCGGGGGGGCCCAGGTCGGTGCCGGAGGGAATCGGAGCGGGCGGACCGGGCGGGATTCTAGCGGTCCCGCCCGCGCGCCGTCAAGGGATGCCTACTCCCCGCTCGCCCCCTTCGGCGTCTCCGGCGCTCCCGCCCCCGGCGCCGGGTCCGCCTTCGCCTTCTGCTTCGGCACGCGCCCCGTCGCGGGATCCACGGTGAGCTGCAGGTCTTCCGCCTCCTCCATGTAGAAGAAGAAGCCGTACATCATTTCCTGCACGGTATCCAGCCCAAAGCGGACCGCGACGTTCGGGTTCGGATTCGCGGCGTTCCAGGACGTGTTATCGTAGTGGGCCGTACACTCGATGACGGTGCCGGCCGGGAACCGTTTCCCTTCGAGCCCCCAGACGTAGGCGAGCTGCCAATCGAACGAGTAGTTCGGCACGAGGAGGAGCGTCTCCGAAGTCCCGTCCGGGTACTTTGCGACGAACCGCATGTCGCGGCCGCGCATGTGCATGTGCACGTACATCCCGCAGCCCAGGGTGTCGTGGTCGAGCCTCTGCCGCGAGACGACCGGGTACGCGGGCGCGTGCGCCGGGATCTCGAACTTGTTGTTCCGGATTTCGTGATGGTGCAGCCGCTTCCGGATCACATGCTTCGCGAAGACCAGCCCGACGGAGATGCGGTCGGCCTCCTCCTGCCCGGTCGGGACGTAGTGCATCTGCAGGCCGAGCACGGAGCCTCTGGGCACGAGGAACGCCACCCCCGGATCCAGCCGCATCGGGTCGCCGCCCGGGACCACGCCGGTGATGAAGTGGTGGTCGCGGCGCGGGTTCTTGACGTCCGCGTAGAAGAGGTTCGCGTGGTGGAGCGCGCGGCGATTGCGGGGGAGGATCTGGATTTCCTCGACCCAGGTGTCTTCGGTGAAGATGTAGGGCAGGAGCGCTCCCTGGTGCAGCAGCGAATATTGGTACGGGAAAAACCCTTGGGCGGGGACCTTGACCTCCATGGGAATGGAGAGGACCAGGTCGGGTTTGGAGATCTTCCACTTCCCCGTGGGCCACTCGATGGGCGGGGGCAGGCGCGTCAGGTCGCCGGCGGGCGTGCCGCCATGCGCCCAGTCGATGAGCGTGCGTCGCTCCTCCGGCGTGAGGGAGCGGTCGTTCGGGAAGTGGCCGGTGCGCGGGTCGGCGAACCAGGGCGGCATACGCCCCAGCTCGACGACTTCGGCGAGCATCGAGGCGTGCTTCGTGGCGTCCTCGTAGGAGGCGAGCGTGAACGGGGCCTGGCCGCCTTCGCGGTGGCAGGTCTCGCAGCGCCGGCGCAGGATCGGTGAGACGGACTCGGCGAAGGTGGGTGCGCGGTCGGGGGGCGGGGGCGGGGCGGGGAAGGTGATGCGGCAGCCGTCGACCGTCGTCTCCGGCTCGCGCACGTCGCGACCCGCGAGCACGTCCTCGACCGCCTCGCGCAGGTCTTCGCGCCCGCGGTCCGGAGTCTCGCCGCCCGTGCGGTACTGCGCATCGATCCGGCCGCGGTAGCGCAGCCGCCGTTCGGCGTCGAGCACGACCGCCTCCGGCGTCCGCGTCGCGCCCACCGCGCGCGCGACGTTGCCGTCGAGGTCCTTGACCGCCGGGAACTCCAGCCCCGCATCCACGGCGGCGGCGCACAGCTCGACCACCGTCTCGCCGCGTCCTTCGTTGACCGCGAGAAACTGGACGCCACGCGGGCGATAGGTCCGCTCGAGCTCCGCGAGCCGAGGCAGGTAGCGAGCGGCAATCGGGCAGGCGTTCGTGGCGAAGACGAGGACGAAGGCCTTGCGGTCCTTGAAGTCGTCGAGCGAGCGTTCGCCGTAGCGAAAGTCGAAGAAGGTGAAGCGCTTCACTTTGCCGCCGAGAGGCGCGTCGTCAACGGCGGCCCCGCTGCCGGCGCCGGCGGTGGGATTGGCGTTCGGGTCGGCTTTGGGCGACTTCGCCTCGTCGCCGAGGGAGTGGGTGGCGGCCAGCCCGAGGGCGAGTGTGGCGAGCGCAGCGAAGGAGATTGCGAGGCCGGGGCGATTCATGGTGAGTCCTTCCTTTCGGTGCGACCCGGCTTCTGGGCCGGAGCTTCGCGGAACGCTTTTGTGCCGGCTCGCGGGTGCCTGCGGCGACTGTCCGCCTACCGGACACTTTGACGGCTCGGCGAAGAACTTTCAGCGCAAGAGGTTATGAACGTGCAGGGCGGCAGGGTCGCTTCCGAGGGGAAGGGCTCTTGCCCGAACACGCAGCCGAGCGCCTCTAATGCACGCTACGTACCACCCGGCCCCAAGCTTCGAAAACGCGGATAGCAGGTGTTCCACCGCGATGCGCCGGAGAGGAGAGCGCGAGTTCATCGACTGCGCCCCTTGGTGCGCCGGAAGCGCGGACGATTCGCATCGAAGTCCGGCTGCGGCACGAAGACGTCAAGCGGGAGATCCCGTCTTCGCGCCTGCATGCGCCAGACGACGAGCCCCTTCTGCCTCGCCTGGATCTCTCGGCGCGTGCGGCCTAAGGGCGCGTCGGGCCAGGGGCCGGGGAGCACGTCAGGCTCAAAGTATTTGCCGGCGGCGCGCAGCAGGTACTGCCAGTACGCGCGATTGTCGGTTTGCAGGACGAGGAGTCCGCCGCGCCGCACGACCGTCCAGGCGCGCTCGAGGAACGGGGGCGTGAGCAGACGGCGGGCGCTCGCGTCGGGCTCGTAGTAGGGCTGGGGGTGGTACACGTGGACTTCGTCGACGGAGTCCGCGCCGAGCCGGTCGCACATCCACTCGCCGGCATCGCCGACGACGAAGCGGACGTTCGGAAGTCCGCGCCGATTGGCGCGCTGGGCCGCGTAGTCCACCGCGACTTGCACGAGGTCGATGCCGAGGTGGTCGCAGTGCGGCCGTGCGAGCGCGGAGGCGATCAGGAAACGGCCGTTGCCGCACCCGAGGTCGACCACCCGCGGGGCCGCGCGCCCAAAGACCCGCTCCCAATCGAACGGCCCGCCGGCGACGCGCAGCCCGGTCCTCGTCCACTGCTCGCGCGGGAGGATGCGTCCGGGAAAAGGCACCCCGAACTCGCACTCGATGTCGCGCGACCTGTCCACGCTGTTTCCTTCCGATCGGCCGGCGTCCGAGTTACGCGGCGCCGAGGCTCCCAGACTCAGGCTCCGCCCAAGTCGCGGTACCAGATGAGCATGACCTTGTCTGCGAGGGCCGGGACGCCCTCATAGGCGTGGAACTGCACCTGCCCGAGTCGGCAGCCCTGTCGGCGGTAGAACTTGCAGGCGCCGACGTTGTTATTCTGGGTCTCGGCCTTCAGCCGGCGGCAGCCCTTGGCGGTGGACCAACGCACCGCCTCCCGAAAGAGCGCCGAGCCCACGCCTCGCGCCTGCCAG
>JACPWG010000128.1 GCA_016197205.1 Planctomycetota bacterium
GGTGATCGGGAGCGTGACCTCCTCGACCCTCGTCGCCGGACACCAGCTCGGGCTGGCGTGCGTGGAAAAGGCCTACGCGAAGGTGGGGGCGACGATCGGGATCTTCCCCGTGCCGCACGAGGAAGCGGGCGCGGGGGAGGGGCAGGCCCAGGAGCGCCACGAAAAGTCGAAGCGGTCGCTGACGGTTGGGGACCGAGTGGTCCTGCACGGCGAGGCGACGATCCTGCCTCGCTTCCGAACGCCGGAGGAGGCCGCGGCCGCGGCGGGGGCCGGAGCCGGCGGCGGGGGCGTGACGAAGTCGTCGTGAGCGTCGGATGAGAGCACCTGCGGCGGACGAAGCCGGCCGGCGTGAGCCCGGCGGCGATGCGGGGGGCGCCCTTGCGTACCTGACCGACGTCGAGGGGTCGTGGGAGCGGCTTGCGACGTTCGCGGAGGGAAATCCGTACGTCCGCCTCGACGCGGACGGGAGCCTCGACGTCGCGCCCGGGGCGTGTTTTGTTTTCGGCGGGGACGCGATCGACCGGGGGCCGGACGCGCGCCGGATCGTCGCGGCGCTCGTCGCGGTGAAGCGCCGCATTCCGGAGCGGGTGGTCCTCATCGCGGGGAACCGCGACATCAACAAGCTGCGTCTTGCGCGCGAGTTGGGCGGCCATCCGCCCCGCAAGGCCCCGCCGGAGGCGGCCGGGTGGCCGCGCGCCGCGCTCCTGAAGTGGATCCTCGAGAAGACCATGGGCGCGCGCTTCGCGTTCGAGTTCCGGCGCGAGGAGCTGGCGCGCGAGCGCTCGGCCGGGCCATCGTCGGCGTCGTCCACGGTGGAGGACGACGAGGTTGCGCGGAGCTTTGTCGCGGACCTGGGACCGGGGGGCGCGCTCCGGGAGTACTTGTCGCTCTGCCGGCTCGGGTGGCGGTCGGGCGCGACCCTGTTCGTCCACGGGGCGGTGACCGCGGAGAGCCTCGGCGTGGTCCCGTGCGGCTCGGCGGGCGCGGCCGTTCGCTTCGAGGGGGTCGACGCTTGGCTCGCGGGGCTGAATCGCTGGTATGGCGAACAGGTGGAGGCATACGTCGGAGGCCGTCAGGACTCGAACGGCGAACCCGGGTGGGCCGGGCTCGTGGCGTACCAGGCGCCGGTGCCGGGCACCGAGCGAAACCAGGCGAGCGTGGTCTACGGGCGGCTGACCGACGACCAGGGCAAACCGCATTTGCCGCCGCCGCGGGTCGTCGATGCGCTGCGGGCCGACGGCGTGCGGCGGCTCCTCGTCGGGCACACGCCGAACGGCGACTCGCCGAGCCCGCTGCGCGCGGGCGGCTTCGAATTGGTCGTCGCCGACACGTCCTACAGCCGGCTGCCGAACGGCGCGCAGGTCCTGATCGAAGGGGAGCGCCTTCGCGTGCGGGGGCAAGCGCAGCTCGACGACGGCTCGCGCCACGAGGTGCGGATCGACGTCGCGCTTGCGGACGCGGACTCGCCGATCGGCCGTCGCGACGCTGCGACCGGGCAGCTTGTGAAGGGGGTGCTGGGGACGGGCGACTACGTGCTTTTCCGGTATCACGGGGACCACCAGGTCGAGCAGGTCGCGGTCTCGCCGTCAGCGCTGCGCGGGCGGCGGCTCGTCGCGCCGGAGGCGGGGGAGTGAAGGAGGCGCGGGAGTGAAGGAGGCGGGGGACGGGAGGGGCCGGCCGGCGGAAGGGCGCAAGGCTCACGAGCGTCGCCTCCGTGGGTCGGTTTCCGTTGAAACGAGCAGGGAATTAGTTATATAATAATGCCGGCGGCCTCGGATGCGCTTTCGCTGGAACGACTGGAACGTTGAGCACCTTTCGACGCACGGGGTGACCCCGGCTGAGGCTGAGTCCATAGTGCGCGCCGCCCGCAGCCCTTACCCCTTGCATCGTGAGGACGACAAGTGGCTTGCCTGGGGAGCTACCTCCGCGCAGCTTGGCGGTCGCATCTTGCAAGTTGTCTTCGTGCTTGACGACGACGATTCAGTCTTCGTGATCCATGCACGTCGGTTGACCGATGCAGAAAAGCGGCGCTACCGCAGGAGGTCCACGTCATGACGGCACGCAAGCGCAAGCGCTCGGGGGAGTCGAGAGGGTCCGCTCCCTCCGAGGTGGACACCGGAGAGTTCGATCGCGAGTTCGCCGCCGACTCGTTCCGCGTTCCGGATGCGGAGGCGCGGCGGCGCTGGCAAAGCGCCCGCCTAAAGCCCGGGCGACCCCGCGAGGGCCGCGGAGTCCGTGTCATCTCCGTGAGCGTCGAAAAGGGGCTGCTTGCGTCGGCGGATCGGCTGGCAAAAAAAAAGCGTTTGACCAGGGCTCGTCTGATTGCGCGCGGGCTTCGAGCCGTGCTCGCCGCGGAGGGGGAGCTGTAGGCGTTCGCTGACCGCCCGTGCAGCTCTCTCGCCTGCCCTCTCCCTCGCATGCCTCGACCCCGAGCGGAGCGTCGCGATGCGCTGTACCTTCTGCGGAATGGACAATCCGTCTGCCGCTGTCATCTGCGGCGGCTGTGGCTATGGGCTGAAGGGCGGCTCGCCCCAGCCTGGCGAGATCGCCGTGCGCAAAGGCTACTTGTCCGCGCAGCACCTCGGCGAGTTCCGTGCTCTCCGGCGGCGGGTTGAGAGGAGGAAGGCGCGGGTCGAGAGCCCCCCGGATTCGTAGTCTCGTGCGCCCCCGATGGGGATGCGCGCTAGCGGGTTCGAACTCCCCCTCCGGCGACCGGCGGCGACGCTACTTCGCGTTCGCCTCCCCCGGCCGGCCTCCGCCGGGTGGGGTGGCGCCGCTTCCGGCCCCACCAACGCCGCTCGCGCCGCCGCCGCCGAGCTGCCGCGCCAGCCGCGCGTGCAGGAAATCGTCGATGCCGCCCGCGAGGACTTCCGACAGCGAACCGGTCGATTGGCCCGTCTCCACGTCGCGGACGAGCGGGCTCGGCGAGAGGCTGTATTTCCGCACCACGCGGTCCTGTTCCGGGCGCGGGCCCTCGCCGACCGCCGGCGTCGCGCTCATGTGCAGCCGCGCGCGCAGCAGCTCGAGCGCCACGGGCTCCAGGTCCTCCGCGGGTTTCTCGGACTGCGCCTCCACGCGGATGCCGCTCCCGCGATGGGTGATGGTCAGCCTGCTCCGCAGCGCCTTCATCCGCTTGCCCTTGCCCGTCGCCTTCTTCCGCTCCACGAGCAGGTCTGAGGGCTTGAACTCGCCCGCCTTCGGCTCCAGCAGCGGCAACAGATCGACCGAGACGTACTCGAGCTTGCGCGACCCGCTCGCGCCCGATTTGCCGCGCGCGAACTCGTGCAGTCCGACCTCCCCCTCCAAAACACCGTACACGGAAACCCCTTCGACCAGCAGGACCGCCTGCTGGGTGAATTTCTCGCCCGGCAACAGCTCCTCGTGGATCCAGGTGACGGAGAACCCCTTCGAGACGGCCCAGCGGGCGTACATCTCGGACACCATGTAGGCGAGGTCATCCTGGACGGCGGACGGCTCCCCGACCGCGGTCACGACCACGAAGGCGTCGCACGACTGGAGCGGGCCGCGGCACTGCACGCTGTAGCTCACCAGCTCCAGGTGGTTCTCCACCGACAGGAACCGCTCCGCGAGTTGCGCGCGACCGTGCGGGTCGGTGGAGCGCCTCACGCCTTCGGCCATCGCGGCGAGGTCGTCGACGCGCTTCCGGATCCGGTCGAGCGCGCCGAGGAGCTGTTCGATGCGGTGGATCTCGCCGAGCACTTCGCGCGCGGCCTTCGGCTGGTCCCAGAAGGTGATCGCGCTGGTCTTTTTCACCAGCTCCGCCTTCCGCTCGCCGAGCCGGTCGCGTTCGCAGGTCTTTTCCAGGGCGGTGATGCGCTCCCGGAACCCGCCCGCGCGCTCCAGCACCTCGGGCACGCCCAGGCGGCGTTTTTTGCGCCCGGCCGCGTCGACGAGGACGATGCCGCGCGTGACCGCCTCGCTCTTCCGGCTGGCGCTGTCGCGGAGCAGCTTGACGCGGACCTGCCCGTCGGCCGCGGAGATCTGGAGGAGGGTGCCGCTCTCCTCCGGCGTGATGTGGATCAGCTCGCGTGCGATCGGCAGGAGGACCATCCGCTCGACCGCGTGCTTGAGGGGGCGGGCGCCGTATTGGGCGCTGAAGCCCTCTTTGAGCAGCAGGTCGACGACGTTCGGGGCGACGTTGGTGCGCACGTTCCGGCGGATGAGGCCGCTGCGCAAAAGCACCTTGCCCAGCTCGCGCTGCGCGATCGTGCGCATCTCGGGCAGGCCGAGGGAGCGGAACACGATGACGCGGTCGATCCGGTTGATGAACTCCGGCCGGAAGAACCGGCGCATGTCGTGGTGGACCTCTTCGGCCGTGGGGAGGCGCGACTCGGGGAGGAAGCCGATGGGCTCCTCCTGGGCCCCTTCCTGGCCGAGGTTCGAGGTCATGATGACGATCGTCTGGGTGAAGTCGGTCGTATGCCCCTGAGCGTCGGTGAGCCGGCCGGCGTCGAACACCTGGAGGAAGAGGTCGAAGATGTTCGCGTGCGCCTTCTCGAACTCGTCGAGGAGGACGACGGAGAAGGGTTGTTCGCGGATCTTGGAGGTGAGCGTTCCGTGCTGCAGGGGGTTCGAGGGGTGGGCCTGGGGGTTGCCGATGAGCTTCTCGAAGGCGTTGAAGTCCTTGTACTCGGAGAGGTCGATGCGGACGAGCCGGTCCGCGCTGCCGAAGATGAACTCGGCGAGGGCGCGCGCGAGCTCCGTCTTGCCGACGCCCGTCGGGCCGACGAAAAAAAAGACGCCGATCGGCTTGGAGGGGTCGTTGACGCCCGCCTTAATGAGCGTGATGATGTCGAGGACGGCGCGGATGGCTTCCGGCTGGCCGAGGACGCGGTCCTCGAAGAAGGTCTGGACCTCCTTGAGGTCGAGGGCGCGGGTGTCGTCGAGCAGCCGGGCGGGCATGCCGGTGGAGCGTTCGAGCGCCGTGACCACGTCCTCGGGATTCACGACGATGGGTCGCCGGTCGAAGGCGCCGACCTGCGCGCCGTCCCGTGCGGCGCCGTGGTTGTTGTTCCGCGGCTCGGGCGCGGGCGGGCCGGCCGCGGGGGCCTGGCTCGCGTCCCGGTGGAGGCTGAGGACCTGGTCGAGGAGCTGGATGGCCTTGCCGGGATAGACCTGGCCGGGGAAATTGCCGCGGGAGAGGTCGAGCACGCGCTCGAGCACGCGCTCGCCGAGGTCGAGCTGGAGCTTGTCGCGCTCGAGGGCCTCCTGGACGCGGCGGACCGCGACGAGGTCGAGGATTTTTCGCACCGAGGGCGCGGGCGGCTCCTCCACCTTGAGGACGTGGAAGAGCCGGCGGAAGGCGGGGAAGCGGTCGACCCCGCGCCGGAAGAGGTCGGGCGTGCACTCGCCGACGAGGGCGATGTCCCCCTTCTCGATGAAGGGCCGGAAGAAGGACCCGATGCTCTCGTCGCTCTTGTTGTGCGTGCCGGCGCCGAGGAGGTCGTAGATGTCGGTGAAGTAGAGGACGACGCGCGCGGGCCGGCGCGCGGCCTCGACGAGCGCGTGCGCGCGGGTCTGCCACTCCCCGAGGAAGCGCGTCTCGGAGAGCATCATGCCCGTGGAGGTTTCGAGCACGAGGAGCGGCTCGCCCGGCCGGTCGTTCAGCCGGTGCACGGCCTCCTGCACGATGGCGGTCTTGCCGGAGCCTGAAGGCCCGAGGAGGATGAGGCTGCGGTTCACGGGCTGGTTGAGCCTGGCGAGGACGCTTTCGACTTCGCGGTCGCGCTCGAAGGCGCGGGGGACCGTCCCTTCGCGCGCGGGCCCGTTCAGGACCGTCCCGTATTTCTCGAGCGTCGCGAGGAGCTCCTTGGACTTCTCGGCAGCGGCCATGCGCACCTCGGGCTGGGGTGGAGTGGGGAAGGGGGTGGCGGAGACGCGGCTCCCGCGCTTCCGGCATCCGAAGCGCGATAGCCTAGCGCGGGGAGGGCGCGGCGTCAAGCCGTACTCAGTACCGCCCCACGGAATTGGGTGACCAATTTGCTCGGCGATTTTGGCCGCCCGCTTTGTTGCGCTCCCTCGCCGTAGTTCTCCGTTACTACGCCTCGCTCGCGCGCCTCGCGGGCGGCCAAACTTGCCTTCGCCCATTGGCCACCGACTTCCGTGGAGCGGTACTCAGTTCCGACCGCCCGGCGGCAGCGGCGAGCGGGGTGCGTCGAGGATCTCCCGCAGTTTTCGCGCGAGCCCCTCGGGCGTGAAGGGTTTCTGGAGGAACGCGATGCCGGGGTCGGGCACCCCATGATCCACGAGCGCGTTGCTGGGATAGCCGGAGAGGAAGAGGGCCTTCATCGTCGGCCGGAGCAGCGTCAGTCGCTCGGCGAGTTCCCGGCCGTTCATGTCGGGCATGACGACGTCGGTCACGAGGAGGTGGATCGTCGCCGGGTGACGTTCCGAGATGCCGCGTGCCTCTTCGCCGTTCCTGGCCGGCAGCACGTCGTAGCCGTACATTTGCAGAACCTGACAGGTCAGATCGCGGACGATCGACTCGTCCTCCGCCACAAGCACGGTCTCGGTCCCCTGGAGCCTCAGCACGCGTGGAGCGGCGGGCACGCCGCAGTCCACGGGCTCGTCCACGCGGGGCAGGTAGATCTTGAACGTCGTACCCACGCCGACTTCGCTGTAGACCCAGACGTTGCCGCCGCTCTGCTTCACGATGCCGTACACGGTCGCGAGCCCGAGACCGGTCCCCTTGCCCACCGCCTTGGTCGTGACGAAGGGCTCGAAGATGCGCGACTGGGTTTCCGCGTCCATGCCGCAGCCGGTATCGCTGACCGCCAGCAGGACGTACGGACCGGGGCGTACGGGCCCGTGACGCCGCGCGCACGCCGCGTCCAGCTCCGCATTGGCGGTCTGGATCGTGAGCTTTCCCCGGTCCGGCATCGCGTCCCGCGCGTTCACCGCGAGGTTCATGATGACCTGCTCCATCTGCCCGGGATCGGCCTTCACGCGGCCCAGCCCGGGCTCGAAGAGGGAGGTCAGGACGATGTCCTCTCCGATGACGCGGCGCAGGAGCTTGTCCATGCCGGCGACGACGGCGTTCAGGTCGAGCACGCGGGGCGCGATCACTTCCTTGCGGCTCATGGTCAAAAGCTGGCGGGTGAGCTCCGCGGCGCGGTCGCCGGCCCGGCGAATCTCGTGGACGTATTTCGCGAGCGGGCTGTCTTGGGGGAGCTTCATGGACAGCAGGTCGGCGAAGCCGATGATCGCGCTCAACAAATTGTTGAAATCGTGGGCCACGCCGCCGGCGAGCCGGCCGATCGAATCCATTTTCTGCAGTTGGAGAAGTTGCTCCTCGGACTTCCGCCTCTCGCGCCTCTCTTCCGCGTCGCGCAGCTCGCGGTCGATCGCGACGGGGAGGCGCGCGAGGTTTCCCTTGAGCAGATAGTCGTTGGCGCCCGCCTTCACCACGGCGACCGCGGTCTCCTCTCCCACCGTCCCCGAAAGGAGGATGAAGGGAAGGTCAGGGAGGGCTTCCCTGCAAATGGACAGGGCCTCCGTACCGGTCAGGTGGGGCATCTGCATGTCCGAGAGGACGATGTTCCAAGGGTCTCCACGCAGGGCGGCTCGGAGGGGTTCGGCAGCCTCCACCCGCTCCCAGGTCAGATCGAAGCCGTGGGCACGGAGTTCCCTCACGGCCAGGAGGACATCGTCCTCGCAGTCTTCGACGAAGAGCACACGAAGCGGTCTGCCCATGCATGTGCGCTTTCTTCTTGCCCCCATGTGCCTGTCAGGTCTTCACGTCTGCTTCGTGACGGTTGGTGGCGGACCGGCTCCAGCGGTCGGCGAACGTTCCGACCGATGAGGTCGGGAGAGTGCCCGCCGATGATCGGATGGCAAGTTCAGGGCCAGAGGTGCAGGAAGTCAGCGATGAACGTAACTCCTTCGTTTCGCGTTCACTGTGGCTGAGTTGCGCGTGGAGTCCTGGTGCTTCCTTCGCGGGGTTTCCTCCACTGGAATTGGCACCGTCAAGTGGAGTTGATACACAGTCATGAATTTGTGGGCCGAGTGTTTCCCTCCGTCCGGAGTACCGGACACCGTCGGCGCACCGGGTACGCCGTCCGACTTGGGTCGTACCGGGACTTGGCGGCACGCCGAATCGGAGTCCTGGACCTGGGCAGGGTGACAGCTCGAATTCGACCGCGGCACGACGGACGGAGGCATGGGGAGGTCGCGGGAGGGCCACGTTACCCGCCGAGGGCGGCCTCGTAAGCCGCCGTTTACAGCGACAGGGCCCAGAGGGCGGGCAGAATGCGTGAACCGCACGCAACTCATTGCCATGACGAGCGACGCGCTCCATTAGAAGTCGCGGTGCCCTCGCCGGCACCGCGCTTGCGTAAGTCCCCTTTTGAGCGCGACGGCCCGATGGGGGGCGCGGCGCGCGGAGAAAGCAAGGTACCACGACAACCACCACCGGAGGCGCGAACCATGAGCAGCATGCAACGAGGGGCGGGTCGAGCCGAGGGGCGCGGGGGCCGGGTCGCGCAGGTTGGAGTGGCGGCGGTCCTCATCCTGGTGTGGGGCGTCGCGGCGGGCACGGCCGAGGCCGCTCCGAAGCCGGTGACTTCGTGGGTGCCGGCCAGCCACGCGAACTACACGCCCTCGACCCTCGGACGGGGGATCCAGTATGTCGTCATCCACGACACGGAAGGGTCCGGCGTGGGCGCGATCTCGTGGTTCCAGAACCCGGCGGCGCACGTGAGCGCCCACTACGTGATCCTCGGCAACGGGCACATCACGCAGATGGTCGCGGACAAGGACACCGCTTGGCACTCCGGCAACTCAAGCTACAACGCGCACTCGATCGGCATCGAGCACGCGGGTTTCGCGGCGACCGGCGGATTCACCGAAGTGGAGTACGCGAAGTCGGCCGCGCTCGTCGCCTGGATCTGCGACCACTACGGGATCCCGAAGGACCGGCACCACATCATCGGGCACAACGAGGTTCCGGACCCGGACGGGACGGGTTTCGGCGGCGCGAACCACCACACGGATCCCGGGCCGCATTGGAACTGGACGCACTTCATGTCGCTCGTCCATGGCCACGGCGGCGGCGGCTCGCCCGCGCCCGGACCGAGCCTGAAGGCGCTTAAGGTGAATACCGTAGGCCTGAACGTGCGGAGCGGCGCGGGCTACGGCCACTCCATCCTGGGCTTCGTGTTTGAGGGCCAGGTGTACGTGTCGCACGGCGCGGACGGACCCTGGCGGAAGATCTGGTACAAGGGGAACTCCGGCTGGGTGCAGGCGTACTACCTCTCGCAGGTGCATGCCACGGCGCGCAAGGTCACCGCGCCCCACGTGGACGTGCGAACGGGGCCCGCGGCCGCGGCCGCAGCGGTCGGCGCCGCGCACGACGGCGAGCTCTACGTGCGAACGGACGCCTCCGGCGACTGGCAGCACATCTTCTACGGTGGGGCGAAGCGGTGGCTGAAGGAAGCGCAC
This sequence comes from Planctomycetota bacterium, assembly GCA_016197205.1. Classification (GTDB taxonomy): domain Bacteria; phylum Planctomycetota; class MHYJ01; order WSZJ01; family JACPWG01; genus JACPWG01. The sequence continues at coordinate 9,460 of JACPWG010000128.1, forward strand.
ACGACGGGGGTCGGGCTGTAGGAGGAGGTCGCGCGGGCCGGGCGGCACCGGCGGGGGGTGGGTGCGGTGCGAGGAGGCCGGCCCGCGATCGGGTGCAGGGCGGAAGCCCTGCACCACAAGGGCGGCGAGCGGAATCGGAGAAGGAGAGCGGGGTAGCGGGTAGTGGCCCGTTGGCGAAGTCCAGTCACGATGCCTGGGGGCGCGGGCCTCCGGCCCGCGCGAACGGCCGCATGGGTTACGACCCGCCATGGCAGAGTTGACGACTGTGTCCGAAGTTCGTCAACGGGCCCCTAGCGGTTCAGGTTCTCCGCGAGCACGCGGCCGAACTGCCGGGCGCTGTCGTAGTTTTCCGCCGTGATGATCCGGCCGTCCACGAGGACGTCGTCCATCGCGGTCGTCGCGTCGCCGACGGAGCGGGAGGGGACCATCGTGGCCCTGTTCGACTCGACGTGCCAGCGGCTCGGCAGCACGTTGTCCGCGTAGGTGCGACCATTCACGGTGGCGGCCGGGGAGCCCTGCGCGTAGCCACAGACGCGTTTGCCGGCGAGCGGGCTCGCGTTACCGACGCGCGCCCACGCGAGGACGGTCACGCCGTGGCAGAGCGCGGTGACGAACTTGTTCTGGGAGAGCATGGCGTTCACGAGCGTGTTGACGGCGGTCTTCGTTGCGGCGTCACCGCGGTAGGCGGTGTTGGTGTACGTGCCGGGGAAGGCGAACTGGTAGCTCGAGGCGCCCCAGCCGCCGACAAAGACCACGGCGACGTAGCGGGCCGGGTCGGCTTGGGCGATGGTGACGTCGGGCTGGACGAGTCCGCCATCCGCGCCCTGGCCGGAACCGCCGTGCGGACGGCAGGGGGTCCGCGTGCCGGCCGCGACTTCCACGACGAAGCCCGCGCGCTCCAGCTCCTGGCGCGGCTCGTTGTACTCACGATAGTAGAAGTTCAGGTTGGCGAGGACGAGCAGCACTCGCCGGACCGCCGGAGTCGCTGCCGGCGGATTCGTTACCGGGGGCGTCACCGCGGGGGGTGTGGTCGCCGGCGGCGCGACGGGCGGGACGGCCGGGGGCGTTGCCGGCGGGGTCGCAGCGGGCGGCGTCGCAGCGGGCGGCGTCGCAGCGGGCGGCGGGACGGCCGGGGGATTGGCCGGCGGGGCGAGGCGAGCGCTCTCCTCGAGGTAGCGTTGCAGGGCGTCGAATTTCGGCGCCTGGGCGCGCGGCTGGTCGAGGGTCTCCAGCGAGCCGAAGCGCCCGTACCGCCCGTACCCGCCGCAGTTGGTCAGGTGCATGAAGAGCCCGCCGCCCGTGGCGGCGGCCCAGTCAGTCAGGTAGCGCGTGTACAGCGGGCCCATCCGCGCGTCGCGGTTGGCCTGGTCGAAGAGCGCGTTGATCGCCGGGTCGTTCTGCGCCGCGTTCACGCCGACCAGGTGCTGGCCGCCCTCGTAGGAAATGAGCGGGAGCCGGTATCGCTGCGCGACGGCGAGCTGCTGCCGCACCCAGTCCATCGTCTGGGGCTCCGAGACGTTCATGAGCTCCGCGAAGAGCGCGTCCACGCTCATGGCGGCTACCCGGGCCTGGTCCTGCGACGTCCCCGTCTGCACGCCGAAGTACGGCGCGATCGCGAGCGCGTCCGTGTGCGCCGCGACATCCCCGTAGGCGAGGGCAGTGTCCGAGGTCCAGCGGTTCGCCACGTGCGAGCCGAGGACGCGGACCAGCCGCGCCTTCGGGAAGACCGCCTCGAAGATCCCGAAGATCTCGCGCGACCGGCGCCCGTGGAAGCGGATCTGCGCCTCGTAGGGGTTGGCGCTCAAGTTCAGCGCCAGGCCGCGTGCCTGCGCGTACCGGGCCTGCGGAAACTGACCGTTCCACACCTCGTTCGAGTACTCGACGTACGCCTTCAGCCGCGGGTCGAGGAGCTGAAGGGCAAGCTGCGCGAAATTGCGGACGTAGTCGTCGTCCGCCTGATGCGGGATCGTGAACCAGGCGTCCACGCCCAGCCGGTTCGCCAGCGCGCACATCACCTCGACCGGCGCGCCCTTCACGTTCCAGCGTGCGTCCTGCAGCGTCGGGCGGTCGGCCCAGGTAGTCTGGACGTAGTTATTGCCGTTCTGGCCGAGCATCCAGTTCATGAAGCGGATCGCCCGGTAGTTGCGAATGCTGTCGAGGAAGGGCGGGTAGAAGACCTCTCCGGCCGGCGCGGTGACGGGCATGCGCACGCGGATGTTGCGGAGGTAGTTGGAGGGCGTCGTGGCCGTGAGGAAGAGGCCGATCCCGCCGCGGGCAGGGTCCACCTGGATGACCTCGCGGCCGGGCGCGCGTTCGACCAGGGTCGCGCCGCCCGCGTAGGCGAGCGTGCCCTGCCCCTCGTACTCGACGACGTAGCGGCCCGCGGGATAGCGCATCCCGGTAGCCCAGAACATGAGCGTGCGGGCGATCTGTCCCGCCCGCAGCGAGCGGACCCAGCCGCGCGCGTCCAGGTCGAGCGGGCGCTGGTCGTCCCAGGTGCTGCGGGAGCCGGAGATCCAGCGTCGCGACATCTTGAAGCAATCCAGGAACGAGAATTCCGTGCTCCAGTCGTCGAGACCGGAGACGTTGGTGCCGAGGGGCGCCCTGGGCGGCACCTCCTGGGCCCGCGCGGGACCGGCGAAGCATAGGACCGCGGCCGCGGCTGCGGCTGCGAAGGCGATGCCGACGATTTTTCGTACCATGGTCCACCTCACAAGGGGCGATGTTGGATCGTCTTTGTCTTGTTTCCATCCACCGATCGCGCGAGACTGTTCGTTCACCACTCTACAATGGCGATCGGCGTTGGAGAAGTTTCGGGCATGGGCGCGGCCCGGGGGCGCTCGGCCCGGGGGCCTACCGCGCCGCGATCGCCAGGGTGCGGGCCGCCTCGTCGCGCAGGTCTTCGAACGGAGAGAGGAGGGCGACGGCTTCGACGGCGGTGCGCGCGTCGGCGTCGTGTGCCACCCGCTGGATCAGCGCGGCCTGGGCGGCCTTCTGTGCTTCGGGCAGCGAAGGATTGCCTGCCGCCGATGCCAACGCGCGCCCTGTTTCCACGTCGGACAGCTCGGAAGCCGCCTCCGCCGCTGCGACGCGCACCCGTTCGGAAGGGTCGGTGGCCAGGGCGCGTTCGATCGCCGCCGCCGCGTCCACGCCGTCGAGCGCGCGCAGCCCGCGGATCGCCGCCTCCCGGATTTCATCGTCCGCGGAGGACGCTAGGCCCAGCAGCACCGGCAGCGACCGGGGGGCGGCCGCGCGCGCGATCGCCTGCACGAGGCGCGGGGCGAGCTCGTCTTCGGAATCGGCGCCCAACCGTAGCTCCAGCTCTTCGACGATCCGGTCGCGGACCTCGAGGCTGGACGAGGCGCCCGCGATCCACTCGAGCGTCGCGACGGCGTCCCCTGCCGACTCCGGGTCCTGCTCCACGGCCAGCACGCGCACGATCGCTTCGAGTGCGGCCGGGGAGGGGGCGGCCAAGCGCCCGAACTCCCGGAGGGCTTCGCGCCGATCCGCGGTGGATCGCCGAGGGTCGCTCAGGATCGAGAGGAGAGTCGATTCCGAGTTCGCACCCGCGTCCGTCTCCGCCGAACCCTCGCACTCGATCGCGAGGCTGAGCGCAGCCGGGGCCCACTCGCCACCCTCCGGATCGAAGGCGACGACCGGCGGCCGAGGGGTGCTGCCTGTGCCTGCGGGCTCGACCTCGGTCTTGCGGGGAGGGTTGGAAACCGCAGACGAAGGGCGGGCGCGGTCCACGTGGGCCAAGCCGACCGTGCTTCGGAGAACGCCGCCTGGACGAATTGCTCGGCGCGTGTCAAAGCTGGAAGTCCTTTGCGCGGCTACAAATCCGACGAACGCGGCGACGAGCGCCAGGCCGGCCAAGGCGATCTGACACCCCTGTCTGCCCTGCTTCCTGCTTGCGCCCTGCACGTCGCACATGCTTGCCATGGTCCACCTCCGACTGGCCGGGAATTCCGATCGCCGGTGGACAATGGTAGAGCCGGCGCGAAAAGTTTCAGCCCGTCTCGGATTGTGTTGACAACCCCCTCCCCCCTGCTAGAATGCGGCGATTCGTACTGCTGGGGGGGGGAGGCTATCGGACAGGCGCCGGCGCCCTTGCCGGGTCCGCTCCCTTCGGAGAGGCTCATGGGATCGAACTTCTGGGCGATCGCGTTTTACGCCTTCCTTCTTGCCGGCCTCGGCGGCTCGATCCTGTATATTTCCTACCTCTTCGGACCCCGACGCAACCAGAAGCGCAAGTTCGAAGTCTACGAGTGCGGCGTCGAGCCTTTCGGGACCGCGCGCGAGCGTTTCCCGGTTCGCTTCTACATGGTCGCCATTCTCTTCGTGCTCTTCGACATCGAAACGGTCTTCCTCGTCCCGTGGGCCGTGCTCTACCGCCGGCTCGGGCTGCCGGGGCTGATCGAGATGTTCGCGTTCATCGGCGTCCTCGGCATCGGCCTCTTCTACGTGTGGAAACGAGGAGCGCTCGAGTGGGACTAGAATCCAGCTTCGAGAACAACGTCATCACGACGTTGCTCGACAAGGTCGTGAACTGGGCCCGCAAGGGCAGCCTCTGGCCGATGCCCTTCGGCACGGCCTGCTGCGCGATCGAGATGATGGCCGCGCTCGGTCCTCGCTGGGACATGTCGCGCTTCGGGTCCGAGGTGATCCGCTTCTCGCCGCGGCAGAGTGATCTCATGATCGTCTCCGGCCGCATCTCCATCAAGATGATGCCGGTGCTGCTCAAGATCTGGGAGCAGATGCCGGAGCCGAAGTGGTGCATCTCGATGGGGGCCTGCGCCTCTTGCGGGGGGATCTTCGACACGTACACGCTCGTGCAGGGCGTCGACCAGTTCATCCCGGTGGACGTGTACATCCCCGGCTGCCCTCCGCGGCCGGAAAACGTGATCGACGCCGTGCTGAAGCTGCAAGAGAAGATCGGCCGCGAACGAGTGAGGGAAAAGGTCCATGGCGCTTGAAACCGACCGGCTTCGGGAGCGGTTCGCGGACGAGCTCCTCGAGGCCGGCGAGCCCTGCGGCCAGCCGGTCGTCGCGGTCAAGCGCGGACGCATCGCGGAGATCCTCCGCTTTCTGAAAGAGGACCCCGCGCTCGCGTTCGACAGCCTGACCGACGTGACGGCCGTGGATTACATGAATCGCGACCTCTGGGAGCGGTTCGCGGTCGTGTACAATCTGTACAGCTTTTCGCGGAACGCGCGCTTCCGGGTGAAGGCCTTCGTGCCGGAGGCGGACCCCTCGATCGCGAGCGCCGCGTCGATCTGGGCAGGTGCGACCTGGGCGGAACGCGAGGCGTATGACATGTACGGCATCCGGTTCGAGGGCCACCCCGACCTGCGGCGGATCCTCATGCCCGACGACTACCCCGGCCATCCGTTGCGGAAGGACTATCCCTTGAAGGGGCGCGGCGAGCGCGCGAACTTCCGCCGGTACACGGCGCAGGAGGACTAGTGGCCGACCCCGCAGCCATTACCACGCCGCCCCCCGCGTATGCCCTCGAGAGCGACGGGAGTGGGAAGAGGATGCTCCTGAACATGGGGCCGCAGCACCCCGCCACGCACGGCACGCTGCGCCTCGTGCTCGAGCTCGACGGGGAGACCGTCGTGCGGTGCTCGCCCGAGATGGGGTTCCTCCATACGGGCTTCGAAAAACTCGCCGAATACCGCAGCTACAACCAGTTCGTCACGGTCACCGACCGGATGAACTACATGTCGGCGCTCAACAACAACATCGGCTGGTCGGTGGCGTGCGAGGAGCTGTGGGGCGTCAAGGTGCCTCCGCGTTGCGAGCGGATCCGCGTCGCGCTGGCCGAGCTGTCGCGGCTTTCCGACCACGTGCTCTGCGTCGGCCTCCAGGGCATGGACCTGGGCGCGTTCAGCGTGATGCTCTGGAGCTTCGTGCGGCGCGAACAGCTCTACGACATTTTCGAGAAGGTCACGGGCGGGCGCCTGACGACAAGCTACACGCGCGTCGGCGGGCTGGCGCAGGACGTGCCCGAGGACTTCGTGGCGCGGGTGCGCAAGGTCACGGAGAGCTTCCCCGAGATCATCGACGAGATCGAGAAGATGCTCGGCAGGAACCGGATCTTTCTCGACCGGACGAAGGGAGTCGGGGCGTTGTCGCGGGAGGACGCGATCGCCTACGGCGCGACGGGCCCGATCCTGCGCGCGTCGGGCGTGGCGTGGGACCTGCGCCGCACGCGGCCCTACCTCGGGTATGAGAAGTACGACTTCGACGTGCCGACGGCGCCGGACGGGGACAGCTACTCCCGCTTCATCGTCCGGCTCGCCGAAATGCGGGAGAGTCTGAAGATCATCCGGCAGGTGCTGGAGGACTTCCCGGCCGGGCCGGTGAACGTCGACGACTTCAAGCTGACCTTCCCGCCGAAGGAGCTGGTCTACACCCGGATGGAGGAGATGATCCATCACTTCAAGCTGACGATGATCGGCCACGGGCCGTACCCTCCGAAGGGGGAGGTGTACTCGGCCACGGAAGCGCCGAACGGCGAGCTCGGTTGGTACGTCGTGAGCGACGGGAGCCGCAACCCGTATCGCGTGCGGGTGCGGCCGCCGTCCTTCTATCACTTCCAACTCGTGCCGCGCCTCATCGAGGGGCGGCTGCTGTCGGACGTGGTGGCCGTGCTGAGCAGCCTGAACATCATCGCCGGCGAGCTGGACCGGTAGAGGCGGTGTGAAGGCTGATTGCTGATTGCTGATTGAACGGGGAAGAACACCGGTGAGTGAAGTGAAGGCTGGGGCGCCCAATCGACCTTTCGCACACGGCGTTGAGCGGACGGGGATCGTCAATCAGCAAGCAGCAATCCGAATTCAGCGGTTCCCCGGGAGCGTCTGATGCCCGTACAATTTTCCGAGAAGTCCCGCGCGCGTTTCGAGTGGCTGCTGACGCGCTATCCCACGCGTCAGGCGGCGCTCCTGCCGACGCTCCGCCTCGCGGAGGAGGAGTTCGGCTCCATCGGTCTCGAGGAGATGAAGTATGTGGCGGGGCTGATCGGGGTGTCGCCCGCGCACGTGCTGGGGGTCGTCTCGTTCTACACGCACTACCGCCGGCCGGAGCACGGGAAGTACATCCTGCAGGTTTGCAGCACGCTGCCGTGTGCGCTGCGCGGGTGCGAGCGGATCACGGACCACCTCAAAAAAAAGCTCGGCATCAAGGTCGGGGAGACCACGAAGGACAAGCGCTTCACGCTGAAAAAAGTGGAGTGCCTGGCCGCCTGCGACCGCGCGCCGATGATGCAGGTGAACGACCAGGACCACTACGATCTGACCCCGGAAAAGGTGGACCGAATCCTGGACGGGCTGCCCTAGAGTTCACGCCCCCGGGGCTCGCGTCCGCGGTCCGGAGACGTGCCTCGGTGGGCGGCAGGGGCTTCGAAACCGGACCGGATAATCAGCAATCAGCAATCAACAATCAGCCATCCCAAAGGTTTCCATGGCCCTTGAGCCCCTGCTCCTCAAGCATCGCAACACGCCGGGCTCGGCGGCGCTCGAGTTCTACCTCGCCCAAGGCGGCTATGAGGCCGCGAAGAAGGCGATCCGTGACTTCGCGCCGGACAAGCTGATCGAGGAGGTGAAGGCCTCGGGGCTGCGCGGGCGCGGCGGCGCGGGCTTCCCTTGCGGCATGAAGTGGTCCTTCGTCCCCAAGTCGAACGACAAGCCGAAGTACCTCGCGGTCAACGCGGACGAGTCGGAGCCGGGGACGTTCAAGGACCGGATTCTCATCGAACAGTTGCCCCATCTGCTGCTCGAGGGCATCCTGATCTGCTGCTGGGCCGTGCAGATCAAGACCGCCTACATCTACATCCGCGGCGAATTCACCGAGGGCGCCAAGATCCTGCAGAAGGCGATCGACGAGGCGTACGCCAAGGGCTATTTCGGCAAAAACGCCCTCGGCAGCGGGCTCGACGTCGACGTGACGCTCCACCGCGGCGCGGGCGCGTACATCTGCGGCGAGGAGACGGGGCTCTTGACTTCGCTCGAAGGGAACCGCGGCTACCCGAAGCTCAAGCCGCCGTTTCCCGCGACGCACGGGCTCTTCCGCTGCCCGACGGTCGTGAACAACGTGGAGACGCTTTCGAACCTGCCCTTCATCGTGAACCGCGGCGCGGCCTGGTTCAAGACGATCGGCACGGAGAAGAGCCCGGGCGGCAAGCTCTTCTGCGTTTGCGGGCACGTGAAGAAGCCGGACACCTACGAAGTGCCGTTGGGCACGCCCTTCAAGGAACTGCTCGCGCTGGCGGGCGGCGTGCTGGACGATCGGCCGCTCAAGGCGGTGGTCCCGGGCGGTTCGTCCGCGCCGGTGCTGACCGCGGACGAGGCGATGAAGGTCAACATGGATTTCGACTCGCTCGCCGCGGCGAAGACGATGTTGGGGTCGGGCGGCGTGATCGTGATGCACGACGGCACGTGCATGGTGGACGCGCTGTACAATCTGCTCCGCTTTTACCATCACGAGTCGTGCGGGCAGTGTACGCCCTGCCGCGAGGGGACGGGCTGGATCGAGAAGATCCTCCACCGCCTGGAACACGGCCAGGGCAGGACCGAGGACTTCTCGCTCCTGATGGACATCTGCGACAACATGCAGGGGAAGACGATCTGCGTCCTCGCGGACGCCGCCGTGCTCCCGACCCGGAGCTTCGTGACGAAGTTCCGAGCGGAGTTCGAGTACCACGTGAAACAGCGGAAGTGCCTCGTCGCGCGTGACGCGTAGGCCGGCGGGCTTCGGACGGACTCACCAGGAGCGGGACCCAGCGTGCCGACGATCAAGGTCAACGGGAAAGAATACGACGCCCCGGCCGGGAAGAACGTCTTGCAGTTCTGCCTGGACCAGGGGCTCTACGTCCCGCACTACTGCTACCACCCGGCGTTGACGATCGCCGGCAATTGCCGCATGTGCATCGTGAAGGGGAGCGGGCCGGGGTTGCGCCCCGGGCTCATGACCTCGTGCACGCTGCCCGTCCAGGACAAGCTGGAGGTCGAAACCGAAGCGCCCGACGTCCAGAAGGCGCGGGAGGGCGTCCTCGAGTTTCTCCTCATCAACCACCCGCTCGATTGCCCGGTCTGCGACCAGGCGGGGGAGTGCTACCTCCAGGACTACAGCTTCAAGTACGGCCGGGACCGGAGCCGGTTCGTCGAAAAGAAAGTCACGAAGCACACGAAGGACGTGGGCCGGAACATCCGCATCTGGGGCAACCGCTGCATCGTGTGCACGCGCTGCGTGCGCTTCTGCGAGGAGGTCGCGGGGACCGGCGAGTTGAACGTCGTCGAGCGCGGGGACCACTCCATCATCGACAACTTCCCCGGACTGCCGATGGACAACCTGCTGTCGGGAAACACGGCCGACATCTGTCCCGTGGGCGCGCTCCTCGACAAGGACTTCCTGTACCAGGCGCGGGTCTGGTACATGGAGACCGCGGACAGCGTCTGCCCGACCTGCTCGGTGGGGTGCAACCTGAAGGTGGACACCTACCAGGGGCAGGTGAAGCGGCTGCGCCCGCGCGAGAACCAGGCCGTGAACCAGTGGTGGCTCTGCGACATCGGCCGCTACAACCACAAGTTCACGTCCGCGCCGAACCGGCTCGGGCTCGCGAAGACCCGCGGCGTGGCGACCGCCGCCACCGCGGCCATCGCTGCCACCGCGGTTTCGGCCCCCGCCCTCGAGTGGGAGCGCTGCAGCCTCGACGGCGCGCTCGCCCGCACCTGGGAGACGCTCGACAAGTTCGTGCGCGCCGAGGGCGCGGGCGCCGTGGCCGGCCTTGCCTCCGCGTGGCTGTCGAACGAGGAACTGTTCCTCTTCCGGAAATTCATGAAGCTCGGCATCGGCGCGCTCGACCTGGGGCTGGTCGCGCATCAGGACGGCGAGGCGCACGCCTTCAAGAGCGGGTTCAAGATCCACGCGGACCGGAATCCCAACCGGCGCGGGGCGCAGGAGTTGCTCGGCGCGGACGCCGCCAAGGACGGGCTGAAGCGGGTGCTCGACGGCATTCGCGCCGGCCGGATCAAGGCGGTGCTCGCCGCCGGCGGGATCCCCGGCTGGGAGCCCGACCCCGCGCTGCTCGCCGCCCTGCGCAAGCTCGCCTTTGTCGCCGTGCTCGACGTGGCGGAGGACGCCCCGCTCGTCTCGGTCGCGCACGTGGTGCTGCCGGGCGCGACCTGGGTCGAGAAGGACGGGACGTTCACGAACGCCCAGGGCCGGGTCCAGCGTTGCCAGCGCGCGCTGCCGCCGCCGGGCGTCGCGGCGCCGGAGTCCGACCTGCTCCAGCAGCTCCTCGTCCTGGCCGGCAAGCGCGAAAAGGTGCTCTCGGCCCAGGGCGTGTTCGCCGAGCTGGCCGCGGAGGTCCCGGCCTTCGCGGGCCTGTCCTATCGCGACCTCGGCGGGCAAGGCAAGTGCCTCGGCGCCGCCGCCGATCCGGCCGTCGCGGCGCGGTGAGGAGCACGAAACTCCGACGTTCGCTCCCGTTCGTCCCGCTGCAGGCAGCGCTCGTCCGTCAGCAATCCAACCGGAGGCTCGACCCCTGACGCTCCTCGACGCCCTCAAGATCCTCGTCGTCCTCGGCGTGCTGCTCAACGTCGTGCCCGTGCTCGTGTACGCCGAGCGGCGCGTGAGCGCGCTCATCCAGGACCGCCTCGGCCCGAACCGCGTCGGGCCCGCGGGCCTCTTCCAGCCGCTCGCCGACGCCGTGAAGTTCATCTTCAAGGAGGACATCATCCCCGGCCACGTGGACCGGGTCCTCTACGTCCTCGCCCCGGTGCTCGCCTTCCTGCCACCCGCCCTCGCCTTCGCCGTGATTCCGTTCGGCCACCCCGTCCTGCTCTTCGGCGAAAAGGTCGACCTCGCGCTCGCACCCGCGAACGGCGGCGTCCTCTTCATCCTCGCCGTCGGGTCGATGGGCGTCTACGGCATCGCGTTCGGCGGTTGGGCGTCCAACAACAAGTGGTCCCTGCTCGGCGCCCTCCGCTCCTCCGCGCAGATGATCAGCTACGAGATCCCGCTCACGCTCGCGTTCGTCGCCGTGCTCATGACCGCGGGTACGCTCAACTTCGCCGAAATCGTCCAGCGGCAGTCGGACACCTGGCTGGGGTTCATCCCCGCCTGGAACATCTTCCAGCAGCCGCTCGCGTTCCTGATCTTCCTGGTCGCCGCGTTCGCCGAGACGAACCGCCTGCCTTTCGACCTGCCCGAGTGCGAGCCGGAGCTGATCGGCGGCTACCACACCGAGTACTCCAGCATGAAGTTCGCCCTGTTCTTCATGGGCGAGTACCTCGCGATGGTGACGATGTCCTCCCTCCTCGTGACGCTCTTCCTGGGCGGCTGGAGCTGCCCGGGGATCGACCCGCGGAGCCTGACGCTGCTCAGCGGGCTTGCCTCCGTGGCCGCCTTCTCGGCGAAGGTCGGGGCGATTCTCTTCGTTTACATCTGGGTCCGGTGGACCCTGCCCCGTTTCCGCTACGACCAGCTCATGAACCTCGGCTGGAAGGTCCTCGTGCCCCTGGCGCTCCTCAATATCGTCGCGACCGGCTTTCTCGGGATGCCCTGAGTACCGCTCCACGGAAGTCGGTGACCAATAGCCGAAGGCAAGTTCGGCCGCCCGCGAGGCGCGCGAGCGAGGCGTAGTAACGGAGAGCTACCAATTCTGTGGGGCGGTACTGGGCGCACCGGCCGGGAGCCGGGGGCCGCACGACCCCCTCCGCCGCGGAAAGGAACCGATGGACAGCCACGAAGCGCACGATCCCCACGCGTCCGTCCCGCCCGGCGCCCCGGCCGGGGATCTGGCCCGGGACCTGTTCTTCCCCGAGATCGTGAAGGGGATGGCGAACACGATCAAGCACTTCTTCCAACCCCAGAAATTCACCATCGAGTATCCGGAAAAAAAGAAGGACATCCCGCGGGATTTTCGCGGCGAGCACGCGCTCAAGCGCGACGCGCAAGGGCGCGTGAAGTGCGTCGCCTGCTTTCTCTGCGCGACCGCGTGCCCCTCGGAGTGCATCCACATCGTGGCGGGTCCCACGCCGGCGGCCTGGACCGACCGCGAGAAGTACCCGGTGAAGTTCGACATCGACATGCTGCGGTGCATTTACTGCGGCATGTGCGAGGAGGCGTGCCCTTGCGACGCCATCGAGCTGACGTCGAAGTTCTACCAGGTCTCGGAGACCCGCGAGGAGAAGTACTTCCAGAAGGACAAGCTCCTCCAACAACCCGAAAAGCGCGAATATCCGGACGAGGCGTGACCCGATGACCGATCTGCTTTTTCTCCTCGCAAGCGCGGTGTGCCTGGTCTCGGCCCTGGCGGTCGTGACCCGGAAGAACCCGATCTATTCCGCCTTGTCGCTCGTGAGCTTCTTCGGCGGGCTCGCGGTCCTCTTCCTGCTGCTGCGCGCGCCGTTCGTCGCCGCGATGCAGCTCATCGTGTACGCGGGCGCGATCCTCGTGCTCTTCCTTTTCGTGATCATGCTCCTCAGCCTGAAGGAGGAGGAGCTGGGCAAGGAAAAGGGCGGGCGGTTCAAGCTCTTCGCCGCGGGCCTGGCCGTGGTCCTCGCGCTGCTGGTCATCCTCCCCGTGCTGGGGTCGGAGACCGCGCGCGACGACTTCGGACCGGAGTCGGCGCTCGCTCCCCGCTTCGGCTCCGCGGAGCACGTCGGCATGGGGCTCTTCGGGAATTTCGCCCTGGCGTTCGAGTCGACCTCCATCCTGATCCTGGCCGCCATGATGGGCGCGGTCGTGATCGCGAAGAAACGGGTGTAGTCGGGGTGGCGGAGCGGCCGCTGCGAACCGACGACGGAACCACGGCTTTCCCAGGGCAGCCGCCGGCCGCGACCAAAGGGACGAGCCACCGAAGACACCGAAAGACGAACCGCGAATTTCGCCAATTTCGCGAATGTTTCTTCGAGAATCCGTTTGCCGAAAGACGGGCTTTTTCGCGATGGTGTCATGGATTCGTAATCTGTGAAATCCCGAAAAATCCGTGAAATCTGTGGTTTCCGTGGGGTTCGGTCCACAAGAAATACCGAGGCCGGCACCTTACTCGATACAGGCAGCACCTATGTTCACGCTCTCGAACTGCATCGTGCTCTCCGCGCTGCTCTTCGCGATCGGCGCCTACGGCGTGGTCGCGCGACGAAACATCCTCGTGATGCTGATGAGCGTGGAGCTGATGTTGAACGCCGGCAACCTCGCCCTGATTGCGTTCAGCCGGTACCACGCGTCGATTCCCTCCTCGGCCGCGAACGGGCTGACCGGTCACGTCTTCGTGCTGATGACCATGGTGGTCGCCGCGGCCGAGGTCGCGGTCGGGCTGGCGATCCTGATCGCCCTCTTCCGGAACCGGCAGACCGTGGACCCTGGCGAGCTCGATCTCCTCAAGGGGTAGAGGGGAGCCGGACATGCCCGTTCCCCCCGCCGACGATGCCCTTGCGCGCCTCCTCGTCGAGCGCAAGCTCGTCACCGCCGCCCAACTCGAGTTGTGCCGGGCCGAGCAGGAGGAAGCGCGATGCCTGGGCCTCACCTCCTTCCCGATCGGGGCCGTCGCGGCCGCGAACGGCTTCCTGCCCGCGGAACAGCTCCAGCTCCTCCTCGAGCAGGAGGGCGCTTCCCTGCCCGCGGCGGATCTCGAGGGGCTTCGCCGCAACGACGTCGCCTTCGGCCGGCGCGTGGTGGGGGAAGGGCTCGTCACGCGCGAGCGGCTGCGGGCCTCGATCCAGGTGCTGGCGCGCCTGCAGGAGGTGACCGGTCTGCCCGTGCGACTCGGGGAGCTCCTCGCCGTCCAGGGGGATCTCACGCTCCAGGACGTGGCCCGCCTCTCGGCCGCGCCGCGGGCTGCGCGCTGAGCCAAACGCCCGCGCCGGTTGTTCGGCTTCGTCCTTGACCTGGTTCCCTGGCGTCGGTAGACTCGCCGCTTGCCGTCCGGTTTTCGCCTTCCCTCGAACCGGCCCCCGCGTGGAGCGACTCGCTTGAGCACACCTCGCCGGCCCCTTGCCTGCCTGCTCTTCCTCGCCCTCCTCGCCGCCCGGCTCGCCCCCGCCAAGGACGAGCCCGCGGTCGAGCTGCGTTGGAAGACGAAGCCGCAGGACTCCCTCGACTATGCGGTGTCCACGGTCTCCGAGGCGAACGGCCAGGTCACGCTCGTGCCGCAGCCTTCGCGTTCCGTCGGCCTCTTCGGTTACGAAGTCGACGCGCGCGGGAACTACCTGCCCGAGGTCGCCCAGTACACGGAAATCGCGCTCCCCTACCTTTTTGCCGTCCCCCAGGCGAAGGTCAAGCCGGACTCGACCTGGAAGGTGCGCCGCGACTACCCGTCCATGCCCGGGCTCAATCCCTTCGCGGCGCAGGGAGAGGGCCGGTTCGTGGGCTACGAAGACGTGGGCGGGGTCCAGGCGGCGGTTCTCCGCACGCGCGTGGATTTCGCGCCGCTGCGCGAGCCCGGCCGCGCCCTGCCCGCGGTGGAGTCGAACCGGACGATCACCGAAGGGCACATCGCGATCACGCAGCACTTCGACGTGGAGCGCGGCCTGTTGCTTCGCGCCCGCTACGAGGTCCTGCTGCCGCAGGCCTACGATCCGAGATACAAGGAGCGGTTGAAAAAAGAGAGCAAGGTCGACCTGCAGGACTACAGATACCAGGTGCACGAACAGTGGGACTTGAAAGCGGTCCAGGATCTCGCCGCCGTCGAACTGGGCGTCCCCGTGCGCGAGGCGATCGACAAGGGAGTGACCTACCTCCGCGGCAAGCAGGAAGCGGACGGCGGCTGGGACGACAACTACAAGAAGTCGTACCTCGGCGGTCCGACCGCGCTCGTCCTGCTCGCCCTGCTGAAGGCGGGGGTCAGCCCGAAGGACCCGGCCGTGGTCAAGGGCTTCGAGTACCTCAAGGGGCAGGCCCTGTCGAAGACCTACGTCCTGGGCCTCACGCTGATGGCGCTCGAGGCGAAGTACATTTCCACGGACGAGGTCCAGAACGCCGAGGCCTTCCTCGACGGGAAGAAATCCGAGCTTGCCCTGCCGAAGCGGAACGTCTCGAAGGAAGACCTGAAGTGGATGGCCGACTGCCTGGACTGGCTCTCGAAGGCGATGAGCAAGGACGGGGCGTGGAGCTACGAAGGGTCCACAGGCGGCTACGACCATTCGAATGCCCAGTACGGCGTGCTGGGCCTGCTGAGCGCGGCGCGCTGCGGCCTCCTCGTCAAGCCGGAGACGTGGGCGACCATTCTCAAGCACTGGCTCTCGACGCAGGAGTCGCAGGGGCCGCCCGTGAAGCTGCTGTTGCGGGGCCACAAGGACAAGGATGCGCGCGAGGTGCTGGTGTCGGCGCGCGGCTGGGGCTACACGGACGTGTCGCGATCCACAGCGGCAGCGAAGACCCCGACCAGCGTGGAGCCGACCCGCGGCAGCATGACTTGCGCCGGCATCGCGAGCGTCTGCCTCGCCCGCGCGCAGCTCGCCGCCCTCCGCTCGCTCTCCCCCGAGAACGCCCAGCTCGCCGCCCGGTCCGTCCTCGACGGCGTCGCCTGGCTCAAGGAACACTTCAGCGTCCGCGAGACCGGCGCGACCGCGGGCTGGTACTACTATTACATGTACGGCCTGGAGCGCGCGCTCGTCCTCGCCCAGCAGCGGCACGTCGGGGAGCACGACTGGTACCGGGAAGGGGCCGTCGTGCTCCTCGCCCGCCAGGCCGCGGACGGCGCCTGGTCCAGCTCCTCCGTCGAGACCTGCTTCGCCATCCTCTTCCTCAAGCGGGCCACCACGCCGATCTTTTCGAAGTGAGCCGCGGCACGGCCTTGCTCCAGCGGACGCGGGCCTGGAGAGGGCGAAGCGCCCGCGCAAAAATAACTGCGCAGACTCGGACCTCGAGGCTCCTGGGGGCGCGGCCCTGAGGCCCGCGCCCCCAGGCATCGGTCGATCCACGAAAATGTAAAGTAATTCTTGCGCGGGCGCCAAGCTCGTTGTTGCAGTGTTCAAGTCCGCCCTCCCTCTTGTTCCCCAGGATGATTTGCGCCGCAGCGCAAGGGCTTCCGGGGAACGGCCACCCTCTCCCCTCGTACGGGTGAGGGTCGCGGTGAGGGCCGGCCGCGACGGCGGCCCCCAGGTTCGGCTTCGGTTCCGGCTCTCGGCCGGGGTAGGGCGGCGGGGGTGGAGCCCGGACTGGCCGTCGAGACACGCCGAAACTCCTTGCGGAAGCGCATCGCGCCGCGTTAGCAAGGCTCTACCTTGGAGGTCTGGAGGCGAGCCATGGCGAACGTGACCCTGGAGACTGTAACGCGCCAACTGGAGCTTGCGGAACAACTCTGGGCCGGAAGGAATGCGATGTTCGAGCCTCAGGACTTGCCCGGACGCTTCGGGCGCGTGATCCGGTCGATCGACCAGCTGCTGGAGGCGCTGGGCTGCGAGGCGGTGCTCGCCGGCGGCTGGGCTGTGTGGCGCCACGGCTTTCTTGGCCGGCTCACGCGGGACGTGGACATCGTGCTCGCGGCGGACCAAGTTGACGCTTTTCTCCGCGCGGCCTCGGTTTCCGGATTCGTGGTCCTGCCGCAACCCCCCGGTAGATGGCCGAAGCTGCTTCACGAGGAAACCGAGGTCCGAGTGGACATCTTGCCCGAGGGCCAACGCCCGGGCACGGCGTCCCGACCCGCGCCGACCACCATTCCGCATCCTGCCCGCATGGGCGCCACCCGCGCAAGCCTGAAGTACATTGCGCTGGAGTCGCTGGTCGAGTTGAAACTGGCGGCCGGACGGCTCGGGGACGAGCACGACGTCGTCGAGTTGATCCGCGGCAACCCGGAGCGTCTCGACGACGTTCGGCGGCACCTGGCCGCCGTCCATGTCGACTATGTCGCCGCCTTCGAGCGGTTGGTCGAACGGTCGCCGGAGCAGCAGGACGCCTGACCACTGCGCTTGCCGGCCCGCGCAGTTCGGTCCAGCCTGCGCTCCGCAGCTCGCGTCGAGCGAGCGAACGAGTGACGCCCGCGCCCCCAGGAGCCTCGAGGTCCGAGTCTGCGCAGTTATTTTTTCCCGGGCGCCTAGCGGAAGTCTTTTGCACAGCGGAAGCCGAGGTTCTCCGCCCGCCGGTCGGCCGGCAGGGCGCACCGCGTCGCGAGATGCTCGGGTCGAAACAGCCCGGACTGCAAGGGATGCGCGAACGAGCTGCCGCGGACGATGACCTTGCCGGGCGCCTGTCCGCTCTCGAAGGGCGTCGCCGTCCACTCGCACGCGTTCCCCGCCAGGTCGAACACGCCGTCCGGGCTCACGTCGAGAGGGAAGCTGCCCGGTGGGCGCAGCCCCCGGCCTCCGCCCGCGTTCGATCGGGCCTCCGCCCAGTCATTCCCCCAGGGGAAGGCCCGGCCATCCAGGAAGCGCCCCGCCCTCTCCCACTCCTCCTCGCTGGGCAGACGCTTGCCCTTCCACCGCGCGTAGGCGTCCGCCTCCGCCCAGGAGACCATGGTGACCGGCAAGTCGCGCAGGTTCGCCGGCGGTTCGGGGCCCCCCCACGTCGACGGAGGCCGGGCGCCCGTCGCGGCCACGAAGCGCGCATACTCGGCGCACGTCACTTCGTAGCGATCGATCCAATACAAGGGCAGGTCGACCGGGTGCTCCGTCTGAGAACCCAGCGCCTCGCCCCCGATCCGGCAGGGTCCAGACGGGATGACGGCCATGCCCTCCGGCACGTCCCGTTGGCGGGGGAGGTCCGGCACCGTGAGCGTCCTTCGGTCCGCCGCCGGCTCGGCGGAGGTGGGCTGCGACAGACGCACCAGCAGCCTCGACGTGGCTCCGTCCGCCGCCTGGAAGACCACGCAATAGGCGCCGAGGGGCGCCGCCGGCCAACTGAGCGGGGGCTCTCCTTCGAACGCCGGCTCCGCCGCGAGGCGCAACGTGCTCCCGTCGATCGGGAAGAACCGCACCCTGACCCGTGCGCCGTCCACGCGAATGCTGCCCGAAGCCACCTTGGCGCGGGCCTCCAGCGAAAGGTAGGCCGCACGGCCCTGCGCCAGATCCCGGATCCGCGCGAGCACCTTCAACGCCGCCTCGCGGTCCCCGGCGAGGAGGAACCCGTCCGCCTTCGCAAGCGCGCCTTGGACCCATTGCTCGATCCGTTCCTTTGCCTGCTCCGCCTTTGCCTGGATGTCCGTGCGGGACGGGTCCATGGCCACGGCGTCCAGGAGGCGCCACTCCGCCTGCCGGAGGAGGTCGGCCTGCTCCAGGCGCTGCTCTTCATCGAAGCGGGGATCGCTCCAGGTCTCCAGCAACCGTCGCGCCTGCTCCACCTTCTCCTCGATTTGTCGAAGCCGCAGGCCGCGTTGCTCGTCGTCGCGCAGCCGTGAGGCACGCCAGCTTCCCAGGATCGTCAGCAGCGCGAGGCACACGACGACCGCGAAGGAGAGCGGGACGCGATGCGCTCTCGCGCGCCGGCGCACGCGTTCCCAGGCGGACGGGGGACGCGCCGAAATGGGCCGGTCTTCGAGCCAGGCGGCGAGGTCCGCTTCGATCGCTCCGGCGTCCGCGTACCGCCGCTGCGGCTCCTTCTCCAGCGCCTTGGCGACGACGGTCTGGAGATCCCGGGGGACCTCAGGCCAGTGCGAGCGCAGGGGCAGGGGCTCCTCGCGTTCGATCTTGTCGAAAAGCTCGTAGATGTCCGCGGCCTCCAGCGGAGGGCGGCCCGCGAAGATGGCGTAGAGCATCGCCCCGAGCCCGTAGACGTCCGCCGGCGGCCCGATCCGCCGCACGTCCCCCCGCGCCTGCTCCGGCGACATGAAAACGGGCGTGCCCACGAAATTGCCGGTCCTCGTCAGCTTCGAGTCGGTCTGGAGATTTTTCGCGAGCCCGAAGTCCGCGAGGTAGATCTGGCCCTTCAGGTCGACCAGCAGATTGCTGGGCTTGATGTCCCGGTGCACGATGCCGGCGCGGTGCGCCTTCCCGAGGGCCCGGATCGCCGGAAGCAGCGTGCGCACGACCTCTTTCGCCCGCGGGCGGGGACCGCCCGGCAGCTCCGTGAGGTAGCGGTCGAGGGTCCGTCCCTCGATCCACTTCATCGCGAGGTAGAGCTTCCCCTCGTGCGCGCCCAGGTCAAACACGGGGACCACGTTTTCGTCATCGAGCGAGGCGGCGACCTGGGCCTCCCGTCGAAAGCGTTCGAGGTCCTCGTCTCCGACGAGAAAGCCCCGCGTGACTTTGAGCGCGACGATGCGCCCGAGGTCGCGATGACGCGCGCGATACACGATCCCCATCCCGCCCTCGCCGGCGACCTCCAAGAGTTCGTACGGACCGAGCATCCGCTCTTCGGGGGTGACCGGCCCCGCAGGCGCCCCCGAAGCCGCGGGTTGCGCCGCGACCTGCTCGCCGGGCGGGGAAGCGGCCTGTGCAGGGGGCTCGACGGGCGCGCTGAGCCCCGCCATCGGCCCACCGATGTGCGTGAGGCTGACGGTCGCCGGCACAACCGCTTTGGCCGCCGGGCGGACCGGACTCTGGGCGTCCCGGTCCGGAGCGGCCCGGGGCGCGAGGGGGTCGCCGGCCGAGGTCACCGTGTCCTCGGGTTTGGGAGGCTGAGCCATCATCTACCCCCCGAACTTGAAGCAGCAAGGCCATGCAGGGTGCACGACGGCAAGTCCCGCGAAGCGCACTCCGGGAATCACCGGTGCCCCGCCTGACCGCCGCGCTCCGCCCGGCCCTGACCGAGCTCCTTCAGCCGGGCGAGCGTGGCCTCCAGCGTGCGGCGAAAGTAGGCCCGCCTCTCCGCGAGCTTGACCTGCGCGGTCCCCGAGGTCGGCGCGTTCGAGGGGGCGGCGATCTTTTTCGACCGCGACAATTCGAGCAGGCAGGCGGCCGCACTCCCCGCGAGGGGCTGGAACTCAGGGAAATGGAACAAGCACGCCTCGTCCGTGGCCAACCCGGCGACGGCGCGAGCGGCCACCTCGGCGGCGCCCTCCGGCGGCGCCTCGCTCGGACCGAGGAACTCGCCGGCCGCACGGGACAGGTCGGTCAGGGCGGAGCGGACGCGGATGCGGGCGGCTTCCCGGTCCAGAAGCAGCGCCTCCTCCATCCGGTGGACGGCGTCCTCGACGTCGCCGAGCGCGACTGAAGCGGCAGGGGGCTTCGCACCGCGTTCGCCGAGGAGGAGCGCGAGCCCGTCCATCGCCGCGACTCGCGCGCCGGCCAACCGCTCGAAACCGGGCAGGGCCTCCGCCGCCCCCAACTCCACGGAGCGCAAGCGCGCCAGCCTCGTCGGGGAGGGCTCTCCGGCGCCGGTTCCGCCCGCCCGCTCGGGGCCGACCCCGGTTCGCAGTTCGCCGAGCAGGACCTTGATGGAGACCAACCATTGCGACAGAAGGCTTCGAGCGGGTGCGCCCGCACCCGCCGGCGCCTCGGCAGTCGTCCCGAGCCTCCGTTCCAGTTCCCGCAAATAGATGCGGCGGAGGAGCAGTTCGTCCTCGCGCGGGGCCTTCCCCTCCCGTCGCTCCCGTTCGAGGAGCTCGACGACGGTCAGGTCGAGGAAGAGCTCGGCGAGCTCCGCCTGCCGATACAACAGGAAGAAGCGTCCCGGAGCCACCAGCTCCAGAAACTCCCGCTTCAGCCCGAGCAGCTCCCCGTCCCAGGTGCCGAGGGCCACGTCGGCGTCCGGACGGCCGTCGACCCGCTCGAGTCGCGTCACGAGCGAAAAGAGCCGCTGCCGGCCTTCCGTGGCTCGCTGGTCGAGTGCGCCGCGCGCCGCGCGCTCCTCCTCCACCGTGCCGATGCGCACCGTGGCCGAGCCTTCGGGCCGGGACGAGCCCACGAGCACGGCGCGAAGCCGGTATTCGCCGGGGAGCAGCAAGGGCCGCCCGATACGGATGGTCGTCGAGAAGCGTCCGCCGCCTTCCACCTGCGCGGTGGTGGTGACGGCGGGCTCGCGCTCCGGCTCGAGCTCCAGCGTAAGGCGTACCGCGGCCCCGACCGGCGCGGCCGTCCAGCCGACGACCAGGAACGCCCGCTCGTTGGCCGCGGGCTGGAAAGAGAAACCGAGCACGAAATCGGGCCCGTCTTCGGCGGCGGCCGGGCCCGCCGCGCAAGCGAGGAGGCCGAGCGCCAGGCGGAGGGCCGCCGCCCGCCGGCCGCGGGAGCGGAGGCCGAGGCTGCGCACCGGGCGCGAGGCGTCGCCCCCGCGGGGAGGCAGCCGGGTGTCGCGTGGGAAAATCGCGGGCGGGCGCGCGGCCTCGGTCACGCCCGGAGCCGGTGCGAGCCGGGACCGGCCGCTACTCATTCAGCACCCACAGGAATTCGAGCCACTTAATCTCCGCCGGCGCGACGGCGATGTGGATGTCGTCGAAGATCGGCGTGACGTTGAGGGGCGAGAAGGCCGGATTGTGCTTGAAGCGGACCTGGTAGCGCACCGACTGATTCTTGACCGCCACGGAGAGGCCGAGGCCGGCGAGCACGTCCTCGACGAGGTCCGTGGACGGGGGAAGCGTCACGAGCCCGGCGCCGGTGTCGAGCGCCAGCTCGAGCGAGGCCGGCGCGTTGAGGAGCGGCACGCCGTTGTACGTCTCGGGGACCCACTCCGTCCAGGTCACGCCGAGCACCCGCGCCTGCGTGGGCAGCGGGTCGAACCCGCTCTCGAAGCGGCCGGCGTCGAAGGTCGGCGGGCCGGACGTCGGCAGGTCCTCGAACCGCGACGAGGGCACACCGGGGGCGCCGGGGAGCAAGGGCACGCCGTAGATCGTCAGGTCGTCGAGCGTCGCCCCGCTGACCTCCCGTCCCCGTTCCGCGGTGTCGGAGCCTCCGACCGCCAGGAGGGCCCGGTAGGGCGGCCACCCGGAGAAGCCGACCAGCGGGCTCGCCGGCGTGGTCGAGACGGGGACCCCCGGCAAGCCGTCGACGAAGAGGGTCTGCGAGGTGCCGTCGACCCACGACACCTCGATCTTGTGCCACTCGTGGAGCTGCCCATGGCCGGGGAGCACGGACATCCAGGTGGACTCCTCGTTCAGATACGGGACCGGGAGGGCGTTCCGGTCCGCGTCCGTGCCGTAGCTGTCGGCGACGTAGCAGAGGCGCGTGGACTCCACGGTCAGCACGCCCCCGCCCAGGGCGGCGCGGATGCGGTGCTGCACGCCCGTCTCCGACGTGTCCGGAAACGTGAGGAGGAGGAGGGGGACCGGGAGGGCGCTCGCTCTGCGATCGAACTTGACCCAAAAGGACAGCGAGCCCTGGCGAGGGTCGGCGTTCCCGACCGACGCGTACCCGGTGAGCTCCGCGCGTTCGTCCGAAAAAAAGAGTCCGTCCGGCATCAGGTCGCCGCCGCGGGAGACGTCGGGACCGCTCTCCTGGTCGGTCGCCGGCAGCGGGGAGCCGGTCGCGACCTCGGCCGTGATGGCGGTCCGCATCCCGGCCGAGAAGAGGGGAGCCGGCGCCCCCGTGGGCGGCCGGGGGACGTCGGTCTGGAGCTGGACGTGCCCGGCCCAGTCGGCGGGCCGCCCACCGGCGCCGCGGGACGGGTTCGGCCAGGTGGTGGCGTTTTCGGAGGCGACGGAGGTCCTGCGGGCCTCGAAGTCCGCTTGTACCGTGTGATACAGGAACTCGAACACCTGGAGGACCGCGGTGGCCTTCGCGCAGGCCTTTTCCCGCCCGCCCGGACCGAGCAGCCGCGCGAGAGCGGTGACTTCGTATGCGCCCATTTCGCGAAAGCAGAATTCCGTGGTGCGGAAGCGCAGTTCCGTCTTGTCGAAGGGGGGATGAAGGACGGCCTCGACGTTCAACCGCGCCGGATGGAAATTCGGGTCGGCGTTCACGAGGACCGCCCAGGCCCACTCCTCGGGGAGGGGCGAGACGGGCCGCAGCGTGAGGGCGTGGAGGAACGAATAAAACTGGTTCCAGCGCTTGAACGGCCCCTGGGTGGGGAGGGGGCTGGTCCGGTAGGCGAGGAGCGCATCCGCGAGGTCGGCCGCCGTCGCATAGGGGAGCGGGCCCCCGACGGGCCCTCGCAGGCCGGTCAGAACGGCTACAAGGACGGGCTTCGGCGCCGTATTGACGTTGATCGGCGCGCGCGGCTCCAACGAAAACCCGGGCATGCCTTCGGGGAGCACCGCGCCGGTCGGAGCGAGGACATGCGGGTCCTCCCACGCGCTCGCGGTGAGGTATTCTTCCGCGATCGAGAAATCGCGGTCCCCGAGCAGGGAGCGCAGGGGTTCCTTGCCGGCGAAGCGCCCCTGGGCGTTGCGGAGCGCCACGATCCGGGCGCCGCGGCCGGCGATGGGATTCGTCGGATCGAGGCCGCGCGCGCGCCGGTCGTCGAGGATCGCGACTCCGAGGGTGTCGAGCATGCTCGCGAGGCCCGGGACCGGAGAGTTCAGGTGGAGCTGGGAGTTCGTGTCCAGGATCTTCAGGGTGAAGAGGTCGCCGAGGGGTGCGTACGTGCCGGGGAGCGCGCCGGAGTAGCGGAAGCCGTAGGCGCCACCCGCATCGTAGGAGGGGCGGGCGGCCGTCTCGAGGGGCCCGCCGCCGTAGCGCCATTCGGCGCCGGGGTCGCTGAAGGTGTGCAACCCCGCCTCGCGTCGAAGCCTCACGGCGGCGTACTCGAGGCCGGAGAGGGCGAGGAGCCGGCACTGCACGGCGTCCCGGTAGGCCGCGCTGGCCCATGCTTCGCTCCGGGCCAGGTTCACAAAGACGACCGCCAGCACCGAGAGGAGGGCGAGCATCGAGAGCGTGAGAAAGAGCGCGAGCCCGCTTCGCGGCCCCGCCGGCCGGCGCCGCCCGGGGGGCCAAGAGGCGCACAAGCTTCTTCCGTTCCGCATGCGTTCGCAGGCCTCGATAGAGCCGTCCCAAGTGTAACAAGGCGCCGGCGGCGGATCAATGGGCGAGCTGCGTGGAGCCCGCCGCTTCATCGGGTGTGGCTACTTTTCGACGACAGCGCCCAGACCGCCTGAAGGCGGTACTACGAACAGTAGGTTCCGAGAGCAGCACCCACTGTTTGTAGTACCCCCTTCAGGGGGCATACGAAAAGTAGCCACACCCGCTTCATTTCGCCGCGGGGCTCTTGGCAAGAAAGTTGGAGAGCGCGTAGAGCAGGTCGTCCGGAACGAACGGCTTCGTCACAAACCCGTCCGCGCCCGCCTTGAGCGCGCGCTGGCGGGTGGGGGCGTCCGCCCGTGCGGAGAGCATCCAGACGGTGAGGTGTCGGGTCCTGGGCCCTTCCCGCAGTTCGCGCATGAGGGAGACCCCATCGCGATCGGGCAGCGCGATGTCGAGAAGCACGAGATCGAAGGGGAGGGACTGGGCCAGGTCGATGCCCCGGGTCGCGTCCCCGGCCGTATAGACCTCGTACCCCGTGGCGCTGAGGAGGGTCTTCATGAAGTCCCGGATGTCCGGCTCGTCGTCGATGACCAGGATGCGTCGCCCTTCGCCGCGCCGGAGAAGGCGGGCGCGACGGCGACGGGTCGAGTCGGTCCGGGAGCTTGCAGGCCTTTCCGCGAGGGGCAGGTGGAACAGGAGCCTGGCGCCCTTGCCCGGCTCGCTCTCGCAGCGGATGGGGCAGCCGTGGGCGTCGAGGATCTCCTTGACGATCGCGAGCCCGAGCCCCAGCCCGCCGTGGCGTCGGGTGAGGCTGCCGTCGGCCTGCCAGAAACGCTCGAAGATGTGAGGCTGGGCCTCCAGGGGGATGCCGCACCCTGTGTCGCTCACCTGCACCGCCGCCCACCCGCCCCCCTCGACGTCGCAGCGAACTTCGATCTCCCCGCCGTTCGGGGTGAACTTTACGGCATTGCCGACGAGGTTCGTGAGCACATGGCCGATGAGCGCCTCGTCGGCGAAGACGCCGATGGGAACGGCCGGCAGGAGGGAGCGCAGCGTGACGCCCTTCTTTTCACACTCCGGCCGGAAGGAGTCGATGGCCTGCGACAGCGAGGACTGGAGCGTGAAGGCGGAGCGGTCCAGCGGTCGCCGATGCGCCTGGATCCCGGCATACAGGAGAAGGCTCTCGATGGTCGACCGCTGGCGGTGGGCGTTGCGGAGCGACACCTCGAGGGCCTGTCGTTGCGCGGGCGTCAGGGGGCCCATGTCGCCGGAGAGCAGGAGCTCGCCGTAGCCCACCATGGAAACGAGGGGCGTACGCAGCTCGTGCGAAACCCGGGCGAGGAATTCCTGCTGCATCCGGTCCAGCTCTTCGAGGCGGCACTTTTCCCGTCTGGTCTCGCGCAACTCCGCCTCGAGGGCGAGCCGCTCAAGAATCTTGCGGACCGCGAGCGGGACCCTGCGCACGAGGTCGTTGGACTTGACGACATAGTCGCGTGCGCCCAGTTTCATGGCATCGACGGCGACCTCCTCGCTTCCCATGCCCGTCACGACGACCACGTTCAGGGCGGGGTAGCGGGCCCGGACCTCCCGAAGCACCGCCAGGCCATCCGTGTCAGGCAGGCAGAAGTCGAGGAGGAGGATGTCGAAGGGCGCCCGGGCGAGGGCCTCCAGGCAGTCTCTACCGGTGGCGGCCGACTCGAGCGTGCACTGCAGCCCTTCGGCCTCGAGGGCCCTTCGAACGAGCAGGCGGTGGCTGGAGACGTCGTCAACGAGGAGGATGCGTGGTTTCTCATCGCTCATGACTTGTCTTCCTATTGCGCTGTTTCAGTTGCGGCTCCGGCGCGTCAGGCCGTGCCGGCCAGCCTCTCCGCGGGCTCGGGCTTCGGCGTCGTGATCCTCGCCGTGCCCGGCGACGCGATGCCGAGGGCGCGGATCACCCCGACGTGCCGCTCGCGTTCCCGGTTCACGTGCACCTTGAGCTGATCGAAAACATGCCCCGCGCCGGACAACCCTCGTATGCGGAAATAGGGTTCGTCGGAGCCGAAGGCCATCACCAGGAGATTTCCCGTGCCCAGCAGCCTCTGGGAGAAGGGACGCTCGATGAACAAGTCCCGCACCTCGTACAGCCAGAGGACCTCGCGCCGCTTGGAGAAGATCCCCCAATCGACGTCGATGCGATGGGTCGTGATGCGATACGTGATCCCCATGCAATAGAACCAGCGGACCAGGAGGGCGAGCAGTACGCCCGCACAGGACGCTGCCAGGCACAGGTCGGTGCCCACCGCCTGGCCCACGCAGTAGCCGAAGACGAGCAGGAGCAGGATGTCGAACAGGTGCCAGAAGGAGGAGAGCACGCGGGGATGCCCGAAGAAGATCGCCGCCTCGGCGACGATCGGAGTGCGAGCGAACTCCCGCGACGGACCCGCTCCCGGCAGGCGAGGGGGCGTGCGGCCCTCGAGGAGGATGCCGCACTTGGGACAGAAATTCGATTCGGGCGACGGCTCCGCGCCGCAATGCGAACAGGATGGCATGGCGTGAACCTCAGGAATTCCGGGCGCGTTGCACCGCGAGCACCTTCCGGAGGTTCTCGAGGAGCGCCCGTGGTTGGAAGGGCTTGTACATGAAGAGGCGAACACCGAACAGGCTGGACAGGAACTCGCTCGAGTACCCGAACGTGTCCAGCGCCGTCAGGACGACGATGGGTACGCCGCGCGCCAGGCCCCGTTCGGAAAGGGCCCTGCAGAAGTCGAAGCCGTCCATGCGCGGCATGGCCAGATCCAGGAGGATGAGGTCGGGCGTCGCGGACGCGAGGGCTTCCAGGGCGGCGAGACCGTCGGGCGCGACCTGGACCTTGTAGCCCTCGCCCTCGAGGAGCGAGCGGACCATGTCCGCGATTTCCGGGTCGTCGTCGATGAGGAGAAGCCTCTCCCCCCGGCTTGGGGAGGGGGTGTGGCCCGCCATCCGGCGAGTCTCGACCGGAGCCCGTGCCTCGAGCTCCCGCCCATCCCCGGTCTCGGCCCCGGGGCCGCGGCCAGGCCCCTGGGACGCGGGGCGGGGGTCGCGAGGGAAGACCCTCGCCTCCAGCGACCGAGGGGTATCCGTGCGTTTTGTGGCGCGACCCCCTTCGACGGGCCTCAGGCCGGTCGCGATCACGACCCGGTTCTTCCCCGCCTCCTTCGCCTCGTACAACGCGGAGTCCGCCGCCGAGACGAGCGCGGCGCGCGTCCCTCCATCGCGGGGGAAGCTCGAGATGCCGATGGAGACCGTCGGCCGGACGGCGCGGTTGTTCCACGGCAGGACGAACGGGTGGCGCGCCACGCGGCCGCGAATGCGCTCGGCCATCTGCGCGGCCTGGAGGTCGCTCACGCGCGGGAGCACGAGGCAAAACTCGTCCCCCCCGTACCGACCGGCAACGTCGTAGGGGCGACAGCCCTCGCGGAGGATCGCCCCGACCTCCATCAGGATGCGGTCCCCGGCCAGGTGGCCGAACACGTCGTTCACCGGCTTCAGATTGTCGAGGTCGATCATCAGGCAGGCGAGCGGATAGCCTTCGCGGCGTGCCCGCTCGATTTCGATGCCGAGGTGCTCGACGACGTGCCGGTGATTGAGCAGCCCCGTCAGCTCGTCCCGGCTCGCCTGGAGCGTGAGGTCCCGGATCAATTGCGCGATCCGCAGGTCCTTGCCGCGACTGAGCGTTCCGAGGACGCCGAAGGCCCAGCAAGCGAGCAGGGGGTAGGAGGCGGACGCCGCGAGGAGCAGCGGATTGCGCAAGGCCGCCAGGAAACGCTCCGCCAGGGGCACGGTCGAGGCGGAGCACGCGATCGTGGCGGCCAACGTCAGGAACATGCCCGGGAGCCCGAGGAGCAGCCCGAAGCGGACGTAGGAGTTCGCGATCGGCCGATAGGTGTAGCGGTCGCCCAGGGCCTGGAGGAACCGTACGGTCTTCCACAGCCGAACTTCTTCGCGCGTTTCTTCGCGCCGGGTTTCCGCGGGAGAGTCCATGGGGGTCGAAGGCTCCACCGTCAAACCAGCATGGGCGAGAGCGCGCGACGCACGTTCTCGCGCAGCGTCTGGGATTCGAAGGGCTTGTACATGCAAAGGCAGACGCCGTAGTAGCCGAGCAGCGCTTCCTCGCTGTAGGCGAGATCGCTGAACGCGGTGAGGAGAATGACGGGGACCCCGGGGGCGAGACCACGCTGGGCGATCACCCTGCACAGCTCCAGACCGCTGATCTCGGGCATCATCACGTCCACGATCAACAAGTCGCACTTTTGTTCCTCAAGTCGCTGGAGGGCCGCCGACCCGGAAAGCCCGTAGTCGACCTGGTAGCCGTCCTTGGCCTCCAGGATCTGCTTCATCAAGAGGCACACGTCCTCTTCGTCGTCCACGATCAAGATTCGTTTTGACATGGTCCGGTCTCCTTCCTGACGATCCGTGGTCGGGTTCGTGTTCGTAGCCTTGACAGGTCCTGGTCGGAAGCGCTCTTTCGGCGCGTCAGCCGTCCGCGTCCCACGGCGTCTGCGGCGCGATCGGTGTCCGGCCGGCGCAAGGCCGCAGGGGGAGCACGACCTTCGCCACCGTGCCCTGACGCGCGAGGCTTTCGTATTCCAGACGCCCCCCGTGGGCCTGCGCCACCTGCCGCGCGATGGCGAGGTGGAGGGCGCGGCCTCCCCGCCGGCGGGCGGGGTGGACGAGGAGGCGCGGTTCCGCGCCGGGTGTTTCGCCTGGACCCGCGGCCGAGTCCGAGGCCGGAGCGGGCTGGCTCCAGACCCGGATCGACGCATCCCCGTTGAGGGCTTGCGAGAGGCAGATGCCCGCCCGGCCTCCCGGCGCCACCGCCTTCGCGGCGTTCGCGAGGAGGCTGCGGATCATCCATTCCAGCCGGGCCGGGTCCGCGGTCGCGAGTCCTTGCACGCCCTCCGTAGGCCGCTCGACAGTGACCCCGCGCCTCCGCATCTCCTCCTCGACCCGCGCCACGGCCCGCGAGACGATCGGGCCAAGCTCCACCGGCTCGATGGCGAGCACAGCGGCCTGCGTCCCCGCCTGCGCATGGTCGCTCAGTTCCTGGACCAGTTCCAGGACCCGATCGAGGTTGCGGAGGGCGACCTGGAGCCCATCCCTTTGTTGCGGGCTCACCGGTCCGAGCTGGCCCTCGAAGATCATGTTGGCGTATCCTCGCACCGTCACCAGTGGAGAGCGAAGCTCGTGGCACGCATCGAAGAGCAACTCGTCCTTTTGCCGGTCCAGAGCACGCAGCTCCCCGGCCTTGGCGGCCATGCGCATCAGTCCCGTATCGAGTGCGCACAGGATCGCCTCTCGCGCCTCGGCTTGCCGGCGGCGCCGAGCACTTACCACTCCGTAGGCGACTGCGGGCAGAAGGCCGCCCAGGAGGAGGAGCGGGAGCCCTGGGAGGAAGTCTCGCCGGGTGGCTCCGTCCGTCGAGCCGGTCGGGACCCGTGCGAGCTGTCCGATCAGGATCGCAACCCCGACCCCCGCCACGACGGCCGCCGCAGTGCCCGGGGTGAACCACATGCCGCGGGAAGACCCGCGCCGGAGGTTCGCCTGCGCCATGCTCCAGAAGCACGCGGCGTCCTGGGCCGGGCGCCCTCCGCGCCCGACCCTGTTTTCCCCCCAATTCCCGTGCAGTACTGAATTCGGCATCGAAGTCTCCCGGTCGCGGCAACGTCTCCCTCATGGCCGGCGTGCACGATCCTCCAGTGCGACTTCAGGGGCCCTGAGTACCGCCCCACAGAATTGGGTGACCAATTTCCTCGGCGATTTCGGCCGCCTGCTTCGTTGCGCTCGCTCGACGTAGTTCTCCGTTACTACGCCTTGCTCGCGCGCCTCGCGGGCGGTCGAACTTGCCTTCGGCTATGGGTCACCGACTTCCGTGGAGCGGTACTGAGCATCAACGTGACGATGAATTCATGGGACTCCATGGCCGCTCCCCACGCTAGAAGTATAGCAAATGAAACCGAAAAGTCAAATATATCGAACGAATAATTATATATTCTAATCTATGTTCGCGCTCTTGAAACTGAGAGTAAGTGCCTAGTGTGAATGATGTAAAGAGCGATCCGAGACCTGCACGAAAATCGCTTGGCTTGGTCTGATTATCGGCACCGCAGCGGAATTGGACCCCTATCGGTGAACTTCTTGAAAGCGTATCCAGATTCGCAGGCGACGAAACCACAAAGACTCGAAGTCACCAAGACGAAAAGGCGTTTTTCGGCTGAGCCAAGCTCGCCCCCCTCACTGACGGTCCTTCGTGGTCTTCGTGGCTTTGTGGCTTGGTGGTTTCGTCGTCGGTTTGGGTTTCGGGCCTTCGCCCGAATTGGGGTCTTCCGCGCCGATTCGGAAGCCTCGCCGGTCATTGACTCGACCGTGCGAGGGCCGCGCAGCAGGAGGGGGAACTGGAGGGGGGGGCGGTGGAGGGGGGCGGTGGAGGGGGGAGTCCTCTGGCCGGTGATCAGGCACCGAGGAATTTCATCAGGCGGACGATCGAATCGCCGATCCCCTTCGTGCCGAATTGCTGGAGAAGGACAACCACGATCGCCGGGGGGATCGCCTCGAGAAGGGTCGTTCCCCAACCGCGGTGCAGCATCGCGAAGACCAGGAAGCCGAGCCAGGGCATGAGGAGGTAGTCGAGGTACTGGAAGCCAAGGGGCCACATGGTGTGGTAGCCGAACACGCACAGCAGGTGGGCCGAGGTGGCGACGCCGGAGAGGTAGGCGAGGACGAGGACGACGGAGAGCGGGTTTCGGGACGAGCCGTGCACGACGAGGGAGAGGTTCATCGCCAGCGCCTGGAGGGTCAGGACCATGAGGAGGGCCAACAGGACGGCAACGAAGCCCCCGAGGTTCGAAAGTTGTTCGACGCTGATTTCGATCACCCGCGTGTCTCCTCCCCGCAGTTCCAGCCCGATGACGATCGCCGCCGAGAGCAAGTAGAAAATCCCCGCCCCGATGCAGATCACATCGTGATCGAAGGCCTCGACCAGTTTCTCCGCGATGCTGAAGGGTTCCAGCACCGTGCCGAGGAGGAGCTCATCGAAGCCGGGCGGCGGGAGTTTCGGCTTCCGCTTCTTGCCGATCGCCGTGGCCCCCATCGCCATCGCGCCGGACTGGCGGAGCCGACTCGCGGCGGTGGGATGGACGGTGGGCCGCTCTCCCGTGGCGAAATCGATGCCGCAATTCGGGCAGGTGAGCGCCTCCACCGGGACCAGTTCCACGCAGGCCGGACACTTCTTGGGCGGACGCCCGCCGGGCCGGACGCCCGAAGCCCGGATCGCGGCGATGCCCGAGTAGGGCGGCGCGGTGGCCGGCGCCGGCGGAACCTGGCCCGCATCGGCGGGCGTTGGCGCTTGCGCAGGAGAAGGGGAAAGGGGGGAGGCGGGAGGCGCGCCGGCGGGGGCGACGGTCGGGTTCGCTGTTTCGGCCGAGGTGCCGGCAGCCTGGACCTGGACGGTGGGAGACTTGCGTGGCAGGGAGAGAATGGCTCCGCAGGAGGTGCACTGGTACCGACGGCCCGCAAACTCGTCTCCAAGCGTCGCCACCTGCCCGCAGTCGCACTTCACATCGATCGACACGCCACACGCCCTTCGTAAAGAGCCTGCAAAAAAAAGGTAGCAAGTCCTGTGGTCTTGAAGCTGACCGCGTTGGAATGGGCGGAGGGCAATCGACCGAGGCCGGCATTATACAAAACTCCACCGAGTCGCGTCGAGCGTCCGGCGCGCCGCCGCGAGGGTGCCGCTGCGAGGGCCGGGGGCCGGAGCCTCACGCGGAGCCGTGCGGCGCCTCGCTCGCCCCGGCGTCGGCGCCCGCGCAAGAATTACATTACATTTTCGTGGATCGACCGATGGCTGGGGGCGCGGGCCTCCGGCCCGCGCAGCGCGGCCCAGAGGGCCGCGCCCCCAGGAGCCTCGAGGACCGATTCTGCACAGTTATTTCTGCGCGGGCGCTCACCGTCGACGGTGCTTCCCGGGCCACCTTCAACCTTGTGGAATTCCCCGCTCTGCGCTAGAATTCCCGTCGAAGCTCTGCTTCGACGCGCCCACGGGCAGACGCAAGGGGGAGCCATCGTGATCACGCCGCCGACTCCGAGGGAGCCGGGTCCGGTCCTCCTGGTGCGGACGCGCACCTGCGTGGCCGCCCTTCCGTTGCCTTCCGTCGTCGAGACCCTGCGTCCATTGCCCACCGAGCCCGTCGCGGGCATGCCGGCCTTCGTCCGCGGCGTCGCCGTCGTCCGGGGCGGGCCCACGCCCGTCATCGATCTGGCCGCGCTGCTCAGCGGCGGCGCCTTCGCCCCGGACCCGGAGGTCGCTCGCTTCGTGACGCTGAGAGTGGGCGAACGACGCGTCGCCCTGGCGGTCGCCGCCGTGCTCGGCGTCGGGGGTCTCGACGAATCCACCCTCCACTCCCTGCCGCCCTTGCTCGGTGCGGCCTGCGGCGAGTTCGTGGAGGCGCTCGGAGCGCACGACGCCCAACTCCTCCTGGTCCTTCGCGCCGCCCGGCTCCTCCCGGAAGAAGTCTGGCGCGCGCTCGCTCAGCCGGAGCTTACCCGATGAAGGTCCTCGTCGACAGGTCGGACGTCGAGCGTTTTCGGGAGCTCGTTGCCGTTCGCCTGGGGCTGCACTTCGACGACGCCAAGCTGGATTTCCTTGCGGACACGCTGCGCGAGCGAACGGCGGCCGCCGGTTGCGGCCCCGCCTCCTACCTCGACCGCCTGGCGGCCCCGGCGGGTTGGAGGGAGGAAAGCGGTCCGCTCGCGGAGGCGCTGACGGTCACGGAAACCTTTTTTTTTAGAAACGGGGACCACTTTCGGGCGCTGCTCGAGGCGGTCCTGCCGTCGCGTGCGACCGCGCCAGGCGCCCGACGGGAACTGCGCATCCTCTCCGCCGGCTGCGCGTCGGGCGAGGAACCCTACTCCCTGGCGATCCTCCTGCGGGAGCGCCTGCCGGCCCTGCTTGCGGGGTGCGTGACCAAGATCGTCGCCGTGGAGCTCAATCCCGCCATGTTAAGGAAGGCAGAGGCGGGCCGCTACAGTGAATGGGCCTTGCGTGAGACGCCGGCCGACGTCCAGGAGCGCTGGTTCCGCGCCGTGGGGCGCGACTTTCAGCTCGACCCGTCCCTCCGCGCGACGGTCGCCTTCGAGCCGCGCAACCTCGTGGACGAGGACCTCGCCTTCTGGCAGGCGGGCGCGTTCGACGTGGTCTTCTGCCGCAACGTGATCATGTATTTCCGTCCGGACGTCGCCAGGGCGGTCGTCGCGCGCATCGCCCGCGCGCTGGTCCCCGGCGGGGTCCTCTTCCTCGGCCACGCCGAGACCCTCCGCGGTTTGTCGGAGGCCTTCCACCTGCGCCACACGCACGGGACCTTTTACTACGAGCGTCGCGGAGGCACGGAGCCCGGCGGCGCACCGGAGCCTCAGCGCAGCGAGCGAGCGCCGGCGCCGGGGCCGGCGCCGGCGCCGGCGCCGCACCCACCGGATGGATCCTGGGTGAACGCCATCCAGGACGCCTCGGACCGGATCGCGCGGCTCGCGGGGACACCGGGGCGCGCCTCCACGTTCCCGGACGCGGCTCGCGTCGGCGGAGGGCCGGTGCGGGCCTCCGCGGTTGCGCCGCGCGGCTGCCCGGACCTCGGCGTCGCGCTCGAGCTGCTGCGAGCCGAGCGCTTCTCGGAGGCGCTGGACCTGCTGCACGCGCTCCCGCCGGAATCCCTGTCCGATCCGGACGCGCAGTTGCTGCGGGCGGTCCTCCTCACGAACGCCGGCGCGCGCGCGGAGGCGGAAGCGGCCTGTGCGCGCATCCTGGAGGTCGACGAGCTGAACGCGGGCGCCCGCTACCTCATGGCCCTTTGTCGCGAGCAAGCGGGCGACCTGCGCGCGGCGGTCGAGCAGGACCAGGCGGCCATCTATCTCGATCCGGGGTTCGCGATGGCTCGCGTCCACCTGGGGCGGCTGGCCAGGCGCTCGGGGGATGTTTCGGCGGCCCGCCGGGAGCTGGGGCAGGCGCTCGTCCTCCTGCCCCGCGAGGACGCCTCGCGCATCCTGCTCTTCGGCGGAGGCTTCAGCCGCGAGGCCCTCGTCGGCCTCTGTGGCGCCGAGCTGGCGGCCTGTGGAGGCGCGCCATGACGGCTTCGTCGCCGGGCGGCCAAGGACGCGCCGCCGAGCTCCGCCGCGATTTCGACCGGGCCTTCGGGGCGCCCGCGGAGGTCGGGGTCCCGGACCTCGAGAACCTTCTCGCCGTGCGCGTCGGCGGGGATGCGTATGCGTTCAAGGTCCGGGAGCTGGCGGAGCTTTCCCGGGGCCGGAGGGTCGTCCCGGTGCCGAGCGGGAAGCCCGCGCTGCTCGGCCTTGCGGGGCTTCGCGGCGTGCTCGTGCAGGTCTACGACCTCGCCGCCCTGCTCGGCCATGCGGCGGAGAGCGAGGCGCCGCGTTGGCTGGTCCTCTGCGGCGGGAGCGAGTCGGTGGCACTCGGCTTTCAGCACCTGGAAGGCTACCTGCGCCTTCCGCGGGCCGAGGTCTATGCGGCGGCGGTCGCCGACGGGGCGAAGCGTCACCTGCGCGAGGCCGTGCGTGCGGGGGGCTGCGTCCGAGGCGTGATCAGCGTGGCGTCGATCCTGGCGGCGCTTGAATCCTGAGCGGGCCGGTGGCTTGAAGGCTGGAAGGGAGAACCTTATGGGTCAGGCTTGGACTTTCGGGCGGAAAATGGCCGTGGGCTTCGCAGCGATCGCCGGGCTTACCGTCCTCATCGGCGGGGTCGCGGCCTGGGCCCTGCACGCGGTGGTTGCCGCCAAGGATCGGGTCATCGACGTGAACTGCCAATCGGTGGCCGACGCCCAGACCGTCAACACGGAGATGGCGCGGAAGGTCGCCTCGTTGCGCGGCTTCCTGCTGACGCGCGAGGAGCGGTTTCTCCAGGAGGTCCGGGAGCGACGGTCGGCGGTGACCGCACTCCTTGCGCGCCTGCATCCCCAGGTGGACAGCGCCGAGGCGAAGCGCCTCCTCGACCAGGTCGACCGGACGAGGCAGGAGTACGACGCCGCCGCGGACAAGGTGATCGCCCTTCGGAAGACCGAGGCCTCGCAGGAGAGCGTGATCAAGCAATTCGACGACGAAACCCTTCCCCGGCGCGACGCGATGGTGCAGGCGCTGGACCAGTTCTCGGACCACGCACGAGCCGCGCTGGCCGACGCGAGGCAGGCCGCGACGAACACCGCGACGTTCGCCAGCACCCTCATCCTCACGATCTCCGGGCTCGCCATCGTGCTGGCGATCGCGGCGGCGGGGATCCTGAGCCGGGCGCTCACGCGTCAGATCGGGTCCGCGGTGCAGCACGTGCAAAGCTCCTCGGCGGAGCTGCAGACCGCGGCGAGCCAGCAGACCACGGGGGCGAAGGAGCAGGCCACGGCGATGACGGAGATCACCACCACCATCAGCGAACTGCTGGCCACGTCGAAGCAGATCGCGGAGAGCGCGCAGCGGGTCGCGCAGATCGCGGACGACGCCGCCGGCGCAGCGCGGGCGGGGGACCAGACGGTGCAGAAGACGCACGAGTCCGTCGCCGGGATCAAGCGCGAAGTGGATCTGATCGTCACCCACATGCTGGACCTCGGCAAGAAGTCGCAGCAGATCGGCGGCATCCTGGAGATCATCAACGAACTGGCGGAGCAGACGAACATCCTGGCGATCAACGCGACCATCGAGGCCGCGGGCGCGGGGGAGGCCGGCAAGCGGTTCGGCGTCGTCGCCGACGAGATCCGGAAGCTGGCCGACCGCGTGGGGGGCTCCGCGAAGGAGATCCGCGCGCTCATCGACGAGATCCGCTCCGCGGTGAACACGACGGTCATGGCCACCGAAGGGGGCTCGAAGGCCGTCGACGCCGGCGCGCGGCAATTCGGCGAGGTGGCCGCCTCCTTCCGGCACATCGCGGGTCTCGTGGGCACGATCACCGAAGCGGCGCGCGAAATCGAGCTGTCGACGAAGCAGCAGGCCAGCGCGGTCGAGCAGGTGAACCTTGCCGTCGCCAATACCGCCCAGGCGGCGAAGGAGACGGAAACCAGTTCGAACCAGACGTTCCAGACGGCGTCTCAGCTCACGAACCTGTCTCGAGATCTGACGCGCTTGATCCAGCCCAATGCGGGCTAGTGGGCCGTTGACGAAGTCCAGTCACGATGCCTGGCGGCGCAGGCCGGCCCACGCGCATGGCCGCATGAGCCGCGGCTTCCCGTGGCTCGATTGACGACTCCGTCCGAAATTCGTTGACGGGCCACTCGTGCTCCGGCGACCCCGTCCCGGCCGATTTCCGAGCGATGAATCATGCCCGCCGACCCGTACAAGTATTTTCGGATCGAGGCCCGTGAGCTCCTGGAGGGGCTCGGCCAGGGCGCGCTGGAGCTCGAGCGCGGCGCGCCGGCGTCACAGCCCGTCGCCCGGCTCCTGCGGATGGCGCACACCCTCAAGGGGGCCGCCCGCGTCGTCCGCCAGCCGGGGATCGCGGATCTTGCCCACGCCGTGGAGGGCGTGCTCGCCCCCCATCGGGAGGGGGACGGACCCGTGCCGGGCGAGCGGGTCCGGGAACTGCTGCGGTTGGTCGATGCCATCGCAGCCCTGGTCGGGTCGCTCGAAACGCCGGCCTCCGCCTCCGTGCCCGGCGCCGCGTCGTCGGCGGCGGTCGCGTCTCCGGCTGCCCGGGCCCCCGCGCAGGGCGCCGGGTCGGCGCTGCCGGCGGCCGGCGGCGAGACCGCGGGTCCGGCCCGGACGCCGACCGAGCAAGCCTTCGAGACGGTGCGGGTCGAGATCGGTGAGATGGATTCCCTCCTCGAGGCGACCTCGGAGGCGGGCGTGCAGGTGGGCGCGCTCCGCCAGGAGGCGGACGAGCTGGAGCGGGCGCGCCAGACGGCGGCGGTCCTGCGCGACCTGCTCGGGCCGCGCCGCGCGTCGGCCGCCGCCGCCGCGGCGGGCGGCGGTCCGGGGGCGCTCCGCGCGCGCTCGCTCGCCGAGGAGCTGCTCGGCTCGCTGGACCGGCTCCAGCGCGGGATCGCGACGGGGATCGAGCAGACGGAGCGCGAGCTGTCGGAGGTCCGCGACACCGTGGATCGGCTCCGGCTCGTGCCCGCGCGGGCCGTTTTCGCCTCGCTCGAACGCGCCGTTCGGGACGCCGGCCAGTCCCTGGGAAAACGCGTGGAGCTCCATGCGCGGGGGGGCGAGAACCGCCTGGACGCCCACGTGCTTGCGGCGCTCGGCGACGCCCTGCTGCAACTGGTGCGAAACGCGGTAGCCCATGGCATCGAACCCGAAGCGGAGCGCACCGCCGCCGGGAAGCCCCCGGTCGGGCGGGTGGAAGTTTCGGTCGAGCGCCGCGGGACCCGCGTCGCCATCGCTTGCAGCGACGACGGCCGCGGCATCGACGTGGAGGCCGCTCGACGGGCGGTCGTCCGCTCCGGACGCATGGGCGCCGCCGCCGCGGCGTCGCTCGGGGCCGAACAGTTGTTGCGACTCCTGCTCGAGGGCGGGATGAGCACGACCGCGTCCGTGACCGAGTTCGCGGGGCGCGGCATCGGGCTCGACGTCGTGCGCGAAACCGTCGCCCGACTGAAGGGAGAGGTGTCCGGTTCGAGCGAGCGCGGCCGCGGGACGACCCTCGAACTGCGCGTGCCGGTGTCCCTCTCCTCCCTCGCGGCGCTGGTGGTCGAATGCGGGGACGTCGTGGCGTCGATCCCCCTGGACGCGGTGGGTCGTTGCCTGCGCCTGCGCGACGAAGAGCTGTCCCGGTCGGCCGAGCGGGACGCGATCGTCCACGAGGGCCGGCTCCTGCCCTTCCTTTCCCTGGCCCGGGCGCTGCGCAGGCCCGAGCCCGCGGCACGCGTCCGGAGGTCGTGGTCGGTCGTCGTCGTGCGGTCCGGGTCCGGGTCCGCGGCCATGGGCGTGGACCGGTTGCTCGGCACCGCGAACGTGGTCGTGCGCCCGCTCCCGGCGTGCGTCGGGGCGGACCCGACGGTGGCGGGCGCCTCGTTCGACGCCGAGGGGAATCCCCGCCTGGTTCTCGATCCGGCGGGCTTCGTGGCCGTCGCCTGCGCCGCCGGAAGGCCCGCCGCGAACGCCTCGACCGGGCCGGCCGCTCCGCTGCTCGTCGTCGACGACTCGCTTACCACCCGCATCCTCGAACAGAGCATTCTGGAGGCGGCGGGCTACGCCGTCGAGCTGGCCGCCTCGGCCGAGGAGGCGCTCGACCGGGCACGCACGCGTCGCTTCTCGCTCTTCCTCGTCGACATCGAAATGCCCGGGATGGACGGCTTCGAGTTCCTCGGGAAGCTCCGGGCGGACCCCGTGCTCCGCGACGTCCCCGCCATCCTGATTTCCTCCCGCGCCTCGCCGGAGGACCGGCGTCGCGGCGAGCAGGCGGGGGCCCGCGCCTACATCGTCAAGAGCGATTTCGACCAGGGCAGGCTGCTGGCGACCATTCGCGAACTGATCGGATAGCGCATGCGAAAAATCCGCGCCCTCGTCGCCGAAGACTCCGTCACGGTCCGGAAGCGGCTCGTGGAGGTGCTCGGCGCGGACCCCGAGCTCGAGGTGGTCGGGGAGGCGGAGGACGGCCGCCAGGCGATCGAGCTCTGCAAGAGCCTGCGCCCGGACGTCGTCACGCTCGACATGATGCTCCCGATCATGAGCGGGCTCGCGGCCACCGAGTACATCATGGCGTATTTTCCGACGCCGATCCTGATCGTCTCCTCGTCGACGAATCGCGGGGAGCTCTTTCGAACCTACGAAGCCCTGGCGGCCGGCGCGGTCGACGTCCTGGAGAAGCCGCTTGGGAACGAGCTGGACGACGATTGGGAGCGGAAATTGGTCTCGACGGTGAAGCTCGTGTCGCGGATCAAGGTGATCACCCATCCTCGCGCCCGGCTCGCGGAGTCGGTGCGCGCGCGGTACGCGGGCGACGCCGCCGGGGCTCGGGCCGAACCGGCGTCGGCTCCAGGGTCGTCGGCAGGCGTTCCCGGTTGGCCGCAGCGGGGGAGGCCCCGGCTGATCGCGATCGGGGCCTCGACCGGGGGTCCGGGCGCCCTGCTCGAAATCCTGCGCGAGCTGGACGCCGGGTTCCCTCTCCCGATCCTCCTCGTCCTCCACATCGGGACCGCGTTCGGCACCGCGCTGGCCGAATGGCTGGACGGGCAATCTTCGCTCCCGGTCGCGTTCGCGGTCGACGGGGAGCCGTTGCCGGCCGCCGGCGTGGGACGGGTGATCATGGCCCCGCCCGACCGGCACCTCGTCCTGCGTCAGGGGCGGCTCCGGCTCACCTCGGAGCCGCTGCGGCACTCGTGCCGGCCTTCCGTGGATGAACTCTTCGAGTCGGTCGCGCGGGAGCTGGGCTCGGCTTCGGCCGCGTGCCTGCTCACCGGGATGGGGCGGGACGGCGCGGACGGCCTGCTCGCGATCCATCGAGCGGGCGGCGTGACCCTC
The DNA here is from genome assembly GCA_016197205.1 of Planctomycetota bacterium. Classification (GTDB taxonomy): domain Bacteria; phylum Planctomycetota; class MHYJ01; order WSZJ01; family JACPWG01; genus JACPWG01. The sequence goes on from JACPWG010000128.1 coordinate 48,702, forward strand.
GCCCAGGACGAGGCGACCTGCGTCGTCTTCGGCATGCCGCGGGAGGCGATCCTGCTCGGAGCCGCCGGCCGGGTGCTGCCTCTGCCGCAGATCGCGCCGTCGCTCCTGGCCATCGCCCAAGGCAAGGACCTTCGGAGGACCCCATGAAGCCCTCCGTCCTGATCGTCGACGACAGCCTGACCGTGCGCATGGACCTGGGGGAGGCGTTCGAGGCCGCGGGTTTCACGCCTACGCTCTGCGCGACGGGCGCCGAGGCGCGCGAAGCGCTTGCCCGCGGGCCCTTCGCCCTCGTCGCGCTCGACGTGCTGCTGCCGGACGCGGACGGCCTCGAGATCCTCCGCGAGCTCAAGGGCGCGCCCGGGACTGCCTCGCTCCCCGTCCTGCTCCTCTCGACGGAAGCCGAGGTGCGGGACCGCATCCGCGGCTTGCGGACCGGGGCCGACGAGTATGTCGGGAAACCCTATGATGCCGCCTATGTGGTGGGGAGGGCGCGCGAGCTGGTCCGCCGCGTCTCTCCCGACTCGTCGTCGTCTCCCGGCAAGACCGTGCTGGTCATCGACGACAGCCCGACCTCCCGCGAGGAGCTGAGAGGCGCGCTGGAGGCCGCGGGCTATCGGGTCGCGACCGCGGCCTCCGGGGAGGAGGGCCTGTACCGCGCGGTCGACCTGCGTCCGGACGCCGTCATCGTGGACGGACGACTGCCGGGGATCGACGGGCCCACCGTGGTGCGCCGCATGCGCCAGGACGCGGCCCTGCGACGAACGCCGAGCCTCCTCCTGACGGCCGCGGAGGGACGACAGGGGGAGCTCCAGGCGCTGGATGCGGGCGCGGATGCCTTCGTGCGCAAGGAAGAGGGGACGGAGGTGATCCTCGCGCGCCTGGTGGCGGTCCTGCGCGCCTCGGGCGCCCCGTCCGCCTTCGAGTCCGGGACGAGCCTGCTCGGCCCGAAGAAGATCCTGGCCGTCGACGACAGCCTGACCTACCTGCAGGAGATCGCGGATCAGCTCCGGCAGGAGGGGTACGACTGCGTCCTCGCGCGGTCCGGTCAGGAGGCGATCGACATGCTCGGGGTGCAGACCGTCGATTGCATCCTGCTCGACCTCGTCATGCCGGGTCTCTCGGGCCACGAGACCTGCCTTCGGATCAAGGGCTCGCCGCCGTGGCGGCACATCCCCCTGATCATTCTCACCAGCCTTGACGAGCGCGAGGCGATGCTGGAAGGGATCAACGCGGGAGCGGACGATTACATCACGAAATCGAGCGATTTCGAGGTGCTGCGGGCGCGGCTCCGTGCGCAGCTCCGGCGGAAGCAGTTCGAGGACGAGAACCGCACGATGCGCGAGCAGCTCCTGCGCCGGGAGATGGAGGCCGCGGAGGCGCGCGCGGCCCGCGAGCTGGCGGAGACGCGCGCCACGCTCCTCGCGGATCTCGAGCAGCGGAACGAGGAGTTGGAGGCGTTCAGCTATTCCGTGTCGCACGACCTGCGCGCGCCGCTCCGCAGCATCGACGGCTTCAGCGCGGCGCTGCTCGAAGAATGCAGGGACAAGCTGGACGCGCAGGGGGCGGACTACCTGCGGCGGGTGCGGGCCGCGACCCTGCGCATGGGGGAGATCATCGACGCGCTCCTGGAACTGTCCCGCGTGGGGCGGGCCGACATGCGGCTCGCGTCGGTGGAGCTCAGCGCGATCGCCGGCGAGGTGGCCGCGGCTCTGCAGGCCGCGGCACCCGAGCGGCAAGTGGAGCTGCTGGTGGCGCCGGGCATGACCGTGCGAGGAGACGGGCGGCTGCTCCGGACCGTGTTGGAGAACCTGCTCGGCAACGCCTGGAAATTCACCGCGAAGAGGCCGCTGGCGCGCATCGAATGCGGCTCGCGGGCGGAAGGGGACGGAGCGGCGTATTTCGTGCGGGACAATGGCGCGGGCTTCGAGGCGGAGAAGGCGCAGAAGCTCTTCCGGCCGTTCCTGCGCCTGCACTCCACGTCGGAGTTCGCGGGGACGGGCATCGGCCTGGCGACCGTCCGCCGGATCATCCACCGCCACGGCGGCCGCGTCTGGGCGGAGGGGGCCGTCGACCAAGGTGCGACGTTCCTCTTCACGCTGGGCCCGGGGTGAGCCCTTCCTCCGCCCTCCGCAACCTTTGCGTCTCATGCGCAAATGTCACGAGGACAATGAGCAATGACCAATTTCCAATTTCCAAGGACCAAGCAATGCCCAAATGACCAATGACCGGCGCTCCAGCAGCGAAGAAGGATGACGGCGCCGCGGCCCTGACGCCGGTCACATGTCCGGTTTGGTCATTGATTGGTCATTGATCCTTGGCTCCCTACCGGTCGACTTCGCGAACTCTTTTCCAGATTTCGTCAGGCCTTCGCACAACCCGTTCTGGGCATTGGGAATTCGTCATTGATTGGTCATTGGAAATTGGGCCTTGGTCATTCGTCTGTTGCGCCCCTGCCATGGACTTGATCGCGCCGCCAGGGGACGCGGCGCGCATGGCGGCGCGGCTGGGCGATCCCACACGGGGGGGCTGGATGCTGCACGCCGATCCCGCCGGCACGCCCACCACCGCCCCCAAGCTGCGCCGGCTCATCGGAGACTTCCTGCAAGGCGGCGGCAGCCGTCTCCTGTACTTCTCGGGCCATGGCGCCGCGACCGACTGGGGCTTCTGGCTGGTGACCGCGGACGCGGTCGCGGACGGCGAGGGGATCGAGCTGGCCGGGTTGATGAACGTCGTCGCGCGGAGCCCCGCGCAGGAGATCCTGCTCGTGCTCGATTGTTGCCACGCGGGAGGCGCCGCGACGATCGCGCAGGAAAGCTTCTTCCAGGGACTGGGGCCTGCCGTTCGCACGCCGCCGGCGGATCGAGCGTGGTCGGTCCTCGCGGGGTGCGCGCCGCGAGACCTGGCGTACGAAGCCCGGGAGCGCGGCGTGTGGCAAGGGTGCTTCACGAGCGCGGTGCTCCGCGCCCTGGACCGGTCCGCCGACGCCGACGGCCGGGTGCGCGTCGGTCGCCTCTCCGACGACGTGGGGCGCGAGTTGGCCGCGACTCCCTACCCTCGGCCGCATTCCTGGTGGAGCCCGCAGGGCAGACCGATGGTCGTAGGGTACGCCCCGCCGACCCAGGCTGCGTCCGGACCCGCGCCCTTCCGAGGGGATGCGGAGAGGGCGTATCTGTCCGCCCTGATCGAGCGCCACCGGCTGCTCCCCCTGCCCGGCCTGGGCAGCGCCGCCGGCGAGCGGAAGATCGCGCTGGAGGAGGTCTACGTGCCGCTCTGCACGCGCGAGTCGCCGCGGCTCGAGCAGGCCGAGTTGAAAAAGGGGGGTGAACGGAAGAAGGGGAAGAAGCGAGGCGGGCAGGCGCCGCCGAGCCTGCGCGCGGAGTCAGAGCCCAAGCGAGTTCGCCTCCAGGAACTGCTGCCCGCGTGCCCTCGCCTGGCTGTGATCGGCCCGCCCGGCTCCGGGAAGAGCACCCTCCTCGCGTACATCGCCCTCGTGCTCGCCCAGGCGAGGTTGAGCCCCGGCTCCGGGGAGCCTGCCCGTCGCCTGGGTCTTCGCCGCGACGAGACCGAGCTGCCGGCGCCGATTCTCGTTTCCGCCCGTGAGCTCGCCGAACGGCTGGCCGCTTCGGAGAAACGACCGGCGCCCATTGCACCGATCCTCGCACAGGTCCTCCAGGGCAGGACGCTGGCCGCCCTCGCCCCCGATTCCATCGAGGAGCGGCTGGCCGAGGGCTCCCTGCTCCTTCTGCTGGACGGCCTGGACGAAGTGGCGGACTCGGCACTGCGCGTGCGCGTCATGGAAGTCCTTCGGGATGTGGCCGCGGAGCCGAGGTTCGGCAAGACCGCCATCGTCTGGACGTGCCGCACCCGCGCCTTCGAAAAGCTGCAAGGCTGGCAGGGCTTCGACGTGCGCCATGTGGACGCGTTCGACGACGAGGACATCCGGACTTTCGTTCGAAAATGGACGGATTCGCTGCCTGTGCGCGAGGAGAAAGGCGCGTACGCGGGCGACCTTACGAAGCGAATTCTCGAAAGTCGGTCGCTGCGGCAGCTCGCCTCGTGCCCGCTCACGCTGACGATGATCGGGGTCGTGCACTACGGCCAGGGGCGCCTGCCCGACGACCGGGCCCGACTCTACGAGCTGTGTTGCGACTACCTGCTGAACCGCCGGGACGTGGGTCAGGACGCCGACAGCGTTCGCCCCGGAGTTCGCCTGCCCGAGACCGACCGCTGGGCCGTGTGTCAGGAGATCGCGTGGGAGTTGATGAGGAAGGAGGCGCCGGGCGGCCGGCTCACTCACGCCGAGGCGGCGTCCATCGTGCGAGCGAACGTGGGCTGGGCAGGGCTGGGTCGGACTCCCGAGCCGGGGCTTGTCGACGAGACGCTGAGCTGGCTCGAGCTGCGACCGGGGGTGCTGGCGTCCGATGCGGGAATGACTTGGGGGTTTCGGCACAAGACCTTTCAGGAATTCCTCGCCGCACGACGGTTGCAGAGGATGGACGGCGTGAAGTGCTGGGAGACCCTTCGGGGCGCGCTGACGGGTCCGTCCGGGGGAGACTGGCACGAGGCGTACGTGCTCCTCGCACGGCTGCTCTCCGAGGATCAGCGGGCCGCCTTGCTCAGGCGGATCGTCGAGGCGGGCGAGAATGGGGAGCTTCCCAAGGCTCTCGCGGTCTCTTTGACCGAGCGGGCCTTCGGAGAGACCGGGCGGTCCGGCGTCGACGATGCTCTCCTGCGCCGCGTGGAAACGCTGACGACGAGCGTGCTCGACGTGGTCCAAAATCGAGCGCAGGGCGCGGACGTGCGAACGCGCATCGAGGTGGCCCAGTTGCTCGGCAGGTTCGGCGATCCGCGGCTCGGCCGGTCGCCGACCGACCTCCAGCTCGTGCCCGTATCGGGTGGCAAATGCACGATGGGCTCCGGGGAGTCCGACCCGACATACGAACGACCCGCCCACGACGTCGACCTCGCCGCCTACGGCATCGGTCGGTTCCCGATCACGAATGCGCAGTACCTGGCGTTCGTAGAGGCGACCGGCAACCAGCCGCCCAAGCCTGAGTTCGTCTATGGCGTGTACGTCCCTTGGGAGGAGGGAAGGCCACGGGCCGACCGCCTGACGCACCCCGTGGTAGGCGTTTCCTGGCATGACGCCGTCGCGTACTGCCGCTGGCTGGCGCGCGAGACCCATCTGCCCTATCGCCTGCCTACCGAGGCGGAGTGGGAGTGGGCCGCGCGCGGCACGGAGCGGAGGATCTACCCGTGGGGATCCGAGTACGTTTCAGGGCTCGCCAACGACGCTACGTTGGGCTTGCAATCCACCACCCCGGTAGGTATCTTTCCTGCTGGGGCCGGCCCCACCGGCTGTCTGGACCTTGCCGGCAACGTTTGGGAGTGGTGTAGCAGCCTGTACAAACCGTACCCTTACTCGCCCACGGATGGTCGCGAGGACTTGACGTCAGGCGGCGCGCGAGTGTTGCGCGGCGGCGCGTGGAGCTACGAGCCGCAGTTCGTGCGCGCGGGCTATCGCTTCTTCGGTCGGCCCGACAGCCGCGACGTTAGCGCCGGGTTTCGCGTGGTCGTTTCCGCAGGGGTCTGAATTTGGAGATTTGGAATTTGGAATTTGGGGGTAAGGGGGCGAAGTCCCCTTTCGCGATTTTTTGAGGACGAGAGCATCGCCGATGGCCCGACACGAGGGCCGATCCGAACAAGACACCGTTCCCTCGGCGCGGGAGTGGCGAATCCGCGCCCGAGTCGGTGCAGGGGGATGCCTGGGACGGCGCGCGAGTGTTGCGCGGCGGCGCGTGGAACAACGAACCACAGAACGTGCGCGCGGGCTATCGCAACAACGATCAACCCGACAACCGCAACGATAACGCCGGGTTTCGCGTGGTCGTTTCCGCAGTGGTCCTCTAGAAGCGGCTTCGGCCGCTTCCTCGTCCGGTTCTCCGGGTCCATGCGACCTGCCACCTCTCCCCGGGGTCGCTCGGGGGGCGGTGGGTACGAGACAGTACCCAGGGACCCCATCAGGTGTCTCCCTTCCTCGGCGGGGCGATCCGTCCGAGGAAAAGAACAAACCGCCCGGGCGGGGCTGGTAGGGAACGAAGCTGTTCCTCGAACGCCCCGCCCGGGCCTCGCCGTTTCGGCAGTGTTGGAACGGGGCTAAAGGCCCGTCAAGAAACAACTCATGCAGATCGGAAACCAGGGAGTTCCTCGGGAAAAGGCTCAAGGCTCAATGATCAATTTCCAGACAAGGCTCAAAGTTCAAGGCTCAGTACCGCCCCACGCAATTGGGTGACCAATTTTCTCAACAAGCCGAAATGAAGCTAAAATCGATCTCTCAGTGCGTTGCCCGCGATTATCGCCGGTAGAGGAGGGTGGACTCGGCGCCCAGCCTCTGCGTCTCCGCGTCTCTGTGTAAAAGTCCCGCATTCGACCCACACGGCC
>JACPWG010000129.1 GCA_016197205.1 Planctomycetota bacterium
ACGACAGGACGCGCGCCCACGCAGGCAGGGTGGAGGTCGGGAAGAAGACGCCGCTGAAGAGAAACATGGGGGACAGGAAAAGCGTGTAGTAGTGGGTGAAGAAGTCGATGTGGGGCACGAAGCACGTATACGCGAGCCCGACTTGCCGTAGGCCTGCTCGATGACGGCGGTGACGACCTCGCGGACGGCGCCGTGGATGGCGAGGGCGCGGTCATCGGGGAAGCCGCGGAAGGAGAGGCCGGACGACAGGTTACACAGCGGGCAGAATGGACGATTGGGAGTGCGCGAGCGTGTCGCGTTGGCTGCCCTACGGACGGCCAGGACCTTGCAGCCGCTCTACGATCCCGAAGCCCCGAGAGACGGACTTTCCCAGCCCCCACCATCGGGGCAGTTCGAAATTGAACTGGGCTCGCCCGAGGAAGCCCAACATGCCCATCCCTTTGAGGGTGGCAAGGACGGGGCGCAGCCTGAGTTCGGCCCGCAGCCGCGTGTTCACGAAGACGCCGACTCCCTTCGCGGTCGAAAGGAGATTTCCCACCAAGATGCGGACCAGCAGGTCGCGCCGTGCAAGCGGGTCGAGGCCCAGATACCGCGTGTGATTTTCCTGGTTGAGCGCCAGCCAGGGCGAAGCGAAGCGGTACGACACAGGACCCACCGTGGCGCCGAAGCGCTCGACGCTCTCTTCCATGTCGGCTCCGAGCACCGTGTAGACCGCCCCTCCCATGCGGAGAACGGGCGGACGATTCCGAAACAGCTCCTCAAGCACCGGCAGGCCATCCCCAATGCCGACCAGGACCGGGACGTGCCGCCGCACGAGGTATCGTACCGGGGGAAGGCGGTAGACCGGCTCGCCGACCGGACCGTGTCCGTGCAGCTCGGTCCGATCGGGCCGCGCGGCGGTGACCGCAAGCCGCAGAGCCTCTCCGCCGCCGACGAAGGGCCGATCCAGATGAAGGAAGACGGTCTTCACATGGACGCAATCAAGCGAAGAGGACACCGCCTTCACTCCCATGAACGTATCCGGTCTCGGGGTCGTAGTCGCCCGCCGCGCCTCCGCCCTCATGCAGGGGTCGGATGGGTTCCTTCTGCTCGCCACGGCGGATCCAGACCCGAACGACGCGGTCGTGGAACTCGCGCTTGATGTCGAGGAATCGCTTGTGCGCCTGCAGCCGGTCCGGCAACTTCTGGATCGCGACGTAATCATCCCAGATCAGGCGCGCCTCCGGGTCCGAATGCTCCATGACGAAAAACTCCTGGCGCATCGCGTCAGCCTCGTCGATCAAATGCGACCCGGCCGACACGGTGGCGAAGTCGAGCTTCCCCCACGGTTCGGACAGCTCGCCATCCGCCGTCCTGTCGCGCATGAGCTCGAAGTACGCCGACCCGAGGTCGAAGAAGTCTTCCTCCACGATCATCCGACGGTCCCCCAGCACATCGCGCGTAGCCGCAAGAAGGAGACCGTCGTACACGCGCGCGGCCGTCCCCCACGGCTCCGGGGCACGGTCTTCGACGACGCGCCAGAGATGGACCTGCCCGCGCGGTGCCTCGCCATTCCGATTGCAGCGGCCGCACCCCTGGATGATCGAGTCGAGGGGCGCCAACTCGCGATGGACAACCGCACACGAAAAGTCGACCCCCGCCTCGACTACCTGCGTGGAAACGATGAGTCGCCTCCCGCGCCCCGGCGCACGCACTTCGTCGGTCCGTCGCCTGCGCTCGCGAGGGGTGATGTTCGCGGAGAGATAGATCAGCTCACAGCCTTGGAAGCGCGGATCGTCCTGAACCAGGCGGTAGAACTCCACGGAGGAACGGACCCGGTTGAGGATGACCAGGGTACCGCTGTCGGATAGGTCGCGCGCCACTTCGTCGATTAACTCGGCGCGCGTTACGGACCGGTCCAGGTGGAGGTCCATACGCACCCGCTGGAAGGGCCGTTCGCGGAAAAAGAGCCGCGGATCGGGCGCCAGCTCCACGGCCTCCGCGGGATCGAAGATTAGCGGACGAGTCGCCGTCATGAGGATCACCCTCGCCCCTGTAAGCCGCGTCAGCTCCAACAGGGCCGTGCGCACCAGCCCCCAGAGGCGACGCGGAATCGCCTGCACTTCGTCCAGGACCAGAACCGAGCCGGCCATCGCGCAGACCTTCTTGGCCATGCGGTTTCGGCCGGAGAAGAGGGACTCGAAGACCTGGACGAACGTCGTCACCACGATCTCGGAGGACCACGACTCGACCAGCAGTTCGCCCTGCTCCCCGGCAGGAATGCTTTCCCCCTCGTCGCTCGGCACGTGGTAGGCAAGGTCGGCGAGGTGGTGGTGCTTCAGGAGGTTGGCGCTGGAATCCGGCACGCCGGCGCGGGCGAGGACGTCCCGGAAGATCCCCTCGTTCTGATCGATCACGCTCGTGAAGGGCAGGGCATAGACCACGCGCCCCGGCAGACCCGCGGCTCGCATCCGCTCACGCAGGAGGAGCGCGGCCTCGAGGCCGGTCAGCGTCTTGCCGGAGCCGGTCGGAGCGGTGAGCGTGTAGACGTGGGCGTCCGGCGCCTCGGCGATGCGTTGGCGCACATGGCGTGCGAGTTCGGTGCGGGCCGCGTCCACCGCGCGCGTCCCGCGCGGGCGCGCGGGCTCCACGATGCTCGGCGGCAGGGCCTCGCGCGAGAGCGGGGCGGCGCCCTGGAGCGCGGCGTCGAGCTTGTCGCAGGACAGGAGCAGCGAGTAGAGGAGGACGGAGGTGAGGGCGCGAGCCGAAGACGGGTCGGCGCGCCCCAGGTCGATCCCGAGGCGCTTCGCTCGCCGGAAGGGTTCAGTCAGTGCCGGGACGTCGCGGGGCATGCGGAATCCGGGGACGCGCGCCCCGAGCCAAGCCTCAATCCCCTCGGCATCGACCGCCGAGAGCTGATGGGCCAGGAGGTCGTAGGCCTCGTCGTCGGGCCTCGCGAGGTGACCCCACAGGTCTTCGATCTTATCGTCGAGACTGGCGTGGTGCCGGGCGACGGCGAGCGTGGCGGCCAGGGCGGCGAAGTCGGCCGTTGCGTCGTCGGCGCCCGCGACCGCCGCCAGGGCTCGCGCCGGTAGAAACAGGAGCATCGCGGACAGGCGGCTGTGCCCCTTGAGCCTCTGCCCCTCGCGGTTCTCGGGTCGTTTTCCACGGACGTAGCGTTGGAAGTAGGCGGTGGCCTTGCCCAGGTCGTGGAAGAGGCCGACGAGGAAGGCGATATCGGGGAAGCGCGGTGGAAGGTTCGAGGTGGCCCACGCTGCGGCGCGGTCGCGCATGGACTCGGCGACGCGGGTGAGGTGATCGGAGAGGGGGACCTCGGGGTGAGAGAGGCATCGTAAGAATGCAGGCGGGGCGCTGGGGTTGGGCATTCTCTTCTCAGCTCTACGTTCGAATTCGCTCGCCCACAATCATCTTGTTCCGCCGAAGCTTCCTCGGTTCCACCAGTACGTTAGCAAAGTCAGTAGACTTGGCGAGGATTTTCCCTTCTTCGGGGGTGAGGGTGCCATTCCACTTCTTGTGGAACAACTGGTTCTGAATCGCCCAGTTGAACGCCCCCGCGGCGCGTCGGTCCGAAGGATGCCCCCGTCGCTCCAGACGCGTTGCCAACTCAAGGGCCGCTTGAAGGCGTCCCTCCAGGGAATCCCTCTCGATAGGAACGAAAAGCTCATGCAGGCGATCGAGGTATTTTCTCAATTCCAGGAGGGAGGTCTTTGGCGCTTCCTTGAGGCTGTGCTGCAGACCAAGCTTCACCCGATCGTAGTTCGCGGGCTTGACGATGACCGCCTCGGCCAGCATCCCCAGGCTGGCCGAATAGTCCGCATCCTCGATGCGGCCAGACTTTGGAATCATAGAGCTCTCCTCGCCCGCGTGGCACGGCATCAAGCGAAAATCTGCTCCGGGGGGGTATCCAGGACCGTAAACGGCAGGGTACGGGAACTCATCCGACCGTCTGCGGTCCACTGGTCCCGGGGCTGCGCTACCAATCTGAGTACCACTCCGACGGCGCGCTCGTCAAGCGCAATCTCACGCAGACCGTTGATCGGATCCTTCCAGAGGCCCACTATTCGTGAGGGCGTTGTGCCGGGAGGCCTTGACCGACTTACCATCCCCAGGCAACTCAGGGTCAGTACCGAGGATCCGGGGTCATCTGCGAGCACGGTTGCATACTGGGCGGGCCACCTGCCGGAGAGCTGCGGACCATCAAAGAGAAGGGCCAGGACAAACGTCGGTCCGATGGCTCGAAGCAGCTCCGCGACCGGCTCCACTCGGGCCAGGTCCTCGCAGACCAAGGGACACATGACCATCCAGTCCCGCAGCCTGAAAAATCCGACCGACCTCGCTCGGAGCTGGATGGCTTCCCACCAGCGTCGGGTGCGTATCAGGGGCGGATCCAGTGCGTAGGTCCGGATCTGACCTCCGTCGAGCAACCAACGATGGTGCTTGTGCTGAACGTACCAGCCCTCCTCCCCAGCTCGGTCGGTCCCGAAGAAACGGATGGATGCGAAATTCTCGGCCAAGTCTGCACGATTCCGCCGGCGCACGCCCGCGACGAAGATCTGCACTCCTACATTGCGAGCTTCGGCGGCGAAACGCTGCTCAGTGGCCTCCGAGAGGGCGCATTCCGGGAGCACGACGGCGTCTATGCGGCCAACCTGCCGCTGTGCGAGTCTGATGGTCTCTCCCAGGCGTGGCAGGCGGCTGGACCTCCGACTCGAGGGATCATAGGTGAAGAATCCCATCTCAGGCGGAAGGTTTCGGAGCCGATGATTCCGCGCAGGAACTTCGTGGAAATCCTGGGCCGACACGCTCAAGGGCCACGGCAAGAGCAGGACGTTGAGTTCGGCCTCAGAACCGCGCGCCTGCCAGCGAGAGGTAGGTTGCCAGCGCACCTGAACCGACCCCCAGTACGCCGACAGATGATGGGAGAGGGATCGGAGTGTGACTCCGGCCTGAGGCACTCTTGCCTTCGGGTAGATGCGGACGGACTCTACTCCGCGGCGGTTCAAGGGCAATCCCTCGCGCAATCGCATCCAGGCCTCGAAGAGGAGGAACCGAAATTCGTCGTCGCCTTGCCCGAAGCCACTGTACCCGGCCCCAGCGCAAGTCTCGTCCGCCCAGGCGTGAAGTCCCAGAATGGCAGAGAGCAGCGCCCAGTATTGAGGACGATCCAGCTCCGCGAGTCGAACCCCACGCGCCTGGCCGACCATCCTGCACCAGGCCATGACCTCCGTGGGACGCCTCACGCTGGCAGTAAAGTCCGGCGCGCCGAAACGCTCGCCCGTCACCGCGGTCCTTGCGGCAGAGGTCACGCGCTCAGCCCAGTCCAAGGGTTGAGGCCAGCTCTGCCCCACCGGCGGCCAGACCACCCGACGACAAGCGTCGGACGCCGCCAGGACCGTCGAGGTGAAGGCGAACAAGTCTGGCGGCCAGAACGCCAGTTCCGGAATCGAGGCGCCGCCGAAGAGCGCCAGGGCCCCTCCGATGCTGTCAGGCATGACTCGTAGGCGTCCACATACTGCCTCAGTAAAACACGACCCGATCGACGCCGCATTCCTCGTACTCCGCTACCTCCGCCTCGATCGCTGCGACCGCGCCTGTGACCGGATCCCCGCTGTCGTGCACCACCTCCTGATACGCCGTCACCGTGCGGTCCGGGGCCATGCGCGCCGGGACCACGTAGCGCAGGTAGCGGCGGCCGACCTGGTACCTCACCCGCGGGCCGACCGCGCCGGTCGGCACCACGCTCGTAAGCTCGACGGTGCCGCCACTCCGCACGGCCCGGCGCACCCGCGGCAGCCGCCCGACCAGCTTCAGTTCTGCGAGACAGTTCGCCAGACCCAGGCACGGCGTGTAGACCGGCGTCCCATCACGAAGACGGCGCTCCAGGTCCCCCATCAACGCCTCGTCCGCGTGGGCGAAGAAGATCCGGTAGGCGGGATCCTTAAGGAACTCGAAGGGGATCTGGATGTGTGGGTTCGCGCCGGCGGGCGTGAAGAGGTACGGCTCATCCTTCGTGTTGATCAGGTTCAGCCCGGCTCGGTAGTGTCGCACGGGGGCAAGCAGCCGTACTCCCACCTTCCACGTTGATTCGCCGAGAATGGCGAGGTACTCGCGCTTCGATAGGCCCAGCACCGCCCCCACCATGCCGGCAATTGCCGTCGGCGGCGGGGTGGGGAAGGAGACCGGGGAGAGCGGGGAGTAGTTCTTGCGAAAGAGCGCGTACGGTCCCCGCGCCTCGAAGACCACCGCCTCGCGCGGCGTCGCTCCGGCGCTCATTTCGACTCGGCCGCGGGCGCGGGTGCGGTAAAGTCCAACGCCTTGCCGCGTGCGCCGGGGAAGGTCGTGGCGAGCCACGCGAGGAGGGCGGGCTCTCGCCTCGCGGTCATCGTGTCCTTGGCGGGTTCCACTTCCGACAGGTGCTCTCGCACCCGCACGTCCGCTTGCCACTCGACGCGCTCGATCCGCGACTCCGCGTCCTTCAGGTCCTTTCGGAGGACCGAGAAGTCGAGGGTGTAGTCCTGCACGGAGCGGATCGCCGTCTCCGAGATGGCACGTCCGTCGCGCTCCACTGGCATCAGGCGCACGCGCCGCGCGAGATCCCCCACCCGAAAGCCGTTCTTGTAGACGACGTGGAGCAGGAGGAGCGGGGCGTGGCCGAACTTCGAGCGGGAGATCAGGTCCTTGGTCCCAAGCCAGAGCCCTTCCAGAACTGCCGCGCGATCCGCGTCCGTCATCTCGGTCGTCCGCGAAGCCATCTCATTAACGATGCCGTAGACGCCGATGGCGGCGTAAGGCAGGAGCTTGTCCTCCCGGAAGGACTTCATTGTCTTCTTTTCCTCAGAGGCGAACGCGGCGGTGCCCTGGACGACCCATGGCGCGACCCGGTGGAACGAGCGATTGAATCCCGAGAACTGCACGGGCCCAGTGAGCGTCACGCTGCCCGCCTTTTCCTTGGTCTTCTTCTCCGAATCCTCATCGCCGGACTTTGCCGGGCTCGCCGATCTCTGCCCGCGGATGGGGAGGGTGCAACCGAAGACGCGCGCGTCGATGCACTCCTTGAGGATGACCTTGGTCAGCTTCTCCTCGCGCACCGCAATCGAGTCCTTCTCCTGGATTTTCGCGTTTTCCTCGAAGGCCTCGGCGCGCTGCTTGCCCGTCTTGAGGTAGCCGTCCCCGGTGTGGGTGTCGCGGATCAGGATCTCGAGATTCTTCCGATCCTTCCAGTAGTCCCGGATCGTGCGTTTGATCCGTACATCGGAGACGGTAGCGACACCGGTGTCCGGGTCGGTGCGCGGCTTGTTCTCATCCAGCGGATCGCCGTTCGGATTGGCGTCCACGACCTCGTAGATGAACAGGATTTCGGAACGGTGCTCTACGCTCACTCCTGGTCTCCTTCCTCGGAATCCTCGTCCTCCTCCACCTTCGCGTCCTCGGGGGGCTTCTGTCCCTTGACGTGCCAGTTGAGATTGAGCCCCAGTACGAAGTAGAAGGTGGTCTCGTCATCGGAGATCTGCCAGCGGTCACCCGTCGCAAGCCAGCCCTCCGAGAGATGCGTCATCGTATCTGCCGACAGGCCAGCGGCTTTGTACTGCAGCAGCTTCAGCTTGGCGTCTGACAGGATGCGCTTGAGCCGGCCGGCGTCCAATCGCATCCCGTGGACCTTGCGAAGGAACGGTTGGCTCCTGAGGTTCTTGTACTGCACATAGGCGACATCGGCCGCGACACAGCCGGTGAGAAACGCCACGCGCTTTTCGGGCCGGTTGAAAAAGGCCGGGTGCGCGGCGAAGAACCTGTCCACGGGTCCGTCGCCGGGGGGCGACTCGGGCATGGCCGACACTCCGTCAAGGGGAAGGACCTTCAGGAGCCGGAAGAACTCAAGCACGAGGAAGGCGCGGCGGACGAGCGGGCGCGGCCAGCCCTTCTTGCCCGCGCGGTACTCCGCCAGCACCCGATCTACGATGAGGCGCAGGACTGACGAGTACTCGAGGCGTCCGTCGCCGAAGACCGAGGTCAACCAGGACAGGACCACACGCTGAGCGGGCTTGAACGGCTCCGGAGGGAAGCCCTTGCGAAATTTGAGCGGCGCCGCGCCGCCGGCGAAATTCGCGAGCAGCGGTACGTTTACTCGGTCCTCGGTCCGGAGGAAGGCCAGCTTCTCGGCATCCCGCTTCGCCGCCAGGATCACCTTCAATCGGGACGGGAGGACCTGCGAGGCCTCCGCCTGAATGCGCCACTCGGCCTTGTTCTTCTGAAAGAAGATCATTTGGAGGCCGACGTTGTCGCTCGCACCGAATTTGTCGGCGACGAAGTCGAGGACCTCGCTTTCCTCGCGGGTGAAGCTCTTGAGGCTGTCCTCGCCGAGCGCACGGGTCCGCTGGCGCTTGGTTCCCGCCAGAACGGTGAACAGTTCCTTCCGCGACGTGTCGTTCTCGGCCAGGGGGAGAAGGAGATACGGGACGCCGATTCCGCCGGCGCCTCCGCCCATGACGAAGGACAGGGATTTCTCGGCACGCCGGAAGGCGCAGGTCACGTACGCGGCGCACTCGACGCACACGGGAAAGTTCCGGGCCGCCGCCGCGACCTGGGCACCGCCCGCGATCGTCCCCGGCTTGTCGAGGTTGTAGGCCTTGATTTCATTGAAGTTGCCGTAGACCTCGGGGCGCAGCTCACCGCAAAGTGCGCAGCGTCCCGGTGCCAGGGTGCACGATACTTCATCGCGGGAGCCGTACTGCTGCCGCATGGCAGCAAGCAAGCGCTGATCCCACTCTCCACGGGCGTGGAGCGGACCGCCGGCGTCGATCGAGACGACCACCCGTCGCGCTGTACTGGCGCCAACGGTCTTGACCGTCTCCTCAAGCTGCGTCGCGATCTCCGTGGCGACACCATTTCGCATGAGGGTATCTGAGAGGTCGGCGAGAAGGCTGCAGAGTTTCTGACAGGCCGGCTCCTTCACGGCCCATGCACGGGCAGCGATCAGGCCCCGGGACATTCGTCGAACGACCTTCGCCCCCGTCCCCGAGTACCGCGTGACCGGCAACGGATCCACGCCGGCGTCCGGCCCCTTCTTGTAGGGAAACGCAGCTTGCTGGCTCGGCGAGAGTTCGCGTCCCTCGCACTTGAGAAACCTCTTCCCATCCGGGCTGAACTTAAGTGCCACCTCGCGCGAATACAGCTCGTCCAGGCCGTCGAGCAGGAGTCGCGCCGCGCTCTGCCCCTCGGCGATGACGCGCCCTAGCCGATACAGGTTGACAAGCATGGCGACTCGATCTGCAGGAGTCAACAGCTACCATCGTCCGCCGCGCGCAACTCCCCTAGGGAATTCGCCGGACCCGATCCGCTCGCCCCGTTTCCGCGGTGGGCTCGCCCCGAACCCCATAGGGTCCGCAAGTGTCCCGTCAACCTCGAATCTACCTGTTGGACTCGCGGTGTTCGCAGTGCGCGGCTTCAGCCGCGCCCGCAACGCGGAGTGGCTGGCGCGGCGCCGCTGAAGCGGCGCACTACATACGGGTTCAGCCCCCAGATTCGAAGCTGACGGGACACTAGCTTTCCCCCTGGGCAGGTCGGCGAGTCTCTCTCTGACCATTGATTCTTTATCCCGATGGTGCGTACACTTACACGCGGAACGGGCAAAAGTCAACAGCAACCGGAGGGTACGATGCAGCTCGTGCTCACGACCCGCGGCGCGCTCCTGCGCGTGCGCGACGGATGTTTCCAAGTGCGCGCGCCGAAGCCGAAGACCAGCCCCAACGAAGAGACTGAGTTCGCCGAGCACACGTTCTCGCCAAAAAAGGTCGAGGGGATCCTGGTCGGCTCCGCGGCGACGCTGACGACGGAGGCGCTCTCGCTCGCGGTCAAGCACAATGTCGAGGTCCTTCTGCTCGACGAGTTCGGCGACCCGGAGTGCCGCGTGTGGCACTGCCGCTTCGGCTCCACCGCGACGATCCGGCGGCGGCAGCTCGAGGCCGAGACAGACGGGAAGGGCGCCCGGATCGCGCGCGAGTGGATCGGTGCGAAAATCGGCGCGCAGGCGGAGTTTCTCGCGCGTCTCTTCCACGCGCGGCCCGCGCGCGAGGAGGAGGGCGCGGGCCGTGTGGAGGAGCTTCGCGGGCTGGGCCGCCGCGCCCTCGAGGCGGCGCGCGAGGAGCTGCTCGGCCTCGAGGCGCAAGCGGCCCGCGCCTACTTCGGCATCCTGGCGGACCTCATTCCCGACGCCTGGAGGTTCGCGGGTCGCAGCCGCAGCCCCGCCAAGGACCCGTTCAACTGCTTTCTGAACTACGCCTACGGGGTCCTCTACGGCCGGGTCGAGAAGGCGTGCATCATCGCGGGCCTGGACCCATACGTCGGGTTCCTGCACGTGGACGGGCATGGGCGGAAGGCGCTGGTCTTCGATCTGATCGAGCCGTTCCGGCACCTCGCGGACGAGACCGTTTTCTACCTCTTCAGCGGACGTCAGGTGCGCCAGGAGATGTGCGAGGCCGTGCCGGGCGGCTTCTCGCTCGCCAAGGAGGGAAAGGAGGTCTTGATCGCCGCGCTCTTCGCGCGCTTCGAGAAGGGGGTTCGCTATCGCGGGCGGAACATCCAGGAGGGGAACGTGATCCAGTTCGAGGCGCACCGGGTGGCCGCGGCGCTGCTCGATAAGGAGTCCGAGGGGTTCGATCAGGAAGTCGTGGAGGTGTAGGGGATGCTGGTATGGGCGATCTACGACATCCAGAGCGATCGCGTTCGGACGCGGATCGCCAAGGTGTGCAAGCGCGCGGGGCTCTACCGGGTGCAGAAGTCTGTCTTCCTGGGAGAGATCGACAAGAGCAGCCTGGATGAAATGGTGCTCAAGACCCGCGAGGAGATCGACGCGGAGAAGGATTCGATGTACCTGTTTCCGTTGTGCGAGAAGGACTTCAAGTCGGTGGTCACGGTCGGGCGCGCGTTCGACAGCGAGCTGGTGAAAGACGAGGCGGTCGCTCGATTTTTCTGAGAAGGGTCGGGAGCGTGCGAGACGAAGACGGTTGGCTCGTGGTGACCGACGTGCTGGAGTACTGCTACTGTCCTCGCTTCGTGTACTTCGAGCACGTACTGGGAATTCCCGAGCACCAGGAGCTGCGGTACAAGGTGCAGGCGGGGCGGGAGGTGCACGAGCGGCGCGCGCGGGAGAACACCGGCTACCTGCGGGAGAAGCTGGGAGTGCGGGAGAAGCGGATTGACGCCTGGATGGCGTCGGAGCGGCTGCGGGGGCGGGGGCGGGTTGACGAGATCTTGTTTCTCGCCGACGGCACGGCGGCCCCGCTCGACTACAAGTATGCGGAGTGGGGCGGGCGAGTGTACTTCAACCACGTGATGCAAGCGGCGCTGTACGGGCTCATGATCCGGGAGAATTTCAAGGTAGACGTTCCGCGGGGGTTTCTGGTATACGTGCGTTCGGCCAACCGTGTGGAGGAGATCGCGCTGGGCGAGGGGGAATACCGGAGGGCGGAGGAGATCCTGACCGACATACGGGAGGTCCTGGGGAAGGGGAAGTTTCCGCGGCGGACGCCCTGGCGGGCGCGGTGCGTGGATTGTTGCTACCGCAATATCTGCGTCAAGTAGGCGAGTCGCGCTAGAGGCTTGTGGCGCGAGGGCTTGAGAGGGTTCGAGAGATGTAATCGGGAGGTGAAATGTGAGAGGAGGAGGCCGTATGCGAGGTCCGGCGGGGGGATCGGACGGCCCGAGTTGCTAGCTCAAGTGCCCACTGTGGGGGAAGTTGCGTAGCGCGAGCGGTCCCCCCCCGTCTTCCACGAGAACAAGGATTGAAACCGCAGGTGCCTCGAGCTGGAACAACCCGCACAGGAGTCCCCCCCCGTCTTCCACGAGAACAAGGATTGAAACCTCAGCGCGAGAAGCGGATGCGTAGTCGGAGCCTCGTCCCCCCCCGTCTTCCACGAGAACAAGGATTGAAACCCCCGGGGGTTCGTGCGGGCGCTGTGGCACCCGAGAGGTCCCCCCCCGTCTTCCACGAGAACAAGGATTGAAACTTTTTCGGAGAACGAAGCTATGTCCATGTCGACGCACGTCCCCCCCCGTCTTCCACGAGAACAAGGATTGAAACGCGGATCTCCGGCGGGTTCGCGGCGCAGCCCCCGGCGTCCCCCCCCGTCTTCCACGAGAACAAGGATTGAAACAGTGCGGTAGGGGGCGGTAGCGTGGGTGCCGGAGTGTCCCCCCCCGTCTTCCACGAGAACAAGGATTGAAACGGGCACCCGGCGCAGGGGCAGGATTGAAACTGCGCTGGCGCGGTCGGTGGTTCCGTCCGCGCTGCGGTCCCCCCCCGTCTTCCACGAGAACAAGGATTGAAACCCGTGGCGCGGGCGGAGGCGGAGCGGCAAGACGTGTCCCCCCCCGTCTTCCACGAGAACAAGGATTGAAACTGGAGGCTCGGCACGCCGGCGCCGATCGACACGTCGTCCCCCCCCGTCTTCCACGAGAACAAGGATTGAAACTCTCCCCACCAGCGCGGACCATTGGCGCCGCTCAGTCCCCCCCCGTCTTCCACGAGAACAAGGATTGAAACTCTCCCCACCAGCGCGGACCATTGGCGCCGCTCAGTCCCCCCCCGTCTTCCACGAGAACAAGGATTGAAACTCTCCCCAC
>JACPWG010000130.1 GCA_016197205.1 Planctomycetota bacterium
CAACGACCCGAACAAAGGCTAAACGCGACCGAGGGCGGCAAGTGGCTAGATCATGGCTCCACGTCCCAACTAGCCGCGGGCGAAATTTGAAATTTGAAATTTGACTTTTTGCAATTTGAAATTCGGACCGGCCGTGTGGGTCGAATGCGGGACTTTTACACAGAGACGCGGAGACGCAGAGGCCGGGCGCCGAGTCCACCCTCCTCTACCGGCGATCATCGCGGGCAACGCACGGAGAGATCGATCTTAGCTTCATTTCGGCTTGTTGATAGGAAATCGGGGGGGGCGGTCCATGCCTTTTCGGGGGCCGTCCGAGGCTACGAGCCACCGGCCCAATTCATGTTGGCGGCGTACCACTCGTCGAACTTCGTCTGCTGGTCCGCCGACATCTGCTCGCGGAGCGAAGTCCGGAAGCCCTCGGCGTCCCAGCCGGAGACGTCCCCCGTGGCCGCCTTCGCGTAGTACCCGCCGTACAGCTCCTGGACGCGCTCGCGGACCCGGTCCTTCTGGTCGGTCGAAAGGCCGACGGCCTCTTCCATGGAGCTGACCGTCCACTGCACGCTGGTCGCGAGCTGCTCTTCCCGCTGATGGGCCTGATACGCCGCGTATTTCACCTGCTGGTCGGCCGTCATCACGGACTTCAGTCGCTCTTCCCACTCCTTGCTGAACTCCGTCCAGTGCGCGGCCCATTCCTGCTGCGTCTGCGAATCGGGCAGGTACTTCCCCGACAGCTCTTCGACGAGCCCCCGCACGTTTTCGCGCTGTGCCGCCTCGAGCGCGAGGGCCTGCTCCATTTTGTCCAGTTCCATCCGAAGCCACGCCTTGTACGCCGCTTTGCTGGTCGCGGCCTGAGTCTTCTCTACGGCCTCTTTCCCCTCGGTCGCCGCGGCGTTGCCCGCCGCCTGCGCGACCGCGACCTGCGTGAGCTGCTCCGTGTGCGTCGAGAGCTGGTCGAGGCGGGACTGGAGCCCTTGCACGGTCTCGCGGAGCCGCTGAAGGTCCGCCTCGACGGTCGGCGGGGGCGCGGCCGGCCCGACGCGCGCGAGGCCCGGAGGCCCGCCCGGGAACGGGAGCTGCGCGGAGCCGGCGGGAACGGCGGCGGCGACCTGCACGCGCCCGCGCCCCTCACGGGCCGACGAGGTCCCCCTCCCCGCTTGTACGGCGGCCTGGGCCTCCTCGAGAGCGGCCAGTCGGCTGTCGAGCCGGCGGAGCTCGTAAAGGAAACACCCGCACATGGCCGAAAGGAATACGGCGCCGGCGATCGCGGCGAGTTCCGCGCGCCTCGGTGGAGGGGTGGGCATGGAGGGGCTCCCTGGCTGGGGTTGTCGTCGCGCGCGGGCGACAACGGATGCGCGCGAAGTGCGAGAATCTACGACGGCGCCGGGTGCGGCGTCAAGCGAACTCCGACGGGGCGAAGGTAGCTCTCCTTCCGCGACCGCGCCTTTGCGCTTGACCCGAAGCGTGCTCGCGGGTATCTTTCCCCGCCCCATTTTCGACGCCGGGCCGCCGGAGGGCGGCGCGTGCCTTCGCGGGGAATGCGCGGACCCGCCACGTAGGCGTCGAGGACTCCTCACGCGACGAGGATCGACCATGAGCGAGCCGAACGAAATCTGTCTCGACCTGGAGCCCGACCGTGCCGCCAACACGCGGCTGCGTCGACGCGTGAAGGAGCTGGAGCTGGCCGGGTCGCGGCTGCGCCGGCTGGAGGAGGCCCAGGGGGACTTTCTCGCGACCGTCGCGCGGGAACTGTCCGAACCGCTTCACCGCGTGCGCCGCTCCGTGCAGGACGCGGCCCGGGCGGTCGCGGACGCGGCCGGCGCGGGTGCGCAGGCGCCGCTGGCCGCCGGCATGGCCGAGCTGGAGCGCGCGCTCGTCACCGTGAGCGGCCTTACGGACCTCGTCGGCCTCGAGCTGGGGCAGGCGCGGCTGGACCGGCGGTTCCTCCCGCTTCGTCAGCTCCTCGCCGAGGCGCTCGAGCGGGTCCGGCCCGCGGCCGCCGCCGCAGGCATCACGCTGATGGAGAATCTTCCGGCGGAAGGCACGCTGGTCGTCGCGGATCGCGCTCGCCTGCTGGAGACGATCGTCACCGTCGCCGAGAACGCCGTCAACCAGTCGAGCCGGGGACACTTCGTCCGTGTCGGCGCCGAGGAGGACTGGCGCTGGGTGCGGATCACGGTCCAGGACCAGGGGCGCGGCATTCCGGCCGAACAGCGGGAGCGCCTCTTCCGCCCGTTCGAAGTCGTGTCCGTGGAGGGGCGGCGTCGCGGCACGGGGTTGGGGCTCGCGCTCTGTCGCGCCGTCGTCCAGGCGCACGGCGGCACGATCTGGTGCGAGAGCTGGCCGAACGGCGGCAGCGCCTTCCACATCCGGATGCCGAAGGAGGACGTGCTCGCGAAGGCGCCGGCGGTCCCCTTCTCCCGGCGCGCGCACGGCGCGGCGGTGAGCGCTCCGCCCTCGCCCGCCTGGAGGCCGATCGACACCGCCCCGCCGATGGAGGTCGAGCCGGTCCTGCCCGTGGCTTCGCCCGAGCGCCTGCTCGTGCCCGGTTCCGCGATCGCCGAAGCGCCGTGCGCGCCGGTCTCGGACTTCTGGGCCATCTCGCTCAACTAGCGGCTTGTGGACGAGCTCCACACGATGCCTGGGGGCGCGGGCCTCCGGCCCACGCGAATGGCCACTGGAGCCGCGACTTGATGCAAGTCGCTCGACGACCGCGTCCGACGGCCGTCAACCGGCCACGAGCGTCAGCGCAGCGAGATCTCAGGCAAGTACGGCTCGAGCGCCTCCCGCGCCCACCATGCGCCCGTTCGCGCGCGCTCCTCGGGCGTCGTGAACCGGTAGCGATAGAAGCTCGCGCGGAGAAAGCGGGGAGGGGAGTCGGGGAAGGGGTTCGTCTCGAGCAGGGCGAGCACCTCCGGCGAGCCTTCGAGGAGGCGCCGGCAGAACCGGAGAAACCAGGGATTCTGCTGGTAGCGGCCGAGGGAGGCGAACCACATCTGCCAGTCCAGCCGCGGTTGCAGCGGGGCGATGAAGACCGGCGCGCGTCGCAAGTCGCCCGGCTTGTACGGGAACTCGTACGCCTTCCACTCTTTTCCGTCCCGCGAGCCCTCGACGACGATCTCGTCCCTCGTCGTCGTCATTCTCGCGAAGAGCCCGTACTGGCTGACGATCTCGAAAGCCTCGATGCGCTGGATCGCCTCGCGGGTCCGGGTCCAGGTGGAGAGCTCGGGGGCGGCGTCAAACTGGGCGAGGAGCCGGTGGCCGGAGAGAAGGAGCAGGGCGGAGGCGAGCGGCGCGATCACCCACGGTGACCAGCGGCCGCGGACCTCCCGCGCCGGGGCCGGCGCCGGGCCGAGGACGCGGCGGCGCAGCCATTGCGGAAGCGCGAGGTCGTCGAGGAGGAGGAGGCAGAGCGACACCGTCAGGAGATTGAAGAAGGTGTAGTTTCCGGTGGCCGCGATGAGGACCTGGAGGCCGACGAGGGGGAAGAACGCGGCGATACGGACGCGGCGCGGGGCGAAGAGCAGGAACGGCACGGCCAGCTCGATGGCGAGCGTCGACGCCACGGAGGCCTGCTGGCACCACAGCGGGAGGTGGTGCGCGTACCAGCTCGTCCACGTGGGGAGCGGCTGCGTCTGGTAGTGGTACGTGAGCGCGGTCCCGTCTCGCCATGTGGCGTCGTGGCTTGCGAGCTTCACCATGCCGGAGGCGAACATGAGCCGGAAGAGCAGCCAGCGAAGGAGCAGCACGATCGTAGCGGACGGTTCCGGCTCGCGAGACGGTCGCGGGAAGAGCCGGAGCGGCGCGAGGAAGATGGCGAGGAAGCCGGTTTCGAGGAGAAGCGCGTCCCACTGGTAGCCCATGAAGACGTAGCCGATCTTGGCGAGCGAGAGGTAGAAGAGCCAGAGGAGCGCGAGGAGAGGGACGGGCGCGAGCCCCGCGACGAGGAGGAGGGCGAGGAGGGCGCCTCCCCAGGAGAGCGATTGCAGGAAGCCGTCGCTCGCGTTCAGCCAGCAGAGGGTGGGAAGCGCGGCGTAGGCCTCCGACCCCCGGTTGTCGCGCCAGGCCTCGAGGTAGCGTTCCGCGGGCCAGATGCCGCCCCGGCCGACGAGCCCGAGGATCTGCGAGCCGAACGACGCGAAGGCGAAGAAGTAGACGACGCCGAGGAACCGCAGGAAAACCCAGGCGGTGAGGGCGCGACCGGGCGGCTCTTCGTGGGCTCCCCAGAGAAGCCGGGTGATCCGGGAGAGGAGGCCGCGATGGCGCGCGACAAGCCGGTAGGCGAATTCCGCGGTCGGCGCCGCGCCGGGGACCAGCCCATAGACGTCGAGCATCCAGTGCGCGCTCGGGGCGTAGGCGAGGGCCCGGAGGACCGCCTCCGCGGCGTGGGTGACCCGGCCGTCCGGTTCGATGAGCGTCGCGGCCCGCGCGAACTCCGCGTGCGGGATCTCGGGGAACGAACTCGCGGCGACCTGGTAGGGGACGTAGTCCACGCGGTCCCCGGTGATGCGCCGCCAGCGGGCGATCCACGTCCGGCAGAAATTGCAGTCGCCGTCGAACGTCAGGAGCGGCCGTTCGAGCGGGGAGGTGGGCATGGGGGCGAGCCTCGGGGAAGTGCTGACTTGAGACTGGAGATTCGAGAATCGAGAATGGAGACTTTGGAGTCGATCGAACCTGGCAAGGGGCGACGAACGTGGATCCCAGGACGATAGCATGGGGCGCGCAGCGTGTCCACGGTCGGCAGGCGTGTGGCGAGTTGTTGACAGCGTCCGAGTCCCCGGTAGAATCATGAAAGGAAAATTCGCGGAATGGGCGCGATTCGCGGTTCGTCTCGGAAGCCGGTGGCGGTGATCGACCGGGCGGTGAGGACAAACCCGCGTGCGCCGATCCCCTGCGCGGTCCGTTGAGAGGCGTCCCCCTTTGCGGTTTTCGTCCCGGACGCCTGACGACCGGGCGCCGAACCGGTTCGCGGTCAAGCTCGCGGAGCGGCGGGCGGCGGGCGCGGCGCTCCTCGACCTTACGGAGTCGAACCCCACGCGGGCGGGTTTCGAGTACGACGGCGTGGGGATCCTGGCCGCGCTGGCGGACCCGCGCGCGCTGCGGTACGAGCCCGCGGCCGCGGGTCCGGCGGCGGCGCGCGAGGCGGTGGCCGAGTACTACCGCGAGGGCGGCGTGCGCGTGGAGCCGCGCGACGTGCTCCTCACGGCGAGCACGAGCGAGGCCTATTCGTGGCTCTTCAAGCTGCTCGCGGCGCCCGGCGAACGCGTCCTCATCCCGCGGCCCAGCTACCCGCTCTTCGATTCGCTCGCCGCGCTCGAGGGGCTGGAGGTCGGCACGTATGCGCTGCTCCGCGAAGACCGCTGGCGGCTCGATGCAGAGGATTTGCGCGCGGCCCTGGAGCCGGGCACGCGGGCCGTCGTGACGGTGAACCCGAACAACCCGACCGGCTCCTTCCTTTCCGCGGAAGAAGCCCGGCTTCTTGCGGACGTCGCGTCGCGCGCGGGTGCGGCCGTTCTCTCGGACGAAGTGTTCTCGGACTTCGCCTATGGCGTCGGCGCCGGCCGCGCCGGGAGCTTCGCGGCCGCGGAGGACGGGCTGGCGTTCGCGCTGAGCGGGCTGTCGAAAGTGTGCGGCCTGCCGCAGCTCAAGCTCGGCTGGCTGGTGGTCGCGGGGGACGCGGCGCTGCGTCGGGAGGCTCGCGAACGGCTCGAGCTGGTCGCGGATACCTTCCTGTCGGTGAACACGCCGGTGGCCGTCGCGCTCCCGCGCCTGCTGGCGGGACGGCGGGCGTTTCAGGACCAGGTCCGTGGGCGCGTCGGGCGGAACCGGGCGTTTCTCGCGGAGACGCTCGGTCGGGCGGCCGGCTCCCGCGTGCTCCCGGCGGAAGGCGGCTGGTACGCGATCCTCGAGGTGCCGGACAACCTTACCGACGAGGAATGGGTCCTGGCACTGCTCGAACGGTCGGACGTGCTGGTGCATCCAGGTTATTTTTTCGGGATCGAGGAAGAGGCCTTTCTCGTCGCGAGCCTGCTCCCGCCGGAGCCGACGTTCCGGGAAGGCGTCGAACGGCTGCGGGCACTGGTGTCCGAGCGAGGCGAGTAGGGGCCCGTAGAAAACAACCTGCTCGTTGGACGTGCAGGGGAGCGACCGGAAGGCTCAACGCTCGAGTTTCAAGACTCAGACAAGGCTCAAGGTTCCATTCTCAAGGACCACGAGGGAACGTAGCCCGGGCACGGAATCGCGCACGCTGAACCTTGGACTTTGAGCCTTTTCTGAAAATTGAGCCTTGAGCCTTTTCCTGAGGAGCTCCCTGGTTTTCGAGCTGCAGAAGTTGTTTCTTTATGGGCCCGGAGGGCCGTTTCACGGAGGAGGATGTTTCATGACCGCGATCCAGTGGGAAAAGGACTACGCGGGGGCCCGGAAGAAAGCGGAGGAGTCCGGCAAGCTGCTGCTGGTGGACTTTTTCAATCCGGAATGAGGGGGCTGCCGACGGATGGATGCGGTGACGTATCCTGACCCCACCGTCGTCGACGAAGTCGCGGGAAATTTCGTCCCGGTGAAGCTCTTGAACAAGGAGAACGTCGACCTGCTGAAGAAGTACAACGTGCGCTGGCTCCCCGGCGTGGTCGTGACGGACGGCCAGGAGCGCGTGCATCATCAGTGGGTCGGCTGGTTGGCGCCCGGCGAATTCCGGATGGAGGCGCTCTTCGGCCGAGGGCACGCGGAGCTCGCGCGGAAGCGCTTCGACGCGGCGTGCGCCATGTTCGAGGAGTTGTCGCGCGCGTGGCCGGAGGGGGAGCGGACGCCGGAGGCCTACTACTGGTGGGGCGTCGCCGAATTCCGGCGCGGGAGCGGCCTCCAGAGCGCGCTTCCCCGGTGGCGGGAAATGGTGTCGCGCTACGGGAAGAGCCAGTGGGCGCGGAAAGTGGAGATCTATCTGACGACGTGACGAGCCTGGCCTGGATCGCGGTCGCCGTCGCGGTGTACGCGGTCGCGACGCTCCTTCTGGCTTCGTCGCTCTACGCGCTCGGGCGGACCGGCGTGCCGGTGAAGCACACCCCCGCCGGGGTGGCCGCGCGCGCTGGAGCTCGCGGAGCTGCAGGAAGGGGATCTTTTTTTCGATCCGGGGTGCGGCGACGGCCGGCTCCTGCGCGAGGCGCGTCGTCGTTTCGGGGCGAGGTGCGTCGGGTGCGAGCTGTCGGCGCCGCTCTGGCTATGGGCGCAGGTGCTGCGGCTGTGCGACCGCGGGCGCGGCGGCGTGCGCATCCGCTTCGGCGAGGGGCTCGCGCGCGTCCCGGACGGCGTGGATGCGGTCTATTGCTACCTGATGCCGCGGCCCATGGAGCGGGTGCGGAACGAGCTGGCGCCCCGCTTGAAGACCGGCGCGCGGATCGTGAGCTACCTCTTTCCGGTGCGCGCGTGGGAGCCGGAGCGCGTGGTCGAGGTGGGCGAGTTGCACGAGCCGCTCTACTTGTATCGGATGCCGCCGAGACCGGCCGCCGTGCCGCCGCCGACCGTCGCGGCCGCAGCGGTGGCCCCGCCGTCCGCCGAGCGGCACGTGGACGAAGGTCCGTCCCGCCTTCCGGACATTGTTCCAGGGTCCCCAGCCCTGCCGCCTGCCGCGCCGCCTGAAGGCGGAACTACGAACGGCGACGTCGGCCTTCGCTAACTACCGCTCCACGGAAGTCGGTGACCCATAGGCGAAGGCAAGTTTGGCCGCCCGCTAGGCGCGCGAGCGAGGCGTAGTAACGGAGAACTACGGCGAGCGCGCGCAACGACGCGGGCGGCCAAAATCGCCGAGCAAATTGGTCACCCAATTCCGTGGGGCGGTACTCAGCGTGGCCGCGCCGGGTCAACGGACGACGAGGGTCAGGACGAGAGCTCAAGCGATGAAGCACCGGCGTCTCCTGTACGCGTCCTACCGGTTCGCGCTCTTCCTCCTGGGCGAGTTCCGGTGGGCGCTCCTGGTGTTCCTGGCGGTGGAGCTGGGGGGAGGCGGCCTGCTCTTGGGCTACTATCATCATCCCGAGCAGCGGATCGCGGGGTACGGGGAGGCGTACTACTTCGTCTTCATGCTCATGCTGGGGCAGAATCCGTTGAAGTACCCCGATGCGGCGTGGGTGGGGGCGCTCCTGTACCTGATCGCGATCGTGGGGCTGGGCGCGATCGCGGACTCGGTGGTCCGCCTGGGCTACCTGATTTTTACGAGCAAGCAGAAATTGCCGGAGTGGCGTCGCATGAAGGCTTCGACGATGCGCAACCACATCGTCCTGTGCGGTGTGGGCAAGGTGGGCTACCGGATCCTGGAGGAGCTGCTGGCGCTCCGGGAGGACGTGGTGGCGATCGAGAAGAATCCGGAGACGTCGCTCGTGGAGGAGATGCTCGACCGCGGGGTGACGATCATCGTGGGGGACTGCCGGCTGCGGAAGACGCTGGACGAGGCGAACGTGCAGACCGCGCGCGCGGTGATCCTCGCGACGAACGACGACCTGGCGAACATCGACGCCGCGCTCACGGCCCGGGAGATCAAGGGCGACATCCGGGTGGTGCTCCGGCTCTTCGACGACACGATGGCGACGAAGGTCGCGACGGCGTTCAAGATGCCGGCGATCTCGACGTCGTCCACGGCGGCCAGCTCGCTCATCGCCGCGGCCACCGATCGACACCTGTTCCAGTCCTTTCAGATCGGCGGGCAGAAGCTGCACATCGCGGGGTTGACGGTGCGTCCGCGCTCGCGCCTCACGGGGCGCACGGTCGGCGACATCCAGCGCGAGTTCAAGGTGAACATCGTGATGTGGGTGACGAACGGCCGCACGGCCCAGAACCCGGAGCACGACATCATGCTGGGGGAAGGGGACCAGGTGGTCTTCATCGCCGACATCGACTGCATGTCGCGCCTGGAGGGGGAAAACCGCTGAGAGGGACCGGGGGACAGGCGTCGAGAGGCGGGCTGAGGACGCGGGAAGTGGAGGGGACGCCCGGCTATTCCGAGCGCCAACCGACCTGGTCCGGCATGCCGCCGGGCCAGTTGCGGGCATAGGTGGGATCGCCGGTGCCGAAGTCCTGCCGATACAGGACGCCGGCCTGGTTGATCATGAAGAAGTTGACGCCGCTGCGGCCGAATTGTTCGGGCCGGCCGCGGAAGGCGAAGCGCGAGGTGCTCGTCCACTTCTGGCCGTTCCCGTCCGGGTCCGAAGCGTAGGGGCCTTCCGGATACGTGCCGTAGTCCATGTCGAGGCCGCGGAAACGGTAGCCGCGTCGGGCCTCGCTTTTTTTGAAGGCGAGCACCGAAGCCGCGGGCGCCGAGAGGTCGGCGACGAAGGCGCCCTCGAGGTAGTCCCCTCGTCCCACCGGCTCGTCGTCCGCGGCGGCCAGCCCCGGGTCGAGCATGGCGACGTAGGCCGTGGACTTCCGGGCCTCCTCGGAGGCGGCGGCATCGCGCGGCTCCGCGGGCGGCGGGTTCTTGTCGATCCGGTACAGCCCCGAGATGTCGGCGGTCCAGTAGTCCGCGAGTCCGTTTCGGTCGGTGTCGTTCTGCCTCCAGATGGATTCCACCCGAAGGATTTCCCGGAGTCCCGTCGCGCAACTTGTTTCGTTGGCGGCCAACCGGGTGCGGAGGTAGATGGGGACCACGATCGCCAGGACGAGACTGATCACGCCGAGCACGAGCGTCAGCTCGAGCAAGGTAAGCCCGGACCTGCCGCCCCGCCGCCCCCACGCCCACTGGGTCCCGTGCATGTCGAAGTTTCCCGCGCGTGTTGGAAGGGCCTCAACCCGCTAGTCTAGCGGACGCGGCGCGGACGGGTCAAGGGAGTCCGCACCGGCCCTGCCGCTCCACGTGCACCCGCACGCCGTGCACAGTCCCCCTCTCCCACCGCTGCGTCCCGAAGCGCGCAGCATGCGCCACTTTCATCCGTGCTACGGGCTCCCGCCCTGCACCACCTCGCGCAGCACTCGCCGATGCACGTCGAGCGACCGTTCGTCGTAAAGGACGAAGACCACCTTGCGCTCCTCGCCGTCCCCGCGGAGCCAGGCGGCGACCGTCTCGATCGCCACCCGCGCGGCGTCCGCGACCGGGTAGCCGAAGGCGCCGGTGGAGATCGAGGGAAAGGCGATCGAGCGGGCGCCGGCCTCCTTCGCGCGCAGGAGGCTCTGCCGGTACGCGCTTGCCAGGCAGTCGGATTCGCCACGTCCGCCCCCTTCCCAGATCGGGCCGACGGTGTGGACCACGTGCCGGGCCTTGAGCCGGCCCGCCCCCGTGATCACCGCCTCGCCCGGCGGACACGTGCCGCGCTCCCGGCGAATGCGCTTGCAATCCTCGAGGATCGCGGGCCCGCCGACCCGGTGAATCGCCCCGTCCACCCCGCCGCCCCCCATCAGCCCCGAGTTCGCGGCATTCACGATCACGTCCACTTCCTGCTCGGTGATGTCTCCTCGCACCAGCGCAAGCGTGGACTTCCCGATCTTCACGTTCATGCGGCGACCCTCCGTGTCGCGAGAGCTTCGGCAGGTTTCGAAATCGGGCCGCTCGGGTGGACGCCGGGTCGACGACGACGTGGGGGCGGGCCGTGTGCCCGCCCTCCCGCCTTGGGGCCAAATCCCGGGCGCCCACAAGGGGCGCCCCTACGGAGAAACGTACAGCGCCGGGTTCCCGTTCCAATCGGCCGAAACCGACAGGCGCGGCAGCGGGCGGCCCACGCCGCCCTCGAACACGCCGCGTTCGTCCGTGTAGCCTTCGGCCACCATGCTCTGGCCGTCCGAGATCTTCACGAAGGCGCCGCGCGCGGGCCGCGCCTCCGGGCCGCCGTACGCGTAGACGCGCACGCGATTTTCAAGCTGCTGGACTTTGAGCGTCAGGTCCGTCCGCAACACGACGGTCGATGCGCCCACATCCTCGGCGCGCGCCACGACGAGATACGCACCGGGCTCCGGCACCTTCACTTCCACCGGCTGCTCCGCGGAGGCGAAGGGCTTCGCACCGGCGAACTCGGCCTTCCATTCTGCAAGCGGCGTGATCCCGGTCAGGTCCACGCCCGCCAGGTTCGCAAGGTCCTTCTTGGTGGCGAGCAGCACGAGCAGGTCCACCTTGTAGAGCTTGAGCGTCGCGTCCTTCAGGTTCTTGTAGCGCACGGGCAGCGCGACCGGCGCCGGCTCCTGCTGACCGGCCGGCGGCGTCACGCCCACGGTCTGCGTCGGGCCGAGCGTAAGCTCCTTCGCCCGCAGGAAGGCGAGCGCCGCCTTCGCGTCCGCGAAGGTCGTCTTGTCGTAGCAATCCGCGGCCTTCGCCAGGTCCCCCATGACGTGCGCGATCTTCCCGAGGAGATAGAGCGCCGCCTCGTTGTAAGGGCTCGGCGCGGGCTCGCCTCGCTCGTTCAAGTACTTCGTCGCGATGAGCCGCTCGGCGGCCGCGCGCGCCTCGTCGTATCGGCCCAGCCCCGCTTGCGCGCTCGCAAGGGCGTACTGCGCCTCGTCGAGGAAATCGCTCTTCGGGTAGCGGACCAGGAGCGCGGTCGCGTCGCGCACGACGTCCTCCGTCTGCGCGAGCCGCGTCTCGGCCTGCACGAGCGCCCATTGCACGCGGTCGCAGACGGGCAGGTCCGGGTACTCCACAATGAACTGTCGCAGCGCGCGCACGCCGCGCAGGACCTGCTCGCGCTCCGCCTGTCGCTGCTCCGGCTCGCTCTTCGCCGGGTCGACGGGCGGCTTCACGGAGAGGTACTCGTTCGCGAGCGCCAACGACTGCGCCTGGACCGAGCCCAGGCTGTCCGGGTAATCGCGCAGGAGCTTTTCGAGGCGGTCGTACGCGAGCGGCAGCCGCCCCAGGTCGCGTAGCGCCTGCACGGCCTTCAGGTCGCGCACGAAATGCTGGCCGATGGCGCGCGCAAGCAGGAAGTGCCCCTGCTCCGGCTCCTTGGTGTCCACGTATGCCCGGGCGATCTTCGTAAGGTCGCCGGCGACGAAGGCGCGTCCGGGCTCGAGGTCGATCGTGCCTTCGTAGAAGCGGGTCACGTCCGCGGCCGGGCCGGTCGTCAGGCTCGCGCCGAGGAGGATCGCCAGGCAGTCCAGTCGGTAGTCGTCCGAAAGGTCACTGAGCGGGAGCGCGAGGAGCGCCGCCTTCGCCGCGGCCGCGTCGCTCTTCGCCCACGCGGCCTTGCCGGCCAGGTACAGCTCGTCCGGGAGCGCCTCGCGGCCCTTGCCCCCGGCGGCTTCCAGCTCCACCTTGTCCTGCACCCAGAGGCGGCTCTCCGCGGAATGGCCGTGGACCTCCGGTCGATACATGAGCGAGACCTGCGCGGGCAGGGCGTGATACCGGCCCGCCGCGACGGCGTCGACGAGGTACGTGACCGCGGTCTCGCCTTTGCCCAGCTTCGTGAAAAAAAAGACCATGCGGTTGTCGTGCCGTTCGCTCTTCGTGGCCGGGCCCTTCACCGACAGCTCGACCGGTTCGCAGCCGGCGGGGATCGGGTCCTCCAGCATGACGTACTGCAGCTCTTCGGTCGCCGCGATCTTCAGCTCGACCTGATACTTCGAGCCGAGCGGGGAGCGGTCGAGGCTCGGGAGCGTGTCCGCGGGGCGCTTCTCGGGCTTGAGGATCGTGTAGCCGGTGAGGGCGTCGTTCCCCTTTTCCTGCGCCTGGACGGTCGCGAGGTCGCGATAGCGGCGGGTGACCGTCACGCGCTGCCCGTCGGCGGGGATGTCCTCCGCGGCGCGGAAGTAGCTCGTGGTCACGGCGTAGGTGAATTCGCCCGTGCCTTTCTTTTCGAAGCGCAGGGCGTTTTTGCCGCGCTTGACGTCGTTCGCGCCCAGGACGAGGTAGGCGTCCTTGACCGGGATCTGCCCCTTGGCGACGTGCCAGGAGCGGAGGGGCTTGTCGTTCAGGAAGAGGTCGACGTCGTAGTCCTGGCCGGTCGTCCCGGTGGCGGCGAGCCAGTCGCTCGTCGCGCGCACGACGGCCGCGGTGTCCTTCGTCGAGGACCAGTGGTCGCCGTGCTTCTGGGCCTGGAGCCAGGCGACGGCGCGCGGG
>JACPWG010000143.1 GCA_016197205.1 Planctomycetota bacterium
GCTCGGCGTGGACTCGTACACGGCGACCTGCGTGCAGGGGGACGTCCCGCCGGATTTCGCGGGGCACTATTGGTATCGCTCCTGGGTGGCCGGCGGGCCCTACGTGCGGGTGAATGCCGTCCCCCTCGGCATCGGCAGCCCGCTCCACGGCCCGATCCCGCGCGCGCCGATCTATCTGCGCGCGGCCGCGGCCGACAACGCCGGCCACGAAACCATGTCGGTGGAGGAGGTGGTGGTCGGGGCCGTCGACACCGTCCGGCAGGAGCCCAAGCTGAACGCCACGTACCTCGGCGGCGCCGGCAGCGTCACCGCGTGGGGCGGCGAATTCGTTTGGGGCGTCACCTGACTGTCGATCCCGGTCGAGGCCGGTTTCGGCTTCTCGTTCTACCGGTTCTATCGCAGCAACTCCACCCACGACGGAGGACTTGGGGTCGGTTGGTCGCACAGTTTCGAGCAGACCCTCACCGCCGTCGGCCAGGAGTTCGACCGCTTTGACGGCGCGCGCGGGCGGACCGACCGGTACACCCTCGACACGCAGACCGGCCTCTTCGTTTCCCCTCCGGGCTTCTACGACCAGCTCGAGGCCGCGGCCGGGGGCGCCTACAAGATCACCGATCGGTACGGCGTGGTCGCCACGTTCACGCTCATCGGCGGCGTGTACCGCCTCACCGACAAGACGGACCGGCACGCGAACCATCTCACGCTCACGTACACCGGGAATCGGCTGACCGCGGTGACGGACAGCATGTCCCGCACCGTGAACCTCGAGTACCGCGAGGACGGCAAGCTGCTGCGTCTCCGCGATTTCTACGACCTGGCAAATCCGCGGACGGTCGAGTTCGCCTACACGGCGGAGGGGGACCTGCTTTCTTCGACCGATCCCATGGGCTTCACGCGGAGCTACAGTTACGGGACGAACCAGCCGCACGCGTGGCAGAACCACAACCTGCTCACATGCTCGGACGCGGAGCAGCACGTCTACGTCGCGGTGACCTACGACGAGGACAGCGACCGCGTCGTCGCGGAGCAGTACGGCACAGGCGCTCAGGTGTACCAGTTCACCTACGGCCACCAGACCGCCGAGGGGGACGGCTGGATGCGGATGACCGACCGCCGCGGCGACGGCACGTGGAGCTGTCACCGGAATGCGAGCGGCTACGTGTACGAGCGCCGGATCACGGGCGAGGGCCTGGTGGCGACGTGGCTGGAGAGCTTCAACACGGACGGCGAAAAGACCTTCGTCCAGAAGCCCCGCACGAACACCGAGACGTGGACCTTCGACGCGACGAACGCCGACCCGCTCCGGCGCGGCGACCTGCTGGAGCACCGCCGGCACTCGGCGTTCGCGGGCGAGGAAGACCGGGTCGAGCAGTGGACCCACGTCGTGGGCGTGCCCTTGAGCTTGCCGAAGACGTACACGAACCTTCACGGCCGCGTGACGACCTTCTACTATGACTTCGAAGAGGCGCAGGCAGGGGACCTGAACGGCGACGGCCAGACCGGCGGAACCGCGGGTGATCTGGTGAAAACCACCTACCCGATGGTCACCATCGGCCAGCCGGCCCCGCAGGTCGTGGAGGAGAAGACCTGGTGGGACGGTCAAGGCCGGCGGCTGCGGTCGATCGACCCGACCGGCAAGGCCACGGCGTTCGAGTATTTCACCGCGGGCCCGGAGGCCGGCTACCGAAAAAAAGCGATCGAGGACCCGGGCGGTCTTGCGCTCACCACGGAGTGGACCGTCGACGCGATCGGCAACGCGACCAGCGAAAAATCGCCGCGGGGTTTCACGACGACGTTCGAGGTCAACCGGCTGAGCCAGGTGAAGAAGATCCTCGGGCCGTTGGGGTACGAGACGCGGATGGAGTACGATGGGAACCGGCGGCTCACTCAGCGGAAGGTGAAGAACCTGGACGGCGACGGGGTGCAGGATCCGCTGTTGCCGTGGATCGTGACGGACTACACGCACACGATTCTCGGGGATCTCCTCACGGAGTCGCAGTCGGTGACTGCGACCGCCACCCGCACGCTCGTGCATTCCTACGACGCCAACCAGAACCGAATCGCCACGGCGTATCCGACCGGCCGGCACGACGAGATGCTGCACGACATGCGCGGGCTCCCGGTCCATGTGACGCGCGGCGCGGGGAGCGCGCGGCCCGAGGCGCAGGACATTTTCCACGACGAGCACGGCAACCGGACGGCGGTGCTCTGGAACGCCGGAGGCTCGTGGTGGGTCTACGACGGGCACGATCGGCGGAAGATGGACCGCTGGCCGGACGGCGGCGGCGTGGGGACCACGTATGCGCCCGACGGCGTCCTGGACAATGGGGACTGTTGCAGGTGCCCGGGGCCAGGGATGGGGATCCCCCCGCTGCCTGACAGGGGCCTGCCGATTCTGACGCCGGGCGGCGGGTTCATCCAAGACCCAGGCGGCGGTGGAGGTGGGGGAGTTGGCGGCGGTGGGGGCAATGGCGGGCTCGGCGGCGGTCGTGCAGGCGGGGGTTTCGGTGGCGGCGGGGGTGCGGGTGGAGGACCCGGCGGCGGGGGTGGCGGAGGCGGCTGGCAATTCGACCCGCCGGGATTCATGCCTGGCTCGCCCGGGCTGAGTGAGCCCTGGAGGATACCGCAGCTCGGTTGGGGAGGCGCCGGGGGCGGCGCAGGCGGTGTCCTGCCCGGCCCACCGCCCGGCGAAGTCCCAGTCGATGCGCTGGTCGGCGGCGGGACGTGCACCGACCACCCGACGGAACCTTTCCTCCAGGAGACCGGCACTGACCTGGATGAGCTCCAGAGGACCGTGGGCATTCACAAGTCGCACAAAACCAGCAGCGGGCTGCCGATCGCGGGAGGCGACTCGCTCACGACGTTCATTCTCGATGCGGCGGGCCGCCTGAAGAAGCTGACGCCGCCAACGGGCGTGCCGACGATGTTCTTGCACGACACCGCGGGTCGCCGTTACCGGACCACCGACAAGCAATCGCCGGGGAACGAGGAGACGCTCACGCTGGACGAGGAGGCGAACGCTACGCACACCGAGCGCGCGCTCCACAACAGCGCGACCAATCAGGACGAGGTGTACAAGGAAGACCGGGTCTTCGACGCCTACAGCCGCGCAACATCGACCACCCTCGATCCGGGCGCGGGCGGCGCGAACCTGACGACGACCGTCAAGTACGACTCCCGGTCGTACCCGGTGGAGGTCACCGATCCGAAGGGGAACAAGATCAAGCGGACTTTCGACGGGCTGGGCAACGAGCGGACGGTCACCTACCAGCCCGCGGCGGGCACAGCGATCACGCTCACGACCGACTACGATGCCGACGGGTTGATGCAGGGCATCACGGATGGAATGGGGAACGAGACCAACTACCAGCGGGACGCCACGGGCAAGGTGACGCGCACCACCTATGCGGACGCGAGCTTCGAGACGATTGAGCTGGACGCCGACGGTCGCGTTGCCCGGCGCACGGACCGCAACGGCACCATCGTGGAGACGCTCTACAGCCCGGCTGGGGTCGCCCGCACTCGGAACATCACCCGGGCCCCCGGCGTAGTCGGCCCGGACACTGAATCTATCGTGTCCGACGTCCTGCATCGGCCGACGCGCATCTCGAGCGAGACGGGTGGCTGGACGGACATGGCGTACACCACGTTGGACCAGGTTGAATCGATCGCGTACCACATCCCCGACGTGCCGGGGCCGGACAAGACGACTCTGTTCGACTTTGACGCCTCGGGCCACGCCGTCCAGATTACCTACCCCGGCGGTCGCGTTGTGGCCCAGGACTGGGACGATCGGAACCGCCTTTGGAAGATCCGCGAGGGGGCGACCGTCCTCGCGCAGTTCGACTACGCGGGCCAGGCGATCGCGCGGCGCGCGTACTCGAACGGCATCACTCTGAACGTCACGCGCGACTCCGTCGGTCGCCCGCTCGACTGGTGGCACACGGACGGCACGGGGGCAGTGCGCGCGGGCTTCGCGTACGCGTGGGACGAGGACAGTCTGCCGAAATATCGCGGCCGGATCCACGACGGCCTCGCTGACGTGTACGCCTACGACGGCCACTCGCAGCTCGTCGGCGTGAAGGAGGGCGTCCCATTCGCGGACCTCGCCCCGACCAAGAACTACGGCGACTACCCCACTTTCGCGCACGAGCGCGTCTACGCGTTCGACCTCACTGGCAGCCGGAAGACCGTCACCGAGGACGGCGTGGCCTCTGCCTACAACCACGTCAACGGCGTCTACGCGCCCGATGCCCTCAATCGCTACCGAACCATCGACACCGTCACGCGCAGCCACGACGCGAACGGAAACGTCACCGACGACGGAACGTTCCTGTTCTCGTACAACTACCGAAACCAACTCGCGGAGGCGCGGCGGAAGAGCGATAACAAGCTCGTCGCGCGGTTTCTCTACGACGCCGCGGGGCGACGGGTGCGAAAGGTGAAGTTCGTGGACGGCGTGGCGTCCGGCTGGACCGACGTCTTCCAAGAAGGGCAGCGGATCATTGCCGAGGGGGACGAGACGGGCGCCGTCGTGGCAACGTACACGAACGGGAGCGGCATCGACGACGTACTCGCGATTGATCTGGGGGGACAAAGGCACTACTTGGCGCAGGACATGCTGGGATCGAGCGTCCTCGCTACGAACAGTGTAGGTGTCAACGTAGAGAAGTATGACTACGGCGAGTACGGCATGCCGCGACTCTCACAATGGGAGTTCCAGGCACAGGCATGGATTCCCATTGCCGAGAGTACCATCGGCAATACTCGCCTCTTCACGGGTCGTGAATGGGCCAATGAAACCGCTACTTACGGCTATCGGGCTCGAGAATACGACCCCGGTGTCGGGAGATTCCTCAGTCGAGATCCTCTGGCTGACCAGACGCATGGCTTGGGGGATCGATTCTTGAATCCGTATGGCTACGCACAAAACGCAGCGAGTCTACACACAGATCCTCTCGGGCTGTTCACCGGAGAAACTCCCGGGTTTGCGCTCGGGTGGCCAGCCGTCGGGAGTACGTTCACGACGTACGGGCAAGACTTCCCGCCGACATATTCCTATCCTTCCTGTCCCCCAGGATCATGCGGCTTTTTCTACGAGCGCTCCTGTACCTACACTGTCCTATGGGTCTCCACCAATTGGTTGCCGTGGCCCCATGGGAAATACACTGCCACGCGATTCTGCACATTCACGACTCACTGCTGTTCCCCCTGGGCGGGACTCTTCAAGCTAACAAGCCCAGTCCCTCTAGGGCCGACAGCAGTCTCCGGGGATTGGTACATGTCTGTGCTATCGCTGATCACGTTGGGTCCCATCCCGTGGGGTCCCCTCGTAGTCTACTGGTAGGCGTAGAGATGGGCGTGAGACTACTGGTTCTAGCACGGTCCCGCATCTCCCGTTCAATCGCTGCGCTCGCGGTGCTACTTCTACTCGCCGCTGGCCCCTGCATGAGGGCTATCCAGTATAGGTCCTTTCGATCCGAACTCGCCGACGCATGCGCAGGTGCGCGCTGCGCGACGATGACGCTGGCGCTGAGCGAACGCCCTTCCTTGCCGAAGCGCACAACCCTCGACGATAGGCTCCTACGAGCGCTCTTGGAACCTAGACTCGTTCCCCCTGGCCTTCCGTATTGGTCACTTCTGCAAAGACGCCTGCCGACTCTGCGCGATCCATGGGGGGGAACGATTCACGTGAGCATTGATATCGCTGACCCGACAGACCCGGTCGTCTTCTTCCATGCGGCGGGTCCCGATGGCATCCTTGACACCAACTGCAGGACGCTTCAGGATCTCGTGACCCGCTCCGACGATGTGTGGAGCCTTGCGACAAGTCGGGGTCTTGAGCCCGGGGAGCGCATGCTAGAGATAGAGAGATCCTGGAATCCTCCTCGTTAGGTAGTTTCGGGGGAATTGCGGGGATACACTCATGAACACCCGCTCCCCTTGCAGTGAGCGCCCTGCGCGTCCTCCTTGCGTCAGCGGCGGAATTCGCGGGACAGATTCGAGGGACACGTACCCATTTCGAACCCCGCCCCTCTTGTTGTCCAGGTCCCCAGAGGGGTGGACCACCCCTGGCGAATTCCCTTGGCTCGCTCCGTAGCAGGCGCCCCGCGAGTCTCCTGCACCCCGACACGCGCGGCGACCAGTGGCCCCCCGGCCCTCCTCACGATCCACGGAGCCGAGCTTGCCTTCCAACTGTGCGCTCGTCCTCGCGTCCCTCGCATTACTATGCGCGCTTGCGGCTCGGGTCCCCGATGCCCCGGCTGAGCCGCCTGATACAATCACTCCGGACGCGATCGGTGTGCCCGCCGGGCCACCGAACTCATCCGCGGAAACGTCTGAAGAGCCGCCCCCACATTCGCCCCCTCCCGCCGGCAGCGCGTCGTCCAACGTCCCGTCGTATGACGGCCGGTTTCGCAGCGATGCCCGGCTCCTCGCCGCTCTCAAGGGCATTCCGGCCGCGCGTTCTCGGGCCGACTCCGCCCTCCGCGACCGTCTTGGCATTCAGCCCCCCGCCCCCGACGACACCGTGCTCCAGGTCCGGGATGCGCTCAACTTCTCGCGGCGCCGGCTTGTCCCCGTCACCGGCGATCGCTTGGCAACGTCCCTTGACTGCACGGCCAACCGACCGCGAGCCGTGATCACCGTCATGGCCGAATACGTGGTCGCCGGGGTGGTGGACCTCGACAGGGAAATCCTCCACGAGACGGTCCACGCCGCGTTCGCGCTCCGTCTCGGCGACGGCTTCGCACGCCTGCCGCCCTGGATTCGCGAAGGGCTCGCGCTCTGGACCGCCGGACAGGGACCGGAGCGCGTCCGGTACTACCTCGCCCATCGAGATGCGCTCGACGACCCCGGCGTGCTCATCAACGGACTCGATGGACCCCACGGCCTGCGCGACTACCCTGAGGACTTTCTCGCGTTCGACTACGTCGAAGCCCGCCGCGGCGCCGAGGCCGTCCGCCGGTTCGCGGCGCTGCTCCTCGATGGCCGGCCGTGGAGCGCTGCGCTCGCAGAGGCGACGGGCGAGGACTGGCCCGCGTTCCAGGCCGCGGCCCGCGTACACGCACGCGCCGCCCTCGATCGGCTCGCGGACCCGGGCCTTGCGGACTACCGACGCATCGCGAAGCTCGGCGACGAGCCGTTCCCCATCGAACGTGCCCAGCCCTTGCTTGGAGCGGCGCGCGCATTTCGCGCCTCCCACGCCGGCTCGACCCACGCGCGCGGGACGCTTTTCTTCGAGGGAAAGGCACTCCGCGCCCTCGGACGCGCGGACGAGGCGCGGACCGCCTTCGAAACGGTCGCCGAAGCCGCCGGGACGGACTGCGGCTTCGAGGACGACGCCCTCTTTCAGCTCGGCGAGCTGCACGAGGCCGCGGCGCGCCGGCCTGAGGCGGCCGCGTCGTTCGCACGCGCCGTCTCCGAGCACCCCGACGGCGGCCGATTCGCCACCGCGCTCTACCGCTGGGGCCTCGCGCTCCACCGCGCAGGCCGCACCGCCGAGGCGCGCGGCGTTCTCCAGCAGGCCGTCGCGACCTTCCCGCAGGACCCCCTGGCGCGCGAAGCCTGCGGCGTGCTTGGGAAATGAGGGCATGGTTCAATGTGCGAGTTTGCGCGGGCCGGCCTGCGCTCCGTAGCTCGCGGTGAGCGAGCGAAGGAGGGAGGCCCGCGCCCCCAGGAGTCGTGAGCGGACTTCGTCAACGCGGCACGAGCCCCCTCGGAGAGAGCGGGACTTCGCCACCAACCGGCACGTGATCGACGAGTCCATCGACCTTCGGTGCCTTCTCTTCGACGGCCGCGCCGTCGGCGCGAAGCGGCTCTGGAGCGACCAGGACAGGGGCCTCGCGCGGTTCAAGCTCACCGAGCCGTCGAACGCGGCAGGACCGGGCGGGGGCGCGAAAAAGAAGAAGTGGGTGGCGAGGAACTCGGACGCGATCGCCGTGGCAGCGAAGCTGTGGTGGGTCGAGAAATGCAGCCTCTCGGCGTCTTGGCAGCCGTCGCGGGCGGGATGATCGTTTGTTGGGCGGCTGTCAGACTCTGGAGACGGCGGCAACCAACGCCGGTGGACGACCTGGGTCGCCTCTCCATCACGCTTCAGGTCGGAGCGATGAAGGAGATCGCGGACGTTGCGCCGGCGGGGAGGCGTCATCGGTGGACGTGCCGGACCCCTTCCGATGGGATCCTTGAGGTTGCGGACTGCACCGTCCACACCCCTGGGTTCGAGCGGCAGACCAAAACGCTCCTGGTCGCGGGAAGGACGCCTGGGCGGACGATCGTAACTCTCTGGTATGACCCTCCGGCCCACCGACACTATGACCTGCGGGTGCTCCCAGCCACCCCCCCAACTTCGACGGCTGAGACGGCTTCACCGGAGGCCGCACTCGCCGAACTACGACGGTTGTGCGCGAGTTTCGAGCAGGCTGTCCGTGGGGCGCCGCCGGTCGAGGCCAGGACGCGAGAGGTCGCCAAGCTGTTCCAGTCCGCCCTGGAAACGGCAACCCGACTGAAACGTGCCGGCGCGACTCCTGCCGGTGACGATCCCGACAGGAAACTCGGCGAGATGCGCCGGCGCCTGGAGGAGCTGCGCTGCCGGCAGGTGGAGCAGCTCAGTCCGCTACATGGATCCGATATCCACGAGGCTGACCCGATCTCGATTCCAGAACTGGACCGGTTGCGCGCCGACCAGAGTCGCGAGAAGCTTCTGGTACTGGGCTACCTGCCCGAGCCGGCTGACGAGCCTTGTCCCCCGCGGTGAACCACACTCCTTCGCCGCCTCCCCCTGACGAAGACGGGACCGCGCCTGCGCGGAAAAGAAAAGCGCCACGGCCGTCGGGGGCCCGTTCGGACCGTCGTCACACCGAGGCCGGATCGTCCGAAAAGACCACCTCCATCTTGTGGACATCCGGGCCGACGAAACGTACCATAGGGGCGCGCAGGCCGGGTGAAGCCCGGTGGCGCGCTTTGACTCGCAGGAAAGGCCGTGCAAGCTTCAGCACGAAGCTTCGCTTCGTGGGCACGGCAGCGCCGTGCCCCTACGGCCCACGAACGCCGATGCGCCAAGTCCCGCTGTCCGCCTCGCATTCGAGGTTTGAATGACCACGCCCCTCGATCTCCTGGGTAACGCCCTCGACGCGGACCGCCTGCTGCAGGCCACCATGGGCGCGTTCATCGAAGGCGCCGGGATCCGACAGGCCCTCGCGCTGGATCCGGAGCGGTGGAAGCCCGGCAAGCCGCTCAAGCTCCTGCTCGCGGGGTACGTCGGGACGCGGAACACGGGCGCGGACGTGCGGGTCGAGGAGATGATCCGCCAGTTCCGGACGGTGCTCGGGGACGAACACCTCGAGCTGACGATCATGACGGTCGACAAGGAGCTGTCGGCGGGCTACTTCCGGGCGGTCCGACAGGTGACGCTGCCGGTGGTCTTCCCGAAATTCCTCTTCGACGAGTGCCCGAAACACCACGGCGTGGTGGCCTGCGAAGGCTCGATGTTCAAGTCGAAATTCGCGGACGCGCTCTCCACGATGATGGCGGGCTCGCTCGGGATGGCGGCCGCGGAAGGGAAGCTGAGCGTCGGGTACGGCGCCGAGGCGGGGCAGATGTCGCCCGGGCTCCGGTCCTTCGTGGAGCGCCACTGCAAGCGGTCGCTGGTGCTTTGCCGCAACGAGCCCTCGCGCCGCGTGCTGGAGGACCTGGGCATTCGCACGCGCGGGGGGACGGACACGGCGTGGACGTTCGAGCCCGCTCCGCAGGCGCGGGGCGCGGAGCTGTTGCGGGCGGCGGGCTGGGACGGACGAGCGAAGGTGCTCGTGCTCTGCCCGATCAACCCCTTCTGGTGGCCCGTCAAGCCCGATCTCTGGCGGGCCGCGGAGCGCCGGCTCACGGGCCGGCACGGGCGCGAGCACTACCGCTCCATCTACTTCCACCACAAGTCCACGGAGGCGGACCGGCAGTACGCGACGTATCTCGACGGACTGGCCGCGGCGGCGAACGCGTTCGCGCGGGAGAGGCCGGTCTTCCCGATCCTGGTCGGGATGGAGCAGCTCGACCGGCTGGCCTGCGAAGACCTCGCCCCGAAACTCGCGACGCGGCCGCCGCTCTTCGTGAGCGACGAGCACAATATGTACGACCTGGTCAGCGTGCTGCGCAACTGCTCGCTCATGGTCAGCTCGCGCTTTCACGCGATCGTGACCTCCATGCCCGGGCGGGTCCCCTCGGCCGGGGTCACGATGGACGAACGAATCCGAAACCTCATGAACGACCGCGGCCACTC
This sequence comes from Planctomycetota bacterium, assembly GCA_016197205.1. Lineage (GTDB taxonomy): Bacteria > Planctomycetota > MHYJ01 > WSZJ01 > JACPWG01 > JACPWG01. Next base: position 10,271 of record JACPWG010000143.1, read on the forward strand.
CGACCTCTTCCTCGAAGTCACGGAGACGGACCTGGCCGGGAAACTCCTGGCGATCCTGCACCGGCTCGACCGCGAGGCGGATCGGATCGCCGAGGACATCGGCCGCACCGTTCCCCGCCAGCTCCGGCTCATGGGCGACATGGGGATCGACTTCGTCGACGAGGTCGCGCGCGTCTATCCCGAGTTCCCGCGTCGCGACGTGCCTCGGTCCTGGGAACACCACCTTCCCGAGCTGCCCCCCGCCGTCCAAGGGCTGCTGGGGCGGTATCCCCCGGACTTCGAGGCTTCAGAAAAAACTCCAAAGGGCCAACTCCAACACCAATAGACTCCAACCACCAACTCCAACTCCAACGGAGGTGGCGCCCATGACAGGGGGCACACCGGAGAGCGATGCGGGGGCGGGCGCGCCCGGAAAGGTGCCCCCACCGGGTCGGACGCCGAGCGGCAAGCCGTATGACCTGCGGGAGCGCACATTTCTCTTCGCTCGCAGGTGCCTCCAGATCTCGCGGCGGATTCCGCATGGCCCGGAGAACCACGTCCTCATCGAGCAGTTCGTCGACGCGGGCACCTCCGTCGGCGCGAACGTCGAGGAGGCGGACGGCTCCAACACCAAGAAGGAACAGCGCAGTTGTCTGGTGATCGCCCGAAGGAGCGCTTGCGAAACTCGCTGCCGGCTGAAATTGCTCACGGCGGAGATCCCCCAGGTGGGTGACCTCCGCGAGGACGCGGACGAGGCAGGACAACTGGTTCGCATCCTGAGTACCGCCCCACGGAATTGGGTGACCAATTTCCTCGGCGATTTCGGCCGCCTGCTTCGTTGCGCTCGCTCGACGTAGTTCTCCGTTACTACGCCTCGCTCGCGCGCCTCGCGGGCGGCCGAACTTGCCTTCGGCCATTGGTCACCGACCTTCGTGGAGCGGTACTGAGCGCCTGTGCGCGGGAAGGCGCTCGAGCCCACGAGCGGGACGGCCGCGGCGGACCTGGTCGGCCGCGCGCGCGCCTTCCTCGCGGGCGCGGGGGTGAAGCCCGGCGACCGCGTGGGACTCCTGGCGCCGAACTCCGCGCGCTGGGTCGCGGCCGACCTTGCGATCCTCGCGGAAGGTGCGGTCTCCGTGCCGCTGTACGCTCGACAAGAGGCTCGAGAGCTGGCCGAGATGCTCAAGGACTGCGGGGCCGCGCTCCTCCTCGTCGCGGACGCGGAGCTCGAGGCGGCCGTGAAAGCGGCCTGGCCCGAGGCCTGCCGGACGGTGCGGTTCGACGACCTTTTCGCCGCCAACGCGGCGGCAACACGGCCTCCCCACGCGATCGGGCCGGCCGACCCGGTGACGATCATCTACACGTCCGGCACGAGCGGCGAGCCCAAAGGCGTCGTCCTCACCCGGGCCAACGTCGACTTCATGCTCCCCCGCACGGCCGAGGCGCTGAAGGCCCTGACCGGCGGGCGCGGGTCGGAGGACAAGGTCTTCCACTTCCTGCCCTTCTGCTTCGCGGGCTCCCGCATCATGCTCTGGACGCAGCTTCACCGCGGAAATCCGATCCGGCTGTCCACGGACCTCACGAAGCTCGCGGAAGAGATGGGCGCGGCCGACCCGCACTACTACCTGAACGTGCCGGCGGTCCTGGAGCGGATCCGGAACGGCGTGACGGAGAAGGTGCGCGAGCGCGGCGGGCTGGGCTTCGCGCTCTACAACGCGGCGCAAGAGGCGCTCCGGCGCGTGCGCGCGGGTCGGTCGGGGATCGCGGACAAGCTCATCCTCGCGGTGGCCCGGTCGATGGTCTTTTCGAAGATCAAGCGGACGATCGGCCCGAGCCTCGAATTCCTGGTGTGCGGCTCCGCGCCGCTCGCGGAGGACACGCAGCGTTGGTTCGAGATGCTCGGCGTGCCCGTCTACCAGGTCTACGGGCTCACGGAGACCACCGCGATCGTCACGATGGACCGACCGGGCGCCGCCGAACCCGGCCGCGTCGGCTACGCGCTGCCAGGCTGCGAGGCGAAGCTCACCGACGATGGGGAGCTGGTCCTGCGCGGGCCGAACGTTTTTTCAGGGTACTGGAACCGGCCGGACGCGACGGCGGCCACGATCCGCGACGGCTGGTTGCACACGGGGGACCAGGCGGAGGTGGACCGGAACGGCAACTGGAAGATCGTCGGGCGACTGAAAAACCTCCTCAAACCCGAGAGCGGGCACTATGTGGCGCCCGAGCCCATCGAGGACAAGATCCGGCAGGCGTGCGAGGGGATCGACCACGTGCTCCTCGTGGGGCACGGCCGGGCCTTCCTGTCCGCGATCGTGACGGGTCGCGCGGACGAACAGGCCGTGGCGCGCGCGGTCGAGGACGTGAATGCGGACTTGCCGCACTACAAGCGGGTCCGCAAGTTCTATCTGTCGAAGGAGGCGTTCACGGTCGAGAACGGCCTCCTCACGGCGAATCAGAAAATGCGACGGCAGGTCATCGAGGAGCATTTCAAGCATGCGCTCGAGGAGCTGTATCGATGAACGGGCCGCACGCAAAGCGCAGCCGGCGCTGCGCAAGGTCGGTCGAGGCGCGTCGGGGCGAGGGCACGGCAACGCCGTGCCCCTACCAGGGCCGGCCTCTGGACGCAGGGACCAGCGAAGGGGAATGCCGCCGATGATGCGCTGGGAGACCCGGGACGAAATCTGCGAGCTCGTCCTCGCGGACGAGCCGTGCAACGAGATCGGGACGCACATGCTCGAGGCGCTCGAGCGGTTCGTGGCCGAGGCGCGGAAGCTGCCGGCGCGCGCCCTCGTGATCCGGAGCGAGGTGCGAAGCGGGTTCAGCGCGGGGGCGGACTTGCGCGAGCTGTACGCCGGGATCCTGACGCGGCCCCGCGAGGAGCACGTCCCCGCGCTCCGGTCCTTCCTCGACCGGATCCACGCGGTGATGGACGCGCTCGACACCCTGCCGATGACGACGATCGGCGCCGTCCACGGGGTGTGCTTCGGCGGCGGGTTCGAGCTCGCGCTGACCTGCGATCTCCTGGTGGCGGATCGCACGGCGCGCTTCGGCTTCCCCGAACTGCGGCTCGGGCTCATTCCGGGCTTCGGCGGCATCCCCCGGCTTCGGCGCGAGGTCGGCAACGCCGTGGTGCGCGACCTCCTGCTCACCGGGCGCACGATCAACGCCAAAAAGGCCGCGACGCTCGGGTTCGTCAGCCAGGTCGTGGCCCCCGGCGAGGCGACGGACGTGGCGCGGCGGATGGCGGCCCAGGCGGCGCGTTTCGATCGCGACGCGGCCGTCACGGCGAAGGCCTTTCTGAAGCCGCTGCCCCGGGAAGAGCTGGCGCGGGAGAAGGAGCACTTCGTGCGGCTCTTCCAAAACCCGTGCGTGACCGAGGCGTTGCGCAGGTTCGTCGAGAGCAAGGACGTGCGGCCCTATCTACCGTGAGTACCGCCCCACGGAATCGGGTGACCAATTTTCTCGGCGAGGTTGGCCGTCTGCTTTGTTGCGCTCGCTCGCCGTAGTTATCCGCTACTACGCCTCGCTCGCGCGCCTCGCGGGCGGCCAAACTTGCCTTCGCCTATTGGCCACCGACTTCCGTGGAGCGGTACTGAGCGACGGACCGCGAGGCGCGGCCGGCCCTCACCCCAACCCTCACCCGCTCCACGGGAGCGGGGGACAGCGGACCGCGACGGTCTACACTTTTTCCTCGATCGGGACGGGACACGATGAGCGACACGGTGACGAGGCTGATGGCGCTCGCGGCGCGGCGGTTCAAGGCCGACGCGGCGAAGTTGCGCGCGGAGGCCGACTTCTTCGAGACGTTGGGAATCGACAGCGTCCAGGCGCTCGAACTGCTGAGCGAGCTGGAGCTGGAGTTCGACGTGGAAATCCCCGATTACGAGCTGCAGGGGGTGAAGACTTTCACCGCCCTCGCCGAGCGGATCGACAAGAGGCGCTGATGCTCGACCTTTCGCGATTGACCTGCCTGGGAGAGGCGCTCCGCGACTCCACGATCGCCTTCCAGTCGAGCGTCGCGCTGCTCGAGGCCGATCGGAAGCGCGAGAATGGCCGCTGGACGTACCGCGAGGTGCGCGGCGAGGCCGAACGCGTTGCCGCCCGGCTTCAGCAGGGAGGCTTTGGGCCCGGGGACCGCTGCGCGATCCTGCTGTCGAATCAGGCGCGCTGGCTGCTGTCCGGGATCGGGGCCCTGTGGGCGGGGGCGACGATCGTCCCTCTCGACTACAAACTGACCGCGGCGGAGCAGGCGGCCCTGCTCGTCCACGCGCGGCCGCGCGTGCTCGTCACGGAGTACACGACGTGGCGCACGCTTCTTCGGGAGCGGCTCTCCGGCCTCGACGCGCTTCGCGTGCTCGTCACGGAGGCGCCGGAGAAGGCCGACCTTGGGCGGGCCGAACGATGGGAGGAGGCGGCCGCCACGCCCTTCCGCTACGTCCAGCGCTGCCGGGCGGACGTGGCGTGCATCGTCTACTCCTCCGGCACGGGCGGCACGCCGAAGGGCTGCATGCTCACACACGACAATTACCTCGAGCAGGCGCAGGTCCTGGGGCGGCTTTTCCCGATGGAGGAGGGGGAGCGCTATTTCTCGATCCTGCCGACGAACCACGCGATCGACTTCATGTGCGGCTTCCTGCTGCCGCTCCTCTTCGGCGGCTCGGTGGTCCACCAGCGAACGCTGCGGCCGGAGTTCATCGAATGGACGATGCAGCGCTACCGGGTGACGCACATGGCCGTCGTCCCGCTGCTTTTGAAAGCGCTCGAGCGCCGCATCCGGGAGCGGCTCGAGGACCTGCCCGACCTGCAGCGCTCCCTCGTCGAAGGACTGATCGCCGCCAACGAGGCGCTCACGATGAAGGCGCCGAATCACGCGCTCTCCGCGCGGCTGTTGAAGCCGGTCCATGACAAGTTCGGCGGTCGGCTGCGGCTGCTCTTCGCCGGAGGGGCGTTCGTGGACCGCACGACCGCGGAGTTTTTCTATCGGCTCGGCCTGCCCGTCGTGATCGGCTACGGGCTCACGGAGGCGGGGACGGTGGTGACGGTGAACGACCTGAAGCCCTTCCGACCCGACACGGTCGGTCGACCGGTCCCGGGCACGGAGATCGAGCTACGCGACGCGAACGCGTCGGGGGTCGGCGAGGTGTGGGTGCGGGGCCGCACGGTGATGCGCGGTTACCTGGACGCGCCGGAGCTGACCGCGGAGGCGCTCGTGGACGGGTGGCTTCGGACCGGGGACCTGGGCACGATCGACGCGTCCGGTCATTTGAAGCTGGTCGGCCGGACGAAGAACATGATCGTGACGGAGGGGGGCAAGAACATTTATCCGGAGGACCTCGAGGCCGCCTTCGAGGAAGTCGACGGGTGCCGCGAGAGCTGCGTCTTCGCGGCGAACTTCATCTGGCCCACGGGGAAGATGACGGACGAGGAACTGGTGCTGGTCGTCCGGCCCGAGGAGGACGGCGACGCGGACGGCTTCGTCGGGGAGCTGCGGGCGCGCAACCGGCGGCTCGCGGACTTCAAGCGGCTGTCGGGCTACGTGGTCTGGAGGCGGGAGTTCCCGCGCACGGCGTCGATGAAGGTGAAGCGGCAGGAGCTGGCGCGCCAGCTCGCGGCGGAGACGGAGCGCGCAAGGGCGCTGCGGCCGTTGGGGGAGGCGTAGATGGGCAGATACCTGGCCGTGCTCAACCCCGCGGCGGGCGGCGGGCGCTGCGGCAAATTCGCGGAGAAGGCGGTCGCGCGCCTTCGGGACGCGGGCCTCGAGGTCGACATGGCGGAGACGCACGGCGCCGGGGACGGGACGACGATCGCGCGGGAGGCCTACGCGGCCGGGCGCAGGGATTTCATCGCGATCGGCGGGGACGGGACGACGTTCGAGCTGGTGAACGGCATCTTTCCGCAGGCCGGGGTCGACGCGGCCGCCGGCGGGCCGGGTCGGGTGACCATGGGCTTCCTGCCGCTCGGGACCGGGAACTCCTTCCTGCGCGACTTCACGAACGAGGGCGCGGAGCACTCGATTCGTGCGATGCGCGAGGGCCGGCGGCGGCCGTGCGACGTGATCGAGGTCACGCACCGGGAGGGGGTGCTGCACTACATCAACATTTTCAGCCTCGGGTTCGTTGCGGACGTGGGGGCGTTGACGAACCGGCTCTTCAAACCGCTCGGGCCGACGGGCTACATCCTGGGCGTGATGCTGAAAGTGCTCGGGCTACGGGCCCGGTCGTTTCCGATGAGCGCGGACGGAGGGCCGCAGGACCGCGACCCGGTGACCTTCGTGTCGGTGAACAACAGCCGGTTCACGGGCGGGAAAATGATGATGGCGCCGGCGGCGCGGACGGACGACGGGAAGGCGGACCTGATCCGGGCGGGGCGGATGGGACGGCTGTCGCTGTTGGCGACGTTCCCGAAGATTTTCAAGGGGACCCACGTCGAGCACCCGGCGACGACGAGCTCACAGGTACGGACGATCGAGTTCGATCTGCCGGAGGCGGTGGACGTGATGGTGGACGGCGAGGTGCTGAAGCTGTGGCCGCAGCGCCTGCGGGTGCTCCCGGGCGCGATGGACGTGAGGGTGTGAGGGCAAAGCGCCCGCGCACGAATTACTTTACATTTCCGTGGATCGACCGATGCCTGGGGGCGCGGGCCTCCGGCCCGCGCCCCCAGGAGCCTCGAGGTCCGAATCTGCGCAGTTATTTTTGCGCGGGCGCAAATGCTTAATTCTCAATGTTCAATTTTTAACCATGGCTCCGGTTTGAGTGCTCGATTCGGACAGGCCGCGGCCTCGGGCCTTCGCTCTTTGCTCTCCGTCTGCCGGCCGGTAGGAATCCGATGATCGTATTCTGGGCGTTCTGGTCGGTGGGCGTGTGGACGCTCTCCTTTCTCTGGATGACGGTGGCGATTCTCGTGTCGCTTCCGTTCCTGCCGTTCATGCGCTTCGAGCGGCTGCAGCCGCTCTTGCCGGGACGGATGCTGGCGATGATCCCCCGGTGGACGCTGAGCAGCATCCGCGTCGAACACCATCCGGGCTTCGACCCGAACCGCGTGAGCGTCATCCTTCCGAACCACACGAGCATGATGGACGCGCACCTGCTGCTGCGCGCGATCCCGACGGGGTTTTGCGGCGTGATGAACGCTGCCCACGTGTGGATACCGGTCTACGGTTGGTTGATGCGCCTCGGGAACGCCATTCCGCTGCCCAAGAACCGCGAGGGGCGGACGGCGGAGATCACGGCGGCGGCGAAGGAGCGCGCGAGCCGCGGGATCTCGATCATCGTTTTTCCCGAGGCCCACAGGACGCTGGACGGAAAGCTGCGCGAATTCCGGCGGGGCGGGTTTTTCATGGCGCGGGACGCCGGCCTGCCGGTGGTGCCGATGGCCATCCGCGGGATGTACGAGGTCTTTCCAAAGGGGACGTGGATCATGCGGCCGGGGGACGTGACGATCCACGTCGGGCCGCAGGTGGAGACGGCGGGGCTCACGGACGAGCAGGTCGGGGAGTTGGCGGCGCGGGTGCGCGCGTGGATCTCGGCGATCGTCGAACGCGGGGAGCGGCCGGCGGACGAGACGCTGCGCGTCGGGGTTGGGGCCACGGAGGCGCTACCAGCCACAGGGGGCACAGAGACGAGCGGCAACTAACGCCGCGTTTACGAACTGCGGATACAGTCGTCCCCACGGTAGCGGCGAATCGCAGATCGTGTGCCGGCTCGCGCGGGCCGGTGGCCCGCGCCCCCAGGCATCGTGTCTACACTTCGTCAACGGGCCACTCGCGAGTGAACGCCCGTCGCGTCACGGGCCGCCTGAAGGCGGAACTACAAGCAGTGCCGCGGCCTGTGCGCGCTGGGCCTGGAAATCGGCCATTGCGGGCAGCCCTTCCAAGGTGGCTGCGCCGCCCCGTCGCCCGCCGCAACCAGCGTAATCACTTGAGCATGCGACTTGAGTCGGCCTTGTGGTGCAGGGCTTCCGCCCTGCACCCGCTTTCGCACGGAACGTCCGAATCTCCTCCCCGACCTCCTCTGGCCGCTCCCGCACTCCAAACGCTCGGCGAATTTCATACGGGGCGTCCCGTCGGTGCAGGGCGGAAGCCCTGCACCACAAGGGCTCGGCGCCGACGAAGGCGAGCAGAGGGAAGTTCGCACTTTCCCGCGCTCGGCCGCTTGAGCCTCCGTGCCGCTCGAGTCGACCCGATCAGCCACCTTGAGAGGGCTGGCCATTGCGGGCAATCTGTGTGACGTACTGCGACCCGGTTCGTAGTTCCGCCTTCAGGCGGGGCGACTGACCGACGAATGCATCGAGTCCGCCGTCGCGTCTGTGCCGGCTCGCGCGAGCCGGCCTGCGCTCCGTCGCTCGCCGCAAGCGAGCAAAGGAGGGAGACCCGCGCCCCCGGGGATCGTGACTGGAACTCGACAACACGGCGCCGGCGGGCACGAGTGCGACGCCGAATGCAAAGCGGCCCGGGCGCCTTGGTGGACGCCCGGGCCGCTTGATTTTCCGGTCTCCCCGCCACGCGGCGGTGGACTACTTCGTCACCTCGATGACGCGGTAAATCGTCTTGGGGGAGGTGAAGTAGGTCAGCGTGAAGTCGTCCAGGATCGGCGAGGTCAGCGCGGGCAGGTCGGCCCGGCGCTCGAAGCTCGCCACGTAGTACAGCTCGTCGTTCTTCTTCACGGCCTGGTTCTGGCCGGAACCGCCCGCCTTGAGCAGCCCCAGTCCGGAGCACGCATCGTAGGCGTGGATCATCTGGTTGTTGCCGCCGCTCACCATCATGATCCCGGGCGACAGGTGGCCCTTTCCTTCCGTGTGGCCCGTCGCCGCGTGGATGTGCCACGAGTGGACGTGCGTGCAACTGATCGTCCCCAGCGTCACGTCCTCGGACTTCGCGGCCTTTTCGATATCCACGAGGCGCTTCATGTACACGCCGACGGTCTCGCCCTTGTCCAGCCCCGTATCCACGAGCTCGGAGAGCGAGTTGTCCAGGTAGCGCGACTTCGGGATGAAGGAGCGATCGTGGAGGCGCCACTTGTGGACGAACACGTTGTCGATCGTGCCGTTGAAGTCGACGCAGCCCATGGACGACCCGTCCGGCCAGTTGTAGGACCGCCCGCCGATGATCATCCAGGAGTCGTTGACGCCGAACTGCTGGGCCGGCGACACGTTCCCGTTCGTCCCGTTCCGGCGGATGTCCTTGCCGAGCAATAGCTTGCCAGGGTTCGAGGCATTCCCGTCCACGAAGAACATGAACTCGCCGGGGAACTTGCTCGTCACGGGCTTTCCGTCCGGCCCCGTGGTCGTGGTCGTGGCGGAGTTGGTCCAGTTCACCTCGACGTGGTGCCAGGTATGCGCGGCCCAATTCACATCCTGCCACAGGACGTAGTCCTTCTGATCGTCGAGCCGCCAGTGGGCGAAGACGCGGCCCTTGCTCGTGAAGATCCGGAGTTCGTTGTAGGCCGCCAAGTTCGAGAAGCCCGAGCTACCCACGTTCCCCCAGTCGAAGAGGTGCAGACGACCGTCGAGCTGAACCGGACCGGGCGAGTACGCCACGTGATTGATGACGTCCGGGATCGTCCGGCCCCAAAGGCTCACGTCGACCTCGGGCTTGACGAAGAACTCGAGGGTACCCGCCGGCACGGGGAACTCGTCTCCCCAATAGCTCCGCAGGCGGTTTCGTTTCCTGGCATTCATGTACAGCCCCATGGCGTGGAGGTCGCTGCCGCTGTTGTAGTCGATGCGGCCCCAGTTGATGCCCTCGCCCGCGCCGAGAGACACGCCGCCGCCACCGCCGCCGCCCCACCACCAGCCCCCGCCTCCCGCTGCCCCGTAGAAGATGCTGTCTCCCACGCGGGTGAGCGGGGAGGAGTACGTGGGTTCGCCGGTTCGGCCGTAGGAGGTCTGGTCGGCTTCGATCGTACGCTTGGCATAGCCGGCCATGAAGGATTTCTTGCCGGGATTGCTGCCGCCGACGGCCTTCACCATGCCGGAGAGCATGAGGGCGCCGTCCCAGGTCGCGCAGTAGGGGTCCGTGGCGGCCTCCTGGCCGATGGGACGATCCGTGCCCTTCCAGCGGTAGCCGCCGCCCGTGACGTACGGGTACTCGGGGGTGGAGACGACCGCCGGATAGCCGCCCGCGGTGACCAAGCTTCCGAAGTAGGGATGGCTGTAGTAACGATCGGTCTCGAAGTCCTTCTGGGTCGTGGCGCGGAACACGTCGTAGACCTTGACGACCGTGGAGATCTTCTCCTCCGCGTAGACTTTTCCCTCGCGGTAGACGCGCCCGAGCGACTCGATCTCGTAGTAGCCCATGGAGCTCCAGCACCACTCCGTGGTGCCGGTCCAGCCGGGGGCGGCGAGGTCCGACTTGTCGAGGTCCGTGATCTTGTCGCGAGCCACCATCGGGTTCGGGTCGGACTGGATCAGGTCCGGATTGAACTTCCGGATGTCGGTGTTCGGGTTGACGTTGGCGTGGATCATGTCGGCCATTTCCTTGGTCACGCCCTTGACCTTGCCGATCATGTCGTCGAGGACCGTGAAGCGGAAGTGCATCCAGTCATAGAAGGTGTACTTGCCGACGTCCGCGCCTTCTCCGAAGGTGTACCGGGCCTTGATGATGTGGTCCGCGATGTCGGCGGCCTGCGTGGACGTGATTGCCGGGACCGTCCGCTGGAGGTAGCTGGCGGTCTTGTAGTCCGGGGACTCGCAATTCGCCGCCAAGCCCTGCAGGCAGGCGATCAGGACTTCCTTGGTGCAGGTGTTGATATTGATCGGGGACCGGGGGGTGAGGTCCCAGCGCGGCGTGCCCGCCTTGTTGAAGGTCACGACGGACTTGTCGACCCAGGCGTTGCACGTGATGAAATCGCGGACCTTGTTGAAGCGGTCGAGGTTCCCACCCAGGGCCGCGGCGATCTCAATCTTGTTGGAAAACTCGCCGATCCCGCCCTGCGCCCGACGCTGGGTGACGTAGGTCTGGATGGCCGTCCCGAGGGGCGGGTTGACGCCGGGCTCCAGCAGGGCGTCCAGGTTGTTCAGCATCTTGAAGAGATTGGCGTTGCCCGGGTGGGCGGGTACGCCCGCCCCGCCGGCGGGCAGGTCGAAATTGTTGACGTTGATCTGGCTCGCGCAGTCGATCACTTTGAGGGCGTACGTGTCGCCGTCGGGCTCGTAGGTCCCCCCGACCGAACCGGAGAAGCCCTTCCCGTTTTTCATGCGGCTCGGGTCGTAGAAGGAGACGTAGACCGCGTCCTCGAGTTGCTTGGGGGGCGTCTTGAAGGTGCGCAGCCCCTTCATGGAGGGGAACTCGACGTCGGTGTAGAGTTCCTTGTAGGTCCAGGGGTCGCGGGGGTCCAGCCAAGCCTGGTGCATCTCCATCCCGCGCACGTCGCCCATGGCGCGTTCGATGCCCGCCATCGCCATCATCCGGGCCCGGACCTTGTCCACGTAGGTCTTCGTGGCCGACTGCTCCACCTGCGTCATGCGCAGGAAGACGGTGGAGAGGAATGCCAGGATCCCAAGCACGCCCATGGCGACCAGGAGCACGTAGCCTCGGTTGTCCTGGCCCCGGCGGAAGCGGTGAGCCGCTTCCCCGACCCGGTCTCGCATGTGAACCTCCGTCTGATCCCGATCGGGAGTGAAAACCTTCGAGCGAAACGCCCCACGACTCTCTAGGAAAGCCCGCACGGCCCCGGCCGCAGCTTCAGTGCGCGACTCGCGGCCGTCTTGCGGATTGACGATTGAAAAAGCGTGACACTTGAACACGGGAAGCGCATCGCGATGTTGCGACGTTGCGGCGTTGCGACTTTGAGCCGGGCGGGCCCGACGGGGTCGCGGCTGGTTGGGCGGGCCTTGGGGACGCGCGGCAGGTCCGCCGAAGCACGAGCCCTTTCAGGCCGGACGCCGGAGCTACTTTCCTCCCCCAGCCTTTGGCTTGCCCTCGCCCTCTTCCTCCGCGGGGGTGCGCGCAAGCTTCTTCTTCAGGCCGGGCCGCGCGGGATCGTTCGCGGTGCCGTCGATCAGTTCGCCGATCTCCTTGTCGGCCTGCTCCGGCCGGGCCGCGTCCGCGTTGACCGTCCCGCCGGCGACGCCCATCACGCCCGCTTCGAGCTTGTACAGCTTCGTTCCCCAAAGCCCACACAGGTCGCGCAGCTTGATGAGGGCGTTGACCATGTCCGCGTAGACGTCGCTGTCCTTCTGGACCACCCGCGACATTTTCCACTCGGAAAGCTTCTGGTCCACCTCGTCCAGGCGGGTCATCCAGTCGCCGGTCCACGCCTCCCACGCCTTCTGGTCCAGCGCCGCGGGCGGCGCGGCCTCACCGGGTTTCGGAGACCCAGCCGGCTTCTTCAACGCCTCCTGGTGCTTCGCGGCCACGGTCTTCAGTTCCGCGCGGAGGGACTCGACCACGCCCAACGCCTCGACCAGGAAATCGCCGTTCCGCTGCTCGTCCATTTGATATTGGTTGGGCGTGCCGACCATCACCACGCAGGCACCCACGACGTTCTTGCTCAAGCAGTCCTTCTTCGCCGCCAACACCTCGGGCTTGCACTTCGCATTCTCCGAACTGACCCCGCCCCCCTCGACAGCGGCATCCGTTTCCACGACCTTCTGCTGGATCTGCTTCGACTGCCGATCAAAATTGAACCATGCTTCTACTATATATTGGCCGGGGGAGAGATCCTTCATCCAAGGACCCAGCTCGGCCACGAAGCTCTGCTTGATGACGGTCGCGTTGTACCAGACGACGTACTGGTCCTGGCCTTCGTAGCGAAGCCCCACAGCCATGCGCGTGCCGTCGGGATAGTGGGCGTGCCCCATCACGAAGATCATCCGCTTGGTGCTGCCCCCTCGCCCGAATTCCTTGTACTCCGCCTTCACCGTGATCGGATACCCTTCATGCCCCCAGCTCGTGGGCAAGCCAGCAACCAAGGCAAGGACAATCGCCAACGTCCCGGCCAATCCTCTCCGGAACATGCAGTCTCCTCCTCTTGGGAAAAGCCCAGCGGTTCGGCCCCGCTCGCGCCAGAGCTAGAGTCGTCTACGCAAGTCACATGCCGCGCAAGACATGCCAGGACACGGAGTATCCCCCACAGGGGGCAGGATTTGAAGATTAGGAAGTGACCGATCGTGCGGCGGGATGTTACGGTTCGTATACACGATTACGGACGGGTAGCGGGGGGGCGGACCGTTGAATGTCCGCGGGGGCGCACGCGCGTGCGCCCCCGCGGCGAGGTCTCGACGCTACTTGCCCCAGAGCTTCACGCCGCCCAGGATGCCGGCCGTGTTATCGACCAGCTCCATGTCCGGGGAGAGCTCCATGGCCAGCTTCTTGGCATTGCCGCCGCCGATGTGCAGCCGGTCGAAATTAACGAGGACGCGCAGGTTGCGGATCGCTTCCTTGACGCGCTTGGTCCACTTCTTCTTGCCGACCTTCTCGAGCGCCGCGTTGCCTAGCTGCTGATCGTAGCTCTCGCCCTTGCGGAAGGGCTGGTGCGCGATCTCGAGGTGCGGGGCGAGCTGGCCGTTCTGGAAGAGCGCGGTGCCGAACCCGGTCCCCAGCGTGATCACCATCTCGACGCCCTGGCCCTTGATGGCGGCGAAGCCCTGCATGTCCGCATCGTTGAGCGCGCGGACCGGCTTGCCCCACTTCTTCTCGAGCGCGGCGCCCAGATCGAAGCCGCGGAACTTCTCGGTGCCCAGGTTCGGCGCGGTGATTATCTTGCCTTCGCGGATCACGCCGGGGAAGCCGACGGACACGCGGTCGAACTTCGGGAGGGGTTCGACGAGCTTCGCGAGCGTGTCGACGAGCAGGGTCGGATTGCAAGGCTGGGGGGTCTCGATGCGGACGCGCTCGGTCAGCATCTCGCCCTTGGAGCTGAGGACGGAGCCCTTGAGCCCGGTCCCGCCGACGTCGATCGCCAGCGTGCAAGGACCATCAGCCGAGGGCTTCGCGGTTGCAGGTGCGGATCGGGTCGTCATCGTGCATTTCCTCCGTGTGTAATGGTAGGGTCGAGCCGAGCTCGCCGAGGCCGCGGTCCGCGAGGGCTTGGTGGCAGTCGAGACCGCCTCCGCCCCTCGCCGCGACCTCCATCGGCCGCACGGACAGGGCACAGTCACCGGTCGGGTCGGATCGGACGGGTGGGGATTTTAGCGTGCGACCCCGAAAGAGGCAAGAGAAGAGATTCGGCGATCGAAACCCAACAAATCGGTGCGCGAACATTCATTCGCTGAAGCGCCTCGGGCGACGACTCGCGCCATCGACTTTTTTTTTGCGAGCCCTCGAAAGGCACGTCGGACCGCGAGGGCGGCGCGCGGCCCTCGGCTCACGCGCGGAGGCTCCCCCCACGAACAAGCGCAGGCATGCGCAAGGGGCGAGACCGCGCACCGTCGCGGACGGTCGCGGAAGTTCCGACTCGGTGCCTGGGGGCGCGGGCCGCCCTCCTACGCTCGCTCGACCCGAGCTACGGAGCGCGGGCCGGCCCACGCGTACAGTCGCAAGCGCTGCCGCTTGCCGTGGCTCAAGGCAGGACAGTGTCTGAGATTCGTCAGCGGGCCAGGCGCGGCTCGTAGCCGAGCGCGGGCGCCCACAACGGGCATCCCGACAGCGTGCGACCGACGGCGGCCTGTATCCTCGATTTGAACCCCGCCGGAAAATTGATCGTTTTCCGGGTTGACTCGGGCCATTTCGGCTGATAGAATTCGGCTCCACGGGTGGCGTTATCGGACGTTTTTAGGGCCGAAGGCGCCGACCGAGTGGCGCTCGGCGCTCCCTCGCACGGACCTCGTCGCCTCCCGACGCGGCACGGACGCCGCACCGACGCGGACCGTCGCTCTCCCCGCCGCAGGTCGCGGCCCCGCTCGAGCCGCGGCGCCATCCGGTCGACCCCTTCCCCCCGCACCCGCCCGCCCGCCCACAGTCCCCGTTCGCCGGAGGTCCTCGTGCGTCAGGCCAGCAACCGATGGTTCGTCCTCGCCCTCGCCTTCCTCCTCCTCAACGCCTACGCCGTCCTCCGTCCCCAGCCGGCACGCACCCCCGCCCCTCTCCCCCTGCCCGTCCCCGAACGTCCCGCGGAACGACCTGCGCTCCTCGCCCTCACGCCCCTCGAAGTGCATGGCCGCGAGCCGCTGCACTTCCAGTTCTCCCTCCCGATGGAGGGCGCGCGCGCATCCACCTCCCCGCAAAGCGCCACCGGAGAGCCTGGATCCGCCGCATCCGCTGGATCCGGTTCGTCCGATACGCAAGAACTGGTGCTCGCCCCGGGTGGGCCGCTGCCCGCGACCTCGATCGGATCCGGTCCGGCGACGGCCGCAACGCCCGCCGCAACGCCTCCGTTTCAGCCGGCACCCGATACCGCGCAGCCGCCTACGCCCGCGCTCGCGGCGTTCTCCCCGCCGATCGCAGGCACGTTTCGCTGGGAGTCACCCAACCACCTCGTCTTTTTCCCCGCCGCGGACTGGCGCAATGAAACGCCCTACGAAGTCACGCTTTCCCCCGCCCTCCGCGCGTCCACCGGCGCGCCGCTCGCCGCCCCGCTCACCTCCAGGATCGACGGCGAACCGCTGCGGCTCGTCTCGCTCCGTCAGACTGCGTTCTCCGACGACCGCGAGATCGGCTTCACCCTCTCGTTCAATCACGCCATCGACGCCGAGAGCGTGGAAAAGCAGCTCGCGCTCGCGAACGCGGACGGCGCGCCCGTCCTGCTCGATCGCCAGGACGCCGGCAGCCGCGCGGCCGTGGCGAGGACCCGCCGCACCGGCGCTTGCGACGTTGAATTTCGCACCGTCCCCGTCTCCGGTGATCGACTGCTCGTGGTCCTGAAGGCCGGCCTGACCGGGGTGGACGGCCCCGCACCCCTCGCCGCTCCCCCGCCCACGGCGATGCGCGCCGAACTGGCGAAGCTCCCGCAAGGGCGCAAACCGTGGCGCGGAGAACCCGGCGCCGCGACCGACGCGCCCCCATCCCCGCTCGCGGACGCCGCGGAACTGCACGTCCTGGACCTCTCCTTCGAACTGAAGCTGCGGGGGCTCGAGGCCGAGACCCAGGGTCCGGAGCTGGGCGAGATTCGCGCCGAGTTCCCTGCCCCCATTCTCGCCAAGCAGGCACGCCCCTTCCTTGAGATCGAACCCAGCGTGGCCTGGACGGCCGAGGAGTGGCACGGCGGCCTGCAGCTCAGCGGCGGCTTCCGCGCCGGCACACGCTACACGCTCACGTTCAAAAAGGGCCTGCCCGCGCGCAAGGGCGCGGTTCTCGCGGCCGATGTGCGGCGCTCGGTCCTCTTCGACGACGTACGCTCGTACGTCCGCCTCGGCGCCGAGGGCACCTACCTCTCCGCCGCGTCCAGCCTGTTGCTGTCGGTCGAGTCGGTCAACTGCCCGCGGTTCCTCCTGACCATCCGCCGCGTCTTTCCGTCGAATCTCGTACACTATGCGCGCGGGCGGCGCTCCTGGTACTCCGAGGCCTCCGACCTCTCCGCGACGCTCGTGCCCGAGCGGCGCGTCACGGTCGCGGAGACGGAGAAGAACCGCCAGGCTCGCACGCTGCTCGACCTTGGCAAGCTGCTTGGCGCCGAGGCGCACGGCGCGCTGCTCGTGTCGGTGCGACCGGACGGCGGGTACGGGCGCGACGCCCGATTGGTGGTCGTCTCCGACCTCGGGCTCGTGGTGAAGCACTCGGCCGAGGAGCTGGTGGCCTGGGTGAATTCGATCCGGAGCGCGTCCCCGGTGGCGGGGGCGAAAGTCACGGCGTGGTCGCGCGCCAGTCAGGTGCTCGCGACGGGAACGACGGACGCGGAGGGGCTCGCGAAGTTGGCCGCGGGGAACTGCGGCAGTGGCGGCGGCGGCTCGGGCACGAGCGCGACCGAGGCCGACGCCGAGCCTTTCGTCGTGACCGTCGAGTCAGGTGAAGACCTTAGCTTCGTGGAGTTGGGTCGGACCGAGCTGCCCACCTCGGGCCTGGACGTCGGCGGCCGGTCCTACGTGGAAAAGGGCTACGAGGCTTGCGTCTACACGGACCGCGGGATCTGCCGGCCGGGCGAGACGCTTCGACTGAAGGGCGTCGTGCGGGACCGCGCTGCCGCTGCCCCCTCGGCCGCCTTCCCGGTGGAGTGGGTAGTCGAGCGCCCGGACGGTCGGCCGTTCCTCCGGCGTACGCTGCCGCTCTCCGCCGCGGGCACAAGCGAACTGGAGCTGCCTCTTGGCGAGGCGGTGCCGACCGGCCGCTGGTCCGCGACGCTCGGCCTGCCGGGTTCGAACGCGCCGTTCGGAGCCGCGTCCTTCCAGGTCGAGGACTATGCCCCCCCGCAAATCGAGGTCGCGGTCGCGCTCCCCGAGGGACGGCTCGCGGTCGGCGCGGAAACGCCGGTCACGCTTCGCGCACGCCATCTCTTCGGCGCGCCGGCGGCTGGCCTCGCGGTCGAGAATTCCGTGACTTTCGCCCCCGCCCGCTTCGCGCCGGCAGGGTGGGCCGGCTACGAGTTCCGTGACGCCACGCGCGAGGGCGCACAGGGAACAGTCACGCTCAACCTGGGCAAGAGCACGCTCGACGAAAACGGAGAGGCGACCTTCATCCTGCCGGCGCGGAAAGGCGCACAGCCCGCGTCCGCGCTGACCGTGACCGTGCAGGCGACCGTCCTGGACGTGACCGGTCGGACGGTGACCGCGCGGGCCACCCGCCCGCTGGATGCCACGACCCGGTACGTCGGGCTCCAGGTCCCCGGCGGGGGAGCGGTGCTTCCGCCTGGCCGCCCCTGCGCGGTGCGGATCGCCCTGGTTTCGCCGGACGGCAAGCCCGAGTCCGGCAAGGTGCACGCGCGCCTCTCACGGCTCGACTGGCACACCACGCTGGTGACGGGCTCGGACGGCCGGCACCGCTACGAATCGGCCGTCGAGGCCGTGCTGGTAAGCGAGTCGGACATCGAGGTCCTCGACGGTCGCGCGGAGCACGAGGTGCGACCGGCGGCGCCCGGGACCTACCAACTCGTCGTCGTGGAGCCCGCGTCGTCGGCCTCCGCCTCGGCGAACCTTGAGGTCTGGTCCGGCGCGGACGAGGGGGGCTCCCTCTCGATGGAGAAGCCCGGACGCGTGGAGCTGTCGCTCGATCGGGAGAGCTACGCGCCCGGGGACATGGCCGAGGTGCGCGTGAAGGCCCCGTTCGCGGGCCGCGCGCTCCTCACGGTCGAGTCCGACCACGTCCACTACGCACGGGTCGTGACGCTCGACGGCCGGACGGCGCGGCTCTCGGTGCCGATCACGACGGACCTGTGGCCGAACGCGTACTGCGGTCTGCACCTGATCCGGCCGACGGGGCCGGAGACGCCCTGGCTGCCGCACCGGGCCTACGGCGCGGTCCCGCTGCGCCTCGAGACCGGCGGCCGGCGACTCGCGGTGAAGCTGGAGGCGCCGGGCGAAGTGCGCCCGGGGACGCGTCTCTCCGTCGCGGTCGCGGTGTCGGAGGCGAAGGGCCTGCCGGCCGCCGGCGCGGAGCTGACGCTCGCCGCGGTGGACGAAGGGATTTGCGCGTTGACGGGCTTCGCGACGCCCGACCCGCTGTCTTTTTTTGCGGGCAAGCGTGGGCTCGGCGTCCGCGCCCACGACCTCTACACCCTGCTTCTGCCGGAATTGGAGCGACCCGCGGAAGGGGCGCAGCCGGCCTCGGGCGGTGACGACGGCGAGGAACGGCGACCCGGGTCGGCGGCGCTCGACCCGCGCATGCTCTCTCCGGTCCGCGCCGCCCGCTTCCGACCCGTGGCCCTGTGGCAGGGACGCGTGGTCGCGGGCGCGGACGGATGCGCGACCATCGCCTTCGACGTTCCGGAGTTCACGGGCAGGTTCCGCTTGATGGCCGTGGTCGTCGCGCCGAAGCAGTTCGGCTCGGCGGAGGCGGCGGTCCTGGTGCGGAGGCCGCTCGTGGTGAAGCTCGGCCTCCCGCGCTTCCTCGCGCCCGGGGACGAGTTCGAGGCGCCCGTGCACGTCTTCAATCGCACGGCTGCGGCGGGCACGCCCGCCGTCACGGTGCGGCTCGAGGGACCCCTCGTGCTCGCGGGCGCGGAGCTCGCGATGTCGGAGCTGGCCGCGGGCGCGGAGGGACGCACGACGCTCCGGCTGCGCGCGGGGGACGCGCCCGGCGTGGCGCGGGTGACGCTCGCGGTCGCCCTCGGCGCGGAGCGATCCGAGGAAACCGTGGAGCTGGCGGTCAGGCCGCCGATCGGCCTCGTCAAGTCGGGCGGGATCGGGACGATCGACGGCGCGGGCAAGGTGGTGCTTCCGCTCTCCGGTGATTACCTGAGCGGCACCCGGCGCGCCGAAGTCACCGTGTCCGCGCTGCCGGCGGCCCAGTGGGAGGCCGCGATCCGGGACCTCCTGCACTACCCTTATGGCTGCGTCGAGCAGACGACCTCTTCGTCCTTCCCGCTCCTCTATCTCGGCGACCTCGCCGCGGGGTCCACGCCGGAGCGGCTTGCCGCCTCGGAGGTCGAGGCGCGCGTGCAGGCGGGCATCGACCGTCTGCTCTCGATGCAGACCTCGTCCGGCGGCTTCGGCTACTGGCCGGGGGACGACTCCGCGTGCCGGTTCGGAAGCGTGTACGCAACGCACTTCCTTGGGGAGGCGCTGAAGGCCGGTTACGCCTGCCCACCAGAGGCCCTCGAGGCCGCCTACGGCTACCTGGACCGGCTTCTCGACCGGACCGTGCGGGTCTCCGGCGAGGACCTGAGCGAGTTCCGGGAGTCCTTCTCGGAGAAGGCCTACGCCCTCCTGGTGCTGGCCGAGGCCGGCCGCGTGCGCGTGGCGTGGCAGAACCGCCTCCTCGAGGGGAAGGCCGACCTGTGCCCGACGGCGCGTTGCCATTTGGCTGCATCTCTGCGCGCCTCCGGCCGGGACGCGGAGGCGGAATCCCTCCTCGCACTCCCGCCCGCGGGCGAGACCGCCGCGCGCGAGTCGGGGCGGACCTTCCACTCGGGCGTTCGCGAGGACGCGGTGTTCCTGTCGGTCGCGTTGGATGCGAAGCGCGCGCCCGCGGTCGTCCGGCCGTTGGTCGCGCGCCTGCTGGCGGCGATGAAGAACGGGCGCTGGGGGACGACCCAGGAGAACGCGTTCGCCGCGATGGCGCTCGGGAAGTATTTCCGCGCCTATCCGCCGCGGGCCGGAGACGTCCGAGGGCGCCTGGTAACGAGCACGGGTGACGGCCGGGCGGACGGCTTCTCTCGCGAGCGGCCGCTCCACGTCACGTTGCCGGAGGGGGCCGACGAAGTGACGATCGAGAGCGAAGGGGACGGGCTGCTTTTCTACGCCTGGCAGTCGGACGGCGTCCCCGCGCACGGTCGCACGGAGGAGCGGGACCAGCGGCTGCGCGTGCGCCGGACCCTGCTCGACGCCGAGGGCAAGCCGCTCACAACGAAGCGCGTCCGGCGCGGCGAGCTGGTCCGCGTGCGACTCACGATCGCGGCGGACCGGGACATCGAAAACCTCGCGATCTCCGACCTTCTGCCCGCGGGCCTGGAGATCGAAAACCCGCGACTCTTGACGAGCCGGCAGATGGCGGAGGCCGGTGACAAGCTCCGGCGTCTCGACCCGGACCGGGTGGAGATGCGCGACGACCGACTGCTCCTCTTCGGCGCGGCCGGGCCACAGGAGGCAAGCTACGACTACTTGGCGCGCGCGGTCACGATCGGTCGTTTCGTGCTGCCGCCGGTCTCGGCGGAGTGCATGTACGACCCGGAGGCGACGTCGGTGCATGGGGGGGGATGGGTGGAGGTCGGGGAATAGACGAAATCCCAAAGACACGGCGCCTCGACGAAGTAACGGCGAGGCAGCCAAAACGGAACCGCGACCGTGAGGGAGCGGTCTGAGGGCGTCCTTTGTCCACCCGGAGTTCGAGCTCGCCCGCCCACTACCGTTTCGTAATTCGTGCTCTGTAAAAAAAATCCCTTGGGCTCGATCGGTTCCGTACCGTTCGATTTTGAGAGATGTCCTCTGCGTCTCCGCGTCTCTGTGTAAAAAAAAGGCTGCCACTCAACGCACCTCTCCCACTCGTGGCCAGCATCAAGAACCCTCATCTCGCGATCGGTACTCGAAACACACAGGACCCTTCGTTGGGCTGACGAAACACAGAGGCACAGCGCGGCGGTGCCGCAGCCAAGCGACGACGGAACCACAGATTTCCCAGATTAACGACGATTTCACAGATTCGTAATCTGTGTAATCTCGTTGAATCTGTGAAATCTGTGGTTTTCGTGGCGCTCGACCAAAGTAGAATTGTCGCAAGAAAACGAACTTCGAATGGTTAGCGACACAGAGACGCTGAGGGCTCCCGATCGAGTGAACGACATGGACCCGTTTCCATCCCCACGAAAACCGAGGGACGCCCGCCGCCTCCGGCGAATCGCCGCGCGTCTGCTCTTTGCAACCCTGGGCGCCCTCGCCACGGGGGGCCTCCTCTTCGCCGCCCTGTGGCTCCTCTATCCCTTCCCGGCCGCCGACCTCCTCCGCCCTCGAGCCTCCACGCGCATCCTCGCCGAGGACGGCACGGAGCTCGCCCTCACGCTGGGCGAGGGGGACCAGGTGCGGCTCCCGGTGCGGCTGGCCGAGGTGTCCGGGTGGTTCGCGAAGGCGATCGTGGCCGCGGAAGACCGGCGGTTCCGGTCGCACTTTGGCGTGGACCCGTTCGCCGTGGCGCGCGCGCTCGGCCAGGACCTGTGGCGCGGCGAGCGCTTTTCCGGCGCGTCCACGATCACGATGCAGGTCATCCGGCGGATGGAGGGCCGGCCGCGGACGCTTGCAACGAAGCTCTACGAGGCCTTCCGCGCCCTCCAGCTCGAGAGGCTTCTCTCGAAAAGCGAAATCCTGGAGGAGTACGTCAATCGCGCGCCGTTCGGGCGCAACCTGGTCGGCGTCGCGGCAGCGGCAAGGCGCTTCTTCGGCGTCGCGGCGTCCGACCTCACGCTCGGGCAGTCGGCGCTCCTGGCCGGTCTCGTCCAGGCGCCCGGCCGGCTCGACCCGATCCGCCGGCCGGAACCGGCACGCGCACGGCGCCGGTACGTCCTCGCCCGGATGCGGGCCGACGGCTTCGTGAGCGATGGCGAGGCGGCGCTCGCGGACGCCGAGCCCTTGCCAAACCGCCTCCAGCCGTCCCCGTTCCTCGCACCGCATTTCACGCGTAGGGTGATCACCCGAGGCGCGGTCGAGCCCGAAGCCCGGACCACGCTCCGGCCACGCCTGCAGGCCCTGGCGGAGCTGCACCTGCGCGCACGGGTCGCGGAACTGCGCGGCGAGGGCGTGGAGAGCGGCGCGGCGATCGTGGTCGAGAATGACGGCGCCGCGGTGCGCGCGCTGGTCGGTTCGCCGGATTTCTTCGGGCGGCGCGGGCAGGTGGACGGGACGGCCGCCGAGCGCTCCCCCGGCTCTTCGCTCAAGCCGTTCCTGTATGCGCAGGCGATCGACGAAGGGCGCTTGACGCCGGCGACCGCGCTCTTCGACGTGCCCGGCGCGTGGCGCGAGTACGCGCCCGCGAACTACGCGCCACGATTTCAAGGCCCGCTGCCCGCGTCGGAGGCATTGCGGCAATCGCTCAACCTGCCGGCCGTGCGATTGCTCGCCGACGTGGGGGTGTCGTCCTGGGCCGGAACGCTCGGGCGGCTCGAGCTTTTCGAACCGGGATCGGCGGCAGCCGTCGCGCGGCGGCACGGCCTGGGCCTCGCCCTTGGGAGCTGCGGGGTCACGCTCGCCGACGCGGCCGCGGCCTACGCGACCCTCGCACGCGGCGGGGAGCACCTGCCGCTGCGCTGGCTGGCTGCAGGAACCGCCGGGGAGACGCCGCCACGCCGGGTGTTCTCTCGCGAGGCCTGCTGGATGGTGCTCTCGATGCTCTCGCGCGAGCCTCTTCCCGACGCGGCACCCGAGGGGACGCGGCCGGGTCCCTCCCCGGTCGCGGCCTGGAAGACCGGGACGTCGCACGGCCTGAGGGACGCGTGGGTGTTCGCGGTGACGCCCCGCTGGACGGTCGGCGTGTGGCTGGGGAATGCCTCCGGCCGGCCATCACCGGCCCTCGTCGGCCGGCAGGCGGCGGCCCCGATCGCGGGCCGCATCCTGCGCGACCTTGCCGCCCTGGAGGAAGCGTCGTCGCCGGCATCGCGCGAATTCGCTCGTCCAGCGGGAGTGCGGACCCGCACCGTTTGCATGGCAAGCGGCGCACGCGCAAGCCCGCACTGTCCGTCTCGCACGGAAGACGTTTTCATCCCCGGCGTGTCCTCGGCCGTCGTCTGTTCCGTGCACGCGGCAGTCACGGTAGACGCGACGACCGGAGCGGCCGTATGCCGCGCCTGCCGTCACGGCCGCGCGACGCGGGAAGTCGTGGTCGAGCGCTGGCCCGCGGACGTCGAGGCGTGGCTCCGCGCGTCGGGCGCGACCGGCGCGGCGCGCATTCCGCACGACCCCGCGTGCCCCTCGAACGGTCGCGATCGCCGCGCGCTCGCAGTCCTTTCCCCGCCCGACGGCCAGGCGTATCGGCTGCTCGCGGACACGCCGGACCTCAGCCAGCGCGTACCTCTGCGCGCCGGCGGGGCGCGCGGCGCCGTCTGGTGGTTCGTCGACGGCCGCCTCTTCGGCTCGGGCGCGGCCGGGGACGCGCTCTACTGGCCGCTCGCCGCAGGTGAACACCTGATCGAGTGCGTGGACGCGGGCGGCGACCGCGGGGCGAGCCGCGTGCGGGTCGCGTCGGAAGCGGCGGGCCGATAGCCCGGAGTGCGACCGGGTGGCGTGGGCCGCATGTTCGCCCGCCGTAGCGCTTCAACTGAAGGAGCCGGGACGTCCCATTTCTTCTTGCGTCCGCTCGAACGCGTCCTCTAGAATGACGTGCGTTCGATCGAGGGACACCGAGCATGCCGTATCGCTTTCCTGGCGTCGACCCGTACCTCGAGCACCCGGGGTTGTGGCGCGGCGTGCATACGAAGCTGATCGCCGTCCTGTGGGAACAGCTCTCGCCCGCCGTGCCCGCCAACTACTGGGTGGACGTGGAGGAGACGCTCTACGTCGAGTACGAGGATCTTCCCCAGCGGACGCTCGGTCCGGATGTGGCGATCTCCACACAGCCGTCTGCGTCGCGGCCGGCCGAAGCAACCGCGCTCTTGGCACCCGGCTTCGTCGCGGTCGAGGAGGTCGTTGAAATCCCCGTACGCGTCAAGCGCCTTTCGATCCGGCAGTTGCCCGGGCGCGAAGTCGTCACGGTGATCGAGATCCTGTCGCCGACGAACAAGACTTCGGAGGGGAGTGGAGTCGGCGAGTACCGGCGCAAGCGGCAAGAGGTCTTGGCGAGCCTGACCAACCTGGTCGAAATCGATCTCTTGCGCACGGGGGTCCCATTGCCGGGCGCAGGGCATCTGCCGCCGCACGACTATGCCGTCTTTGTCCACCGCGCGTGGGAGCGGCCCCGCTTCTGGGGTTGTGGCTGGAACCTGCCGGATCCCATCCCCGCGGTGCCCATTCCACTCCGCCCTGAAGACCAGACCCTTCTTCTGGATCTTGGGAACGCCCTTCGGACGGTATACGAGCGGGGCGCCTACGAACGGGTCATCGACTACGCGCGTCCTGTGGTCCCTCCGCTCGCGGCCGGCCTCCAAACCTCGGCGCGCGGGGTCGTGCCTGGCGACGAATAGGGCGGTGCTCCCCCACGGGCCGAAATCCCCCTGAGGTGCCGCACCTACCCTCCGCCGGGCTTCCCATCCCCTCCGCCCGACGCGCACGGCTTCGTGGCCGCGGCTTGCGGAAGTCCCTGCGCTTCCGGACGCGGGCACAGCAGCTCATCCGGCGGCGTCTCGCCGCGCTCCGCGAAGAAGGCGACGTACTCCCGGAAGTGCTCCGCCGTGCGGTCGACTTCCTCGTCGCTCATCCCCGAGGAGTCCACCTGCGGTCCTACGAACACCGAAATGCGCCCCGGCCGCACGATCCAGGAGCCCTTCGGGAGGATCTCCCGGAGGCCGTGCGCGGCCATGGGAACGAGGGGGAGACCGGCGTCGCGGGCCATGAAGAAGCCGCCGCGGCGGAAGGGGCGGACCTTGCCGTCAAGCGTCCGGTGCGCCTCCGGCAGGATCACGATCGAGAGCCCGCGGGAGGCGCGCTCCTTCACGAGGGCGCCCAGTTCGGCCGTCTGCCCGTCGCGGCCGGGGTTCACCGGGATGACACTTCCAAGACGGAACAGCCAGCCGTAGATCGGGATCCGCGTGTGCACCGCGTTCGCGAACGAGCAGGCGGGCCTCCGATAGCTCGCAAGAAAAACCGCGGGGTCGAAGAGGCTCGTGTGGTTGAAGATGAAGAAGCTGACCCGCTCCGGCTCGTACCGCGGGTGATGGCGGACCTCATAGCGACTGAGCGTCAGGAGGAGAATCAGGCGCATCGCCGGCGAGACCAGGAACCCCTGGATGCGGTGGAAGGGGACGAAGAGGAGGCACGGGAGGGCGAGGAGAAAGGTCGAGAGCATCACGAGGAAGGCCAGCGGCCAGAACACCAGGGACCAGACGGCCCAGACGAGTTTCACAGGCGAGACCCCTGCAAGAAAGGGAAGGGGACAGTCACTCCGGGACCCCACTGTAGCACCTGGCGAATCCGACTGCAAGTTCCCCCGAGGCAAGCTCCGTTGATTCCGCCGCTGCCACGTTGTATGATGGGCCGTCACCCTGCGCGCCTCCCGATTTCAAATTGCAAATTTGAGATTTGACATTTGCAATTTGAATTTTGAAATCCGAACCTGGAGCCGGGCTCCACTCCCGCTCCGACACCCGCGCCCCGCCCGCTCTCCGCCTCTCGGCCTCCGCCGTCGCTCCTCCATCCGGAAGGGATCGCCATCATGCCGGACTCGCCTTCATCGCCCCAAACCGCATCCAGGAGTTGGTCTTCCCGCCTCGGCCTCGCCGCCCTCGCGCTCCTCGTCCTCGGCGCCGCCGTGCTCGCGCTGCGCGGACGTCAACTCTACGTCGCCACCCTGTACCCCGACAACCCGCTCGACTTTCGCGTCGCCGCCCCGCGCGCGCTCGTCGTCGGCGGCACAAACGTCGTCCACTGCGCCGTGCTGGATCGACGACGCGGCGCGGGCCTCGCCGGCGTGCGCATCGAGGCCGCCATCCTCCCCCAGGACGGACCCGAGGTCCCGGCCGGCGCCGGCACGACGGACGGCGAAGGCACGCTCGATCTCCAGATGGATGGTGCCGCCATTCGCCGCGGTCCGCAGCGACTCCGCGTCCGGCTGGTCTCTTCGCCGCTCGGCCCCGACGAGGTCGTGCTCTCGCTCTCCGGCGAACGACCAGCCCGCCTGCTCCTCACCTGCGACAAGCCCCTCTACCAGCCCGATCAGGTCATCCACGTGCGCGCGCTCGCCATGGACACGGCCGCCGGCCGGCCGATCTCCGGCGAGTCCCTCACCTTCGAGGTCGAAGATCCCAAGGGGAACAAGGTCTTCCGCCGCTCCGCGCCCACGTCCCGCTTCGGCATCGCGTCCGCGGATTTCCGGCTCGCCGAGGAAGTCAACCTGGGGGCCTTCAAGCTCCGCGCCCAGGTCGGCGACCTCTCGACCGAGAAGACCGCAACCGTGAGCCGCTACGTCCTCCCCAAGTACAAACTAGAGCTGGCCACCACCCAGGCCTTCTATCTCGCCGGCCAGACGCTCCATGGCAGCGTGGACGCCAACTATTTTTTCGGCAAGCCCGTCGCCGGCGGCGAGGTCGCGGTCGACGTCGGGACCTTCGTCGAACGCTTCGACTCCATCGCCGTGCTCCGCGGCAAGACCGACGCCGCCGGGCACTTCGACTTCGAGCTGAAGCTCCCCGGTCACTTCGTGGGGCTTCCGCTCGAAAAGGGGAACGCGCTCCTCAAGCTGGAAGCGAAGGTCACGGACACCGCGCAGCACGCGGAAGCGAAGACCGCGACGCGCATCGTGGCGCGCGAGGCGATCCAACTCCAGGTCGTCCACGAAAGCGGTATCCCGGTCCCGGGCATCGAGAATCGCTACTACGTGTCGACGAGCTACCCGGACGGACGCCCGGCGCGCGCGACGGTCACGGTCGCCGGGCCGGAGCGCGCGCACTGGACCTTCCAGACCTCGGAGGCGGGGATCGGCATCCTCGCGTGGACGCCGCCCGCGGTGAATCCTCGCGGCTACGGCTACCGCCCCGGCGGCGGCGCCGCCGCACAGCCCTTCACGCTCGAGGCCCGCGACACGGCCGGCCAGGTCGGCCACGGAGGCTTCGATCCGGCCCACCCCGTCCTTGCCGCCGAAGACCAGCAGAACTGGTGGCAGCCGGACCCGAAACGCGTGGGACGCGGCGCCGACGGCACGGCGCGCTTCCTCCTTCGGACCGACAAGGCACTGTATCGGGCCGGCGAAACGGCGCATCTCTCGCTCGTCGCCGCGGCCGAGGGCGGACGGTACACGGTGGACCTCGTGCGCGGCGGTCAGACCTGCCTCACCAAGCTCGTCAAGGCGACCGGGAAGGAGACCCCGCTCGACCTCGACCTCGACACGGGCCTCGCCGGCACGCTCTACGTCCAGGCCTACCGTCTCCTCCCGGACGGGAACTGGGCGCGTGACCGCAGGGTGATCTACGTGGATCAGCCGAAGGACCTCGAGCTCACCGCCACGCTCGACCGCGAGACCTACAAACCGGGGGAGTCCGCGAAGGTGAGTTTCGCGGTGCGCGCGGCCGGCGGCGCGGCCGAGCCCGCCGCGCTCTCGCTCTCCGTGGTCGACGAAGCGGTCTTCGCCCTTTCCGAAAATCAGCCCGGGCTCGAGAAGGTCTACTTCTCGCTCGAAAAGGAAATCCTGGAGCCGAAGTACCAGGTGAAGTGCGCGCCGGTGTCCGTGCCGGAGCTGGTGCGGGCCGGCGGTCCCCCGCCTCCGCCCCCGATCCAGGAGGCCGCCGCCGCGGCGCTCGCCGCGCTCGAGCTCCCGGAGGAGTCGGCGCCGGTCACCACGTATCAGAAGCGCATGGACGAGTATCAGTCCACGCATTGGGAGCGTGAGCACGCCCTGCGCGAATTCATGAGCCTGTGGTTCACGGTGGCCGTGTGCACCCTGCCCGTGCTTCTGCTCTGGCTCCTGCCGGGCGTGTGCCTTTGGAAATCCTACCGGCTGGGCCGGGCGATCGACTGGTGGGTCGGCGTCCCCGCGGCGATCGGACTCGCCTTTCTGGTCACGTGGCTCTTCCCGGAACGGCACCGATCGCCTATCTTCTTCCTCGGCGCACTCGGGCTGATCTTCCTGGGCGCGCTCCTCGTCTATGGGCAGCGGGGCTTCCGCGCCCGGAGCAACTGGGGGAGGGCCGGCTTTTTTGTCACACTTCTCCTCGGCGCGTTCCTCTTCGCCGCCGTCGCGTTCGAGCGCCAGACCGCGAACCTGTTCCGGCGGTCGACGAACGCCCTGAGCACGGGGAGTGTGGCGAAGGCCGAAGAGTCCGGGGTCTTCACGGGTCTGACGGATGCGGTGCCGGTGCCCGCGCCCGGCGGGGAGGTACAGGGGCGGCCGATGGCTTCCCTCGAACGCCGGACCGCCGGCGGCGAGGCCGGCGCCGACCGAAAGTCCTCCGTCCGCGTCCGCGAGTATTTCCCGGAGACGCTCTTCTGGCTGCCGCAGCTCCTCACCGACGACGACGGCCGGGCCGTCGCGGACGTCCCGCTCGCGGACAGCATCACCACCTGGCGCATGAGCGTGCAGGGCGTCTCGGCCGCCGGCCGCCTCGGGGGCCTCGACCGCGGCATTCGCGTCTTCCAGGACTTCTTCGTGGACATCGACCTCCCCGTGAGCCTCACCGACGGGGACGAGGTCCACGTCCCAGTCGCGATCTACAATTACTTGAAAGAGCCGCAAACCGTCGAGCTGGAGCTCGAGGCGGCGGACTGGTTCCTCGGTCTGGACGAGCCGAAGAAAAAGGTGGAGTTGGCCGCGGGCGAGGTGACGTCCGTGCGCTTCGGCCTGCGCGCGCGGCGATTCGGCCTCGGCAAGCTCACCGTCTACGCCTTCGGGTCCAAAGGGTTCAAGGACGCCGTCCGGCGCTCGGTCCGCGTGCTGCCGAACGGCGAGGAGCGGGAGGCCTCGGTCGGCAACCGCTTGGCGGCCGGCGCGACGGAGACCCTCCGGATCCCGGAGGAGGCGATCGACGGGGCGAGTTCGCTGCTCTTCAAGCTCTACCCCGGGACCTTCTCGCAAGTCATGGACGGGCTGGAGCGGCTCGTGCAGATGCCGTACGGCTGATTCGAGCAGACCACGTCGGTCACCTACCCCAACGTCCTCGTGCTGGGGTACCTGGAGGAGACCGGCAAGTTGACGCCGGAGGCGTCGATGAAACTCGAGCAGGCGCTGAACCTGGGCTTCCAGCGGCTTTGCACGTTCGAAGTGAGCGGCGGCGGCTTCGACTGGTGGGGACACGCGCCCGCGAACGTCCTGCTTTCCGCGTACGGCATTCTCGAACTCTCGGACATGAACAAGGTCTATCCCATCGACATGGCGCTCGTGGACCGGGCTAAATCGTGGTTGCGGGGGCAACAGCGGTCGGACGGTTCGTGGCGCGAGGCGCACCTGCCCCACTCGCTCGCGATCGCGTCCGCGGAATTGCCGGTGACGGCGTTCGTGGCCTGGTCGCTCGCGGAGACGGGGGACGCCTCCGAGACCGTAACGCGCGCGCTCGACTACGTCCGGCGGGGCGTCTCGGGAAATGCGGCGACGAAGGATCCCTACGTGCTGGCGCTCGCGGCGAACGCGCTCCTCGCGCGCGACGCGAAGGACGCGACGGGGCTGGCCTGCGTGGAGCGGCTGCTCGCGGTCGCCACGGACGCGGAGAAGACGCTGCACTGGCAAATGGGCGGGTCGACGCTGACCTATGGCGGCGGCGAGGCCGGCAACGTGGAGCTGACGGCGATCGCCGCCCTCGCGCTGCGACGCGTGCCGGCGGAAACGCCGCGCCTGCACAAGGCGCTCACGTGGCTGATCCAGGCGAAGGACCCGCGCGGCGGCTGGCACTCGACGCAGGCGACGATTCTGGCGATGAAGGCGTTGCTCGCCGGGTCATCGAAACAGGCGACCTCGTCGCGTGCGCGGGTCGCGTTGACCGTGAACGGAAAGTCCGTGGCGCCGATCGACGTCACGCCGGAGACGAGCGATCTCCTGCAGCAGGTCGATTTGCGGGAGCACGTCGTGAAGGGGGAGAACCGGGTGGAGCTGGCGGTCGAGGGGGAGGCGGCGATGAGCTACCAGCTTTCGACGCGCTACTACCTGCCGTGGCCGGGCGGCGGCGGCAGGGGGGGCGGAGGAGCGGGCGGGCGGCCGCCGGAGGCGAAGCGGCCCGTCGAAATCGAGGTCGCGTACGACAAGTCGACCTTGGCCGTGGACGACACCGTGGACTGTCGTATACGAGTGACCTACAACCTGCCGGATCCGGCCTTCATGGTGATCGTGGACCTGGGGATCCCGCCGGGGTTCACGCCGGACGCCGGCGCCTTCGCGGAGCTGGTCGGCTCGAAGCGGATCGACAAATACTCGATCACCGGGCGGCAGATCACCGTGTACCTGGGGAACGTCGCGCGCGAACGGCCGATCGAGTTCTCGTACAGCCTGCGCGCGCGCTTCCCGATCCGCGCGCAGACGCCGGAGAGCGCGGTGTACGAGTACTACAACCCGGCGCACCGGGCGACGGCGGCGCCGGTGAAGCTGGAGGTGCGATAGCGGAACGGCTGTGAGCTGGATCGTCACCCTGGTGAAGCGGGAGCCACCGGAGATGCGTGCGCAAACTCTGAACGAACTACATGGGCGGCCACTATGCGAAAGGAGGTCGTCCCACGGGTGGCCACGGTCGTGGGCTATACAGCCTCAGATCTCCCTTTTCGTGTCTCATTTGCTCGTGAATGAGGTAGGACCTCCGTTCGTTACGGAATCCTTACCTCGTGTCAAATTCGAGGACTTCGAAATTTGTCTGGAATGAGCGTGGTTCCCCGTCTGGAGTAAGGTTGGCCCAGTCCCGCCTCACAAGGAATCCGAGAATTTCAGGCGAGTACCAAGTCCGAATGAGGGTGGAGAGCTCGGTTCGCACCTCCAAGAAGGTGCAGCTCAGGTCGCGGCCCGCAACGCGGAGGATGTGCTCCCGCTCGAAGCGTACCGGGTTGAGACTCCGTGCGCGCCACCTCATTGGCGGCAGGTTCACGACGTGGTTCATGAGCAAAAGCGGTCGCGTCGGGTAGCAGAATTCCTCTTCCTCCATCACAGGGATTCCCGTCGCCTCGTCCATCCACAAAATGGTCGCGGCAGGCGACACTCCGCGCGCATACTCTTTCCTCCAGCGCTTACAGGTCAGTTGGGTGGGGCCAATGCGGAGAGTTTTTCGCCCAATGTTTGGTTCACATGGCGGCGGCAAGCCCCTCGCCGTGAGGGGAATTCTCAGGTCAATGGGTAGCTCCAACAGTACCTCATGCTCGGGACTCGACCGGAGCGTGGAGACCATCACGACTTCCCCAGATGTGACGCGATCCACGATGATCTCTCGATTTCCCCAGTTTCCCATGCATCGATTGTCCCGTGCCAGCACTCTGGAGCCTGGGCCAAACCTCGCCCAGCTATACGGGAGACCGCCAGCGTCTCCCGCGGAGGCGCAGACAGACGTAGTGAGCATGAAACAGAGGACGACTCGGCAAGACCTCATGACCGCTCCCCGGGGTTATTTGACTAACGGGGCGAAAGGAATCCAGACCGGTTCAGGCCACTTCGGCACAAGCCGCATCATCTGGTCGAGGGTCGTTGGCCATGTGCTGAGCACGACTGTGAATTTGACGTAGAAGCACCCCAGCGGGATCGGCGGAGCCAAGCAGAGGAGCGTTGACTGAAGCTCGGTCTCGATTTCCAACTCATCTCCCTGCCGGACGTTGTACGGACCCGGGAAAAATCCCTTGATTGCCTGTGCAATCTTGAC
This sequence comes from Planctomycetota bacterium, assembly GCA_016197205.1. GTDB lineage: Bacteria > Planctomycetota > MHYJ01 > WSZJ01 > JACPWG01 > JACPWG01. The sequence goes on from JACPWG010000143.1 coordinate 42,163, forward strand.
GCTGAGCATAGCCGTCTGATAATCGCCTCGCAGATCCATACTCAGGCCGGGGCAGTCGAGCATGACCTGCCCCCCGCTCGAGTCGGTCCACTGGATGCCATAAGTCGATCTGCCCTGGTCCTTGACCCACCGGGAGTCTTGGGAGGCCAGCACCGTGGCACCGAGCATGCTCCTAGTCCCGATGTAGCGATACTGGGTTCGGACATAGTTGGTCCACACCAAGTCTTGGCACCATGGCGCATAGGCTCGGTAGAGGAGGCAGAGGTTCCCAAGAACATCCCGAACCCACGTTTCCTTCGGGAAGCTGTGCTGCGCCCTTCGAACCGCGACCGTCAGATTTCTTGCAGGCCTCTTGAAGTGCCAGTACCTGACAACACCGGACGGATCTGGCACTCGCACCGTACCGGCGTCTGTGCCGGTCTTGTCCGCCTCTTCGATGGCCCTCTTGTCACCCGGGTCGGGCTGAGTGTGCCCCCGTTGCCCTTTTGGCGGAACCTCATCTCCGCCGGGCATCCCTGGATACGGCTTCCTGTCCGGGCCCTCTTCACTCGAACCGATCTCGAAGAACACCCCCGCGCCCGGTACCGGGAGCAGGCCGCGCGGCATTCCGGCTGACAAGGCAGGAGCCGGGACGGCCGTCGTTTCCAGGCTGCCAGTCTTCCGAGCAAGTGTCAACCAGCCGTTTTCATCGCCCTCCGACCCACCGACTCCCCCGTCGAACTCCCCGAGGCCAGCGATTAACTCAGGACCAGGAATCTCGCCGGATCCGCCCGGGAACATCCGCGCTCTCACATTTGGCTGTCCGTTGAGGAAGAGCAATTCGTCCGTGTCGAGCGGCATCGACGGCGTCACGTCCCCGTTGGTGTACACGCCCCCTGGGCGCCGCTCGGGCGGGGGCACCGTTCCCCGAGGGTCGGAGGGGTCGCGCAGCGGTGTGGTGTAGGGCTGCGAGGAAGAGGAGAAGGGCGACGCGCCGTAGCTTCCCCGTGGAGCGGCCGGCGTCGGTCTCGAAGCGTGGGGGCGAACGCGCCGCGTGTACCTCGCGCTGTTGAAGGGGCCTTCGGCGGGCATGCCCGTCCTCCTAGAAAAGCCGGAGCCCTCGCGTTTGGAGCCTGGCGCCCGTAGTTGGCTCTCTCAGTATTGCCAAGAACCGCCGACAACACGCGGGCCACCGCGGGCACCCCGGAAGTCCCGCAGCGATGTCGCGGCGAATTCCCTACTGGCACGAAAACGTCAGGTCGGCGTCGAACGTCGCGGAAACCATGTTTCCAACGATCGTCACCGCCACGCGAATGTGCGAGAAATCCAGCCCGGTCTGAGCCAGCATGTTGTTGCCGAACGTGTCCTGTGTGATGTTCGCGATCGTTCGCCAGACCCGGCCCCCATTATACGTGCCCTGCAACTCGTAGGTGACCGTCGGCACTCCATTGACCTGAATCGTGACGACATCCAGCACGACCTTGTTCCCCTCGACGGGGATCGGACCGGAGATCACCGAGGTCGCGTAATTCGTGTTGGTCGAGAGGAATTGTTCCCGGTACACCGGGACGTGTTTCGTCCCACAGAGCATGCTGCCAGCCCTCGTGCCTACTGAATTCCGAAGACCCGCATCGCCATCAGCCGCAAAAGCCGGCGCCGCTCCCCTTCGTCCAGGGCGTCCAACCGGGCGACGAGGTCTCGCGCCTCCGCGAGCCGCGCCGACTCTTCCCGCGCCCGACGACACGGGTCGTGCGCAGCCAGGACGGCCTGCGCCGTCCCGAGCTGCGCCGGCGTCTGCGGCGCGGCCCAGTCAATCCGACCCGTGGACGCGCAGCCGACGACCGCCAGCCCCGCGGAGCGAAGCTCGTCGTAGAGGGCTACGGGATCGTGGAGGTCGGCGGCCATCACCCGAGCACCTCCGCCACCAGCCCGGACTGAAACAGGCTGCTGCCGTTGTCTCCATACCAAGTCGCGTTCACGGTTCCCGTCGTGGCCTCAAGCCACGCGAGGTAGTGGTAGCCGATTCCAGGGTTTCCCACGTAGCGCGCGGACGGCTTCGCTGGGGCCGCGTAGGTGCTTATGTGCGACCTCACCACGGCCCCAAAGACCTTCGCGGAGTTTACCGTCCTCGAGTCCACTCCGACCCCGACGAACGCCTCCTTAAAACTCGTGGACACGTCCGAGTACCCACCCACGACGAACGCCGCCACCGGGTCCTCGTTCAGGCCCTGCACATACTCGACCTGGTTCGCTGAATTCGCGTTGGCCTGCCTGATCGTCGAGCTGCCGTAGACCCAGGAGTTCGTGGGGTCGACGGCGCTCAGGTACCGCAGGATCCGGTTGTACGCATTCCAGACGAACCGCTTGCCCTCGCTGTCCTCCGTCACGTTCGTCCCGCTGGCCCGGATCGTGCCGAGGTAGCGCCGCGTGGTCGCGCCGCTCTTCACGTACACGCCGTCCTGAACCGCCAGCGCGTCCGCGCGCGTCGTGTCGTTCGTCCAGGCCGCTGACAGCTCCAGCGCCGCAGCCGAGCCAGTCCAGTTCCCGAACACATCGTAGTTCTTCGCGCTCGTCAACGTCAAGGCCAAGTTGATTTCGGAGAAGGTGCGCGTCGCCCAGTTCGTGCCGTCGTAGAGGTCGAGCCGGTTCCCCCGGAACGGCGTGAAGTAGAGCGTCCCCTGCGCTGTCCGGTCGCTCGTGCTGACCGGCACGCCGGCTTCGGTGGTCAGCCGGCCCTCGCAGAGGCCGTTCGTCTGCGACCCGCCGGTGCCGGCGGGCACGGACCACGCCGCGTCCTCGCGCAGGAACTTCGCCGAGCCCGCCGTCGCCCCCGGGTCCGGGACCATGCCCCGGTAGTGGTCGGGGCCCGAGGCGCCGAAGTCCCGGAACCACCACCCAAGCGGAGCGCGAGGGGCGAAGGCCTGCCCGGCGATCGCCAGCCCGGCCTCGTCAGGCACGACCTCCGGCAATGGGAGAGTCCCCCTGAGCCCCCCGCCCAGCAGCATGAACGGTTCGACGTGCATTGCCTACGCGATCCTATTCACGTAGCCGGAAATCAAGAGCACATTGGCCGAGCTCGCGAAGGCGCGACACACCAGGCCTCCGTTCAGCACCTGGCCGGTGACGACGGGGATGGGCGGGCTCGACTTCGGGATCGTCAGCGCCTTGACGATCAGGTCATCCGGATTCGTCGTCCCGCCGAACTCCACCGTCAGCGTGCGGTCGCTCGTGTCGGTGTTTGTGACCCAGAGGTACACCTCGTCGAACGAGGCTGCGCCGGCAACCGCCGTGTGAAGCGTGGTCCCGGGGGTCGCCGTGGCGGCCACCTTGATCGGGCGGCCGCTCGTCGAGCCCGAGAGGAGAACGCGCGAATAATTCGCCACCGCTCATCTCCCGAAGATCTGGTTTGCCAGGATGTTTTGGTCTGACGCCCAGACGACCGAGGCGCTTCCTCCCCCGGCGCAGCCGCCCCCCTCGGGGGTGAACATTCGGGAGAGTTCGGACCAGAGGTCGTGTCGAACCTGCTCGTACAACGAATGGTAGGAATCGAACCCCCCGTTCGCCTCGCTCACAGGCGCGGCAGGCGGGTAGACCGGGTCCGCAGCCTCCCAGTCGGCCACCAGTCCCGGCCAAGCCTCTGCCGGAGGCGAGCCGGTCTCCCCCGCTTCCCAGCCCGTCCATGTCGCCGGCAACGACATCGGCTCAGGACACCCGCTCGGACAAAGAAGCGAGGAGACCTCGAAAGCCTCGTCCTCGCCGAAGAGCCCGACCTGTTGTTCGCTCTGCGCCTCGCACGCTCCCCCTGCGTCTTCGTCAGCGCACCCCATCGTCGCACCTCGTTTCTGGCGGACCTACTGGCAAGAGAACGCAAGCGCGGTATTGAAAAGGGCGGAGACCGTGGTCCCGCTGATCGTGACCACGATGCGGACGTGCGTGTAGTCGACGCCGGTTTGCGAGAAGGTGTTGTGGCCGAAGGAATTCTGCGTCACGTTGCCGATGGTCTTCCAGACCTGGCCGGCGTCGTAGCTGCCCTGCAGCTCGTACGTCAGCGTCACCGTGCCGGAGGTCTGTAGCGTCAGCGCGCTCAGGACCGCCTTGTTGCCCCGTACGGCGATCGCCTGCGAAATGATCGACGTCGCGAACCCCGTGTTCGTCGACAAGAACTGATTGCGAAAGACCGCGACGAAGTTCGAACCCCACATGAGGCGACGCTCCTTCCCCAACACTGCAACGCTAGAAGGACTCTTCGCCACCTGCGACGGCTTTTGGCGCGCTCCGCCCCTGTTCGTAGTTCCGCCTTCAGGCCGCGATCAACAAGTGAGGACACTTGATTGGCAGTCCGAACCGAGGAGCACTCCTCGTCCGGCATTCCCCGCGCTCATCCGCCGGGAGGGGACGGGACCCGCCGGCGAATCGGGAAGCGACACGACGGCGGCACGGCGTGTCCTCTTTCAGATGGATCGCGGGAGGGCGCTACTCCTCCACGCCGGACCTCGGTCGTGGATCAGACCTCGGACGGCGACGGTTCCTCGCGCCAGCCGTGTCGTCGACAGAGCTCACACACGGAGCCCCAGTGCAGGGCGAACTCCCTCTTCCCTCGTATGTTTACGCGTCGGATGCCGGTGACGTGTCGCTCGATCTCCGCCCAACCCGACAGTGGATCGCGAAGGTGCTGAAGCGACAGTCTGCTGCGATAGCTGGACCCTCCCTCCCTGCACTCCGAACGAAACAGCGAGTCCATGAACGCGATCGGGTTTCGCCACAACACGTCATTGCCGGCGCGAGAGGAGAGGAGCGTGGCCTTCACGTCCCCCACGTGTCCCATTGCATCGGCCGCCGCTTCGACTTTGGGTAAGTGCCAGTGTCCCAAACCCACAGTAGACCATTGCAGTTCGCATCGATTGGCGGCGAGCCAGTTGGGTAGCTCATTCTGATCTGGCGGGTCATCGGGTGTGCGCCGGTGTTCCTTCGTCAGCAGTTCACCGAGCTCCGCCCGAAGCCCCCGGTCGAAGGCGTGCAACAGCAGGTAGCTGGCGCACCTCCGAATCGCCCAATGGTGTGACGCAAACGCCCGAAAGTACGAATCCAGAGTGTCGCGATTTCCCCACGTGAGGCCCTCCGCACGATACCCGTTCGATTCGAGTCCCGAGATGAACAGGGTCATGAGTCCCACGATGTCGCAGTATTTCCGGTCGATCGGAAGTGCCGCCCACCACGCCTCGATCTCATCGGCCAGTCCGATTTGCCAATTGGGACCCCGTAAGCGGCGGGCTCGCAGTGGCCATCCCCAATTATAGATGAAGGCCGAAAGAGTGATCAGGGATTCCAGGGGTTCCTGCTGCCGGAGGGAGAAGCAAAGTGTGCGCACGACATCCTCAACCGGGCCGTGCCAAAACTCCGGCCCCTCCTTCGGTTGAGCGTGCTTCCGCCGCACCCATACGCGAGCTACGCAATCCTGGCTGCCGCACACGCGCAGGCGCAGGCCGAACACGGTGAGCTGGGGGAGCCGGGTCAGCGGATTCGGCAGGCCGTGTTCGTCCCGGAGGAACTGGCAGTCAAGAGGGCTTCCGCATTGGAAGCATGCAAGCGGGCTCAAGAGCACATCCTCCCCAGAGCTCTCGTCAGGTATTGTAAACGAAACACTCCGCGGGTAGCATGCCTGGTTTGTAGGATTGATACTTGATTTTGATCTCAGCTTCCACGAGTGGCGGCTTCGTGCTCTTCACTGCGAGCGTGATCGCAGCTTCCAGCTTGGCTGCGGCCTCGTCCAGCTCGCATGCCGGTTGAGAACACGGGTAGGCGATCCAGACGCCAACGCTCCCGAAACGGCCATTCTCGAAGCTGAGCCCGTCAGAAGTCTCCATCCACTTTGCTTCGTACGACCACACGCAGCAGCACCCCCGCCGATCCCTGTCCGGAGGCGGGGGGCGCCTCGGAATTCTGGGCGGGGGAGGGCCAGTGGGGCCGGTGTCGGTGATGAGTCTCCGGAAGGTCTCCGCCTCCGTCGCCTGACCCGCCGCCTCCGCGCCTGCGCCGCCCTCCCCGCTAACGAGGTACGCCACGGCGCCTGCTGCCAGCAAGGCCGCAAGGATGACCAAGCACGGCAGCCATGCGCCGATGCAGGGAAAGGGAATGGGCGCGACGGCGATCAGGCGTCCACGCCCGGGAATGGCAAAGGCAGCAACGCCCCCGGAAAACATTGCGCCTTGGAATCTGTGGGAGCCGACGGATAGCAAGTAGGGGCCGCTTTCCCCTGGCCGGCCGAAACTGGCGCGAGGAGCGCGATCCAGGTGGTAGATCTCACCGTGCTGCGCATACACATCAAGCCCCACGGCTACGATGCCGACATCGGTCGCCAACATGCCCTCGAAATGCGCCAGCATCAGCCCCCGAGATGCAGGGAGTGGGTAGGCGCGTGCGAGCAGGACTTCACCGCCGAAGGCCCCGTAGCGGTCGTGCTGCATTCCTCCCGTCGAGGCGATACCAACCATTGGGATCTCGACACTTCCGTCCGCCCGCATCCTCGCCCTCACCCCCGGCTGGCCGTTCACGAACAGCAGCTCATCCATGTCGATCGGCATGGACGACATCACGGATCCCTGGGTGTGCACGCCGTCCCGGGGCGGCAAAGCCGGCGTGACCGTCTCCCAGGGAGCCGGTGAGCCGGGCAGGGGCGTCGTGTACGGGTCCGTGACGGGCGTCCCGATGGTGGAACCTGGCGTGAGGGGCGTCGCCGGGAACTTCGGGTACGTCGGCATCGAGGCGGACGCCGCGTTTGCTCGCTGCAGCGCCAGAGGAGGCGGGGAGAACACCGGTAAGGGCATGTTGCCGGCTCGGCCAGGAACTTCGGTCCACACCGGCAACCCAGGTGCTCGTCGCGGTTCTCTACTGTACCGGGGACGATTGAAGGGGCCTTCCGGGGGCATACCCGTCCTCCTCTCTATGCCGGGGCCGGCGCTTGTCGGCCCTGGCGATTGTACGCATTGGTCTTCGGATGATCCAGAGCCGGCGCCGAGGAACCCCGCTAAGCTGGATCCTCGCACTTTTTTGCGCAGCGGTGCGTCTGGAGCCCGCGATTGTGCTGGGTCGAGCGTATTTTCTGACGATTCTCGGGGCTACCGCGGTTCGTAAATAAATCCACAGATAGCCCGAAGCCCCAGTATTGCTGGGCTCCAGGGTGGTCAAAAAGTGCGAAACTCCAGGCTAAGGGCCCACAACAATAACTTGGCAGGCGCTGTCCTCATGGCTCCTGGGGGCGCGGCCCTCCGGGCCGCGCTGCGCGGGCCAGTGGCCCGCGCCCCCAAGCGCTGGTCAGCCTGCGAAACTGTGAAGTAATTCTTGCGCGTGCACTCAGCGGCCCTGATGATAACTTGGCGTGGGTCGGTTTTGCAGGCCAGATCCCTTGTTGACTGTAGATCGGGGGCCGCGCGGGGAAGGAAGAGGGAGGGCCGCCGTACTGGAGGCCGTGTCGGTTGATGGCCGTTGCGCGATAAGATCGCGAAGTCGCCGGGTGAACCTCGGGTTGTTGAAGGGACCATCGTCGGGCATGCCCGTCCTCCTAGCAAGCCCGGAGCCTTCGCATTTCGAGCTTGGCGCCTGTAGTCTTCGGGTTCAGCGCTGCCAAGAGTCGCCGCAGAAACGCGGGCTCCGGCGGGCACGCGCAGCACTCCCGAAGCGATCTTGCGGCGAATTCCCTACTGGCACGAGAACGGCAGGTCGGCGTCGAACGTCGCGGAAACCACGTTGCCGACGATCGTCACCGCCACGCGAATGTGCGAGAAATCCAGCCCGGTCTGGGCCAGCATGTTGTTGCCGAACGTGTCCTGTGTGATGTTCGCGATCGTTCGCCAGACCCGGCCCCCATTATACGTGCCCTGCAACTCGTAGGTGACCGTCGGGACTCCATCGACCTGAATCGTGACGACATCCAGCACGACCTTGTTCCCCTCGACGGGGATCGGACCGGAGATCGCCGAGGTCGCGTAGTTCGTGTTGGTCGAGAGAAACTGCTCCCGATACACCGGCACGTGCTTCGTCCCACAGAGCATGCTGCCAGCCCTCGTGCCTACGAAATTCCGAAGACCCGCATCGACACCAGCCGCAAGAGACGGCGCCGCTCCCCCTCGTCCAGCGCGTCGAACCGGGCGACGAGGTCTCGCGCCTCCGCGAGCCGCGCCGACTCTTCCCGCGCCCGACGACCCGGGTCGTGCGCAGCCAGGACGGCCTGCGCCGTCCCGAGCTGCGCCGGCGTCGGCGGCGCGGCCCAGTCAATCCGACCCGTGGACGCGCAGCCGACGACCGCCAGCCCCGCGGAGCGAAGCTCGTCGAAGAGGGCTACGGGATCGTGGAGGTCGGCGGCCATCACCCGAGCACCTCCGCGACCAGCCCGGACTGAAACAGGCTGCTGCCGTTGTCTCCATACCAAGTCGCGTTCACGGTTCCCGTCGTGGCCTCGAGCCACGCGAGGTAGTGGTAGCCGATTCCAGGGTTTCCCACGTAGCGCGCGGACGGCTTCGCTGGGGCCGCGTAGGTGCTTATGTGCGACCTCACCACGGCCCCAAAGACCTTCGCGGA
>JACPWG010000170.1 GCA_016197205.1 Planctomycetota bacterium
CGTCTCGGGCCGCGGGGAGCCTTCGGCCTCCCGAAACTGTTTTCGTGCGCCCGCGAGGTCGTGCTTGCCGAGCGACGCGCGACCGCGCGCGAGGCTCTCGGCGGCACGGAGGCTCGCGGTCTCGCGGCGCTTCTCCTGGACCCACGCGAGGCCGGCGAGCGCGTCCTTGCTCTCCGGGGAGAGGTCGTGCGCGGCGGTGAAGTGCGCCGCGGCGCCGTCGACGTCGCCCGCCCTCTTGGCGTGGACGGCGGCGTCGAGGTGGTCCGCGAGTTCCTGCGCACGCTGGTCGTCCTGGATGCGCAGGGCGCGCGCGTGCAGCACGTACGCGGGGAGTGCGGCCGCGAGCAGGACGGCGACGGCGGTGGGGAAGAGCACGGCCTTCCTGCGGAGCAGCCGTCGCACGAAGCGCGCGGGCGCGGAGACGGGCCGCGCAAGGATCGGTTCCCCGGCGAGGAAGCGGATGAGATCGGAGGCGAAGTCAGCGGCCTCGGGATAGCGGCGCGCGGGGTCCTTTTCAAGGCAGCGGAGGCAGATGGTCTCGAGGTCGGCCGGCACGCGCTCGCGACGCCCGTCGGTGACGGGGACGCGGGAGGGCGGGACCGGGTCCTTCGAGAGGATCGCCATGAGGACCTCGACGATGCTCTTTCCCTCGAAGGGCAGCCGGCCGGTGAGCTGTTCGTAGAGGATCACGCCGAGCGCCCAGACGTCGGTCCGGGGCGTGATCTCCTCGGTGCGGCCGCCGGCCTGCTCGGGGGACATGAACTGCGGGGTGCCGAGGACGGCGCCGGTCACGGTGACGCCCTCGTCCGCGGGCTCGCGGATTTCCTTGGCGAGGCCGAAATCGGTCACGAAGGGGCGGCCGGTCCGGTCGACGAGGATGTTGGGCGGCTTCACGTCCCGGTGCACCACGCCCGCCTGGTGGGCGTGGTGCAGGGCGAGGGCGACTTCGGAGAGCAGGGAGAGGAAGCGGTCGCGCGAGAGCCGGCGCGCGGCGAGGTGGAGAGGCTCGGAGGGGATATAGTCCATCGTGAAGTAGTGCCGCTCGTCGAAGGTGCTCACGTCGTGGACCTGGACGATCGCGGGATGGCGGAGCCGAGCCATGGAGCGGGCCTCGCGGACGAACCGGTCGACCGAGTGCGAGCGGGCCGCGGATTCCGAGAGGAGCATCTTGATGGCGATGACGCGTTCGAGCTGGCCGTCCCACGCCTTGTAGACGACGCCCATCCCGCCGCGTCCGATTTCGTCGAGGAGGCGGTAGCGCCCGAACGGTCGGCCGTTCGGACCGAAGGCGCCGGTGGCCTCGGAGGGCGGCGGCGGCTTGAAGCGGGGTTCCTCGAGGGGGGAGTCCTCGTCCATCGAGGCGCCGTCCCCCTCTCCCGCGTCACGGAAGAGGGCAGGGGTGAGGGGCGTGGGGGTCGGAGGCATGGGCGGCGCGTGGGTCGCTCGTGCCGAGGCGCGGCGGCCGGCCGGCGGCGGCGTCGGGGGAAGGGGGAGGATGGGGGAGAGGAGCCCGACGGGCGAAGCGGGGGAGACCGGGGAGAGACCGGAGATGGGCGACGGAGGCGTCGGCGTGGGCGGCGGGGATGGCGTCGAGGAGGGCGTGTCCCCCTCGCCCGGCTCGGCGAGCGCGACGGGCGCGGTCGCGCCCACGGGGGCGCGCCCGGCGGTGGCGGCTGGTTCCGCGGCCTCCCCGTCCGCGGCGGACGACGCTTCGGTGGGACGGCCTCGTGCGGCGCTTGCGCGGCGAGCGGCCTCGAGCTCGTTCGCCAGGTCGCCGGTGATCATGGTCGTTTTGCGGGAGCTGCGCCGGACGAAGACGCGCGTGCCCGCGAAGGGGCGGACCATGGGCCCGCCGCAGGTGGGGCAGCGGACCTTCGCGCCGGAGATGTACCCCTCGACGTTGAAGGCGACGGCGCAGCGTGCGCAGATGAGCACGGTGTCATGGAGAGGGAAGAGGGCGCGCCGCACCTGGTCTTCGGAGAGGAGGCCGCGGGCGATGAGGATCTCGCCGAGGAGGAGCGGCAGGCCGCGGGCGCGCAGCCGTTCTTGCAGCGCCGCGGCCTCGTCGAGCCGGTCGCGGGGGACGAGTCCGCGCGCGACGATTTCCTTGGCGAAGCGGACGTCGGCCTTCCTCGCGTCGGCGGAGTTGGGGTAGGAGCGGAGGGTGTCGTGCTGGGCGGCAAGCAGGCCTTCGATGGCCTCGTCGGTGAGGTGACCCTTGCGCAGGAGAATGGCGCCGAGGGGCGTAGGGGGGGCCCCGCGCGCCGCAAGCTCCGCCTGCTCGGCGAGGCACTCCTCCACGTTGTCGGGGCTGGCGAGCCCCTTGCGGATCACCAGTTGGCCGAGGAGGAGATCCCCCATCGCGAGGTCGGTCATTCCAGCCTCGAGGACACGGAGGCGGCACAAGCCATGGATTTTGAAATCGCATTTGCCCTTGACGATCGACCCCGTCTTGAGGATGCGCCTCACTTCACGGCCGCAGCCCGGCGGTCTTGTCGTGCCGCAGTTGTTCAGCGGCGATCGCGACCTCGCTCGCCTCGAGCTGGTCGCGGACGCTTCCTTCGCGATGGGCGCTCGCGTTCTTCAGGACCTTCTGCCAATTGTGCGTCCAGGAGCGGTACTGCCAGTCCGGACACTCGCGACAGAGCGGGATCTCGCCGCCGCGTCGCTCGGCGTGCATCTGCCGCCACCACGTGAACTCCGGACCCTTCCAGATTTCCTGGATCGTCTTGTCCTTCACGGTCCCGAAATTGGTCCGGCCCGTGATGTCGTAGCCGCACACCTCGATCGTGCCGCGCGTGTCGATGTTGAGCCGATGGAACGGGAACGGGCACGGCTCCCCCTTCGACTTGTCCAGGTAGTACGAGGCATCCGCGGTCTTCTCCGGGTCGAGCTTCGTGTTCGCGCCCCAGGTCAGGAACTTCCGTTTGATCACCTCGTCGAGCCCCAGGCCGAGCCAGAACTGCTCGATCTCCTTCAGATGGTTCTTCACGATCTCCTGCTGGATGACGCTCACGACCAGGTTCGTCCGGCTCTTCCGCTCGTTCCTGCGGCGGACCATGTACTTGACCGTCTCCAACAGCTTGTCCCAGTCGAGCCCGGCGCGGACGATGGCGTAGGTCGTGGGGTCGGCCGCGTCGACGCTGAACTCGATCTGGTCGATCTCGCAGGTGAGCAGCCGCTCGCACTTCTCCGGCGTGAAGAAAGACCCGTTCGTGTTCAGCCAGACCCGGGCGCCGGCCTTGCGCGCGTACTCGATGAGCTTGACCATGTCGTCCGGGTGCATCATCGGCTCGCCGCCGCCGGTGATCCGGAGGAACGCGCCGAACTTGCCGCACTCGTCCGCGATCTTGTGGAAGAGGACGGGCTTGATGTACGACGCGTCGGCGTAGCGCATCCGGATGTCGGAGTTCGTCTCCGTGTAGGGGCAGTTCGGGCACTTCGCGTTGCACGGATAGGCCACGGCCAGGACGACCATCTTCGGGAACTCCTCGGCGCCCGGCTCGATGCCGTAGGTCTCGCGCGTGGTCGCGACGGCCGCCATGGGACTCGCGCCGACGTCCGCCGCGACGAGCGCGGGTCGAGCCTCCTGCCCAAGGACGAGGGGGCGCGCAAGCTCGGCCGCGGTCAGGGCCGGCTCCGTGCGGATGCGGATCTGGCCGTCCTTGGTCTTCACGAGCAGGTAGGCGTCCTCCTGCCCTTGCACGAGGCCCGGCGTGACTTCATAGGACTTGACGGAGACGGGCGCGGACTCGACGATGCGCACCTCGCGGCCGTCGTGCAGCGTGTAGGCCCCGGGGTAGGGATTCGTGCCGCGGATGCGGTTGTGGACGTTCAGCGTCGGCTCGTCGAACTTGATGAGCGCGTCGCGCTTCGTGCGGGGCGGGTGCTGCGTGATGTCGTGCTCGGGCTGCGGCGTGCCGCGGATGGGTTCGCCCGCGACGACCTTCCGGACCCAGTGCTCGATCATCCCCTCCGAGAGCTCGGCGAGCTTGTGTCGTAGGGTGCCGTCGGTGTCGTAGGGGGCGATGGCGATCTTCTCCTGGGCGAGGATGTCCCCCGCATCCATCTTCGCCGCGGCCTTGCGCAGCGTGATCGCGGTCTCGGTCTCCCCGAAGACGAGGACCCACGTGGTCGGCGTGTTGCTGCGGTAGCGGGGCAACGGGGCGGGGACGAACTCCACGCCGCCGAGCCGCCCGAGGCTCGTGTACCGGTAAGGCACGCGTTCGTGATAGCTCGACACGAAGACGAGGTCCGGCGCGGCGTCGCGCGCGTGGTTCCAGAAGGCCGGATCGTCGAGGCTCGGGCTCTCGTACACCGGGACGCCCAGTGCGCGCGCCTCTTCCGCGAGGTCCCGTTCCGCGTAGTACGGGTGGGGGCCGGCTTCCTTCCGGGTCACGACCGCGGCGATCTCCAGGCCCGCGCGTCGAAGGCTTCGGAGCGCGGCGTTTCCAAAGCCCGTGAGGCCGAAAAACAGAATCTTCATGGAGGGACACCTTCTGAAGGGGGGCCGGTCGTCCGCCGCTATGATACCCGTTTCAAAATGCAAATTGCAAATCTCAAATCTCGAATCTATATTATCGTCCTGCGACACTTGCGCGCCGAGCGTCGGCGCCGCGGGTCCCCGGGTTCGTACCGCAAGGGCGGCATCGCATGGCCAGCGCGGCCGAAGAACTGTTCTGCAAGATCGCGATCGAAAAGTGCTACCTGGACGCGAACCAGGCGGCGGCGGCCCTGCGCAGGCCCGCGCCCTCGGGCAAGGGCATCCTGCGTCCGCTGCACGAGCGCCTCTGCGCGGACGGGGTGTTGAGCGCCGAGCAGGCGGCGGAGGTGCTTCGGGAGCGCGACTATCGGCTGCTGCGGGAGGAGGACCAGCGCTGGGTGGAGAAGGCGCTTCGGAACCGGCAGACCACGATGGACCTGGTGAACGCGGCCATGGACGAGCAGGCGCGCCTCTTTCGCCAGGAGAAGCAGGTGCCTCCGCCGCTCAGCCAGTTGTTGCGCGGAGGGGGCACCATGCGTTCGAAGAAACGGTCGGCGGGCCTTGCGCAGGCGGAGGGGCCGCCGGTCGCGAGCGCGCCGACGGCGGACGAAGCGGCGAGCGAGGCGAGTCCCGGCGGTCGAGCGGACGGCTCGGCAGCGGGCGCAGGCGGCGCGTGCGCCTCCCCTGAAGCCACGGTCGGGAGCGGAGCGCCTGGGGCCGGCGGAAAGGTCGTTGACGGCGCGGGCTCAGGCCCGGGCGAGGCGGGGTCGCCGCCGCCCGTGCCGCGTCGGAGCTTCTTGGCGGCGGTCGCCGATGGGTGGCGTGCCTTCGTCGACGACCTGCGGCCGGACCCGGCCACGGCCCGGCGGCTGCTCTCCTACGTGGTGGCGGGGCTGCTCGTGGCCGGGATCGCCTGGCTTTCGCGGGCCATGTGGTTTCGACTCGAGGGGGAGGGACCTCCGCCGCCGCGCAGGGGGGCTGCGGGCGCGGGGCTGCCCGGCGTGCCCGCGTCTCCGGACGGCACGGCGGGCGGCGGGGAGGCCGGCGGAGCGGGGACCCCGAACGCCGACCACAGCACGCCTCGAGCGCCGCTGCCGTCGCTGTCCCCGTGCATCGTCCTCACGTTTCCGCCGCAGCCCCACCCCTTGTCCCCGGACCGCCTCACGGACGTGCTCGAGGCGGTGGTGGTCGTCCATCTGTCGCAGGACAAGCTCGAACCGATCCGCATCGACTACGACCTCCGCGTGAGGCGGACCGTCTCGCAGGCGGCGTCCGACGGCACGGCGGCCGGCAGTCGTGCGTCGCCGGCGATCGAGCTGAAGGCCGGGGAGTGGTACGGCCGGCGGGAGTCGTACGACCTGGACGTGCGGCAGAATTGTCACGTGGGGGAGGAGGGGAAGGGGCGCTTCTGGCTCTGCAATTGGCTGCGCAGCCGGTCGTCGCGGCTGGACGAATTCGGCCGCCCGCTCGAGCTATGGGCGGCCTGCGCGATCCTCCGCGGCCCGGACCAGCCGGTGGACGCGAGGGAGGCCTCCTTCCTGGACATCGTGGGGCTGCGCGACCTGCGGATCGAGCCGCAGGGGGGGAAGGCGTGGCTGACCGAAACGGGCGCGAACGGGGCGCTCGTGAAGCGCGAGGGGAAGGCGGTCTTCGTGCCCGGGGACGAGATCGAGGCGCGGTGGTCTCCGGCGCGGATGGAGGCCGCTCGCAAGCGGAAGGCCCGGCGAGGACAGGTCGCGTACCTGATCGAGGTCGCGGACTCCATGACGACGGCGGGGGACCTGGAGGCGGCGGTGAATCGCCTGACGGAGGCGGAAGCCCTGTCGGACGAGCCGGAGAAGATCCGGGTGACGAAGGCTCGGATCGAGGAGGCGCGGAAGGCCCGCGAGGCGGCCGCGCGGCAGGCCCAGGCGCTCGTCCTCCGCAAGGAGGCGCTGGTCCGCGTGGAGCAGGCGAAGGAGATGTTCCGGCGAGGCGACGTGCGCCAGGCGCGGGCACGCCTCGGCCACATGCCGGACGAGGCTGCCGAGTTGATCCGCGAGGAAAACGTCGTCGGCGCCCTCACGCAGGGCTGGGCGGCGTTTCGGGACGGGGATGCCGCGACGGCGGGCGGACTTTTTTTTACTGCGGCGCTGCTGGAGCCTCAGGAGGGCGCGGTCTTTCACGAAGAGGCGCTGCTGGGGCAGAATGCGGTGCGGGAGAATTACGTCCCCGGCGCCGCGCTCCTGCTGGCGGACGTGGCGGGGCGCCCGCTCGACTGGAAGCGGAGGCTCCTGGCGGCGGCCGGTCACATCACCGTGGCTTGGCGCTGGGCGTCGCCGATGGCGAACGAAACGGCCTTCGAGCACATGGTGCGGGAGATCACGGAAGGGCTGGAGGCGTTGAACGAACTCTCGACCGACGGCGGCGGGAGCCCGGGCAAGAGCGTCCTCGCCCTCCGCGGGCTGGGGTACTTTCTGCTGGGGTGGGCGCGAGCGGGGTGGGCGAGGTGCGCCGAGGACATGGGGCGGCCCTCGGCCCGGCTGGGGGGCTCGGCGGGCTTTCAGTGGGGGAGGTCCGCGGATGCCTGTGGCTCCGCGTCGAGCGCCCTGGTCGAGCTGCGCAAGCTCTGTCCGAACGAGCCCGCCCTGCAGCTCCTGCCCGCCTTGAACACGCTGCTGCTGGACCACAAGGACCCGGCGGCCGCTCGAAATCAGGTCCAGAAGGTGCTGGCGGGGAACGCGCCCCGGTCGAGCTTCGACCACGAGCTGTTCGAGTTCGGGCGCTGGATGGCGGAACAGGCGAAGCGGTGAGGGGCGGGGCGGCGCCCGGGTAGCGGGAGGCAGGATCGAACCCGCGCGTGCAGGCGGAACCGCGACCAGGAGGGAGGGGTCTCGGCGCGTTCCTCCGCGACTCGGCGTCCGGCCTCGACGCCCAGCCCTGTCGAGAGGGGACGAACCGCCCCATTCCTGCGAAGGGGAGCCTCCTTCGCACGAGCGCGGGAAGGTGTGAACTTCCCCCCTCTCCCCTTTGTCGGTCACGAGCTCTTGTGGTGCAGGGCTTCCGCCCTGCACCGACGGGGCATTCCGCTTTCGCATCACCTAGGGTTTCGATTTCGTTCCTGTAGGTGCTGGTTGTCTCTCGTGGCCCCGACCCGCCGCGAGCTGTAAAATCACTTGACTTGTTCACCTCGCGTGTGTACAACCCCGCCTATGAATATTCGGCGTCGTCTCCCACAGTCGATCCCGTGCCTTGCACTGTTCGCAGTGGTGCTGCTCGTCCCGCTTCACGTCTCGGACGAGCACGCAGATGCATCCCCTGCCGGCCACGACCCCGTCAACCAGAATCGCGACGCCGAGCACCATAAATCCGATCATCTCGACCTCACGATTGTTCGGCACGCGTCTTCCGTTTCTTCGCGTGTCGATCCGACATGGCCGGAGGCCATTTCCGAGACCCCCCGCACGGCCCCCGCACCGACCACCACGCCCTGCGAGGGGACTGCGCCTTCGCCCCCGCCCGGGCGAGCAACTCCTGCCCACCCACCCGAGTCGCCCCGCGGCCCTCCCACCCACCAAGGCTAACCAGCCTTCCCCCAGCCGTCCCCACTCCTCCCTGGGCGCATGTGCCCCATGTTGGTGCGGACGGTCCCCGGGCTTCCCCGGCTGCTCCTCCGCCTGTCGCCGACTCCCGGCGTCGGCTGCGGAAGCTCCGGACCCCGATTTTGTCTCGCCCAAATTCCGCGAGGACTCCATGTCAACCTCCTGGTCCCGAGTTTTCGTCCCCTCCCTTACCCTCGCCGCAGCTCTGCAGTCTGGGTTCATGCTTTGTCCAACCGTAGCTGCTCCCCCGGACCAACCACCGACCGCGGGCCCAGCCGCCGACGGACCCGCCGAGTCGGCCGGCGTCGGCCGCAACCGACGGCTCACTCTTACCGCGGAGCGCCGCGCCGCGGCCGGCCTCGAGATCGCGGCCTGCGAGCGACGCACGCTTCCTCAGCTTGTGCATACGACCGGCACGATCGAAGTCGATGCGGACCGCGAAGCCCACGTCGGCGCACGCCTCCCCGGCGTCGTCCTGGATCTCGCTCCGAAAGGGCACATCGGTGAGCGCGTCGCTCCGGGAGATGAGCTCGCCTACATTCACAGCCTCGAGTTCGGCAAGATCCAGACGGAGTACCTTCGCGCCCTGGCCATGCTCAAGCTTCGGCAGAAAACCTATGACCGCGAAAACGAGCTCTTCACACGGAAAGTGTCGAGCGGTCGCGAATGCCTGGAAGCCGAGACGGAGCTTGCGCAGGCGCAGATCGACCTTCAGTCCGCGCAAAACCAACTCGAAAACCTCGGCGCCGGAAGAGCGGACCTTGAAGCTCTTGCCGCGGGCAAGGTCGAGCTCGGTCGAATGACTCTCCGCGCGCCCATTGCGGGAAGCATCACGAGCAAACACCTCGTCAAGGGGGAGCATGCGGACACGAGCTCCAACCTGCTGACGATCGCGGACTTTGACAACCTCTGGCTCTTCGCGGATGTCTACGAGCGCGACCTGGCTCGCGTAGAAAAGGGGCAGTCAGCCCAGGTGTATGTCGCCGCGTACGTGGACAAGCCCTTCTCCGGTCGAATTACCCACGTCGCCGGGATGCTGAGCGTGGAGACACGCACGAACAAAGTGCGAATCGAACTGGAGAATGCCTCCGGTCGACTCAAGCCCGGCATGTTTGCGACCGTGGATATCGCCGTCGGGGAGAGACCGAAGACCCTCGCCATCCCTGAAGCCGCGGTCCAGATGCAAGAACTCCGACCCGTCGTTTTCGTCGAAGTCCAGCCGAACGTGTTCCAACAACGAGGAGTCAGTCTCGGAGTCCGGTTCGGCGGCTACGTCGAAGTCCTGGAGGGACTGGCGGAGAAGGAGCGCGTGGCCACTGTCGGGAGTTTTCTCTTGAAGAGCGAGCTCGAAAAGGCAGCCGCGGGCGAATGAAATCAACCCGGTCCTCCTCCCGTCAGGCCTCCCAGATTTGCAACTGGAGCTCCCTGTGAGAATGACGTTTGGTTCCCGTCCGGGCAGGTCGAACTTCGCCCATACCCTCGCGCTGGTCACGTCGGTCCTGGTCGCGGGGTGCCGTGCCGCCCCTGAGCCGGTCGACTCGCGCGCCCTCGACGACGCTGACCGGCGCTTCCAGTCGACTTCTCCCGCCGCGGCCGCCGCTGCGGCTCCGCCGGGATCGCCTTCGGCGAAAACCGGCAACGGCGCAGGTGGTGACGCGCCAAGCGCTCCTGTTCGCGCCCGCGTCGAGGAACTCCTGAGCAAAGAGCAGTTGACGCTCGACGAGGTGCTTGCCATCGTGGATGCCAGGAACCCGACGCTTGCCGCCGAACGCGAAAACGTCGATCTCGCCACGGCGTTGATCTGGGAGGCGAGGCTCTACCCGAACCCGACGTTTCTGTGCTCCATCGAAGACTACAAGACGAAGGACCGGCGCGCCTTTGACCATTCGACGAAGCGGATCGGCGTGGGCATTCCCGTCGTCGTCGGCGGCCGTATCGGCGCGGCATCGGCCGTTGCCGAGAAGGAGCGCCAGCTCGCCGCGATCGCATACGTCTGGCGCAGGCGCGAAGTTCTGACCGAGGCGAAGCGCGCGTTCGTCAACCTCCTGAGCACACGCCGAGCGCTGGAGCTGGCGAAGGAAACGCGCGCGATCGCGGCTGATTTCAATCGCGTCGCCACCGAGCGGTACAACGTGGCCGCGATCCCCCAGATGGAAGTCCTCAAGAGCGACGTGTACCTCGCCGGCGCCGACATCGACGTACGCGTCGCCGAAAAAAACGCCGTCACCGCCCAGCAGGCGCTCCACGCCCTGCTCGGAGACGCCCAGCTCGCGGCCGACAGGTTCGAGGGGGAGCTCAGCGCGCGTTTCACGCCTCCTGCGCTTGCCGCCCTCGGCGCCGAGGCCGGCGCGGGGCACCCGCTCGTCGAGGCCGCGCGCCGGGCACGCGAATCCGCGGAGCTGCAGCTCGAGCAGGCGCGCGCGGAACGCATGCCGGATCCGGAGGTCGAGGTGATGGTCGGAAGGGACGGCGACAACGATTCGCTCGCGCAGGTCGGCCTTGCCGTCCCGCTCCCGCTCTTCAACCGCAACCAGGGAAGGATCGCCGCCGCCGAAGCGAAAATCCGGCAGGCCGATTTCAAGCTCCGCGCGACGGAAAACGACCTACGGCGCCAGCTCGGCGAGGCGCATCGCGAATTTGTCGCGGCGCAGGAGCGGGCACGCGCCTACGGCGACGAGATGCTGCCGAAAGCGCAGATATCGCTCGAGCTGACGACCGAGGGCTACCGGCAGGGCAAGTTCGGCTACCTCGACGTGCTGGACGCCCAGCGGACCCTCGCCGAGGCAAAGCTGTCCTACGCGACCGCGCTGGCGGATCTCAATCTCGCCGCCGCCGACCTCGAGAAACTGGCGGGCATGCGCTTGGAGGCCGTGAAGTAATGATCACCCCCTTGATCCGGGCCGCGCTCACCCAGCGCGTCATGGTCCTCGCCGCCGTCGCCGCGCTCGTCGCCGGGGGCGTCTGGGCCTTTGGCGGACTCGCGATCGACGCGTTCCCCGACATTTCCGCGACGCAGGTCCAGATCGTCGTGAAAGCGCCCGGCATGTCTCCGACCGAGGTCGAACAGCGTATCACCATGCCGATCGAGCGTGAGATGCAGGGCATCCCGCACCAAACCGTGCTCCGCTCCACGACGAAGTTCGCGATCACGAACATCATCATGGATTTCGATGACGGCACCGACATCTACTGGGCACGCAGCCAGGTCACGGAGAGGCTCAACGCGCTCTGGTCCGACCTGCCCGACGGCATCAGCGGCGGGCTGGGACCGATCACGAGCCCGCTCGGAGAGATTTACATCTACCGCGTCGAGGGGGACGGCTTCTCGAAGGAGGAATTGCGGTCGATCCAGGACTGGGTGATCCGGCCCCGACTGCGTTCGGTCGACGGCGTGGCCGACGTGAACTCGTCCGGCGGCTCCGTACGCGCCTACGAAGTCGTCGCGGAGCCGGACCGGCTTGCCTCGCACAAGCTCGCCCTGGAGGATCTCGAAAAGGCGCTGGAGTCCAACAATCGGAATGCCGGTGGAGGGCGGATCGAGCGGAACAACGAGATGCTCCTCGTGCGTACCGAGGGTAACCTGCACGGGCTCGAGGACCTCAAGAAAGTCGTAGTGACGACGCGGGGAGGCATCCCGATTCTCGTCCAGGACCTGGCCATGGTCCGGATCGGCGCGATGACCGCGAATGGCGGCGTCACGGCCGACGGGCAGGGAATCGTCGTCTCGGGTCTCGCGCTCCTCCGCAAAGGAGCGAACACGCGCGCCACCGTGGAAGGGGTCAAGCGCGAGGTCGAGAATCTCTCGTCGGTGCTGCCGAAAGGCGTGCGCATCGTCCCGATTTACGATCGCACCGAGCTCATCGAGTCCGCAGTCCATACCGTCCAGAAGGCCCTCGGCGAAGCGGTCGTGCTCGTGCTCCTTGTGCTCGCTTTGATGTTGGGGAACCTTCGAAGCGCTCTCACCGCCGCGCTCATCCTGCCGCTTTCCGTCCTCACGACCTTCACCCTCATGCGGGCGTTCGGCGTGACGGCGAACCTCATGTCGCTAGGCGGGCTCGCGATCGCGATCGGGATCCTCGTGGATGCGGCGGTCGTCGTCGTGGAAAACGTGCAGACCACGCTGGCGCGTGCCGGCACCGGAGCGGATCGCCTGCACATCGTCTACCGCGCGACGACCGAAGTCTCCGGCCCCGTCGTTTCCGGCATGCTGATCATCATCCTGGTCTTTCTCCCGCTCTTCTCCCTCACCGGGCTCGAGGGAAAAATGTTCCTTCCGCTCGCGCTGACGATCTGTCTCGCACTGGGCGCTTCGCTGGTCCTCTCGCTCACCGTGATGCCCGTGCTCGCAAGCTTCCTGATGCGCGGCGGCCACGAGGAGCACGGGCGCGTGCAGAGGTTTCTCGTTTCAGTCTACGCGCCCGTCGTCCAGTGGGCGCTCCGGCACCGCGGCTTCGCCGTCGCCGGCGCCGTGGCCGGGCTGGCGGTTGCCGGAGGCCTCTTTACGAAGATCGGCGGCGAATTCATGCCCTCGCTGGACGAAGGCTCCAACATCGTGATCATCGAGAAGCTGCCGAGCATTTCCCTCGACCCCTCGCTCGCGCTCGATGCGCCTTATCAGAAGGCGATGATGGAGCTCCCGGAAGTGACCGGAGTCTTCTCGCGCAGCGGCGTGGATGAGCTCGGCATGGACCCCATGGGGCTCTACCAGACGGACAACTTCGTCCTCACGAAGCCGCGTTCCGAATGGAAGAGCACGCCGGCCGAATTCCAGGAAGCCCTGCGCAAAAAACTGGAGACCTTCCTCGGGATCGTCTACGCGTTCACGCAACCGATCGACATGCGCGTCTCCGAGATGCTGACCGGCGTGCGCGCCGCGATGTCGATCCGCCTCTTCGGCGACGAGCTCGCGGTCCTCGAAGAAAAGGGCAAGGAGATCGAGGCGATGCTCGAAAAGGTGGAAGGCGCCACCGACATTTTCCGCGGACAGGTTTTCGGCCAGTCGTACTTGCAGATCGACATCCGGCACGACGCGATCGCGCGCTATGGCCTGAGCGCGGAGGAGCTCAACCGCCTGGTGGAGACCGCGGTCGCCGGACGTCCGGTCACGACGGTGCTCGAGCAGGGGCGCATCATCAACGTGCTGCTGCGCTATCCCGAGTCGGCGCGCTCGACGCCGCAGGCCATCGGGGACTTGCTCGTCCCCGCGCCCACCGGCGAGCGGGTTCCGCTCAGCGCGTTGGCGCGCATCTATGAGGAGGACGGGCCGGTCCAGATCATGCGCGAAGCCGCGCGCCGCTCGGTGGTCATCCAGGCCAACGTGGAGGGACGGGACGTCGTGGGTTTCGTGAAGGAAGTCCGCGAGCGCCTCGAAAGCCAGGTCAAGCTCCCTCGGGGCTACTACGCGACGTTCGGCGGACAGTTCGAGAACCAGCAGCGCGCGGCGGCCCGGCTCGCCGTCGTGGTCCCACTGTCGATCGGGCTGATCTTCCTGATGCTCTTCACGACGTTCGGATCGGTGCGCCACGCGGTGTTGATTCTGCTGAACGTGCCCTTCGCGCTGATCGGCGGGGTGATCGCGCTCTTCGTCTCCGGCCTCTATCTCAGCGTGCCCGCCTCGGTGGGCTTCATCACCCTCTTTGGAGTCGCCGTCCTGAACGGCGTCGTCATGGTGACCTATTTCAATCAATTGCGCGCCGCCGGGAAGAGCGTCGGCGATGCGGTTCGGGAAGGGGCGGAGCGCCGCCTGCGGCCGGTGCTCCTCACCGCGATGATCGCGAGCCTCGGGCTCGTCCCGATGCTGCTCGCGACCGGACCAGGCTCGGAGATCCAACGGCCGCTCGCCGTGGTCGTCATCGGCGGGCTTGTCAGCTCGACGCTGCTCACGCTGGTGCTGCTCCCGACGCTTTACGCCTGGCTTGAAGAGCGCGCCGCTCGGCGGCTTGCCGCGGGAGGCCTGTGATGAAAAATCTCGTGCTCATCGTCAACGCCGTCGTCCATCAGGCGATCATCGACCAGCTTCGGGCGCTGGGCGTGACCCGGTTCACGGTCGCTCACGTCGAGGGCCACGACCTCGCTTCCTCCGCCGATCCGTTTCTGTCGGCGCGCGATCGCGTGGTCGGCTTCGTTCCGCGCGTCCGTGTGGACGCGGTGCTTCCGTCCGAGCAGGCCGCGTCCATTCTCGAGACGCTCGGCCGTCCGTCCAGCGGGCTCGCCGGCCACGGGATCTACTGGATCTCACCGGTCGAACGCGTGGGGGAATTCTAGGCGCGGAGCGATGGAGGGGGAGGAGCCGACGCCGACCGCGGAGTTGCGGCAGCAAGCCGGTTGCGACCCCTGTCGGCAGTCCGCCCCTGACGCTGTCGGGCGCGTCGGTCCTCTCCCGGCGACCGCGGTCTTTCAGGCGGCGGAAGTACCAGGGTCGTGGCGGACTCGGACGCACGCCGAGCCCCCCCTGCGGCGATCCCCCTACTTCGCCCGGAACCGGCCCGCCGCCGCGTCCCATTGTACGCGCCCGGCCTCCTTCTTCCACCAGTCCGAGAGTTCCTGCAGCGCGGCCTTCGCCTCCGGCCCGTTCGCGGTCTTGACCGGCGCCTTGCCGGCCAGCGCGAGCGCGAGCTTGAGGGCCGCCGTCCGGACGAGCTTCGCGTCGGCCTCGGCCGCCATCCGCAATAATACCTCCATGCCCTTCAGGCCGCCGCAGCGGCAGTGCGCCTCCGCCACGCGCAGCGTGACCTGGGATCCTTCAGCTTTCCCATTTCCTCCGCGGCCTTCGCCCGGACGTTTTCGTGCTCGTCCACGAGGCCGGCATGCAGATCCCTCAGCGAGTTGCCCAGCCCGTGCTCCGGCGCGCCGTGCGAGTGCTCCTCCTGCCCCGTCTCCTTCACGCCGCCCGGCGCAGCGCCGGCGCCGTCCGATGCGCGGTGCACGCCCCCGCTCCCGTGGTTCTGCGCCGCCGGCGGCTCCTCCGCGCGGAGTGTCTTGGCGAAATCCGAGCGAAGGAACAGCACCAGCCCGTACGCGGCGGAGGCGAGGACGACGCCAGCGGCCGCCGCTTTC
>JACPWG010000135.1 GCA_016197205.1 Planctomycetota bacterium
CCTCGTCATAACGCAGCGCGTCAACGACCGAGCCTGGATGGGAGGAGGGGCCGAGAAGCTGCGCCAGGAGGTCGTCCCCGTCAGCCGGCGGCAGCTCGGTCTGCGCGACGCGGAGGCGGCCGAAGGCTTTCGCCACCCGGCCCCAGGCGTCGAGGGCGCGCTCCACCCGCGGCCTGCGCTTCGTGGCCTCGGCCGCGATCGCGGGGTCCGAGCCGGCGGCCAGGCGCTCGTAGAGCCGCCGCGCCTCGACCATTTCGCCGGCGCGCGCGCGACGATCCGCCTCGGCGAGTTCGAGCGGCGCCGACGGGCCGGGAAAGGGCGGATCGGCGGCGAGAGCGGGGCGGGCGCCGCAGAGGAGGAGGGCGAGGACGCAGTGGACGGCGAGTGCGTGCGGCGTGAAGGCTCGGCGGGGCCGCAGCCGAGCGACAACGAAACCACGGATTTCCCAGGGCGCGGACCGTATACTTACCATTTAACTCAGGAGTCGTTTTCTGGGCGAACAGTCTTGAAGGATAAAACTTAGGTATACGGTCCGCAATTCGGGCTGGCGGGAGGGCTACCGAGGGCGCGAGATTGGACCCAAGAGCGAGGACCTGATCAGCGCGACGGCGAAGGCCGCCGCCGAATGGCATGCATACATCGTCCAATCAGCATGGCGCTTGTACCCAACGATGTCACTGATCCCTCGAACCGCGAAGACCGGGTACGCTCCATGCCTACGGTTCGCAGCTTCGAAAACGCCGGCCGCCTCCATCTCAAAGCCGAGGATGTCGCGGACACTCTTGCGCCAGGCCTCGACCGCGCTCGCGTCCTTCACCAAGTTGTCAGAGGACGCGATCGGTCCAGCAAGCACGATGGGGTTCCGCTTTCGCTTGGCTCCGCCGAAGTGGCGCTGGAGCGAGTCTCGCACTTTCGATTGCCACTCTTGCGGTCCGTAGAAGTCCGTCGGCTCGTCGAGACTCACGGGAGGGCGTGACCGCCCGATGGATTTCCTCGAAGACCAGCCGTCAAGATGCTTCTCCAGCGGGCGCAGTGCAGAGGCGATGTCGGAGACGCTCTTGTGTGCGGGGGCAGCGTGGATAGCTCGCTCGGGCTCCTTGTCCTGGTTTAGAGCCTGTGTGCGCAGGTCCTTGATCTCCGTGGCGAGGATCACGTCGCCGAGAGAGAACTCGTCGGCGGCAACGCCCCCCGCGATGCCGACGAGCAGGATCCACTGCGGATTCAGGTCTTCGATCATGTCGCGGGTCGCGTCCTGCGCGGGGCCGTTGCCTTGAGAAATCGATTTGACCAGGCAAACGGTGCGCTTCGATCCGTCCCGCGTCGTGACCGTGCTGATCGAGTAGGTCCGGTGGCCGCCTTCCGTAGCGTTGGGCTCGAACAGTCGATCGTAGACTGCGTCGTACTCGTCCTGCCGGATCG
Organism: Planctomycetota bacterium; assembly: GCA_016197205.1. Lineage (GTDB taxonomy): Bacteria > Planctomycetota > MHYJ01 > WSZJ01 > JACPWG01 > JACPWG01. The sequence continues at coordinate 1,420 of JACPWG010000135.1, forward strand.
TGATGATCCCAACGTCAACTCGACCCTTGAGGTCACTGAACTGCATAGCTCTTCTGCCTTTTTCGAGTGGTCCGACGCGGACCGATGGGATTCGAGGGGATTCAGGTCCGTGACTACCGGAGATGGCGCCCGACATCGCGAAGTTCGCTGGGAGAGACGTGACCTTGACGCCGATTCTCTGCGCAAGCCTGAGCGCAAACTCGGATCTCTCGCTTCGCCACGCTTGTATCTTGCGCCTGAGCGATGACTCAACGGCCGGCAGAGCCGCGGCTATGACATCCTCGACCACTGCTGTCTGCTCGCAGACGGATTTCCACTTCTTCTCCACTAAGTGTGCGGTCTTTCCATGATCTGATACCCCCGCGCTGGCGCCATTGACTGCTATTTCGATTTCCCGGACGAGGCGGGAAACACTGATTACCGCCGCGGCCAATTGAATGGGCTTCAACTCACGGAACAGGTAATCGATCATTCCAGGCGAATCCTCGCCGGCATTAACGCCCCATTCCTCCACGCTGTCCCAGGATAGAACACCCCACGGGAAGCGGGCGTGCGGGCCCGTCGGCTCCCATGACCTGAAGTTCTTGCGCTCAGTCAGTCGAATCCGAGCGACACCGTAGGGGGGCATCGCCGGGACGGGGGGGTCGTCATTGAGAGGTACGAAGGCTTTGCATGGAAACATGACAACGAGACTCACGAAAGCGCCTACCTGGGCCGCTGCGATCGACGGGAGCGCCCCTTGCTCGGTTACGAACTGCAGTCCTTCGAGCGGATCCCCTGATTCGTTTCTGACCGCGTCCGAGGGCGGAACCTTCAAGCCCAGCCCAAGTCGCTTGGCCCAAGCGTCCGCCGTGTTGTCTGCGGCAGTCGCGTCACTCTCGAGGAAGAGGTAGACACGGAGGTCGGTCCGTTTCATGTCAACGCCTCGACAATGCAGCGAGAACCTCCTTGGGAACCTGCAATCCGACGAGCGCAACCAGTTCGGGCCGCGAGCGGATCACAGGCTCCAACAACTGCCCCAGCATCAGGGGTGAGGTGGGAGGTGGACCTGCGGCCAATCGGGCTCGCACCTTCGCCAGATTCAGTTCCAGCGGCGCTCCCGGCGGGAGGGGCCCACCACTTGTCGCAAGGGCACGCAGCAAAAGCGCCACCACTAAGTCGGCTTGGAAATGCGGTAGGCACGCAGTCAACGCCGCCATCACTGCTTCTAGCCCGCGGAGGTCCAGATTCGAAGCGGTTGGCTCCGCGTCATCGGGCCGGGGAGCCGAGGCGAAACCGCTGATTCGGGAATGCGCGACACAACCGCGGAAGCTCTCGTCGGCAAGGCCCGATAACGGCCGCGCTGCCTCCGGGCCCGAACATTGCCGGGCAATGTCCTCGCCAAGCTTCCTGACGTTGTCGTTCCTGAGCCTGCCCAGGGCGCGCAACATGACCTCCATCGCCAGAACTTCGTGGAGGTCGCCTCCTGATGCGTGCCATGCGGCCCAATTGACTCCCTGCGAATCGACGCCGTTGATGATGCCCGCATGGGCAGCCTCGTGGACCAAAGCAACCAACGAGAGTTCCACCGGGTTCCAGCCGCGGCGCTCGGCGATGGCCAAGATCATCCCTGCGTAGAGCGTAATGCGCCCATCGGCAGGACAGTAGGTTCCAAGGAGTCCTTCCGGATGGAGGGGAAGGTCTTTCGGCAACTGCTCTCCCAGGGCCCTGAACCACCTATCCGCGGAGGAGCGTTCGCGGGGGGCCCCCCCCGGATGGATCCCCCGCGCCCCGATCCCCCGCTCGCCATAGAGCGTCTCTTGGTATCTCTGCCACAGTTGTTCCAGCCTCTTGCCGGTCTCTGTTTCCGCAACGCCGCCGACTTCCCAGGGCAATACCTCAGGAAGCAGGCTGCTGAGAGTCACCCAGGCCCTCGTTTCCGAATCAATGCCCTTTGACTCCGGTGAGCCCGGCGCTTTCCCGAAATCCCAGTCGCGGCCTGGGCGTCCTCGCTCTCCTCGATCTCGACCCTGCTTCTCACGGACTGTGCGAACGACTTCCGCGCGAGCAACTGCGATCTCGTTTCGAATCGCGTCGGCCTCGCGTTCCTTGTCGAGAAGTGTCTTCCACTCCCCCGCGCCCACGATTTCTGCCACGCGTCTTCGGCTCCGCTCGTCGAGGAAAATGTCCAGATACTGAAACCGAGGCGCCCACAAGTGCTCTACCCAGGTGCGATTCGGTAGAGAAAGCCCGGTTGTCACCTCAACGGCGCTCACGATAGAGTCAGACGCGTAGCAGGCAGGCGTGAACGATGCCGGTTCGAGTCCCGAACGCCTCGGACCGCCTCCGCCGACCGGAATTGCCCACAGGCCGAAGGGTATGGGCGGGAAGCCCCCTCGCATGGGGAACATTTCGAACCATCGATGCCAGATGTCCTCAAAGTGCATCTGACCGAATCGGTGCCAGTGGTGACGCCACTCCTGGGACCACATCTCCCAATCTTCGCTCGAATAAGCGTCGAACATCGGCCAGTGGTAGGCCGCCGGCACCCAGTCGAGCGACGAAAGCCCTCCTCGACGTATCCGGTCACGAGTCACTTGCTCCGCGACAGGACACTGCTCTAGCGCCGCGCGCGCGAGGCGGCCGTGGCGAGGAAGGAGGCATTTGAGGAAGAGTGCCGCGACCGTGCCGTCGCTCTCGACCGCAAGGCGTTCGGCTATCGTGCGGGCGCCAGTGGCCCCGTTTACGTCCACCATCCGGGCGCCAAACTCGCGCACGCCAGGGTCGTCGTCGTTGAGCATGGCGAGCGCGGGCGGATCTGTCGGGTCGAATCCAAGGACGAGGGCGAACGCGGATGGCTCTTTGACCCAATGGAACGAGCCGGGGGAGGGCAGGAGTCCTCGAATCTCGGACAAGCCCAAAGACGGTAGGAAGGACACTTTTTCTTTCGAGGTCGCTCCGATAAGCTCGTCTAGCTCATTCGCACCGAGGCGACCAAGGCCGCCCATGGTCGCCGTCGCGCGGTAGAGTTCAGCCGTAGCTCGAATTCCACTCGCGGATCCAGAGTGATGCAGCGTGGTCGCGAGGGAATCTCTAACCTCTCCATCCCGCCAAGAAGAAGCCATCAAGTTTCGCAGTGCGGCCAAAGCCTGTCCAAAGTCTTCCAGCTTGACAGCCGCTTTGAGATCATCTGCCGACGGCGGGCTCTTCACGCTTTACCTCCGGTGGTGCTAAGTGGTCGAATTGGATCCAGCCACTGCGGGAAGGTGGCCTGTCCTGTTGCGGGATATCGGAGCTGACGGTGTTGTGGGCAATGTCGTGCGGGTACCGGGTTCAAGCATAGGGCCGCGGCCGTTCGATCGGGAGCAGGTCGTCGCGAAGGATTAGCCTCACGTCGATTTCGCAGTCATGTCTACTTTCGGCGAAGTGGAGATTCGGCCGATTCCGGTGAGCGCCATAGGCGTAGGGCCCCGAGAGTTCGCCATAGGCGCGGAAGTGGGGGGGGGCTTGATGACTACCTCTCGAGGGTCCCATGCAGCCCCGCCCGCTAGCACACTGCTCCCAAACCGCCGACCCGAGCCGCCGTTCCCTTCCCCCGTCGCTCCCCAGCACGGGAACCCTCGCCCGGGGAAGCCTTTGGCGGGGCAAAACGCATCCGCAGGTTGCCCTGCGCTGCGCAAATCAGACCGGCAGCACCACTGGCCAGCTTCATCGCCGACGCATCGTCGTAGGAGACCTCGAACGAACGAAATCCCTTGCCCAGCAATGTCCGAACCCGGCTCGCCAATTCGGCGAAGGCAGAGTCGAAAGTCTCGGGCGCCGGGCGTGGCGGCTCCCCAGGGACCCGGATCGCGACGCGAGCCTTCCCGCGCTCCCAGGTGACGCACAAGTCAATCAGGGCTACGCCCATGCTCCCAGGAGCCTTCGCCGCTCCGGCGCCTGGCTTCGCGCCGACGGGACTACCGCGTCGTCGCCCCGCGACCTCCGCCTGGAATCCCTGCTCCGCCAGCGAATCGATGGCGCGCGTCCATGCCGACGATCGGTCCACGATGGTGCCCACAAGACTTGCTTGAAAGCCCTTCTCTTCAAGATCGTCGACACATCGATTCCAGCCAATGGGGATTCGCATTTGCGAGCCTCCACTACACGCTTTTTCGCGGGGGACGCTCCCCCTTGATCCTGCCCTCGCCGGGCCAACTAACCCCTTCGAAGTAGTGCAACCCGCCCTCGTCACGGTCCGGCCCGTAGTCCTCCATCCCAAGACGAACATAGAATCCGCACGCCTTCTCGAGGGCATGAAGGGCGATCCTGCCTCCGAAGCGGAGCTGTCGGCTACGCTCTATGGCCTTATAGAGGAGACTCGCACCGCACCGCCGGAACCGAGGCGCTCTTCCGGAGAGTGCCCGGTTTCTCGGAGCCGTGGCCAGGTACTCAACGTACACAAGTCGCTGGCTGGTATCTCGACTCCGGTGGACGCCGGTCTCGATCAGCATCAGGGCCTGCAGCTCGCGGCTGCAAATGAGCGCGTAGGACTCGTAGGCTCCGAGGCCGGCCTTCTCGTCGAGCGCAAGCTCGCGGACCTTGCGCGTCCAATCCCATGCTCGATCCTCCTCCCCATCGGCCGCAAGATCCGTACTCCAGGAGGCGGCCGCGCGCAGATGCGAGCTCCTGATTCCGGAGAGAATTTCGGCCGGAGCCGGAGCGTATCGGCGGAGTTGATCATCCCAGGCAAGAAGCTCTATGCGGTCTTGCATGCCCGGGATTCCCGAAAATACTGGGAGGAAGATCCGTCTGTGATTGTACGAGCCGGGATCCGAGGAAGCAAGAGCCATCTTTCCCCGGCGCGGACGCCGGGGCCAGGTGAGGTCACCTTCCGCACTGCGCAACAGCCACTGGATTTGGGACCGGCTCTTTAGTTTTTAGTTTTCTCCGTGTCGGCTTGACTCGAGCATTGAGAACTAAAATCTAAAGAGCCGGTCCCGTCCCTTGCTCCGACCTCTCGCCTCGGCCAGATGGAACCACGGGTCGACGAAGGTCACGCCGAGGCCGCTCCCTCACGGTCGCGGGTCGGAGCTCCGCCATCGCACGCCGCGGAGCCGTTGATCCAGCCTCCGCTAGAGCCAAGTCATGTTTTGCCCGCCGCTACTTGGGATGGAGCCGCCGGACGACCTCGTTGACGTCCTCGCTGAACTCCGGGTGGACCTTGGCTGCCGCCTCGAGCGCCTGAAGCGCGGCAGCCGCACCGTCCTGTCCGACTCCCCCGAGCACGTGCACCGCCGCCTCGCGATGCGGGGGATCCCCCTCTTCAAGCCATTTCACGAGGGCCGGAACCGCGGATGCGGGGACCTTCCCCAAGCTCGCCATGGCGTACGCGGCGGCGAGTCGCACCTGGGGCGCGGGATCGCTCAGGGAGGGGAGAATGCGCGACGCCTCCACGGGCGCATCCTTCCCCATCCACAGCAGCCGCACCAGTGCGCCCTCCCGTTCGTCGGCATCGGAGGAGGCCAGCCCCGGTTCGAACCCCCTGAACACGATGGCTCGCGCCTCGCCCCTTTGCGCGTGCGAACAGAAGTACTTCGCCCCGATCTCGAATTCGATGGAAAGCAGATTCGGGATAGCGCGCCGACCCGCCCCTCCGCATTGTTCGAGCGCATTTGCGGTCGCTCGCGCAACGGAATTCGAGGGGTCATCCAGCGCTTGCACAAGCGCCTCTATCGTTTCAAGTGAGGCATCCTTCCTGGCCGCGCGCCCGAGCGCCTCCGCGGCTGCCTTTCGCCTGCACGGCTCGGGGTCGCGCAAGTCGGCGACAAAGCGGGGAATCAATTCATCAGTGTCCAGTCCCCAGGCGAGCGCTTCGAAAGCCGCGCGCCGGACCCTCTCTTCCGGGTCGCGAAGGGCCTCCTTCAGGTACTCGACTCCGCGTTTCCCAACCTGCGAGACCAGCCAGCAGCTCTCCTCGCGCAAGTCGGGGTCCGGGTCCCGAAAGGCCTGAACCAGGGCGTCGAACGCGCGTGGGTCGTCGGGGATCTTCGACAAGGCCGACCGAGCGCTGCTACGAACCCCCGGGTCCGCGTCCCCCAACAGGCCCAGCAGGATTGGAACCGTCTTCGGCGACGACCGCGCGCACGCCACCAGACCGCGCGCGGCCTTTGCCCGTACTCCCGGATCGAGATCCGAAATGGCCTCGAAAAGCGCCGCTTGCAACTCCGCCGACGCTTGCGTCTCGAGCTCTGCCAAACGCTCGAGCACGTCGGCGAAAGTGCGGGGACCCGCACGGCGCGCGTCTTCGAGGAGCAACCCGGGCATTTTCGCGGAGCCGGGGTAGATCCCTTGAAGGGCCTGCCAAGCCGCCTCCTCGGGTCCCCGACCCCCGTCCGGCAGCGCCAGCAGCAACTCGGGGGCCGCGTCTCGTGCCGCGGCACCGGCCTTGGCAAGAACCTGCTGGGCAGACCGCGAAGCCAGAGAATCAGGGTGCCTCATAACGCTGCGAAGTGCCGGAATCGCGGCGGGCGTCGGCGGGCCCATCTCCGCCAAAACGTCCGCCGCGGCGCGCGTCACGTCGGAATCGACGTCCTCGAGCAGCAACTCGATCGGCGGACGCAGGGACAACTCTTTGGGAACCCTGCCATTCCGTTGTGCCAATCGCCAGAGCTCCCGCGCGGCCTTCACCCGAACCGGCCCCTCCGGATGCCGCAGTCCAAGAAGCAGGTCGGTCTCGAACCGTTCCGACGACCGATCGGCCAAGTCGTACTCGTAGGTGGCCAACGGGAGGGCGCCGGTGGTCGGATCCGCCAGCGCCGTGCGCAGCCGGCCCTTGAACGATGCATCCAGGGCCGGGAAGAAGTCCCAGGGCTCATCTTCGTGTCTGATTTGGGCGCCTCGCAGCGCGGCGCAGATTCCCGGTATTGCCTCGGGGCTGCCCGGTTGCACGCGTACCAGCGCAAAGCTCGCCGCCGAGCGCACACCCTCGTTCGAATCGACCGCGGCGGAGGCGAGCGCCGGGGCCGCCGCTCGCGCGCGCCGGCCGAGCTTGCCGAGAGCGCGCGCGGCCTCGCGCCGCACCGGCGCTTCCGGGTCGCGCAGCGCCTCCGCGAGCCGCGGCAGATATTCACCGCACGTCCAGAAAACGTAGACCAGACAATTGCCGAGCAGAGTCGCAGCTCGACGGCGACGCGCAGGGTCGGGATGAGCAAGCATCGCGGCGAGCGGCGGCAGGGCTCCGCGGCCAAAGAGCGGCAGGCGCACGGCGGCGTCGTCCACATAATGGTCCTCGGTCAGGCGCAGGCCCTCGACCAGAACCGGGATGGCAGCCGAGGGCCAGGTGGACTGATCGACTAAGGAACAAGCGCATTCCACGCGAACGGCGGCATCGTCGTCCCGAAGCGCTTCGACGAGGGCAGCCTTGACGGCGCCGCTTCCATCCTCGACGCCGCCAAGCACGCCGGCCGCAATGCCCCTTACCTCAGGCGAAGGGTCCTTCAATGCCCGCAAGAGCGTCGGTACCGAGGGCGCGGCGTGCCGCCAGAGCCCCGCCAGCGTCCGCGCCGCCTCCGCACGCACGCCCGCGTCGGCATCCGAGAGGCGCGCTTCGAGCTCCGCGAGATATGCGCGGGCAGGGTAGCCCAGCTCGGCCATGCCCAGGAGCGCCAGGCGTCGGACGGGCGCCTGCGGACTCGACAGGCGCGAGCGGACGCGGGCCATCGTGTCCAGCGGTCGTCGAGCCATCGCCTCCAGCAAATCGCGGATCGCCTCGCCGGTGGAATCGGGCGCGTCCCGGAGGAGGGCCAGGAAAGTCCGCTCTCGATTCCGATCGGCGAACGCGGCGCGGATGAGGGACTCGCGCGCGCACTCTCGAACGAGCGGTTCCGCGTCGTCGAGGGCGCCAACGTCCTCGCGGAGGACGTAATCGCGCGGTTCACCTTGCGCCGCCAATGCCAGGCACGCCGCCCTCCGGACGGTCGGGTCACTGTCCCGGGAGAAGGGGATGACGCGCAGGCCGATGACCGGGGCGCAACAAGTCGCGGTGACGCGTGCGGCCGCGATCCGAACGCGGACGTCCGGATCGCGAAGACAGTCGCCGACAGCGAGCAGTTCGGCGGTCGGCCAATGCCGCCCCAGGCGCTCGAAGATCTCTCGCCGTGCGTCGGCGGACAGCCCTTGGAGTGCGTGGTCGATATCGAGGAGGAGTTGCCGGGCTGACGCCGACATGCTGCAAAGCGCCGAGAGGACTGGGGCAAGGAGGTCATCGTCCGCCTCGCGGAGCAGGTCGAGCAGGACCGGCGCCGCCGTGCGCGCCGGCGGCCCAAGAGCCAGGAGCGCCTTCGCCGCCGCCCGTCGCACCTCCGGCTCCTGCCCGCTGCGCAGGGCATCGAAAAGCACGGGCATGGGGTCCGGCCGCCCGCCCGCGACCGCGCCTGCCAGGCCGGCGGTGCCGATCCTTCCAAGCGCGCACAGCGCCGCCTCCCGGACGGACGCCTCGCGGTCCCGCGCCGCGACGAGGAGCTCGGGAAGGGCCTCCGACGCGCGCGCCCCCATCGCTGCGAGCGCCTTTGCGGCCAGCCTGCGCACGTCCGGGGAGGGCGCCTGGAGCGCTCGACGGAGCGCTGCAACCGCCTCCGGCGCTTCGATCCGCCGAAGGAGCTCGGCGGCGAGAAAACGCAGGGCGGGGTCCGCCCCCGTGAGCAGTCGGTCGGTAGCCGGAACCGCCTCCGTCCCGGCACCGACGCGCGCGAGCGCGGCGGCGGCCTCGTGGCGAACGCGCCAGTCCGCATCCTCCAGTTGCGCCAGGAGCCGGGGGACCGACGCGCGCGCCGCGGGTCCAAGCCAGGCCATGACGCGGGCGGCCTGCACGCGCTCGCCCGCATCCCGAGCCGCGAGGCGGGCGATCCAGTCCGCGACCGGACGGCCGTCATAGGCGGGCGCGGCGGGCGGCTGCGGGGGCGGCTCGCTGGACGTCAGGCCACATGCGAGGAGGGCAATGACCGAGACTGCGAAGACGCCCAAGCGCATGGGTGTGAGACTCCGAGAGGAGGAGGCTTCCGGGCGAAGACAATTTAACCCCTTGGCCCCGGCTCGTGTCAAGCGCGCAACGCCACCGACCGTTCAACAGACGTGATTCCCCGGCGATTGCAATCCGCTACCGCAGCCGCTTCACCTCGCGGCGCCGGAAGCAGCCCACCAGGTGATCGTTCACCATCCCCACCGCCTGCATGTGCGCGTACATAATGGTCGAGCCGACGAACTTGAATCCGCGCTTCCGCAGGTCCTCGCTGAAGGCGTCCGACTCGTCCGTGCGCGCGGGGAGCTGCGAGAGCGACCGCCTGGCGTTCTGGCGCGGGCGCCCGCCCACGAACCGCCACTGGTAGGCGTCGAAGCTGCCGAACTCCCGCCGGACGGCGAGAAACGCGCGCGCGTTCGTCACCGCCGACCGGATTTTCAGCTTGTTCCGGACGATGCCGGCATCCGCGAGCAGGGCCGCAATTTTGTTTTCGTCATAGCGCGCGACGGCCTCGACGTCGAAGCCGTCGAAGGCCGCGACGTACGCGGGCCGCTTCCGCAGGATCGTGATCCAGCTCAGGCCGGCCTGCGCGCCCTCCAAGACCAGAAACTCGAA
>JACPWG010000136.1 GCA_016197205.1 Planctomycetota bacterium
GACACCGAACTTCTCGACGGGCCGTTCGGTGTCTTCGGCGAGTTCGGTGGCTCGTCCCTCCGTGGGCGGAGTGCACGGCTTCCGAAATCGCGACCAGCTTTCAAGAAGTCGAACGATAGGGTCCCAATTCTCAATGACCACCTCGGAACGTAGCCCGGGCACGGAATCGCGGACTCTGAGCCTTGAACTTTGAGCCTTGCCTGAAAATTGAGCCTTGAGCCTTTTCCTGAGCAGCTCCCCGGTTTCCGAGTTGCACGAGTTGTTTCTTTAGTGGCCCCAAGGGCCTCGCAACTGAAAGGCGCCTGATGCCCGACGACCTTCAGGCCGCGCGGCAAGACCTCTCCGCCCTCCGGATCCGACGCGACCCCGACGCACCAAGTCGAGGCGGCTGGGGACGCTTCCTCCTCCTCCTCGTGCTCGCGGGCGCGGCCGGCTGGCTGGCCTGGGAGCGCTGGGGCAAGAACTTGCGCCTTCCCGTCGTGCAAACCGCGCGCGTCGTGCGCGTCGCGGCCTCCGAGGCGAGCGCGGTCCTCTCCGCGAGCGGCTACCTCCTCCCCGAGCGGCGGGCGAACGTCAGCTCCAAGGCCTTCGGCCGGCTGGAGTGGCTGGGCATCGACGTCGGCACTCGGGTAAAAAAAGATGAGGTCCTCGCGCGACTGGCCAACGCCGACCTTTCCGCCCAGCTCGAGGAGGCCCGGGTCGGGGTCGCGGACGCGGAGCGCGAGCTGGCTCGTTGGAAGCTCGCGGTCGAGAAAGGGGCGGAGGCGCGCGAGCGGCTCGACCACGCCGACACGGCGCTCGCGCTTGCGCGCGCCCGACAGAAGAGCGCGGAGGCCGCCCTCGAATACAGCCTGATCCGCGCCCCCTTCGACGGGATCGTCGTGCGGAAGGGGGCCGAGCTGGGCGAGACCGTGGGTCCCGCCTCCGGCAGCGCGACCGGCTCCGCCGGCGGCTACATCTGCACGGTCGTCGCCCCGGACTCGCTCGAGATGGTCGCCGACGTGAACGAGACGAATATCGCGCGCGTGCGCGTGGGCCAGGACGTGGAGCTCGCGGCGGACGCGCTGCCCGAGCGGAAGATTCGCGGCCAGGTGCGGCAGATCGTGCCGACCGCGGACCGGCAAAAGGGGATCGTCCAGGTCAAGATCCGGCTCCTCGACCGGGACGAGGCGCTCCTGCCGGAGATGTCCGCCCGCGCGACGTTCCTGCGGGAGGGCGCGAAGGCTGCCTCCCCCGAGAAGCGAGTGCTCGCGCCGCGCGTCGCCGTACGGGAAAAGGGCGGCCGCAGCTTCGTCCTCGTCGTGGAGGCGGACCGCGTGCGCGCCGTCCCGGTCGAAACCGGCGACGCCGGCGAGCAAGGCGTCGAGATTCGCTCGGGCCTGTCCGGCGGCGAGCTGGTCGTCCTCGGCGGCGAGACGCTGGAGGACGGCGTACACGTGCGGCTCGCCGACGCCAAGTGACGCGCCCTGCCTTCGCCGCCGACACGAGCACGCCGGAGCCGGGGCCCGGCAACGCAGCGCGCCTACGAGGACAACGACCCTGTTTGTAGTTCCGCCTTCCGGCGACGCGGGCCGCGAGGCGTTCGCCCTGGGGAGCCACGAATCGCCTGACGGCGGAACTACAAACAACGACCCGAACAAAGGCTAAACGCGACCGAGGGCGGCAACTGGCTAGATCCTGGCTCCGCGTCCCAACTAGCCGCGGGCGAAATTTGAAATTTGACTTTTTGCAATTTGAAATGGGTGTGGCTACTTTTCGTAGGCCCCCTGAAGGGGGTACTACAAACAGTGGGTGCTGCTCTCGGAACCTACTGTTCGTAGTACCGCCTTCAGGCGGTCTGGGCGCTGTCGTCGAAAAGTAGCCACATGCGGACCTGCATCGACTTTCTCCAGCATGAGAGAACGCCCTGATGTCCGACCCCTTCGCAGCCGCCCCCTCCCCGAGCCCCTCCCCCGCGGTCGCGCCTGCGTCCGGCCCCACGCGCGAGGCCACCGTCCGGGTCGCGGCCGTCGCCAAGACCTACTACCGCGACCAGCAGCCCATCCCGGTGCTCGAAAACATCGACCTCACGATTCAAAGCGGGGAATTCGTCGCCCTCATGGGCCCCTCGGGCTCCGGCAAGACCACCCTGCTCAACCTCGTAGCCGGCATCGATCGGCCCAGCTCCGGCAGCGTGGTCGTGGCCGGCAACGACCTGCACGGCATGAGCGAGCGCCAGCTCGCGGCCTTCCGCTCCCGCCACGTCGGGTTCATCTTCCAGTTCTACAACCTCATCCCCGTCCTCACCGCCTTCGAGAACGTCGAGCTGCCCCTGCTCCTCACCTCCCTCTCGAAGGCTGAGCGCCGCAAGCACGTCGCGACCGCGCTCGAGGTCGTCGGTCTCTCTGACCGACGCGACCACTATCCGCGCCAGCTCTCCGGCGGCCAGGAGCAGCGCGTCGCGATCGCGCGCGCGGTCGTGACCGACCCCACCGTCCTCCTCGCCGACGAGCCGACGGGCGACCTCGACAAGCGCAGCGAAGAGGAGGTCCTCGTCCTCCTGCGCCGCCTCAACCAGGAATTCGCCAAGACCATCCTGATGGTCACGCACGACCCGAAGGCCGCGGCCTCCGCCGGCCGCACGGTGCGGATCGAAAAGGGCGCCCTCGTGGCGGCCCCGAAGGACGGGCAGGCATGAGCAAGTTCCTCCACCTCGTCGTCCGCAACGCGCTCCGCAACCGCTTGCGGACCGTGCTCACCGCCGGCGGCAGCGCCTTCCTGCTCTTCGTGCTCGTCTTCATGCTGACCGCGCTCACCGAGATGTACGCGTGGGAAGGCGCACCCGCGACCCATCTGCGGGTCGCCGTGCAGCATTCGACCGGCCTCGCCACGCCGCTCCCGATCGAGCTGGAGAACTACCTCCGCGGCGAGGAGATCTCCGCCTGCGCCGGCCACCTGATCAAGCTCAACTGGTTCGGCGGCTACTACCAGGACCGTCGCAATTTCTTCGCGAACTTCGCCTCCGACCACAAGGAGTGGCGCGAGGTCTGGGACGAGCTGTCGCTCCCCGACGAGTTGTACAAGAAGTGGTGCTCCCAGAAGAACGCCATGGTGGTCGGCCGGGGGCTGGCGAAGCGGCTCGGCTGGAAAGTGGGGCAGCAAGTCACGCTCATGGGGACCATCTATCCCGTGAATCCCGAGCTGGAGATCGTCGGGTGCTTCACCGGGCCGACCCCCCGCGAGGAGGAGCAGCTTTTTTTTCGCTGGGACTACCTCGACGAGCTGCTGGGCGGCCGGAAGGTCGTCGGCACCTTCTGGATCCGGGCCCGCACGCTGGACGACGTCGCGCGCCTCAAGGACCTCATCGACGGCCACACGAAGAACTCCTCCGACCCGACCGAGACGATGACCGAGAAGGAGTTCGGCCAGCAGTTCGCGGCCATGATGGGGAACATCAAGGGGATGATCGCGATCCTGGGCTCCATCGTGCTCGTGATCCTCGTCTTCATGACCGCGAACACGGTCGCAATGTCCGCCCGGGAGCGGGTGACGGAGATCGCCGTCCTCCGCACGCTGGGTTTCCGGCGTTCGCACATCCTCTTCCTCGTGGTGGCGGAATCGGTGCTGGTGACCCTGGCCGGGGCCCTTTTCTCCCTCGGCATCGCGCTCGTGCTCTTCAACTGGCTCTTGTTGTCCCCCTCCCCGCAGTTCCCCGTGTTTCTGGTCGAGCCGGGCACGATCGCCGTCGCCCTGGGCGCCGCCGTCCTGTGCGGCTCGCTCAGCGCCCTGGTCCCGGCCATCCAGTCCGCGCGCAGAAAGATCGTCGACGGACTCCGCTACGTCGGCTAGTCGAATCGCTCTTCGAGGAGAACCATGGCGATCCCCATCAAGTACAATCTGCGGAACATGCGCGTGCGTTGGGTGACCACCGCGATGACCGCCGTCGGCATCGGGCTCGTCACCCTGATTTTCGTGTCCATCTTCGCGCTCAACCACGGCATGGAGCGCACGCTCGTCGAGACCGGCCACCCCCGCAACGTCATCGTGCTTCGTCCGCGCGCCACCGAGTCGCAGAGCTCCATCAGCCGCGAGCAGGCCGGGGACCTCGCGGCGCGGGCCGGGATCGAACGGGGGGCGGACGGCGAACCGCTGGCCTCCCCCGAGCTGGTGGCCATCGCGAACCTGCCGCGGGCGGGCGGCGGGAAATCGAACATTGCCCTGCGAGGCATCGGGCCCCGGGCGCGTGAGCTTCGAAACGCGATCACGGTCGTCGAAGGCCGCTGGTTCAAGCCGAATCTCGGCGAGCTGGTCGTCGGCAAGGGCGCGCTCGGCCGCTTCGAGGGACTCGCCCCGGGCGCTCGCCCGTTCATCCGTGGGCGCGAGTGGCTCGTGGTCGGAGTCTTCGCCGCCGACGGCCAGGCCTACGAGTCCGAGGTCTGGGGGGACCTCGACGACATGCGGGCGCAGTTCAAGCGGGAGTATTCGACCGTGCTCGTCCGGTGCAAGGACGAGCAGGGCATCGAGCGGTTTTGCGCCGCGATCGAGGCGGACAAAAACCTGCAGTTGGAGGCGAAGCGGCACGCCGATTACTACCGGGACGTGAATGACACGGGCATGAACCTGCAAGGTCTGTGGCTCGTCATGGCGACGGTCCTCTCGATCGGCGCCGTGTTCGGGGCGGCCAATACGATGTATGCCTCGGTCGCCGCCCGCACCCGCGAGATCGCCACCCTCCGCGTGCTCGGGTTCTCGAGCTTCGCGATCTGGTTCTCGTTTCTGGAGGAGGCGGCCCTCTTGGGGCTGCTCGGCGGCGTCGCCGGCTCCGCGCTCGCTTGGATCTTGGTGGACGGCATGACCTCCGGGACGACCAACTGGCAGACCTTCAGCGACCTCGCCTTCCACTATCGCGTGACCCCGCGGCTCATGGGGACGGGTGTCGGCATCGCCATGATCATGGGCGTGGTCGGCGGCTTCCTGCCCGCGTTCCGCGCCACGCGCCTGCCCATCCCCGCGGCGCTCCGCGGCCTGTGACGAGGGCTCTGCACGCCATGCAGCCGACCGAAGGCAACGACCTTGCGCCTCGCGTCCGCGCCATCGAAGCGGAGCTGTTTCGCCGGCTGCCGGCCTGGGCCTGCGAGCTGATCCGAAGCGAGTGGTATCGCTACCCCGCGGATCCGTACCGGGAGGCCTTCGCCCGCGACCCGGACGACCGGCTGATGCACGAAAGCGACTGGCACCAATGGGGCGTGCTCACCCACACGCGCAGAGTGAGCGAGAGCATGCTCGGCCTCAGCCTGACGCTGCTGGCGGAATGGTTCGGCGACGCCGTGGCCGAGCGGCGGTTCGGCCTCGCGGAGGAGCGCGTCGACGGGCTGACGAAATGGGAGCTCCTCTTCCTCTCGGTCCCCCTCCACGACCTCGGGAAGTTCATCCAGCGCGAGCACAAGGGCTGGAAAAAGGACGGACAGCGCCTGGATTTCAGGTTCAAGGACCACGAAGCCGCGTCCGGCAGGATCGTGCGCGCGTGGCGGGATCGGTTTGCCGCGCAGGGCCTCACGGATGGGCAGATCGAGCACCTGGCCGGCTGCGCCGAGCGCCACTTCGAGCTGGGCAAGGTGCGGGACGAGGTGAAGAAGCGGGACGAGGGCTACGGCTTTCCCTACATCGCGGGCGCCGAATTCCGCGAGACCGCGCTGCGCATCGCCGCCGACCATCCCGGCTACCGCCGCGAGATCGGCATCTTCTTCATCGCCGACAGCCTCGGCAAGACCGACATCCACGACGCGATCCGCGCACGCAGCGACGAGGAGCTGGCGGCCTTTCGCCCCGTGATCGAGCGTACGCTCGCGGCTCGCGGCATCCACCCCGCCGTCGGGAAGGGCGCGCTCCAGCTCGGCATCAACCTCGAAGCCGCGCGCCGGTACCTCGCGGAGGCAGCCCCCTGAGCGCGAGCCACGCAGCGTGCGGCGACTGACCTCCTACGCGTCGTTGCGCGCGATTCCGCCTCGCCGGCCTCGGCGGCAATCCGAACCGCGACCGTGAGGGAGCGGACTCAGCCTGTCCGAATACTCCCTCCGATTCAACTTCGCCAACCCCTCGCCGAAGGTCCACCCGCGGTCCCGCGTTCGTAGAGCAGGGCGCGACTTCAGCTTTGCTCCCTCGGGGTCGCACCCCCTGCTTCACACCTGCCCGTCCTGCCCCCCAGCGCCGCGACCGCCCCCCCGCGACCCGCGCGCCGCCAGCCTGCTACGACCGCCAGAGCGATCAAGAACGCCGTATCCGCCACTCGGTCGTACGCGCGGAACCCCCACAGCACCGGCAGCGTGGCCGCCACCAGAAAACCCGCCGTCGCGCCGACGCCTCCCCCGACGAAGGCGAGCGCGTTCTGCGTCCGCGCGCGCCCGAGCAGCGTCGGCAGGAACGCGCCGCCCGCGACCGCCGGTACCAGGGCGAGCGCCACTCCCGAGGCGTTTTCGCGCGGGAACACGCCGACGAAATCGAGCAGGCACGCCGCGACGGCGAAGACCGTCGCGCGACGCGCCCCCCGCTCCCGAAGGGCGCAGCCGCAGGCGAGCGCGAGTGCCACCCAAACGGGGCCGAGCTGCATGGCATCGAGGGGGTCGTTCGCCACGCGCATCCAACGGTACGTCGCCACGAAAAGCAGGAGGACGAGGCCGAGCCCGGCGAACGCGGACACGGCGGCGAATACGGCCATCCCGCCACGCTCGGCGCGCGCGGCGTCTGGGTCTCCGACTTCAAGAAGGCCGGCGGCCCACGCGCCCGCCACTCGTCGGCGCACGTGCGTCACGCACACGGCAAGGGCCACGCCCAGCACCGCGAGTCCGCCCAGGAGGAGCCCCCACAGCGCCCCAACTCCCGGCCGGCCCGGGAGACCCACGCCAGGAAAAGGCCGATCGTCACGCAAAGGCTCGAACCCACCCGGGGCAGGATCGCGAAGCGGCAGGAATCCGTGCGATTCGAGCTCCAGGGCCGCTTCGGCCGTCCTGGGCCTGAAGGTGGATTCTCCCCTTCCCACGGCGATCAGAAACGCGGATGCCCCCGGCGGAAACCACATCCCGCGTGGGCTCGAATCCACGGCCACGGCGTCCGTCTCTCGATCACGAACCCAGCCGACCGCCGATTCGCCAATATTCTCCAGCGTCCAGAGACACCTCCGGGCAAACCGCCCTTCCGGATCCAGCAGGCTGCTTTCGATCAGCACCAGCAGACCGGCATCTGTCCGTCGCCCCGCCAGGAGGCGCATCGCCTCTTCGGTGTGCAACCAGTCCGGTTCCACCAGAAGTGGCCATCCACTTGCCGGTGCGGTCTCGATTCGATCCACTGCGATCAGGCCACGGCGTGCGTCCCGCTGTTCGAGGTATCGCCGGGGATACAGGTCCTCGTCGAATCGACCCTGCCGGCCGCCCATCGTCCAGAGCCACGAATTGCCGAAGGCTGCACCCACAAGCTCGGCAATGGCGAGTCCCCCGTGCTCACCGAATCTCAGTTTCGAGTACAAGCTTCCACCGATGGCCAGTATGGGTAATTCGCCACGAGCCGCCCACCACACGGCGAGCTCCCCGTTGGGTGACCAGCCGCGTTTCGATCGGCTCTCGCACGTGAGACGCCCATCGAGTAGCCCCGCAAAGTCTCTGCCACGCCCATATCTCAGTGTAGCTAGATAATGATGCCGCAGCCATCGCTCCTCTACGAGTTCGGCGAACGACTCCTCGGCGCCCGATGCCCGACTCCGGATCCAGCCCCTGACCGCGTCAGCTTCGCCCGGCATCGCAAACCGCAGAACCTGTCGATCCAGGCTCGGCACGAACGCCAACGCGAGGACGAGGCCCGCCCGCACCGCCTGGGCGCGCGAGGAGGGTGCCGTCGCCGCCCGCGCGACCCCGACCGCGACGACTCCAACCAGGACTACTGGGACCAGCCCAAACGTCTCCAGCCCGACCAGCCGCAGTCCGCACGCCGCGGCGATCCCGCACAGCGCCGGCGCCAGCGCGGCGACAGGCGCACCCGGTGTGTGGCCGCACGCGTCAATGACTGCCCGCAGCGCGCGCAGTCCAGCGGCGCCGGCCGCGACGAAGAACGGCCCGAAGAGGACGAGTTGGACGGCAACGCAGCCCAGACTCCGCGCAAGGGCCGGAGCAACGAAGTCCTCGGCGTAGATCGGCGGCTCCACCGGGATGATCTTCCGATGGAACAGCGTCGCGAAAAGCGCCGCCCCCATCGCTACCTGCAGCGAGAGGAGCGCGCGCTCCAGCCCGTCGCTTTCGTCGGTGTCACGCCTGGCGGCGAGGACCCCGCCAAGCGGGAGCCCGACCAGCAACGGCAATAGGATCGACGGAAGCGGAAGGGCGAGAAACGCGAAGAACTGACACAGTCCGTACGCGAAGAGCGTGATGCCAAAAGCAGTCAATGCCGCCGCGACCAGGCTTGCCCGAAGCCTCCGTGGGTCGAGCGCAGCCGCAGCTTGCCCTACCCAAGGGCGCGGCGCTTCGCCCGGAACCCCGGCGGCTAACCCTTCGCTCATTTTTTCCACACTCCCGTACCCACGCATGGATGCCCCCGTTCGCAGTCTATCCGCACGCGCCGACCCGAGCAAGGATTCCACCCCGGCCGCCCGCACCCTGCGCCAGACCCGCAGGCGGCCCCGGGGTCTCGCGCGCACCCGCTCGTAGTTCCGCCTTCAGGCGGACCGAGTGTGCGCCAGGGGTTCTCGCCCCGCCTGAAGGCGGAACTACGAACGGATCGAGGCGAGACTTCGGGCCCGCGGCGCGAGACTCGCCCCTCACCCTCCGGCCACGGAAAATTCGGGTTGCCGCCGCCCTCGCCCGAGGGTAGAATCCCCGGCTCGCAAATCCGGAGGCCCCCCCGCGACCTGCACAGGAGCGCAAATTCATGGCGGAGACAGGAAAATTCACCGGCGCCGCGAAGTACGTGCTCGACGCCGAACTGGCGATGATCGTGAACGTGAGCATGGCGCTCGAACTGCCGCTCCTCCTCAAGGGGGAGCCCGGCACCGGCAAGAGCATGCTCGCCCACGCCGTCGCCGAGAGCCTCGGGATGAAGCTCATCGTGCTCAACGTCAAGTCCAGCATGAAGCTTGTCGACGCGCTCTACCAGTACGACACCCTCACTCGCCTGAACGACTCCCGGTTCGGCGACTCCAAGCGCAATGTCGCTCACATCGAGGAGTACATCCGGATGGGGAAGATCGGGCAGGCCTTCACCGCCGACGAGCGCGTCGTGCTCCTCATCGACGAGATCGACAAGGCCGACACCGACTTCCAGGACGACATGCTCGACGTCCTGGATCAAATGTCCTTCGACATCATGGAAATCGACAAGACGATCCGCGCGAAGCACCGGCCGGTCATCCTCATCACGAGCAACGCAAAAAAAGACTTGTCCGACCCCTTCCTCGGCCGATGTAACTTCCACCACATCGCGTTCCCGGACGCGGAAATGATGCGGCGGATCGTCCAGGCCCACTTCCCGGACCTCGCCCGCGAACTGATGGAAAGCGCGGTCCGCGTCTTCTACTCCCTGCGCGAGCTGCCGGACGTCGAAAAGCGGCCGGCCACCCGCGAGCTGCTGCATTGGCTTCGGGCGCTCCAGTCCGATCCCGACCTGAAAGTCAAGGACCTCGGCCGCGCCGACACCCCGTACCTCGGCGTCCTGTTCAAAAAGAGCGCCGACCTCTCGATCGCCCAGCGGAGCGCCTCGCGCTTGAAGAACTAGCGCACCCTTGACGACCTTCGGCTACCTTCGTCCCCGCCGCTGCCACGTAGCGTAGGCCATGCACCGGCTCGCGCGGGCCGGAGGACCGCGCCCCCAGGCATCGCGTCCGGACTTCGTCATCGGGTACCCGGTCGCGCCGCGACCCAGGGCGGCTACCCCGCTCGAAAGTCAACGCCGCCGTTCGTAGTTCCGCCTTCAGGCGGG
This sequence comes from Planctomycetota bacterium, assembly GCA_016197205.1. Classification (GTDB taxonomy): domain Bacteria; phylum Planctomycetota; class MHYJ01; order WSZJ01; family JACPWG01; genus JACPWG01. The sequence goes on from JACPWG010000136.1 coordinate 9,937, forward strand.
GCGTCGGGCGGCAGGGCTGTCGACCGCTGAAAAACTCGTCGAGCCAGGAGTCGGAATTTCGTCAGCGCGCCCCCGGTCCCACTTCCCGAACGCGAGCCGACCGAGATGTTCACGACCTTCTTCCTGGAGCTGCGGCACGGCGGCGTCCCCGTCACGCCCACCTCCTTCCTCCGCCTCCACCAGGCCCTCCGCCTGGGCCTCGTCCAGTCGCTCGACGATTTCTACGCCACGGCCCGCACCGTCCTCGTGAAGAGCGAACGGCACTTCGACCTGTACGACCGCCTCTTCGCCCGCCACTTCCGGGGCGTGGAGCCCGTCGCCCCCGCCGGCGACACGGAGCTGGCGGACTCCGTCCGGGAGCTGCTCCAGGAGTGGCTCACCGACCCGCACGCGCTCGCCGCCGCGCTCGGCGTCCCGCCCGAAACCCTCGCGCGCATGACTCCGGACGAGCTGCTCCAGTACTTCCTCGACCGGTTGAAGGAGCAGACCGGGCGCCACGACGGGGGACGAAAATGGATCGGGACCGGGGGGACCTCCCCCGTCGGGCACTCGGGCTTTCACCCGGGCGGGATGCGCGTCGGCGGCGTGTCGCGGAACCGGTCGGCGGTCAAGGTGGCCATGGAGCGGCGCTACCGCGACTACTCGCGCGAAGGACCGCTCACGCAGGCGCAGGTCGGCGAGGCCCTGAAGCGCCTGCGCCACCTCGTGCCCGCCGGCCCCCGGGACCTCCTCGACGTGGACGCGACCATCGATCGGACCACGCGAAACGGCGGCGAGATCGACCTCGTCTTCCGGCGTGCACTCCGTGACCGGCTGAAAGTGGTCCTCGCCATCGACAACGGCGGCTGGTCCATGGACCCGTACGTCGCGGTCGTGCAGGTCCTCTTCAACTACGCACGCGCCCAGTTCAAGGACCTCAAGACCTTTTTTTTCCACAACACGATCTACGCCAAGGTCTGGGAGGACGCGCGCCGCTGGGACCGGCCGTTCCCGCTGGAGCATTTCTCCCGCTTCGACCCGGAGACGCGCCTCATCGTCGTCGGGGACGCGAGCATGGCGAGCTGGGAGCTGGAGGCCTCCGACGGGTCGATCGAGTACGACGACCGCTCGGGGGTGCCGAGCCTCCGCCGCCTCCGCTTCCTCGCCGACACGTTCCCCCACGCCGCCTGGCTCAACCCCGTGCGCGCCGATGCCTGGCCGTACACGCCCACGATCGGCCAGATCCGCGCGCTCTTCCCGATGTTCGAGCTGTCGCTCGACGGCCTGGACCAGGCCGTCGCCAGCTTGCTGGCTTGACCTCGCCCCCGACCGCGCGCACCGGCGCCGGCCCTCCGCCGCCGGCGCGAAGTCGATCCGCCCGAGGCCGGGGTCCGTCGAGACGATCCGCACCGTGAGGGGCATGCCGACCCTGTAGCGCCCGCCCGGGCCGGCCAGCGACGGCTCGCGCTCGTCCGCCGCGTACGGCCCACCGGGCAGCGCATCCACGCCCACCAACCCCTCCACCGAGATCTCGTCCACCTGCACCACGAGGCGGAAGGGCCACGGGTGGATGGGGCGTCTACCGTGAGGGTCGGGAGCGCGCGCAAAAGGCCGACTCGGGGCGGAGGCCGGCAACGGCCGCTCGCCCCTCACGGGCGGTGGTGATCGGGCGGAGGGCTCGCCGACGACGACGCTGCGACCATCCGACGCAGGCGCGGAGACTCCCGCCGGCGCAAGCGATACTCGACGCTGAGAGCGACGAACGGGAGCGGGAGGGCCAGGCAGATCAACCACGGCCCAAAGGTCCCCAGTTCGCGCAAAGGGAGGAGCTCGAAGATCAGGAACAGGAGCGCGCCCCAGCCGAGTGTGCCGGCGACGAGTCCCCAGCCCGCGAAGAGCAGCAGGACGCGACGACCGGGGCGTTCCTCCGCCGAGCGCGCCGCGGCGGACCAGCCCCACGCGGAGCCCGCCCCCGCCAGCCCGAGCGCGAGGACCTGGGCGAGCAGCAACGCCAGGACGCGATTCCCCAATTGGCTCCGCGGCCCCGAGGTCTGCCCGAAGAAGGCGGCGACGAGGGTCTCCGCGAGCAGGAGGGTCAGCAGCAGTTCGCCGAGACGGTAGGAGGACTGGCCGAACACGCTGACGAGGAGGCGGGCGACCGCGGCCACCCAGCCCACCACGAGGCCGGCGAGCAGAAGCAGCGCGTAGACGGACTCGCGGGGCATCCAGTCCACGACGCGGCCAAGGAAGAGCAAGAAGGCGACAGCCACGCCGGACCCAAGAAGGGCCC